>CAWBLS010000004.1:0-64420 GCA_963789695.1 uncultured Candidatus Saccharibacteria bacterium | reverse complement strand
CACGTCGGGCCGTCGGCCTCGGCCGCGACGCTCGTAAGCCGTACTCCTCGACGAGTCGCCGGGTGATGCGTGCCCGCACGCGGTAGAACTCGTGGGTTCCGTGTGAAGCCTCGCCGATGAGAACGAACGAGCGATCCCCGACCAGGTCCAACAACGCGTCGTATCGACGGCGAGCCGCTGACGGCCCGAATGGAGCCCACGTCCACGGCGGGAGCTGCAGCATTTGCTGTCAGTTCGCGGCGCATGCCGCGATCCGCGAGGTGGTCGCGTCGTCTCGCCAGGGCCGGAAGTCCCGGCCGGCATCGGGCGTGAGCGGCTGTCCGCCGATCCCCGCGCCAGGGGCGATGGTCCTCGGTCCGCGACGCACCGGCGGGACGTTCGGCTCTCGTTTCGCGCTCGGATGAGGAGGGAGATGCTGGGTGGTACAGCTCAACGTGGAAGGAGCGACGCCATGCAGGCGAAGGTCGGTGATCGACTGGTGATCAAGGGCCACCACGTGGGAAAGCGGTACGCGACGTGGAGATCCTCGACGTGCGGGGCGAAAGCTGCGGACCGCCGTTCCTCGTACGTTGGGAAGACGACGGCCACGAAGGCCTCTTCTTTCCGGGGCCCGATGCAATCGTCGAGCACGTTCCAGACTGCGGAGCGCGCTGACGCTCGACACCTGACGACGAAGGCGGACTGATACCGCGCCACCCCGACGAGATCCAGCGTTTTCACGACCGCCGTCCAAGCGGGTCAGTTTGCTTGCGGCACGGCTTGCGCCGTTGCGTTCGGGAACGCCCGGTGGTGCTCGCACTCCCACGCGCGGTGGGGTACCGGTGGCGTTCGAGGTGGCGCGACAGTTGCACGCTCCCGGCTCGACGTTGATGGTCGTCCGCAAGCTCGGCATGCCGTCGCACCCCGAGCTCGGTATTTGGGCGCCATCGGCGAAGGCGGGGTCTGCGTGCTCGACTCGCACGCCACCCGCCTCGGGAACGTGACGAACGAGCAGGTCGAGGCGGTCAAGGACGCGAACAGCTGGAGCTCGATCGGCGGGTGCGTCGCTACCGCGGCGACCGGCCGATGATCTCGCTGCAGGGTCGCACGGTGATCATCGTCGACGACGGCATCGCAACCGGGGGAACGGCCGGTCCCACGCTGCGCATCGCCCGCCTCCACGACCACGGCCAGGGTGGTGCTGGCGGTTCCCGAGTTCGCCGCACCCGAGACCGTGGCCGAGCTCGCGGAGCTCGCCGACGACGTGGTCGCACTCGTAACGCCGGCACCGATCACGATCGGTGCGTGGTACGACGAGTTCTCGCCGACGGATGACGACGAGGTACGGGCACCGCCACCGCCCGCGAGAACGATCTTCGTGGCAGCGCCGCTGCGCCGGCCCATTGCTTCGACGACGACGTGGTTGTGGCGCCGGAACAACTGGCGGTGCCGGGACACCTCGTCGTACCGGCGGGAGCCCTCGGCCTGGTGGTGTTCGCCCACGGCAGCGGGAGCAGCCGGCTCAGCCCGCGGAACCGCTTCGTCGCCGAGGTCCTTCAGCGGGCGGGCTTGGCCACGCTGCTGTTCGACCTTCTCGCCGAGGCGAGGAGCGGCGACCGCAGGCCAACGTGTTCGACATCGACCTGCTGGCCCGGCGCCTCGTGGCGTGACCGCCTGGCTCCGGCAGCCGACCCGGCGTGTGGCGGCCTGCGGATCGGCTTTTTCGGTGCCAGCACCGGCGCCGGCGGCGGCGCTGGGGGCGGCCGCGGACGGACGACGTCGCCGCGGTCGTGTCCACGGGCGGGCGGCCGGACCTCGCGGGCACAGCGCTTCGCGGTGTTCGCGCCCACGCTCCTGATCGTGGGGGGTAACGACCCCGAGGTCCGGGGCTCAACCAGCGGGCGCCCAGGCGGCTCCGGTGCGAACACGGCTCGTGGTGGTGCCGGGTGCGACGCACCTGTTTGAGGAGCCGGGCGCGCTCGAAGCGGTCGCCCCGCACGCGGCGGCGTGGTTCACCGGCCACGTCGGAGGTGCTGCGCCGGAGGACCTTGGCCTCTAGCGGCGGCCGGGGCCTCGTCACGCTGTGAACGTCCAGTGTCGGGAGCGTTCGCAAGAGGACGTGTGACGATGACCAGCACGCCGGCGCCCAGCCCCGCAGTGGTGTGGTTCGATCACCTGTCGATCGACGACGTCGCGATCGCGGGGGGAAGGGCGCGAACCTCGGCGAGCTGACTGCGGGCGGGCTTTCCCGTGCCCGAGGCTTCGTCGTCAGCGTCGCCGGCTACCTCTGCGGCGATGGAGCTCGCGGGGGTTCGGACCCGACTCGCCGACCTGTCCTCGGCGGGGGAGGGCGACGAGACGTCGGTGGAGGCGCGGGCGAGTGCGCTGCAGGCGTTGGTGCGCGAGGCGGGTATGCCTGAGGCCCTGCGGCGCGAGGTCGTCGACGCCTACCGTCGGCTCGGGGATGACGCGTTCGTCGCGGTGCGCTCGTCGGCCACCGGGCGAGGACTCCGTCGTCGACGTCGTTCGCAGGGATGAACGAGACCTTCACGAACGTCTCCGGCGACGACGCGCTGGTCACCCGCATCGTCGACTGCTGGGCGTCACTGTTCGGCGCCGCGCGTGCGCGTACCGCGCCACGCAGCACGTCGACCGCCGAACCCGCGATCGCGGTGGTCGTGCAGCGCATGGTCGACTCGCGACCGTTCCGGGCGTGATGTTCACGGCCGACCCGGCGACCGGCGACCGGTCGCGGATCGTGATCGAAGCGGCGCGTTCGGCCTCGGCGAGGTCGTCGTCGGCGGTCAGGTCGAGCCCGACACCTACGTCGTCGCGAAGGACGGTCCCGCGCGATCGTCGAGACCCGTATCGGGCACCAAGCCGTTTCGAGTCGCGCGCGGGCTCCGACGGGCGACGAGCGGGTCGATGCTCGACCCGGCGGACCGCACGGACGCGGTGCTGACCGATGACGAGATGCTCGAGCTGGCCGACCTCGGCCGACGGGTCGAAGACGCACTACGGGCCCCCGCAGGACATCGAGTGGGCGATACGCCGACGGCACGACTGTACCTCGTGCAGTCGCGCCCGATCACGACGCTCGGATCCGCCGACGGCGCCGCGGTGCGCGGGCCGCCGCCGAGGGCGCGGTGCTCGAGCCGGTGCTCGCCGGCCTCGCCGGGCCTCGTCACCGGTCCGGGTCCGGGTCCTGCGTGCCCCGAGCGAGGGCGCGTGCGCTCGAGCCGGGCGAGGTCCTCGTCGCACCGATGACGAGCCCTGACTGGGTGCCGGTCGATCCGCCGCGCCGCCGCGCTCGTCACCGACAGCGGGGGCATCACCTGCCACGCCGCGATCGTGAGCCGCGAGCTCGGCGTGCCCTGCGTCGTCGGCGCGCGCCGTGCGACCGACGGCTGCACGACGGGATGCTCGTCACCGTCGACGCCGCGCAGCGGCGCCGTGTACGCGGGTCGACCGGCTCGCGCCGCATGCCGGGCTCGCCGGCGACGACCGTTGGCTCCGCGGCGAGGCCGGCCGCGGCCCACGCCGCCGGCGCCGCGGACGCGCTCGCCACCCGGGTGTACGTGAACCTCGCGCTCGCCGACCAGGCGGAGCGGGTCGCGCAGCCCTGCCCGTCGACGGCGTCGGGCTGCTGCGGGCCGAGTTCATGCTCACCGACGCGCTCGACGGTGTCGCACCCGCGAGCGTTGCTGGCCGATGGCGGCGGGACCCGAGTTCGTCGACCGGATGTCCGGCGTCGCTGCTGCGCATCACCCGGGCCTTCGCGCCCCGACCCGTCGTCTACCGCACCATCGACTTCCGCAGCAACGAGTTCCGCAACCTCGCCGGGGGCGATCGAGTTCGAGCCGCGCGAGGACGAACCCGATGATCGGCTACCGCGGCTGCTACCGCTACGTGCACGAGCCCGACCTGTTCCTGCTCGAGCTCGAGACCCTGGCCCGAGTGCGTGACGAGACCCCGAACCTGCACCTCATGATCCCGTTCGTGCGGACACGCTGGGAGCTCGAGCGCTGCCTGGAGCTGGTCGACGCGAGCCCGCTCGGGTCGCCAGCGCGGCCTGCACCGGTGGGTCATGGCCGAGGTGCCGTCGGTCGTCTACCGGATCCCCGAGTACGCCGCGCTCGGCATCGACGGCGTCTCGATCGGGTCGAACGACCTCACCCAGCTCATGCTGGGCGTCGATCGCGATTCCGAGACTTGCGCCGAGCTGTTCGACGAGTCGGACGCCGCGGTGCTCGACGCCATCGAGCGCATCATCACCGCCGCGCGCGAGGCCGGGCATCACCTCGTCGCTGTGCGGCCAGGCGCCGTCGAACCGACCCGAGTTCGCCGAGCACCTCGTGCGCTACGGCATCGACTCGATCTCGGTGAACCCCGACGCGGTGCCGCGCGGCGCGTCGGGCGATCGCGTCGGCGGAACGCAGGGTCATCCTCGACGCCGCTCGCGCATAACCCGAAGGTCGTGGGTCGCAGGCCCCGGAAGCAGCACGAAGCGCGGGGCCTACATGGCGCCACACTGACGTGAGGAGCCGATGTCCCCTCCGACCCGTTGTTTCCTCGACGTCACGTCAGGTGTTCGGAGAACCAGTCCGCGGCCGTGGTGATCACTCGAGCGAGCCCGGCGCCGGCGTCGAGGTCATTGTGCTGCGCGTCCGGGATGACCACCCACCGTTTCGGGCCGGGCGCGTTGGCGTAGACGGGGTCGACCGTCTCGATGCCGGCGGTGTCGTCCTTCGCGCCGTGGACGAGGAGCAGAGGTCGGCCGCCGAGGCGGCGTGCTGCGTCCTCGGGATGGAAGTCGAGCATGGCGTCGACGCTTGCGAGCTTGAAGCGGTTCGTGTCGGTGCCGGGAGTGGCTTGGAGCGCGCTGGTCCCACCGGTGGACTTCAAGCGGTCGTACGCGGCCCGGAATGCAGGGCTGAACGGGAAGATGGTCTCGATCTCGACGTCCGTCGTGTCGCCGGTCGTTGCCGCCCGGGTGCGTTCCGCCTCCACGCGCTCCTTGAGCGCGATCCAGTCCCAGGAGCTTCTGACACTCTGCAGCATCGCGGTACCACTGCCCGGTCCCGAGACGGATACCAGCGCACGGACCCGAGGATCTCGTGCGCCGAGGCAGATCGCCACGGGCCCGCCGTAGCTGTGCCCGTAGACGCCCAATCGCCGATCCGGCGGTTGGTTGGTTGATGAGCGACTCGCGCGGTACTCGTCGGCGGAGCGAGCGACCGGCGAACGTGCCGACTCAGGCGAACGGTTCCTCGCCTTGCAGCATGGTTCGGTGCAGCAGCCGCCCGCTGTCGGCATCGTAGGGAAGCGCTCGGTGGAGCGTGCCGGTGTTGTCCCACATCACCACGTCGCCGACGTTCCACTCGTGGCGGTACACGAACTGCGGTTGCGTGGCCCAGTCGCGCAGCCGCACGAGCAGGTCCATGCTCTCCGCCGGTTCCAGGCCGACCACGTACCGCGGCGGTGGCGCCGATGACCAGCGACTTGCGGCCCGACCGGTGTGACCACACGAGCGGCTGCGTCCGCGACGGGACCCTCCTCGCGGCCTGAAAGGCCTCGTACGACGGCTCGGGGCTCAAGAAGCGCTGCAGTGCCCAGTTCGCGTGCACGACCTTCAGTCCGTCGAGCGCCTCCTTGTCGGACTCGGCTAGGGCCTCGTACGCCGCGTAGGTGTTGCAGAACTCCGTCGCGCCGCCACGGGCGGGAGGTACTTGGCGTTGAGGATCGATGCCAGGATCGGGACATCGTGCATGGTGCCGTCGAGATGCCAGAAGAACGACGTCCTGAAGTACTCCCCGATCGGGTTGACCCGTGGGTCCAAGCTGACCTTGAAGATCGCCTGTTTCTCGCCGTCCTCGTTGGGCGTCCCGTTGTTCTCGAACGCTTGGGTGCCGAGCGTCTGGGTGAAGGCGATCTGCTGCTGGTCGTCGAGATCGATCCGGGGGAAGACGAGCACGCTCCGTTGCTCCAACAACGCCCGGAGATCACTCGCGTACGTCCCGGCGAGCAGTGTGTCGGCGTCGGTCGCGATCTCCGTGCCGATCCGCGGGTTCAGCGCTCTCGTCGCGATCGTCGTTCCTCGAGCAGTCACTGCGTTCTCCACGGTGTGTCGGCCGCCGGTCAGTGGACATCGACGCGCAGTGTGGCACAGCCGCGCACTCCTGGGCAGGGATCGAGCAGCCGCGCCCGACGCCTACGCGAGGGTGCCAGACGCTGCATGAAGACGTTGCGTGAGGCGTTCCCACGCCCAAGTCCTGATCCTCCGGCGCGCAGCACGTGTGTCGGGACCTCCGGCCCTGCCGCGCCGACGAGCGCCCGCCGTACGGTGGGGTGGCCGGATCCGGTCCCGACGCTCTGGTCGGAGTGGTCGGGTGGGTCGGTGGCGAGAGGAGATGGCGGATGCGGGTCCTGGTGGGCACCGATGGGTCGAGTGCTGCTCAGGCGGCGCTGGCCTGGGCGGGTGAGCTGGTCCGCGCGAAGGGCGGGACGCTGGTGGTCGCGAGGGCGTGGAAACCGTCATTCTCGGAGGTCTCGCCGAGCGAGCACGACTCCCTGCGCGCCGACGCCGCCGAGGAGCTGTCCCGATGGAATGTCGCGGTCGAAGATGAAGATGGTGAGGTGGTGGTGCAGCGCCTGCTGCTCGACGGCGACCCACGCAGCATGCTCGTCGACGCCGCGGAGTCCGAAGACGTCGACCTCGTCGTGGTCGGCGCACGCGGCAGCGGCGGCCACGCGCACCCGATCCACCTCGGGAGCGTCACGCACCATCTCGCGCACCACGTGACGCGCCCACTCGCCGCCATCCCGGAGGTCACCGCTCCGGCGTGGCCCCAACCGGTGGTCCTCGGAGTCGACGGATCGGCGGGAAGCCTGGAGGCGATGAGCTGGTGTGCACGCTTCATGCCCGGGTTGGCGAGCGAGGTGGTCGTCGTGCACGCCGAGGAGGTCCTCGCGGATTGGATGCCGCGCACCGATCCGACGAGTTGGGAGCAGGTGGCGCTCGAGCACCTGCGGAAGTGGATGGAGCCACTCCGGGGGGCAGGTCTCGACGCAAGGCCGGCTGCAATCCCCGGTGACGCCGTCCACGCCCTTTGCGACGCGGCCGCAGAGGTCGGAGCGGCCGCGGTCGTCGTCGGCGCGCGCGGGCTCGGCGGTGTGACGGGGCTGCGCCTCGGGGCAGTCGCGCTGAAGGTGGTGCATCGATCCCAGGTACCCGTCATCATGGTGCCGCTCGAGAGAGGGTGAGGCGACGCCGTCGCCAGACGCAGCGGGGGGTGCCGGACGGACTTCGTTAGGCTCGCCGCGATGGGTGGTGTCATCGAGGTCCGACGGCTGACGAAGTGCTACGGCGAGGCGCGGAGGCGTCGAAGACCTCGAGTTCGACGTCGCGCAGGGCGAGGTGTGCGGATTCCTCGGTCCCAACGGGGCTGGGAAGTCGACCGCGATCCGGACCTTGCTCGACTTCCAACGACCGACGAGCGGATCGGTGCGCGTCCTCGGCCTCGACAGTCACCGCGACAGCGTTGCGATCCACCGCCGGACGGGGTATCTACCCGGCGATCTCCAGCTCTTCCCGAAGCTCACCGGCGCGCAGCACCTCCACGCCTTCCTTCGGGCACGGCGTTGCCGGCCCGGCCCACGCGGTCGACGCGCTGGTGGAGCGCTTCGGCATCGAACTCCATCGCCCGGTGCGCGAGCTGTCGAAGGGCAACCGCCAGAAGGTGGGGTTGCTCCTCGCCTTCGCGCACGAACCGGAGCTCCTGGTCCTCGACGAGCCCACGGGCGGACTCGACCCGCTCATGCAGGATCAGTTCCAACAGCTCCTCGCCGAGGTGGCCGCCTCGGGTCGCACGGTCTTCCTGTCGTCGCACTCGCTCGACGAGGTGCAGCGCGTGGCCACCTCGATCGCGCTGATTCGCGAGGGGCGCCTGCTCGTGTGCGACACGATCACCAACCTCCAGCTGGCCGCGCCGGTGCGGATCTCGTTGGTGTTCGCCGAGCCGGTCGACCCCGCTGAGTTCCGCAGGCTTCCCGGGGTCGGTGATGTACACGTGAACGGCACGCGCGTCGAGCTCGCCGTACATGGGGGAGTCGATGCGGTGGTGAAGCAAGCCGCGCGTCACGAGACCGTGGAGCTCCGTGCCGAGGCCGCCGACCTGGACGACGTGTTCCGCTCGTACTACGGCGCTCCCGGCGACGGTGGTCCACCGACCGGCACGAGTGGGTCATGACCGCTGAGGTCGCTCGTCTCGACCTGCGCTCCCGTCGCAAGTCGGTCGTGGGGTACGCGATCGGCCTCGCGGTGTACACCTTGGTGATCGTGGCGTTGTATCCCGCGTTCAAGGACTCCACCGGCCTCGACAGCCTGGTTACCGACTCGCCGACGGTCGCGGCGGTCTTCGGGATCAGCGGCTCGATCACGAGTCCCGACGGATGGACGAACGCCAACCTCTACGCGAACTTCCTGCCCCTGATCGTGTTGCTCCTCACCATCGGTTACGGCGGGGCGGCGATAGCGGGCGAAGAGGAAGCCGGTCGACTCGACCTCGTGGTGGCGCTCCCGCTGTCGCGTCGCCGGGTGTTGCTCGAGAAGGTCACGGTCATGGTCCTGCAGGCGGCAACGGTCTGTGTCGTCACGTTCGCGTGCATGCTGGCGGGACGCGCCTTCGAGCTCGATCTCGACCCCTGGTACCTCGCGACCACGACCTTTGCGGTGCTGCTGCTCGGCATCATCTTCGGTTGCCTGGCCCTCGCCATCGGTGCGAGCCTCGGCGAGCGCGGCCCGGCGCTCGGCATCGCGGCCGCGCTGGCGTCGGCCGCCTACCTCCTGAGCTCCCTCGGCCCGGTGGTGTCATGGCTCGACGACTGGCGTGTGCTCTCGCCCTTCTACTGGGCGGTCGGCGACGAGCAGCTCACCAGCGGGCTGAGTTGGGAAGCTCTGGTGGTGCTCCTGGGCCTGACCGTCGTCGCGGTCGCCGGCGCGATCGTGGCGTTCGACCGTCATGACCTCCGCGGCTGACGCGGCCAGAGGTCGCGACGGGATGGAGCCGGCAATCGCGCGGCTTCGTGCCGTCGCGAGCTCCGTGACCTCGGGCCGTGTGGATCGCTCGACGTCAGGCGTGCCCGACCTCGCATTCCTTCGGGTCGATGTGGCCCAGGTTCTTGACCACCGTGAACGTGCCGCCCTCCGACCGGGCGATGTACATGTTCATCCGCACGTGGTGCTGACCCGGGCACCATCTCGGCCGGGCCGCCGGGGCCCTGCGGCGATCCGGGCGTGGTCGAGCGCCGCGATCGACGTCGTCCTGGTCGAGCGACCCGGCCTCGGTGACCGCGGCCTCCCACAGCTTGAGCGCCCGGTACGTCCCCGAGCACGCGCTGCCCGCCGTGAACATCGCGCTGCCCGGGTAGCGGCGCGTCGTACCGGTTGAGGAGCTCGATGCTGAACGGGTCGTCGACGTCCCGGTAGTAGTCGAGGCACCCGTAGAGGCCCTCGACGTGCTCGGCCGGCACGAGGTTCAGGAAGTTCTCGTCGAAGTAGGTGCACACGATCTGCCCACCCCGCGCCGTGAACCCGGCGCGGTGAGCTGCTCGAGGAACGGCGTCAGCCCGGGCGGGACGATCGTGTTGAACACGACGTCGGCGCCCGTCGCCATGATGTCCTCGACGACCCGCTCGTAGTCCATGTGGTCGATCGGGAAGTACTCCTCGCCGACGATCTCGCCGCCCTCGCGCCGCGACGACTTCGCGGACCTTCTTGTTCAACGTGTGCGGCCAGATGTAGTCGGCCGACGGCATGTAGAACGTCCGCGCCCCCGTCTCGCTGCATCAGCCACGGGAAGAACGGCTCGATCTGCTGCGCCGGCACCGGGCCGGTGCAGAAGATCAGCGGGTGGCACTCCTGTCCCTCGTACTGCTCCGGGTAGAGGTAGAGCGTCTCCGCCCGGTCGACGACCGGCCCCTTGATGGCCTGGCGGGTCGAGCTGTAGATGCCGCCGATGACGACGTCGACGTCCGCCTGCTCGACGAGCTTCGCCGCCACGGCCTCGCGCCACGGCGTCGTCGGTGGCGCTGTCCTCGACGAACAGCTCGACCGGGCGGCCGAGCAGGCCGCCGCGGGCGTTGATGTCGTCGATGACCATCTTGGCGACGTTGACGTTGGCGACGCCCATGAAGGAGAGCGCGCCGGTCTGGTCGGTGCCATGCCGACTCGCTAGCGTACCTACTAACCACCACCATTGCCAATGTCAGCGCTTCGGTTGCGGCGCTCTTGGTGGGCCTGCCATTGCCGTTTACCGCCGTACAAATTCTCTGGATTAACCTTGTCACCGACTCAATTATGGGTATCCCGCTGGGATTAGAGCGCGGCCATCAAGCGTATTATGCGTCGCAAGCCAGTACCCCAAAAGCACCACTCTTAAGCAAATATTGATTCGCGCGTCCTTGTCACGGGCCTTGTGATGGCCGCTGTGGCACTTTGGATCTTCACCTCGTTTACCACATCAAACAGCGAAGAATATGGCCGTACGCTGGCGTTTGCTGCGCTCGTGGCCATGCAGTGGACAAGCGCACTCTGCTATCGCAGCGACTACACGCCACTCTGGCGACGCATCCTTACGCCAAACCCCGCCTTCTATATTGGGCTTGTCATTGCCGTCGGCTTGCAAGCCTTTGCGCTGTTTGGCCCGCTCGCGCCGTGGCTACATGTGCGTGACGTCGCGATTGGTGATTTAGCCTATGTACTTGGCATCGCACTAATCGTGCCGGTGATTGCGATTGAACTACATAAATTTGTTGGCCGCCGCTTCTTTGATAAGGGCGATAAGCTCGCTTAGCTAACTAGTTACGACGGTTACGATACGATTCAAGAAGCCGAATGTCCGAGGCATCTTTTTTACGGGCTAAGCGCCGCTTGGCAGTGATAATCCGGACAATACTGGCACACGGCAAGCCTTTTACTACCATTTGGTCGCGCTGCAGATCCATTTAATGACTGGCCGCCCCATATAGTCATAATCTTGATTCCGCCACGCGATAACATCTTCTTGCCATTTACCTGCGTAAACTCTTGCCATAGTTGTTCATCACGGAAATGCGTATAGACATTACTACTGACAACTAAATCAATTTCATGTGAGCTGCGCAGATTCAGTAAATCAAGCACCGCACCGCCGACTACTACCATGCTCGTGTGCTCGATACCAAGTGCTCGCACGCGCTCATCTACGTTCTGCTTAGGTTCAAGATTGGCATGAATCGCTGCAGTAAGGGTAGAGTAGATGTTTTCTTCACCCACTAAATCAACAAGCCCATATTTCTTAAACTGAGCCTTCAAGCTTGGTGAGACATGGGCGAGCGACAATCGCACACCGTCGATACCGATCTGATGATACAGCTGCTTTAATATTTCTACGGCGGTGTAGTCGATTGTTTCAACCGCACCAACATCAATCACCAGGTATCGCACACTCGCACGCGAGCCATTAATGGCTTTACGCACACGCATTGCGAAGTAGTGTGCATTCTCAAAAAATAGCGAACCATCGAAACTGTACACCAAAATACCTTCAGGGTATCCGTGCTTCGGTGCCTCACCAAGTCGATCCTTCGCCCATTCGGACAGCTTGCCATCACGCAGCAGGATTTCGTCTTTTGGTTGATATTGGCGACTGAGGCGCTCCATCAACGAAATAACGACGGCAATAATCACACCCTGGCTAACGCCAAAAAACAATGTACCAGTAAGGGCAATCATCGCAACAATAAATTCTAAACGGTGCCGGCTCATAATATAACGAAGTTCGCCAACACGAACCAGTTTCAGACCGATTACAAAAATAATTGCCGCTAACGCAGCTTCGGGTACATGGGTAAACAGGCTTGCACCGAACAGTAGCAGCGCACCAATCATAAGGCTCATAAATACGTTGACCATCTGCGAACGGCCGCCGGCGATGTCTGCCGCCACACTGCGTGGTGGGCTTCCATTCACCACAAAGCCGCGCGTAAGTGCAGACACAGCGTTAGCGAACCCAAGCGCACGCAAATCTTGATTAATCCGAACCGGTTCATCGTGTTCACCAGCTAAGCTACGAATGACCGCAGAACTCTGCGCCAAAATAACAATTGCCAGCGAAAGCGATACCGGAAGAAGCGTAACGATCATATCAATGGTCACGGGCGGGAAAGTCAAGCTTGGCAGGCCAGCCGGCAACGCACCAATCAGTTGCACACCGTATTGGTTAACATTAAAGGCGAACGCAAAAGCGGTTGCAGCCACGAGGCCCACTAGTTCGCCCGGCAGCTTGGTGTGGCGCAGTATCAAAATTACGCCTACCACCAACACGGCAATCGTCAATGCCATACCATTAACATCGGGAATATGATCGACAAGCATCGTGATATGTTGCCACACGCTCCCAGACGTGGCGATACCCAGCATCGCTGGCAATTTTGTAATTATGAGTTGCAAACCAACCCCAGCAAGAAAGCCCACCAATACAGGGCGGGAAATCAGATTTGCCAAAAAGCCAAGTCGTAGCAACCCCATCAGCAGTAAAATAACGGCCGTAATAATGCCGATGAGAGCTACGGCGTCACCATAAGCCGCCGTACCCACCTGGGCAACCGCGACTGCTCCGGCAGCTATCAACGCAGCCGTGGCAGAATCAGCCCCTACCACAAGACGCCGCGTAGAAGAAAAGAGGGCAAATACTATGGGCGCAAGCAGGGCGGTGTACAACCCCGTCACTGGCGGTAAGCCAACAATCGCTGCAAATGCAAGTGATTCAGGGATGGCGAGGGCGGTAACAACCAAAGCAGCGAGCCCATCACGCAGTAAATCCTGCTTCTTGTAGGCAAAACGAGATTTCTTAGGCATACCCCTCATACTGAAAACTAGCTTACGCTTTTTTAACAACCCTTGTCAATGTAGCCACCAGCAAATGGCGGCTCACATTCATGTTATACTAGGGAACAATATGAGTGATCGTGATAAAAAGCCATTTGTGACAACCGTTGAGGCAGTTGGTGTAGCGCGAGAGATTCTCTATCCATCACGACTCTTAGCTTTCGGGCGCGACGCCGTCATCCGCAGTGGGCTGATTAGCGTGCCGGGTGAACCCAATCAAATTGACGCGCTTCGCGAGCTCGAACCAGTTGTAGAACGCGAATTAAATCGACACAACCGAACTCGTCAGCCATGGGCCGGCGTCGACTTCTTACCGCTTGACGAAGAGGGCAGAGTACTCGGCCGCGTTGCTCCGGATGAAGCGCCCATGCTCTCAAAAGTCGCCCACGATGCCATGGTCGTGAACCTCTTAACCGAAGATAACCTTCCGTCGTACCACCGAGAAATTGCCGGCGGTTTTGGGCTCGAACACCCATGGGGCACCTGGGTAAACCAGTGGACAGCCGAAGAAGACACCCATGCCTACGTCATGCGCAGCTTCCTGGATCTGACTCGAGCCGTTGACCCGCATTATCTGGAAATGGAGCGTATGGCACAAATGCAACGGGGCTATACTGTCGAAAAAAGCCCGCTCAACACGCTGGCCTACGTCACATTCCAAGAACTCGCAACACGCGTATCTCACCGCCAAACCGGTATTGCCGCAAACAATGTACTCGCCGATGAAATGCTGGCGCGTATTGCCAAAGACGAAAACCTGCACATGCTGTTTTATCGCAACTTAGCAGAAGCAGCCTTTGATGTGACGCCGAATCAAATGATGTGCGCCGTACGTGACGAAGTCATCGGCTTTGAAATGCCTGGGAGTAACATTGACGGCTTCCAGCTTAAAGCCATGCGCATTGCCGAAGCGGGTATTTACGACACCCCGCGCCACCTTGAAGAAATCGTCCTTCCAGTGCTTAAAAAATGGCGCGTATTTGACCGCGAATTTAGCGGTGCGGGCGCAGAAGCGCAAGCCGAGCTTGCCGACTATATTGAAAAAATGCGTGTACTTGCCGCGCGATTCAAAGATCGCCGTGATTCTGGCGCCTTAGCACGTAGTATTGAAGCACTCGAGCGCCGCGCAGGCAAATAGACCGGCAATAGCATTTTCATACTTTACCCCTTATGATATACTGGTCTCTGGCGTATTGGGCCGTGGCCAAGTGGTAAGGCACCGGGTTTTGGTCCCGGCATTCGCAGGTTCGAATCCTGCCGGCCCAGCCACGAAAAAGCATCACTTATTGGTGATGTTTTTTCGTGGGATTTAGTAATACATAAAAAACACCCCCGCGCCTCCACATGAATTGGAGGGCAGGGGCTGCCATGAAAGTCAGACACTGGGGATGAAGACGTCCGGCGAGAGCTGTAGCAGCTTCTCGAAGGTCAGCTCACCAGCGTAGTACAGGTCGAGCGCGTCATAGCTCACACCGATTCGCGCCAGCCAGATGGGCGTGGACTCTTCGTTCCAAAGCGGCGTGACAGTGCGCTCGTTGTCCGCAATCTGCCGGAGTTCAGCGACGAGTTGCCTGTAAACACCAAAAGCGACGAGTTGCTGAAGAAACGAGTCAAACTTCTCCATGTACTGCCCATTGTCGAGCAGCCAGTCAATGAACCGGGCCTTCACGTCGGCCACATTGGCAATCGTTACGAGATCACTCATACGATGGTAACCATCGACCACATCGATGAGTGCACCCATGTAGGGGAGCACCCTGTTGATGATTGCTGGATCGCCCGTTCCCTTGTTCAGGGTTCGGTCCAAAACGGCATCAGCGAGCCAGTCCGGCGTAATCCGGGTGGTTTGAAGTGTCATCGCTATCGGGTCCGCCTTTCATATAGTCGGCAGGTGCGTCAGCCCTAGCAGCATACGCACCACAGCTAACAATAATATTATACAACTATTTAGCGTTATTATCAACTGATTACATAAAAATAGCCCGGTTTACACGCAGTATTTGCATGAAACCGGGCTAGCACCTTCTCCCTAATCCTGCTCGTACGGCAGGCAGACCCTGGACTTCAACCTGCCCTTGACGAGCCTGAGCGTGGTACGCGTGGGCTCGGGGGCATCGGTGACGAAACGGTTACCCACTTCGCCGGCCGTCGAACAGGTCAGCGCAGCAAGGTTACGCTCAAGGCGCGTCTTACGCTCTGCCTCTTCCCGCTGCTTACGCTCCGCCGACTTAAGCTGGCGAGAACGCGAAAGGAAGGCATACGTCGCGCCGCCCGCAAGCAGTCCAATCACTGCATACATGAGAAGTAGCAACACCTCCGAACCAAGGAAGGTAACGACCAGCCACACAACAGCAGCCAGCGCAGTCAGCACTGGTAGATTCAGGATGCACCTGAACACCCAATGCCGCGGCGGGTAGGAAACAATATACACATAGTCGGCGTCAGGCACCTCACGCTTGGTGAGCCACCAGGACGGCGCAAGGTCCGCCCAGATTTCAGCCGGATTGATGAAGCGCCACGACAGCAGAGGATCAAAGTTGATGTCACGCTTACCGAAAAACACCAGCAGCGCGATTGCCGCCAGGTCAAACAGCTTCACCATCAGCCAGACGAATGCAATGAAAGGGCTGACGAGCGTCAAACCGATCAGCTTCGCCACGCCCTTGATGACGTGACCGCGGTTTGCGCACTGGTCGTACTCGCTGTCGAACCCACCGAACTCGGCGAGCCACTTACGTAGTCCCTTCGGCTTCTTACCGAACATTCCTGGCGGCACGTCGACATCCTGCATGGACTCGAACTCCAAGGCCCGGAAGTCGTAGTTCACCGTGTTGATGCGGTACTTGTGCGGCTGCATGAGCAGCGCATTCATCTCATTGCTGATTGCTTCGAGGCGTTCGTGGATTCGCGCCTTCTCATCAAGCTTGGGCTCAAAGTCGCCAAACAGCGTGAAACGGAGATCGGCGCTCTCAGCCTCGAGCTCAGCGAGACCCGGACGGAACTCTTCCAGCGCGTAGCCAATGTTCTTGATAGCGCGTGCCGGCGATGGCTCACCAATCGCCTGCCACACGAGTGTTGCGTGGACGGTGTTGATGCCGGAACGCCGGAACGACAGGTAGGCTCGACCTTCGTCGATGGGCACTACCTTGTACTGCTGTCGCCTGGTCCGGTTATCGGTGGTGACAGCCAACAGAATGGACGGGCTCTTGTCGGCCAGCTCGTTCGCAACGAAGTCACGAAGTCGCGGGCTCAAGCACCAATCAACCGTCACGTTTGCCGTGTTCTGCACACCGCCGTGTTCGGTTGGTGCAACAGTAAGTACGAGATCTCTTGCTGTGAAGACCTGGTCGGTCATTCATCCTCCTAAAAGGGGAAAGTTGGTAAGGTTCACCCGTAAGTAAACCTTATGGGCAGGTATATTTTACAATTTTTATTAGAAAAAAGCAATGCTTGCGCACAAGAAAACGTGCTATACTAATAGTGCAAGCAAAAGGAGGGGTTCTATGGCAAAACATGCAGGCAATGCTGCACAGCATGCGCCATCGGGGTACGTAATGCTCGTTGCGTACTTTGGAGCGCTGGTCTACTTTATCAACCAAGCTGACGGCTTTTGGCAAGTCGCATTCAGCTTTATCCAAGCTGCCGTGTGGCCAGGCATCGTACTATACCATGCGCTACAAGCGCTTGGAGTATAACGCCAGGGTTTTCACGCTATGGCGCACTCACATACCAAAAAACCGTTAGCCTCAGAACCGGTGATTATTATCATCGGCTTAGGCTTAATTGCTGCCAGCATATGGTTTTTCGCTCCATTTATCGGAGTGATTAGTGTGAGTGCGCTCATGGCGTACCTATTTTTCCCAGTTTATCGCTTGCTCGAACAACGCATGCCAGCTATCATTGCGGCGTGGAGCACCTTCGTCATCACTGCTATCGCTGTGATTACGCCAATTGCGTATCTTATTTCTGTCATCATCCGGCAGGCGGGTAATGCCGTCGATGCTCTCGCACATCTTGATGTGTCTGCTGGTTCCAAGCTTGGTGACGCGCTCGCCTGGATGATAAACACTGGCCAACAGTTAGGGTTTCCCGTCGAGCAAAGTGGCTTAAGCGGTGCATCGGGTATCGTTGAGTTTTTAAAAGTGACCCTCCCAAACATTATCTCTGTCGGCATCCAGACCGTATTACACGTCGCCGCTAGCGCGCCAGTTTTCATGACATCACTCATCATTTACGCATTTTTGTTCAGCGCTTTCCTGCGCTACCACAAACAAATCATTCAGTTCATGATACATATCAGCCCGTTCGATTCTCACATCACCACACTCTACCTTCGTCGCTCATCGATTATCGTCACCGCGAGCATGAAGGGGCAGTTTATGATTTCATTCGTAACCGCCGTACTCAGCGCGCTCCTGCTGCTATTCCTCGGCTTTGGGGAATACTTCTGGCTACTCGTGATGGTCTTTACTATTTTAGGGATGATTCCGCTTGGAAGCGGAGTTGTCGTCATCCCACTATTGCTTGTGCTGATGGTAGCGGGGGACTTCTGGACGGGGTTCTGGGGGATGGTGATTTATCTGGGTGTGATTTGTAATATTGATAGCGTGCTGCGCCCAAGGCTAATCCCAAAAGAGGCCGAGCTCGTACCGGTACTCGCTATCCTAGCGACGTTCTGTGGCCTGTACTACTTTGGTGTGCTTGGTGTAGTGTATGGCCCGCTCATCGTCATCATTCTTTCAACAACGGCAAATATATTAATTGAATCAAAGCGGCATACAGCCTAAAGCTTACTTTTGTTTATCTTGGCGACGAATAACGGCGCGCTTTAACAGTAGATTACCGAATGTCGCAATGATTGCGATACCGATAATAACGTAAGCGGCGGTAAATAGTTTACCCGCGGTCGTTTGTGGCGATATGTCACCGTAGCCAACGGTCGTGAGGGTGATGACGCTAAAATAAAACGCGTCGACAATACTTAGCTTTTCAACGAGGTGATAGAACACTGTGCCGGTTAGTAGCACCGCACCAGCCGCTGCAGCCGCAATTGTAAAATTTGTTTGAATACGTCGGATTTCTTTCGCTTCCATACTTAAAAAGTATAGCGCATCACATGCCTCAAATCACTATTATGGTTAGGGCACGCATACTAGTTTGCGTTTGTGACGCAGCGCGCGTAGTTATCACCGCGCCTAGCATCACCCTGCGGGCCAAACCCATTCTGCTGATCAGCAGGTACGCCAGATTTTGGATCACTGCGCTGAGCTCCCGCGCCATGGACATCAACCCAGCCGCCGAATTCTGGCATATTACCCATCGCGCGGCCGAACGATACGTATACCGCCTGACTCGGTTCAGAATCGACCCCTAAATGAGTAGTGCTCGTCCAATAAAACGGCCAGTCTTTTTTACCTGCTTCATTAGTGAGGCTGGTTGCCGAAAATACAGGGTTGATGGCAGCAGAGTTTGTGGTGTCTGGTGAGCGTGAGTAGTCGACAATCGACTGAAGCTGCTTAGCGTCTGGCAAGTACCAGTCGTCGCGGTTCGCTAAGCTCAAATCTTCGCAGTAACTCAGTGCTTCGTTCCACTGCATTCCCTTACCACTATCACTTTTTTGCCACAGCAAACCGGTAGCGTTGTCGCTCACGGTACCATTATTGTTATCGACAAAATCGTTGCTCCCATACTGGGTATTGTCGCGTACGTAGCGCGCGAAGTAGCCATTGTTTTGCTGGCTCACCTTCGGGTAACACTTAATACGGCCATCTGCAAAATTAACGCCGAAGAAGCAGGCTTGATTATTCATGACAGTCGATACATACGACGTAGAGGTTACCCATTGTGAGTCAATGATTCGCGAACCCGTTGCGGTATCGCCATACGAAAATCCGAAAGAACTACTGTTGATAAATGGTTTTGCACTGCCAGCTGATTGCGCCGTTGGCACGACATCGTTACCAGAAAAATCAATTAATGAATAAAGTTCTTTAATCGTAGGCACGCGCCAGTCACTATAATCGCCAGTACGATTCATTTTAGCCGCTGCCACCGCTTGGTCATATGGCTTCTTGTTGCCGGCAGCCTTCGTCCACATCAAGCCCGTCACGTTATCGGTAACCGTACCATCGCCATTATCGGTGTATGACGGCTTATTGCTGGCGTGCATTGCGTCCTGGCCAAACCACGCTTCGCCCGCATCAGGGCAGGTAATGGTGCTTTCGTCGCTGTAACACAGGGTTTGGTTCGTACCGACAATTTGATACTTCGGCGCCGCTCGCTCGCTTGGCTCAGGTGCCGTTTGGCTGGTTGATGACGGCTCCTCCACCGGCTGTGCGGCCGCCAGGAGTACGGCGTAGGTGAGGTAGGCAATCCCGGCAAATAGCAGGGCGCCGCCCACAATCACAACCGGCCAAAACCATGGTTTATGCTTTCGTGATAATTGTTTCATATTATCTAGCATACCGTACTGCTTATGCTGTCGCCAAGAGTGATTCATTGCTATTATGACGTATAACACGTAACTGCGAGGCCGATACCACTCATGTCAAATCCTAATTGCTATTTTGCTCACCATATAACAGATTATGGCACCGAACGCGAAGCAGCCGCCGTCGGTATCATTGAAGATGCTGGCTTCAGTGTGGTTAACCCTAACTCAGCAGAAAACGAAGCTGCCTACAAAGAACGCGGGATGGAACACTTTTTAGAACTTGTTGATGAGTGTGACACCCTCGCGTTCCAGCGTTTTGAAACTGGCCAAATTGGTGCGGGTGTCGGCAAAGAAATCCGCCGAGCCGCCGCATTAGGCCACCAAATTTACGAAGTATTAGATAGGTTACTAGCCGTCGAGCAGCCAATTCGTGTCGCTGACAGCGCAATGAGCGTCGACGACACTCGCGCGCTCCTGCGCGCTATTCGTAGCGCGCGTAGCTAATCATTAAATGGGTGAGCAAGGTGTAATTCTGGCGCTTGCTCGGCAATACGCAGTAGTTCATTGTACTTTGCGACACGGTCGCTGCGTGATAACGAGCCCGTTTTAATCTGGCCCGCACCCGTGCCCACCGCAAGGTGCGCAATGAATGTATCTTCTGTTTCGCCGCTACGGTGCGAAACAATCGTCGCAAAGCCAGCTTCATGGGCTTTTGTGATGACACGAATCGTTTCTGTAAGCGTACCGATTTGGTTGAGCTTAATCAAAATAGCATTACAAGCTTTTTCATCAATCGCCCGGCTTAATCGCTCGGCATTTGTTACAAGTAAGTCATCACCGACCAGCTGCACCGATTTACCAAGACGTGCCGTCAGTGCTGTCCAGGTTTGCCAATCGTCTTCACCTAAACCGTCTTCAATCGAAACCAGCGGGTAGGCGCGGGCAAGGCCAGCTAGCCATGAAATCATATCAGCCCCAATCAATGTTTTATGCTCACGTGACAACACGTACGCATCGTTTTGCACGAGCTCAGCTGCCGCCACATCCAGTGCAAATTTTACGTCTTTGCCGGCAACATACCCGGCATCTTCAGATGCTCGTTTTAGTAAGCCAAGTACGGCTTCGTTTTTGTCTACCGCAACCGCAAACCCACCCTCGTCGCCAACTTGAGTTGAAAGTGACTGCTTGGCAAGATGTGTCTTGAGTGCGTGGAAGATTTCTGCGCCCATGCGCACCGCATCGTTGATTGTGGTTGCACCAACCGGGATAATCATACCTTCTTGAATATCGGCACCGCCGAGCGCATGCTTGCCGCCATTCACGATATTCATCATCGGCATTGGTAACATCATTGTAGGGTTGCCGGCGATATCATTAATATGACGGAATAACGGCAAACCCCGTTCGTTAGCCGCCGCACGGGCACAGGCAAGTGACACAGCCAGCATTGCATTGGCACCAAGCCGCGACTTGTTTTCGGTGCCATCTAGTTCAATCATCAGTTCGTCTAGCTTAAATTGATCATCGGCTGATATACCACGTAGAGCATTGGCAATTTCGCCGTTCACATTTGCTACCGCCCGAGTTACCGATTGACCACCAAATAATGATGTATCGCCATCACGTAGTTCATGCGCTTCATGGCTACCCGTACTCGCCCCCGAAGGCACCGCCGCACGGCCCATCACACCACTTTTTAGGGTTACATCGGCTTCAACCGTGGGGTTGCCGCGTGAATCTAACACTTGTCGCGCCACAATTTGTGCAATTTCCATACCTATATCTTCTCACAATGCTTATGGTTATGCCATAATAGAACATATATGGCGCTCATCTATTTTTATGACGTAACCGAACTTGATAAAGCCCAACTCTCTGAAGGGCTCAAAGCCACAGATCATCACTGGGAGTTTGTTGACGAACCCATAACGCTCGAAAACCTCAACAAAGAAGCCGAGGTAATATCGGTATTTGTCAGCTGTACGGTCAGCCGTGAAATGATTGAAAAACTGCCGAAACTCAAATTGATTGCGTGCCGTTCAACGGGCTACAATAATATCGACCTAGACGCCGCAGCTGAACATGGCGTGCGGGTTGTGAATGTGCCAACGTACGGCGAATCTACCGTCGCTGAATATGCCTTCACGCTGCTACTTGCGCTGCTTCGTAAACTGCCAGCAAGCCTTGAATTTTTAAACCATACCATCGACACAACCACGCTGATGGGAAGCGACATTAACGGTAAAACACTTGGCGTGATCGGCACGGGGCATATCGGCCAACGGATGATTAAAATTGCCAAAGGTTTTGAAATGCGCGTCCTGGCATTTGATCCATTTGCAAAAGAAGAGCTGGCGCGTGAGTTAGGCTTTGAATACGCCGAGCTAACTGATGTTTTAGCTCAAAGTGATGTTGTGTCACTCCATGCACCACTCACACCCGACAACTACCATTTAATCGACGAACCGCACCTTGCTTTAATGAAACAAAGCGCTGTGCTTATTAATACCGCGCGCGGTGAACTCGTTGATATGCGTGCGCTCGTTGAGGCACTTGAAAATAAGCAGCTTGCGGGCGCAGCCTTAGATGTATTAGAAGGTGAACAGCTATTTAATATCCACGAAGAAGTGGGCTTATTGCGCGACCATAACTTGCCGCGTAATACGGGCGAGCACGGCATCGCCTTAATGGCACTTAATAAAATGGATAACGTATTGATTACGCCGCACAACGCGTTTAATACTGATGGCGCAATTGGCCGCATAAACAAAACAACCTGCGACAACATAACGAGATTTTGGTTTGACGACATCCCCAATGAAGTAAAACCCGTGAAGGTACGTATGGGTAAATTACTCTTAGTTCGCCACGCCGAAAGTGAATGGAACATGATTGGCCGCTGGACAGGTCGCAAGAACGTTAATTTAAGTGCCAACGGCTTTCGCCAGGCCACAGAACTCGGTCGGCTCCTCGCCGATATGGACATCCATGTCAATCAAGCATATTGCTCTGAACAGGTTCGTACACTCGAAACATTAGAAGTAATGTTAAGTGCGGCGCAAAAGTTCGGCGTACCATTTGAGCGCAGCGATGCTATCAACGAACGTGACTATGGTAAATACACCGCAAAAAACAAATGGGACATGCAGCGCATGGTAGGCGAAGATGAATTTACAAAAATTCGCCGTGGCTGGGATCACCCCGTTCCCGGCGGTGAAACGTTGAAGATGGTCTACGAACGTGTCGTACCGTTTTACCAACGCAAAGTACTCCCACTGCTCGCCAAAGGCGACAACGTACTGATTGTGGCACATGGCAACAGTTTACGTGCGCTGATGAAATATGTTGAAGATATCTCTGATGATGACGTTGAAAATCTTGAAATGCCGTTTGGCAATATTCTGGTGTATAGTGTCGACGAACTTGGGCAGAGCACCAATAAAACTGAAGCGCAAATAAGTACTACTACGACTACTTAGGCAGTATGCCGTTGCGCCAGCATATCAAGCGCATCAATAATTTCTTCAGTAACCTCATCAATCGATTTTGTACCGTCGACGGTTAACAGTATGCCGCGATCGTTATAGTAATCGAGCACCGGCGATGTCTTCGCAAAGTTTCCAATTCGGATCTGGAGCGCTTCGGCGGTGTCATCGGCGCGCTGTCCCCGGTTAGGGTCTTGTTTGGCGAACTCAAAATGCTGCCATATCACTTCTTCCGGTACGTTTAACAGCACTGCAGCTTTTATATCGTGATCAGCCGATTTAGCGGCATCCACCACCACGTGCGTTTCGGGGAGTAAACGGCCAACAGTACTGAGCACTAGTGGCTTACCGACATATTCTTGCTTGGTGAAAAACGGCGACACCAAGTTCACAAATACATCACTATCCGCCAACCCGCCGCTTTGCATGGCTTTTTGCAGTTCATGGTCTTGCTGGTTGTGGCGAAAAATATCACCTCCGCCAAAGCTTGCGGCGTCTAAAAGCTGTGCAATATTACGTGCCTGTGTATCTTTACCAGAAAAGGGTGGTCCAAAAATGTTAATCGAACCAGTACCCAGCCATTGCTTAACGCGTGCTATTTTTGTTTCATCCATACTACAAATTACTATACCAAACTGGATAGGGAATTGAAAAAGCTTACACTTAGCGGTATCATGTAGGTAGCAAACGAACAGCGCTTTGACGAAAGGTGGGACCATGTACAAATACCTAAAGTTTTTTGATGAGTTGTCGATTGACGACATTCCTCAAGTAGGCGGTAAAAACGCCAGCCTCGGTGAAATGTACCGTCACCTGCGCCCGCAAGGAGTAAACCTGCCAAACGGCGTTGCGACAACTGCTGACGCGTATCGTTACTTTTTGGAACAAGCTGGGCTCAACGAAAAAATTAGTGCAGTTCTTGATGGTCTCGACGTCAACGATATACACGACTTAGCTACGCGCGGCGAAAAAATTCGCTCACTAATTACCCGCGCCACGCTGCCTGTTGATTTTGAAGCAGAAGTGGTGCGCGGCTATAACGAATTATCAAAACGCTGCGGCAAAGAAGAAGGCGAACTCGTCGTCGCAATCCGCTCGAGCGCAACCGCCGAAGATTTACCAAATGCATCATTCGCCGGCCAACAGGCAACCTTTCTTAATATTTCTGGCGAACACGACGTAGTAAAAGCGGTGAAAGAATGTATCGCCAGCTTATTTACCGACCGCGCCATTGTATACCGTGTGACAAATGGCTTCGACCACATGAAAGTGGCGCTCAGTGTCGGCATCCAGCAGATGGTTGCGGTTCGTAGTGAATGCGCCGGCGTAATGTTTACGATTGACACCGAAAGTGGCTTTAAAGACGCAGTGGTAGTCAGCAGTATATACGGACTCGGCGAAAACATTGTACAAGGGCATGTCAGCCCTGACGAATTTACCGTGTTCAAACCAACCCGGGCCATCTTAACGCGCCACCTTGGTAGTAAAAAAATGAAAATGGTGCCAAGTGGCGCAAACCGCACCAAAAACGTTCCTATGCCTGTTCGCAATCAAGAACGCTACTCCATTACCGACGATCAAGTGAAAACATTGGCTGATTGGGGAATTAAGATTGAAGAGCACTATGGCCACCCAATGGATATTGAATGGGCGCTCGACGAAGATGACGGGCAGCTCTACATTGTGCAGGCCCGCGCTGAAACCGTACAATCCCGCCGCGATGTTAACCATATTGAAGAATATATTCTACACGACGCGGGCAATAAGCTGGTTACCGGTGTGAGTGTTGGCAATAAAATTGGCGCAGGCAAAGCTAGTAAAATTATGAGCGTAAAAGACATCGACGATTTCAAAGCCGGTGATGTGCTGGTAACAGAAATGACCGACCCAGACTGGGTGCCGATTATGAAGATTGCCAGCGCAATCGTGACCGACAAAGGTGGGCGAACGTGCCACGCAGCAATCGTGAGCCGCGAACTCGGTATTCCTTGCGTCGTTGGGACGGGCAACGCGTCGAAACTGATTAAGGATAAGCAAGACGTCACCGTTAGCTGCGCTGGCGGAAGTGATGAGGGTGCGGTATACGAAGGTATTCTGCATTATGAAATCAAGAAAACCAATATTGAAAACTTAGAGCGACCGAAAACGAAAATCATGCTAAACATCGGCGAACCAGAACGTGCCTTCGCATATTCCATGCTCCCGAACGATGGCGTGGGCTTAGCGCGCGAAGAATTAATTATCGATTCGCATATTAAAATTCACCCGCTCGCGCTGCTGCATTACGATGAAGTAAAGGACAAATCAGCCCGTGCAAAAATCAAGCAACTTACCAAAGGCTACGATGATAAAGCGCAATACTTTATTGATAAATTAGCTGAAGGAATTGCCATAATTGGCGCGGCATTTTACCCAAATGATGTAATCATTCGCTTTAGTGACTTCAAGTCAAACGAATATGCCGGGCTTATTGGCGGCGCACAGTTTGAACCAAACGACGAGCGCAATCCGATGATTGGCTGGCGCGGAGCGAGCCGTTACTACGATCCAAAGTACAAAGCAGCCTTCGGGCTCGAATGTAAAGCATTTAAAAAAGCTCGCGACGAAATGGGGCTTACAAACATTAAAGCGATGGTGCCATTTTGCCGAACGCTCGATGAAGCACATAAAGTACTGGGTATTATGGAAGAAAATGGCCTCAAGCGTGGTGAAAACGACTTCCACGCCTACATGATGGTAGAAATCCCTAGTAATGTCATCCTTGCGGAGCAATTTGCAGAACTTTTCGATGGCTTTTCAATCGGCAGTAATGACTTAACCCAGCTGACCCTTGGCGTCGATCGCGACAATCATAATGTGGCACACGTCTACGACGAAAATAACGAAGCCGTGAAGCAATTAATTCGTAGCGTCGTAAAGGTAGCAAAAGCCAGCCATACTAAGATCGGACTTTGTGGCCAAGCACCGTCTGACTACCCAGAGTTCGCGAAATTCCTGGTTGAAACAGGAATCGACAGCATGTCGCTTGCACCCGACACAATTGTTAAAACAACGATTGATGTCAAGCAGACCGAAGACTCACTCGGCCGCTAACGACGTACTGAGCGAAAAAAGCAGTGCCCACATTTGAATCGTAAGCCGCGACGGCTTGGCATCGGTGGGAATGCCAGCCTTTGCAAGCGGTAGGCGCCTGAACTCGTGAGGGTCGCCGAACGTTCGCTCTACCATTGCCCGATACGCTGGCATATCCACCAGTGGAATAATTGGCTGGTCACGTTTTTTAATCTCAACAAGCACTGTATCAACGGCCGGACTGGGCTGGAAATCTTCGCGGCGAAGCCTGGCCCGAATACGTACAGTATACTGCGGCCCAATCAACGCACCAAGTAGTCCAGTGAAACCCGTGCCATCGGCGCGTAGTTTATTGGCGAATTGTTTTTGCACAATCAAATACATCGCCTCGGGCGCAGCATCACCAGCTTCACTTAAGCGGCGTACAATCGGGGAACTTAAGTGAAAAGGGATGTTCGCAAATACTTTATAGGGTGCGCTCGGCAAGGGCACAGTCAGTGCATCTGCCTCTAGAATATCGACAGTTATGTGCAACTTCATATTCGCACGTAAAATACGCGCCACGGCTGGATCATTTTCTACCGCAATAACGTGCGCGCAGCGGCGGGCAAGGACCCCCGTTATCACGCCACTTCCTGCACCAATGTCGAGTACGGTGTCGGTTTTTTTAATTGATGTATGACCGATTAGTTCGGCCACGCGACGCGGGCTTTTAAGAAAATATTGTGAGGCATGCGGACTTCGCTTCATGCACTTTATTATACGGCATCAGTTGGCAATGAGTAACACGAAATTGACAAATACACACGTTGAAATTATAGTAAGCTCTGTTCAGTGGCCCTACGGACATTGGAGGTTCATCGTGGAACAAGCCCACACCCAACCAAAGCGATGGGTGACCATCCTACTGATTGTGCTGGCATTCGCCCTGATGGGCGGCATGCTTGCGATGCCCTTTGCCACAGAAATTCTGCGTCATTACGGGTTTGTGATGGCCAATGCTTGGCCGCTTGTCATAGTTGTCAGCCTCTCGCTGCTGTTTGGCGCGATCAAGCTTGATAACTGGCTGATGCGCGTGCTTCCTGCCTGGACGTCGCGCTCAATCTACGGCCTGAAGATTAAGGTCAACATGGCTGTGTTGCCACTCAAAACGTGGAAGCTCGCGGTTCTGTATACGCCGCTCCTGCTGATTGCCATCCCTATCGTAGCGTTTTACGAAGAGTTCGCGTTCCGCTATATGCTGAGCGGCCCCGTCGCTGTAGTCCTGTGGGGTGGCGTGGCCTTCGGCCTCGTGCACGTCCTGTCATTCGTCCCGATGCGTATGCTAGTCACCCTCACCGTGAGCGGCATTGCGCTTGGCGTAATGTTTTCCATCGTCAGCGCCATTGCAGGGCCAGAAATCGGACTGATCGCAACTACGGCGTTCCACGCAACATACAACATCGCGTTCGCACTATTGACCCTCTTCATGCTCTATGCGCACAAGCCACTGCTTGCATGGTTTGCAGGGGATTGTGCGAGCGCAACAGCCGCACGCCGGCACCTGCCCACTATGCACCGCTGGCTTCGCAACATGGAAGCCAGCTAGTGCATAACGTCATCCCCGCTACTTCCTTTTTCATCGAAAAGGGGAGTAGCGGCTTTTTTATAGGTAATGACAAGCACTGATGCGTCGGGTATACTAAACGTATGCGAAAAAGCACAAGCGGGTTTACAATTGTCGAATTAGGCATTGTCATTACGGTGATTGCAATATTGGCGGCTATTACTATTGTTGTGTATAGTGGCGCGCAGGCAAATGCACGCACCGCACAAACCAAAGCAACCACCACACAGTGGATTAAAGCCTTGGAATTATACAAGGTACGTAACGGTACCTATCCCACAGTTGAAAGCTGCCTTGGCGAGAACTATAAATACAATGAAGATGGGGCAGGGTCGAGCGGCGTAGGGCAGTGCCGACAAAGCGATGGCTCAACAGGGGTGGAAATCGAATATGGTTTCATCTCCGATATGGCTATGTTTATCGACTACAGCGTCACCCCCGCTATGGTTACCGCCTCAAATGGCTCAACCAATTGGTGGAGGGGTATGCGGTACGCTGTGAACGGTTCAGGGCAAGCGACCGTTGTGGCTGTCTACGACGCAGCGGCTCAAAACTGCCCAACAATCGGCGAATTTTCTGGTACTAAAACAACAACCGCTGACGGCAACTTCTACTGTACCTATGTACTTGGTAACGCTTCTTCATACTAATTTAGTGGTGTACCAACTTCGGTAACGCTTTTGCTTCTGCAATCATGACTTGTAGTTTCATTTTATCAACCATCGGTTTTGCGGCTCGTGCAGTTAAATCAGCCGATAGTTTCTCAGCACTTCGGTAGGCTAGTTTTGGCACCGTACACACACCTGCTTGGCACAACTTGCTTGAAAATGCTGCCGTCATACCGTTTATTCGTAATAAATCAGCTTGGTGAACCCAAGCCTTTATATCTGCATCGTTTAAATTGGTCTCATCGGCCAATCGCATTCGATCGGTCGAGGTTGACCCTAATTCGAGTAATTGATCGGTGGTGCGAACCCCCACATTCGCGAGGCGCTCAGCTTCATGCCGGCTAACTCCATCGAGCACAGTAACACTTACCATAATCCGATTCCTCCTTACTTTTATTATACGCCGTGGTGTCAATATTGTTTATCCTTTACATCTGTTGCACCGATGGCGTAGACTGATACTACGCTCAACCGAAAAGGGGTGGAAGATGTCACAATCACGACGCTGCCGCATCGGCATCCACAGCTGGTTTGTCGACTCATCGTTCTTTTCCTCAGCAGATTGCTGTAGGCGCTGCGGCAGATACCGCGTGCATACTGACGCAGAGCAGCTTAACGCCGAACGTAAGCTCTGGACGGAAGCAGGTCATCGCGAGTTATCATTCGCCGGTTCGCTCGCGTTTGTTGCAAGCAACCTCACGACATGAGCGTTCGGCCACACCCCCAGTGTGGCCGCTTTTAATTCTCACCTCAGGCACGACCCGTGGTACAATAAAAGCACATCAAGCATAAACGGAAAAACCCGAGAAAAACCCTATGCCGAGTATCTATTCCTGGATTCACGATTTAGCGGGCAATCATCGGCCAGGTGCCGCCGCTCAAAAACGGGAAGTGAATATTGCCAAAGCTCGCAAGCACTACGGGCGATTTGGTCGTTTTGTTCGCGTGCTTGGGCCAGGCGTCGTAACAGGCGCGGCTGACGACGACCCAAGCGGAATTGCGACATATTCACAGGCTGGTGCAGTGCATGGTTATGGCTTGCTCTGGCTGTTTCCAATTATGTACCCGCTGTTGCTTGCCGTACAGGAATCCTGTGCACGTATTGGCGCGGTATCGGGTGATGGGCTTGCAGCTATATTGAAGCGCTACTATTCGCGCAAAGTGCTCTATAGTGCTGTTGCACTCGTGGTGGTAGCAAACACAGTTAATATCGGCAGCGACCTAGCTGCGATGGCTGCAACCACACAATTACTCTTTCCCGATCTGCCGTATGTTGGCCTGGCGGTATTTTTTGCCGTATTAAGTGTTTTCATGCAACTGTTTATCCCATACCGCCAATACGCAAAAGTATTAAAGTGGCTGGCTATCACCTTGTTTGCATACCCCGTGACGGCCTTTTTAGTAGGACAAGACTGGGGTGAGGTACTCAAAGCAACCTTTATTCCTAACATCACGCTCGATGCAGCAACGATATATATTATCGTCGGGATTATCGGAACAACCATTAGCCCGTACCTGTTCTTTTGGAATACCAGCGAAGTCGTAGAAGACGAAATTGAAACTAAACGCCTGAAAACCTCTTCAACAATGGCATTACCCAAGATTAGCAAGCGTTTTATCAGGAAAATCCGCATCGATAACGTGGCAGGCATGAGCCTTGCAAGTATCTCCGCGTGGTTTATTGTGATTGCCACCGCGTCGACACTGCACGCCAATGGTATTACGCAGATCGAAAATGCCAACGATGCAGCAGCCGCGCTTGAACCGCTGGTACAAGGCTTCCCGCACGCCGGGCTGATTGCCAAATTACTATTTAGCGTCGGAATCATTGGTATTGGCTTGCTCGCCGTGCCTGTACTCGCCGGGTCATCAGGCTATGCCATCAGTGAAGCAATTGGTATTAAAGAAGGGTTTTACCGTAAATACCACGCTGCACGCGGGTTTTATTGGGTGATTGCTGTTGCCACACTTACCGGCCTTGCTATTAATTTCCTTGGCATCGACCCAATTCAAGCACTCATCTTTACTGCCGTCTTTAACGCTGTCGCCAGCGTTCCGCTACTCTTTATGATTTGGCGGGTAGGGAACAATAAAGATGTGATGGGTGACTACAAAAATGGCAAGTGGAGCAACACCGGTGTGCTTGCCGCTTTCAGCCTTATGGCGGTCGCAACACTAGTGCTCTTCGTCTCACTCATCCCCGGTGTTCTCTAGTCATTGACTATTTATTATTTTAGTATCATAATATTATTTGACAGTACCCATCACGGCCCCTGTCGCCGTGCGAACCGAAAGGACATGCTATGGGCTCCACAGCACCCGGCCTCACTCGCGTCGAAATGGATGTCGAACATCCACCCAACCTTCAAGGCACTGCCGACCCACGTGTCGATCGCTTGACGCTCGCACTGCGCGATCGTCACTGCGAGCTTCACATGCCAGTCATTCTGGCCGCCCGCCAAGATGCCATGGACCTACGCAAAGCCAGCCTGGTCGATGTCGATGTCGACGAGCATGGCAATGTCGTGAACGTTCACATCAATGGGTTCCGTTACGCGACCTAGATCGCACTACCCGTACTCTTAACACGAGTGCGGGTTTTTCATATGGTAAGATAACTAGTAATGAAACATGTACGGTATGAAGAGATAGCGCTCGACGCGATTGTAGGTGGTGGGCAAGCAATTGGCACACTTGAAAACGGCAAGAAGGCTCTTGTTTGGGGTGGGCTACCGAACGAAACGGTGCGGATTCGTCTTACAAAACAAAAAAGTAAGTTTGTAGAAGGCATTGTTGAAGATGTTATAGCTGCCTCGCCCGAGCGCATCGAGCCCATAGACACTGAAACCTACCTCAGCACCAGCCCATGGCAAATCATGAGTTTTGACGCGGAGCAGCACTACAAAGCAGCACTCATCGAAGAGGCCTTTGAGCTGCATGATATCGTTCTACCCGAACCGATCACGGTCTACACAAACAATGACACCAGTCACTACCGCAACAAGGTAGAATTTAGCTGGTATAGCGAAGTGTTAGGCGACGACGGCAGCGAAAGCCTTGATCTTGCGTTCTTCCGCCGCGGCAGCAAGGGTAAGATTATTGTTACGCAGTGTAGTCTCTTGCCTGAGGGTATGCTTCAACTCGGATTTGCCATCCGTGATCACTTACAGGCGGCGGGCATTACTGCAAGGCAGCTAAAAACGCTTCTTATCCGCTGCAATCAGCGCGGCGAATGTGTATGGCAACTCTACGTCAAAGACTCCTCCGTTTCTAGCGCATTTGAAGCATTCGCAGGTCAGCTGCCAGCACTGGGTGGTGAGGTCATTTATTCAGATCCGAAAAGCCCGGCAAGCCGCATAACAAAGCGGCTGAGCGCATTTGGCGAAACCGTGCTTACCGATACGGTGATGGACGTACCATTTCGCTATGCCACCGAAGGCTTCTTTCAAGTTAATATTCCGGTCTATGAACAAGCACTTCGCGATATGCAGCAATGGGTGGGGGATAATCCGGTGGTTGATTTATACAGCGGCGTGGGTAGCATCGGGCTTACGATTGGTGGCAAGCAGGTTAGCTTGATTGAACTAAACCCCGACGCTGTACGCGAAATGAAAGAAAATATTGCCCGCCTAAAGCGCGAAGATGAAGCAAACGCCGTACTCGCCCCAAGTGAAAAAGCACTTGAATACATCACTGGCGGCGCCACGATTATTCTTGACCCGCCCCGCGCTGGGCTGCACACAGATGTCATCAACCGACTACTCGAAGTAACACCAGCACGCATTATCTACTTAAGCTGCAACCCTGTTACCCAGGCTCGTGACACTGCGCTGCTCGCCGAAGCCTATGGTATACGTGCGCACCAAGGCTATAACTTCTTTCCACGCACTCCTCATATCGAGCACTTGGTTATTCTAGAGCATAAAAAAGCATAAGCAATATATGCTACACTAAACACATGAAGCGGCATTCCCGTGGTTTTACCCTAATCGAAGTGGCTGTGATTATTGCAGTGCTTGCTATCATTGCAACCGTAGTTTTAGTCGCGTTCACACAGGTGCAAGCCGATGCGCGCGATGCAGCGCGCAAGAATGGTGGCATCGCGCTTGCCACTGCACTCCGCAAATATCACGACGATAAAGGTGAATACCCTAATGTCTGTCCAGGCGGAGTAAACGTGGAGTGTTCAGCGAGTACCTACTTGGCTTCAAGTTTAGTACCAAACTACTTAAGCGCTATACCAACGCAGCCAGCAAATGCAGGCGGCGACACTACCTATCGCTATATTCGCGGTACCAGCCCAGATTCATTTGGGATTTTAATCGAAACTGAAGTAAATTGGGGCTGTATTATCGGTGATGACCCCGATACCTCATCCTGGTGGCTCGGTTGGTTTAGTAACTGTAATTACTAGCTGGTTTTGATCCGACGGTAAGCAAATTTTACTGCCGGCCGCCAGCCGCTACTCGCATCGCTATCTGCTTGGTAAATATTACCGTCGCGCACTTCATTAATCAGCAGTAACGCAGGCATATACGGTGCGAGGGTGCGGTAAAACACAATGTCAGCATCGGTTACATGCTGGCGCCCAGGGAAGACTTCTCGGAACTTATCGCGGCCGATTTCGTCAAAATATTGTGGTCGGCCTTTCGGCGGAAAATACAATTCTACTTTTAATCCCATGCGTGAAGCGATTTTTTTGATGTCGCTCAGCAGCAGCCGCGCCGGGCCATCAACATAACAATAAAGCTGCTTCTTTTTCGTTAAAAATACCGTGGCTTTTGCAGAGCGCCCCACGTCAATGCGGTGGGCGAGCACTTTATCGATTTCGAAGCTAACACCAAACTGCGCCGCAGCGGCATGCTCAATCGCAACTTCATTATAGATTTCATCTTTCACTAGCGACATTATACCATATTTGAACAGTAAATTTATTGACATGTACAATAAAATACTGTATAACTTTTCACATGTGAGTCCCGCCAACTTCAGTGGGGGCGTGGACTAACTAGGGGCAGAAGTACTGCCCCCATACCTCGCTGAGCGAGATATGTGAGATCTGCCATGCGCGTGCAAACCCCCGGGTCACGCCTGGCAGATGGGCGCCGCTTTCTACGCGCGCGAAGCGCCGCCCACCCTAAGCCCCACCCCCCGCGTCGCCCCATCAGGCGGTCCAAGACGCCACCATCGACCACGAGTCGACGGGCACTGCGCGGGGGGTGGGCACCCTCCATGATTTTCCACCAAGCAGGGTGGTTTTTTTATATTATCGGTATAATAGGGGTAATGGATGTATTTACGACGCGCTACAAGGCGCTCAATCTAAAGCAAAAGCAAGCGGTTGATACGATCGACGGCCCATTGCTCGTCATTGCAGGCCCCGGCACCGGCAAAACCGAACTCTTGAGTATGCGTGCTGCAAATATTTTAAAGGCCACCGACACACTACCCGAAAACATACTTTGCTTAACGTTCACCGACAGCGGGGCTAACGCGATGCGCGAACGCCTGCGCAGTATTATCGGTCCCGACGCGTATAAAGTTGCGATCCACACGTTCCACAGTTTTGGCATGGAAATTATGAGCCATAATCGAGAATATTTTTATCACGGCGCTGAGACCCATGCAGCCGATGAACTAGCAACCTACGAAATACTACGCGGCATATTTGACGAACTCGACTTTTCGAACCCATTATCGAGTAAAAATAATGACCAGTACACGTATTTATCAGAAGCTCGCACCGTGATTAGCGAGTTGAAACGAGCGGGATTAAGCAGTGACGAATTACTTGAAATTGTCCGTGTGAATGAAGCAGTACTTGATAGCGTTGAAGGCGAATTGCGTGAAATATTTGCTGAAAAAATCAGCACAAAATTACTACCAAGACTCGCACCAGTTGCCGAGCAGGTGGCTTCACTTACACCGGAGCGTCTGCCCCCAGGCCTGACGCCACTTTCAAACGTACTCGCCCTAAGTATGGCACATGCCTTTGATGCAGCGGTTGAAATCAACAAAACTACCCCCATCACCGCATGGCGTAATGAGTGGATGGAAAAAAACAGTCGAGGGGAGTTTGTATTTAAAAGCCGCAAACGACATGCCAAGTTGCGGTCGTTGGCACATGTCTACTTTACCTACTTATCGCGCATGGAGCAGGCGCAGCTCTACGACTACGACGATATGATTCTCCACGTCGTCCACGCGCTCGAAACCCAACCGGATCTTCGTTTTAACCTACAGGAAAAATACCACTATATGATGGTCGACGAATTTCAGGACACCAACCTGGCACAGCTACGTATTTTATTCAATCTCACCGATACACCTACAGGCGACGCACCTAACGTAATGGCAGTGGGGGACGACGATCAAGCAATCTACAGCTTCCAAGGCGCGGACGTGAACAACATTCACCGCTTTCGCGAACAGTACCCAAGCGGTACGCTGCTGAGCCTCAAAGACAACTACCGCTCAGCCAAAGAAATCTTAGAACCTGCACGGAGTGTCGTGACTCAAGGCCAAGGCCGGCTGGAAGACACAATTGAATCGCTCAATAAACAGCTCACATCGCATCACACCCATTCACACGCTGCAGCGCAGCTGGTTGAACTAAGCAGCGTATCCGACGAACGACAGTGGGTTGCCGAACAAATTGCTCAGCACATAAAGAAGGGCATGAAGCCAGAAACAATAACCGTCATTGCCCGAACACACAAAGAACTCATCCAGCTATCACCTTATTTATCACAGCAAAACATCTTACTTAATTACGAACGGCGCGACAACGTACTGGAGCTCCCGATTATTCAGGCTATCGAGCTTCTGTCGCGCATTGTCGTCGCACTCGCGAGCAGCCAACACGACATAGTTGATAGCTTACTGCCAGAACTTCTCGCACACCCAGCCTTTAGCTATGACCCCGCAGCAATTTGGAAACTAAGCCTTACCAGTTACCGCGAAAAGCAGTTTTGGATGGAAACGATGGCAAATACATCAGAGTTCCAACCACTTCACGCGTGGTTGATTAGCTTAGCAGCCAAGAGCCAACACACCCCGCTCGAATATATAATCGACGAAATTGTTGGCATACCAACTGAGGAAGAACGTGCCTTCACATCACCACTTTATAGTCATTATTTCGGCGACAATGCACGTGATAAAAACCCCGATGAATACATCACTATGCTCGATGCACTCCGGACAATCCGCACCCATCTACGCGGCTACAATCCTGCCAACACTCACACGCTGGCTACGTTTGTTGAGTTTGTAAAAACCTACAAAGAAACGGGCCAAACGATGATTGCACTCCGACGGCCAAGCGATATGGCTCATGGCGCAGTGAATTTGATGACAGCGCACAACGCCAAAGGATTAGAATTCGACACAGTGTATATTATCGGCTGCGTTGACACCACCTGGGGTGAACGAGTGCGCGTGAAACACCGCATGTTAGGCTACCCAGAAAACTTACCACTTGAAAGCGGTAAAGCGGCCAATTATAGTGAACGGGTTCGTCTGTTTTACGTTGCAATGACGCGGGCGCGCAACCAGCTCGTCATGACCTATAGCACCCAGCAAGATACTGGTAAAGCTCAGTTGATTGCCAGCTTCCTTTCTGGCACATCACTCACACCTAAACCCGCCACACCTGCCGATACCACCACGAATCGCGTTGAACAAGCTGAAGTCACCTGGCACGACACGCTTGCGCAACCATCGCAGGCGACCATGCAACAACTGCTCGCTCCAACACTCGAACGTTACAAATTATCAGCTACGCACTTAAATAACTTTATCGATCTCACTCGCGGCGGGCCAACAGCCTTCTTACTCAATAACTTGTTGCGTTTCCCGCAGGCAAAAAGCGCATCGGCCGGCTATGGTACCGCTATTCATGCGGCGCTGCAACGCGCGCATAATCATTTAGCCGCTACGGGCGATCGCCGCCCCATCGAAGACGTGATCGGCGACTTCTACCATGAACTGTCACTCCAACAACTATCTAGCGATGAGCTAAAGCTCTACCGCACTCGCGGTGCTGATGCGCTGCGTGCCTTTTTAGACCACTCATACGACAGCTTCAGCCAAGATCAGCACACCGAAGTAAGCTTTGGCGGGCAGGGGGTCACGGTGGGCGATGCCAAGCTTACCGGCGCGCTCGACATGATAGAAATTAAGGATAAAGCCATCCATGTCACCGACTATAAAACCGGCAAGCCATCACGCGATTGGAAGGGAAAAACCGAGTACGAAAAAATTAAATTGCATAAATACAAACAGCAGTTATTATTCTATGAACTACTCTGTAAAAACGCCCGTGACTTTGCGCGATTCGAATTTAATAAAGGGACGTTGCAGTTCGTTGAACCAGATACGAGTGGTGATATTCACGCACTCACCTTAGAAACAACCGATGTTGAACGCGAACAGTTTATCCAGCTTATTAGCGCTGTGTGGCACTGTATTACCACCCTTGATTTTCCCGATACCAGCGAATTTGAACCAACCTACAAAGGGATTATTGCATTCGAGCAGTCCTTGATTGACAAATACTCGAATAAAAAGTAAAGTATTCATACGTCAATCTACGAGAGGTAAAGGAGGTGGTTTCTCGTGTCCGGTGCGGACCCAAGGAGCCCTGAATATCTTCGCAAGTTGGCGCGTGATGCGCGTGAGGGAAAGCTGAGCAAGAACGATGAGTGGGAGCTTCAGCGAGCACGCAGCGCATCGGGGCCGTTGAGCCGTGAGCTCGATCGAATCATGAAAGGTGGGAGCTGATAGCGCCTGTGCTTGTGGCTGATATAACTGTCATGCTACAATCAGCAGCGCGGTCCGCATCAGTAGAATTGACTGGTGGTGCGGATCGACCAGGGCTTGTGGCGCAGTGGTCAGCGCACTCCCGCCGGACGTCCGGTCTCTCACGCATCGCACGGAATCCATTCGTGCCGCCTGAGTAAGACCCCACGATCGGGGAAACGGGAGGGGTCATAGGTTCGAATCCTATCAAGTCCACCTGGGCGTAGCTCAACGAGAGCACCAGGTTGCCAACCTGGAAGATGTGGGTATAGAACCCCCACCGACCCATACTACTTCGTGCGATAAGCATGAAGTAAGGCCCCGTAGCGCAGCGGTAGCGCGCTCCTAATGTACAGGAGAGGTCGCAGGTTCAAATCCTGCCAGGGTCGCTGGTGAACCAATGTTCACCGTGCAGCTATAGCTCAACTGGCAGAGCGTCAGTCCAACGGGCTGAAGGTTGTGGGTTCAAATCCCGCTAGCTGCTCAAGCAGAGGAAGCATTTATGCTGATGCTAACTTGGTATCCAGTCCGAGTGAAGCGGGGTCGAATCCCGCTCTCTGCGCCAACCACTTCGGAGTCGTCTAGCGAACAGGACACTCACCGAGAGAACGAGGTTTGATTCCTCGCTCCGAAGTGGTACACTTACATTCAGCTATGCTTGTGGGGCTGGCTGAATGGCGAGGCGGCGGCCTGCAAAGCCGCATATCCGGGTTCGAATCCCGGGCCCCACTCACTATAGTCCTTACTGCTCGCGCACCGCGTGGCAGTAGGGACTCTCTTCATTTCACGGTATAATAGAATACAATGACATCATTTTGGCAAAACCTACCAGAACCGTTTTTCGTGCTGGCTCCCATGGAGGCAGTGACTGACGTAGCCTTTCGCCACGTAGTTTCGCGTGCCGGGCGACCAGACGTGTATTTCAGTGAGTTCACTAACGCAACTGGCTGGTTTCGAGCGGGCGATAAAGCGATTGGCGGGCGCCTTGCTAAAACCGATGATGAATCGCCCCTCGTCGCGCAGCTATGGGGCAGTGACCCAGAAGCGATGAGTGCACTCTCCAAACACTGTGCGTCGCTTGGGTTCGATGGGATTGATATCAACATGGGCTGCCCCGATAAATCTGCCACTAAAGCCGGTGGGGGTGCAGGTATGATTCGTATCCCCGAAACTGCCTTCGCGATGATTACCGCAGCTAAAGAAAGTGGATTGCCCGTGACGGTAAAAACACGGCTCGGCTACTCGTTTATTGACGAATGGCGCGACTGGCTGGGCGGATTACTCCGTCAAGACATTGAAGTCCTAGCGATTCATTTGCGCACAAAAAAAGAAATGAGTAAGGTACCGGCACACTTCGAACTGATTCCAGAAATTGTTGCCTTGCGCGACGAAATTGCGCCGCATACCAAACTTGTGATTAATGGCGACATTCGCGATCGAGCGCACGGGCTTGAACTCATAAAGCAATATCCCGGCGTTGACGGGGTGATGATTGGGCGCGGTGTGTTTGCGAATCCATTTTGCTTTACCGAAAATCATACGCCTACAAAAAGTGAGCTCATCGAGCTCCTACGCATGCACCTCGATGAATACGATCACTACGCGGCTACGACGGGGCGACCATTTGAAACCCTGAAGCGCTTTTTCAAAATCTATGTTCGTGATTTTGACGGCGCGAGTAGTATGCGTGATGAGCTGATGCATTGTCACACCACAAATGAAGTTCGCGATATTATTGACAAGAATATTTAATTAGTTTACTGTTTTTCCAGTGGCATGCGTACGGCGCACGTCATTAGGTCGCCCCGAGGCAATGCTGTGTTAGTAACCAGCGCCTCGGGCGACCGCCCAACATTCCTAACGACGCTTGCGACGGTGAAGCTCAGCAACCTTCAGTCGTACTGCATGACGGTCCACTAATGCGTGGGCCTTTTCTAATTCCACTTGGTCGGTTGCGTTATCACGCATTGCCTTAGCGCGGTCTAGGGCAGCCTTACTTTCAGCTTCCGTAATGTCAGCGCCACTATCGGCTTCATCCACTAGCACACGAACACGGTTTTCACCGATTTCTACCACGCCACCGCTAATCGCAAATAGCGTCATTTTATCATCGCTATCGCCCTTCTCGGCGCGTACGTATATGACCCCCGGCTTCGCCACACTAATTAATGGCTCATGATGAGGAAAGACAGCGATTTCGCCATCCGTTGTCGGCAAAATCACTTCATACACTTTTTCATTAACCTTTGTGCCGGCCAGTGTTACAAGTTCAAAATCCATATAGGTATATTATAGCAGAAACCCTAATAAAAAGGTGGCCCCATGCGCGCTCGTGCACGCACAGGAACCACTCTGTTAGACGCGTAGCGTCTGGTAGACAAGGATGATGTAGATTGGAACAATCAGCACCATCACGGCGACGGTCAGGCGACCCACCCACATAGTGCCGCTATCTTCAAGCAGCAGCACAGCGGTGAGAATCATTTCAAGGATGACAAGTGGCATAATCCACCAACCGAAGAAGAACCATGAGACCGCGCAGACCCCGATGATGAGTACAAGCCATGCCCATCGATCTTCATCAAACAGGTTATTCCAACGGATCGGCTCATAGCCATCAACCTGGCTGTTATCTGAATCAAGAAACAGGTTGTCATGTGACACGTTCGTTCACCTCGCTCTCACTCGACTACGCCGGAATGACGTCTATATATATTAAAGCATAATTAAATACATAAAGCAAAAAGGCCGCATTGCGCGACCTGTTTATTAGGCTGAGCCTAATCTTTCTTTTCAGAAAGGGGACCTGGCGCCATATAGAACCAGCTCTCCGGCTTATCATCGTACTTGCCATCCAAGATGTCGCGCACGTCTTTCACCGTATCAGCTACCTTAATATATGCACCATCATTGCCAGTAAACTGTGTCGCCACGAAGAACGGCTGCGCCAAGAAGCGCTGTAAGCGGCGAGCACGCGCCACAGTTTGCTTCTGATCGTCCGAGAGCTCTTCCATACCAAGAATGGCGATAATGTCTTGCAGCTCTTTATACTGCTGCAAGATACGCTGAGCCTCACGGGCAACCTGGTAGTGCTCTTCGCCAACAACTTCTGGGTCGAGAATTGTACTACTTGAATCGAGTGGGTCAACCGCTGGGTAGATACCAATTTCAGTCAATGCACGGTTCAACGAAATAGTTGAGTCAAGGTGAGCAAAGGTAGTAGCTGGTGCCGGGTCGGTAAGGTCGTCGGCTGGCACATAGACCGCTTGCACCGATGTGATCGAACCCTTCTTTGTACTGGTAATACGTTCCTGCAAAGCACCCATTTCTTGCTGCAAGTTCGGCTGATAACCCACCGCACTTGGCAAGCGGCCAAGCAGCGCAGATACCTCACTCCCAGCCTGGGTATAACGATAAATATTATCAACAAAGAGCAGCACGTCCTTGCCGTCGTCACGGAAGGTTTCAGCCATGGCAAGGCCGGTTAGTGCGACGCGCAAACGTGCTCCCGGTGGTTCGTTCATCTGCCCGAACACGAGGCTTGTTTTATCAAGCACACCGGCTTCTTTCATTTCATGGTAGAGGTCGTTACCTTCGCGGGTACGTTCACCAACACCAGCAAACACACTGTTACCGCTGTGGAACTTCGCGATGTTATTAATCAGCTCTTGGATAAGCACGGTTTTACCTACACCAGCGCCACCAAACAAACCAACTTTACCACCTTTTGCCATCGGTGCAATGAGGTCAATAACCTTAATGCCGGTTTCAAGAATTTCAGTTTTATTGGCTTGCTCTGATAGGGCAGGGGGTTCACGGTGGATACTCGCTGTTTTACCTTTTGGTGCCGGCTTACCGTCAATTGGTTCACCAACAACGTTAAACATGCGGCCCTGAGTCGATGGACCAACTGGTACGGTTACTGGTGCACCCGTTGCAGTCACAGCAGTGCCGCGGCTTAACCCATCGGTGCTTTGCAAGCTAATCGTGCGCACCGTGCGCTCATCAAGGTGCTGAGCCACTTCAAGTGTAATCGTTTTTTTATCGTGGGCGATTTCAAGTGCATCGTAAATTGCCGGCAAATTGCCGCCCGCAAACTCGACGTCGACCACCACGCCAACGACTTGGGTTACTGTTCCTTGCTGTTTACTCATCGTGTTCTCCTTGTTCTTCATGGTCTTGTGGTGATATATCGTGTTCTATTATTGTGACGGTTCGTGTACCTATTTCGCTTCCGACGTCAGGTCTTGTGGGGCGGCCGCGTTCCCAGTAGGATTCGGCCGAATCAGGACTAATCATGTTTCAACCCCCTTTATTTCAGACTGCAGTTCAGCAGCGCGCTTTTCTTCTAACCGGCGAAGCACGGTGGCAACATCACCAAGACGTTGCTTGCGCTCTAATTCTTCACCCCATAAATCAAGCGTGCTCTTACCAAGGTCTGGATGATACATTATTTCATCGCCTCCACGCCAGCACTAATTTCGCTTAGCTCTTGAGTAATCGCAGCCTGGCGCTCCTTGTTCATTTCAAGCGTCAAGTCTTCAACGAGGTCACTTGCATTATCGGTAGCGTTCTTCATAGCAATCATACGCATGCTGTGCTCACTGGCGCGGGCATCTAATAACGCCTGGTATAGCCGCGAGCCCACTAAGCGATATGCCACATCATCAATCACCGACTCAATATCTGGCTCATAGGTTGCATCACGCACATACTCAGATACTTCAGTTTTAGTAAATCCAGCAGGGAAGAGCCGTATAATACTCGCTTCCTGCGTCATACTGCTGACAAACTTGGTATATACCACATCAACAGCATCAGCACGACCTTCTTCGAAAGCATCTTTTGCGGTATTTAGGATCGCATGGAACTCTGCACCAGTTGGGCGGTCGGCCAAATCTTCATACACGCCCACCACCGAAGTATCTTTTAGCCTACTTACGAAGTGTGATGCTTTACGACCCACCGCGATGGTTTCGTTGGTGATACCCGCTTTGTCATCTTCGCGCAGTTCGTTCAAATAGCGCTTCAATACATTGGCGTTATACGCACCAGCTAAACCTTTATCACTTGTAATCACAACCAATAGACGCGCTTTAACAGGGCGGCTGACGAACCAATGATGATTTTTCGTTGCACCCTGGCTTGCCAAATAGGTGAGTAGCTCGTTAGCAGCATGTGCATAGGGCGACGAACCTTTGGTAGCATCCTGCGCACGGCGCATTTTACTCGCCGCCACCATCTGCATTGCTTTTGTAATTTGCTTAGTACTTTTAACCGAGCGGATGCGGCCCTTTAGTTGTTGCTGGCTTGCCATTATGCATCACCTCGCTCATATTCTTCACGCATAATCGCGCGGATTTTTTCAGCAACTTTATTAACGCGCTCGTCGCTATAATTCGGCGAAAAGACATCAACAAGATGCACCGCCATCTCGTGTGCCATCTTTGCAGCACGTTCTTCACGACGAGCATCTTCAGGCGTTTCATAAGGATCACGCACACCCTCTAACTGCCCAGCATACGCCATATCTCCAGTGCCACCAACAACTGCGACCACCTCGCCAGGCTGCGTCTGAACCGGAATTTCATCGGTAAAAATTGCCAGCCCAGTGCGCGGTTTGCGGCGTGATTCTATGGTATCCATCATGTTACCGAGCACTTCGTCTGCACGAGCAAGCGATTCCGGTGTATCACCTTCAAAACTACGAAGATCTAGAGGAAACGGGGTTTCCCAATATGCGTGACCAGCGCCATGCTCGCGTCGTACAGTCATTACTAGGCCTCAAATCCCTTCGCGGCAGACTTTGCTACTTTTGCAATTAACTTCGCAACCGTAGAATCACTGTCTACTTTTTCAGCACCCTTGTTCAGTTCGGTCATGTCTTTTTCGTGATCCGCCCATAGCCGTGTCAGCATAGCTTTTTGCGCATCCTTCACCTTGTTAGCGGGCACCTTGTCAAACAAGCCTTCGCTCACCGCAAACACGCTGGCAACTTGTTCCCAGATGCCGAGTGGTGAATATTGCGGTTGTTTCAAAAGCTCAGTAAGTCGCTGGCCGCGCTCGATTTGAGACTTCGTCGCTTCATCGAGGTCACTCCCAAACTGGGCAAAGCTAGCAAGTTCGCGGAACTGGCTCAGACCAAGTTTCAGGTGTCCGCTGACACTCTTGACCGCTTTGGTTTGTGCGTCACCACCTACACGGCTCACCGAAAGTCCAGCAGAAATAGCGGGGCGGATACCCTGGTAAAACAAGTCGGTTTCCATAAAAATCTGACCGTCCGTAATTGAAATCACGTTGGTTGGAATATAGGCAGAAATGTCGCCAGCCTGCGTTTCGATGATTGGAAGCGCGGTTAAGCTACCGCCACCGAACTCATCTGAAAGCTTCGCCGATCGTTCAAGCAAGCGAGAGTGCAAGTAAAACACATCACCCGGGAAGGCTTCACGGCCTGGTGGGCGGCGCAGCAGCAAGCTCATTTGGCGGTAGGCAACGGCGTGCTTACTTAAGTCGTCGTAAATCATCAGTGCATGCTCGCCGTTATCTCGGAAGTATTCGCCCATGGCAGTTGCCGCATATGGCGCAAGGTAGAGCATACTGGCTGGGTCGCTTGGACCGGTTGCTACCACAATCGTTTGCTCCATCACACCTTCTTCTTTGAGGCGCTCAACAAGTCGCGCAACCTTCGAAAGCTTCTGGCCAATCGCCACATATACGTTTACCACACCAGTTTTTTGGCGGGCTTGGTTAATCATCGTATCAAGTGCCACAGCAGTTTTACCAGTCTGACGGTCACCGATGATCAGCTCGCGCTGGCCGCGGCCAATAGGGAACATGCTGTCGATGGCCATAATACCGGTCATCATTGGTTCATGCACGTGCTTGCGACCCAAGACACCCACCGCTTCACGCTCAACGGTCCCGGTTTTCTTGGCTTTAATTGCTGGTCCACCGTCAAGCGGTACACCGAGTGGATTTACGACACGGCCTAGTAGTTCTGGACCAACTGGTACTTCCAGCACGACGCCTTTTAGCTTCACGCGATCACCGGCAGAAACATATTCGTCGCTACCAAGCAGCACGGCGCCAATTTCGTCTTCCATTAAGTTAAGTGCGAACGCCTCGACAATGCCATGAGATTTTGTTTCAATTTGCAACACTTCGCTGTAGCCAGCCGCACTCAATCCATGCACCCATGCCACACCGTCACCGACACGCGTCACTACGCCCACCGATTCAATATCACCGCTCACTTCCAAATGAGTAATCGCATCGCGAAGCCCTTGCGAAAGTTCGGTGAGTTCAATTTCTGCCATATATATTATTCCTTTCTACTGCTTAGCCTGCTGTAATGTTCTAATTCGTTGCGTTATGGTCGCATCGAGCCGTCGGCTAGGGGTCTCAACAAGCACACCCCCAAGCACACTTTTGTCCGTTGTTTCCGCAAGGTGAATATCGTCTGCACCCAGCCAGCTACTTAGTTGGCTCTTTAGGTCTTCAGTCATGCCACGTGCGGTTGTAACGCGGGCGATAAGAACACCGCGGCGCTCTAAGGCTTCTTCGATATCGCGCACCATCACTTCAGCCGAGCGTGTTTGCTTCGTTTCAAGTAAATATGCTGCTACTTCTTTTAGTAACGTGCCCATCGATGTACCGGCCATATATTGGTCAGCAACATATGAAGCAATTTTACGTCGTGAAATAGCAACACCCATCGTTACTCGCTCTCTTTCAATGCGTTTGTAATCAACTTCTTGTCTACCGCTGCGTCAACGTTTTCACCAACCACTTTTTTGGTCGCTTCAGCAATCAGGTCTATGGTTTCGTTGTGCAGGGCTTTTTTGGCCGCCACAACTTCTTTAGCAATTTCATCATGAGCATTAGCCACTAAATGTTCTGCCTGAGTTTTCGCTTTGGTTTCAGCCGCAGCAATTGTAGCAGTCGCTTCATCATGCGCGGTAGCAACAATTTCTGCCGCATCTTTACGCGCCTGCTTGAACATACTTTCGGTTTCTTCTTGGGCTTTACGCGCCTTTTCCTCGGCTTCAGCTGCTGCCTTAACACTTTCGTCTAACTTTTCTTGACGCTCATCAACCGCTTTAAAAAGTACAGGGAAGATGAACTTGCTCATTAGCCACACCAGCACCAAAAAACCGACAATTTGAAAGAGCAACATTTGCCAGTCAATGCCAAGCGCGCTAAACAGGTTGCCGCCTGCTTCTTCTGCGCCGAAAAATACTAATGGGTTTGTCACGTTCTCGTTGCTCCTTTAGATAAACTTCGCGATAATCGCAACCACGATACCGATGATTGCCAAACTGTCGGCAAACACGATTGCGGTGATCATCAGCGTGCGGATTTCGCTTAGTTTTTCTGGGTTGCGGCCGAGCGCATTAAGTGCACCTGAACCAATAAAACCAATACCCATAGCCGCACCGAGTGCAGGTAGCGCGTAGGTCAAACCGAATGCTAATTCATTCATTATTTTATCTCCTTATTTATTACATCCATTGTATCATTCTCTGACTGGTGTATTAGCGGTATCAGCAGAGGAATGTTCGTCTTCGGGGCCATGGTGCGTGTCGATGGCCAAACTTGTGAAAATAACAGTAAGAATAAAGAATACGTAGGCCTGGATAAAGCCAATGAACAGCTCAAATGCCATGAAGATCGGCAAGGTCACCACCGAGAAGTAGCTGGTTAGTACGGCCATGATCACCAGCAGTACTTCACCGGCGAAGCAGTTACCGAATAAACGAAGCGATAGGGCAGAATAGCGTGAGATCTCACCAATCAGTTCCAGCACGCCTTCAAATGAGCCGATTGGGTCTTTGAATGGGTTACGCAAATAGCGTTTTAAGTTGCCGATGCCGCCGTGTTGGCGAATAGCATAAACTTGAGCGGTCACCAGCGAAATAATGGCCAGTGCGAATGTGAAGTTTAAATCAGCTGCAATGCTACGAAGCAGCGGCACCTGATCGTACTTAATCGAATCAAGCCCAGGTAAAATACTCATCCAGTAGCTTACCAACACATAAAAGAACATCGTGAGCGCCAATGGGGCAATGCGGCGGGCGTGTTTTTGATCAGGCATAACACTTTCGATTTGTGCGTACATACCTTCGAATGCCCATTGCACTAAACCGGTAAAATGGTTGCGCTCGCCCTTGTTGATTTTACGAATCACGTACCAAAACGCCAGCAACATCACAATCAAGCTGACAGCGCCAGTAAGCATTCCGTTGGTGACATTGAAGCCGCCAATTGAAAATACAGTTTGTGTGGCCAGGTGGATTTCCAACTCGAAGGCAGCGAAGCTTCCTAGCATTAGCGAACCCTCCTATATTGCAGGAACACCAGGCCGGCAGCTGCAACAATACCAAGCACCAACCCAGCCAGCATTAACCATGGCGACATATTTAGCTGCTTATCAAGCCATAACCCAAGTGCGAGTAGGCCAAGAATGGGGATAAACATACGCCACGTAGTATCAAGTGCGGTCAGTACCACTAAAATCGCAGGCGACATTGCCCGCGGAGTCGTCTCTGTTTCGGACGCTACTTTATCTTTACCCATATACTCCCTATACTATAGCAAAAGAGAAGGAGTTTGAAAAGCCATGCCAAGGCGAAATCGCACCCCCAAGCAGCCCCCCAAAACCCCCCGGTCAACACATGAAGCCGGCAAGGTTCGCTATGCCTCTAAATCCGCCGCCGAAGCCGCTATACAGCGCAGCAAGCAATACAGTCCCTATTTACAATTGCGCACTTATCAGTCTCTCACAGATGGCGGGTGGTATTTGACAAGTCGCTAATAGAGCAATACTTTTGGCTTAAAGACAGTGGCAGTCTGCGGCAAGCCCCATGTGCCGCGGGTATTCGGTGCGAGCGTTAATGCATCAAGTTGTAGACCAATCGCAGTTGTCGAATTTGTCGATGCGCTTGGCGTATTAATAACACTGAGTTTGCCGGGATATATATCGAGAGTGGTGTATACATGGTCGGCAATGTACATACGTCCGTCCGGACCACGACGTATTTGTCCGCCGCCGTTTTGCTCGCTGCCCGTTTGTGCAGTTGCATAGCCAATCTTCCATTCACTAGTTTTAATGGTCGATACAGACTGAACGTTATATCGCGTAACCGTTCCTGGGTAAATCGCCGTCGTGTACACATAGCGTTCATCAGGGCTGAAATCCGCAGAATAGCCGTTACCATTAGTCCCCGTTCCAGCGGCCCGCCATGACGTGGTGTACGTAAGCGCGCCTGTTGCTAAGTCGGTGTTAAATAAATACACCGTACCGTATTCATCATCCCCGCAGTTAGCCGCACCAACCATAACAAGCATTTTGCTAAAGTCTTCAGAGAAGTTAAATGTTCCGTAACCGGTCAATCCCGTTCCGTAGGTGTAACATATCCGCGGGGCAGGCGATAACGAGGTGGTCATTGGGCCTGTCACAGTGCCACTCGAAGTAATTTTAAATCCTGTAATGGTTGCAGTTGACGCATTGAAAGCATACACAAAGTATGCTGAACCATCATTATTTGGCATAGCCCCCAGACCTTCAGATGCATAGTCGTTGGCAGTGCCTAGTTTTTGATTCTTTGTGGTAACTGCGCCATTGCCGCTATCAAGGCTCATATCGACAATAGAAAGGTACAGCTCGCCCGGCCCGTCCTCGACCTGGCTAGTATTGCTAACAACACCGTACTTCGTACGCGCCAAGTTAAGAGGGAACGATGCCACTGCCTGCGTAGCGCTACTACCGCCGCTAAGGTTATCACCGTTTGACATGACATTCCCGTTTTTATTCCAAATCGTACGACCATCTGAGTAAAACTTCAGATTACCACTGGTATCGCTCACAACCGTTGTTCCTTCTGCAGAAACAGGGGGAGGCGTTGCACCGCTATTATTATACGAAGCGGTGGGTGTAACCGAACCGGAAGCGCCAAAATCCAAAATTGACCTAATGCCGAAATACCACCATCGTTTACTTCCGCGATCACCATTTGGATCAATCGTAAGTAATGTATTCAATTTTAATGATTTTGTGCTCGTTGAATATGCCGACCCGCTTGATGCACGCAACCTCTCTACAGTTCCCGTTACCTCAACCGTGCTCCCTTGGCTATTCGTTGAAGTAAGGGTGGCGGAGTAGGATGTGCGTAAGGTCGATGTCGACAACACATAGGCACTTTGCCCTCCAACTGTTACGCCGGCACAATTGGTTGCCGGTGTAATGGGTGTATTCAATACCATCGTATTATCACGCAAGCATATGCTGGCTCGCGCTGAGCCGCTTTCTGCTGCATCACGGGCAACTGCGTCAATATATTGCTGATTAAGGCTTGCGCTCGTACTAGAAACAGTGCTGGCAGCAGTGACCATCACGATTAACATCAACGTCGCGCTAATGACGACCGTTGGTAACGCAAACCCCTGCTGCAAGTACTTTCCACGCATACTTCCCATATTTTACCATTAGTAGTATGCGTGGTACACTAGAAAGTAAGTAATAAGGGGATAATATTGATGGCTGATACAGCAAATGTGATTATTTACAGCACCACGTGGTGCGCATTCTGCAAAACCGAAAAACAATATTTAGAGCACCTTGGCGTGCCATTCGTTGAAAAAGACATCGAAGCCGATGAAGCGGCGCTAAACGAATTGATGGAAAAGAACGGCGGCCGAACCAGTGGCGTACCCGTAACTGACATCGACGGCACGTTGGTACTTGGCTTCGACCGGCCAAAAATCGATGCCGCGTTAAAAGAAAAAGGCCTTGTGGCTGCCGAATAGTCCGCCATGGCACGCACCGCTAACACCGACCCATTTACCCGACACCTCAGCCTTTTAACAGATGTTGATGTGCTGAGTGCTGAACGTGACGGCGCTTACCGAAAAGCCGAAGAATACCGCCAACGCGCAGAAGACCTTCCCCGGCGAGCCGAACAACGCTTAGCTGATGCATTTTATACAGCGAGTGTCGCGCTGAAAGACGATTATGAATCTGGTGGGATTGACGCTTTGACTGCAATGACAGGCGTACTGAAACTGCGCAGCAAGGACCCATCATATATTCGCCTCTACGGCCCAGCCCGCACCAGCGTAACTGCCGCGGCCTTTGCTCGCATTCAACCCGATGCTCCTGTCTTATACCTGGGCGATGGCGGAAATGGTATTGTCGCGGGCGACCCCACGCTCGATATTATCGTCAACGAGAAGTCGTTTAACCCCGGGCTCTACCAGCCGTTTATGGCACCCGATGGCTATGTGAATGTGCCGCTGCGTCGGCTCATGGAAGATGACCATGAGTACACCCGCGTTCAGACGGCAGACTTTGAAACCTTGCGCCGTGCCAGTGTCGGCCACGAAGCGATTCAGTCATTACTAAACGCTACGAAGTTCATAAAAGAAGGCGGTCCTTATGGTCCGACCACAAATAACCTTAGTTTAGCCGATCTTGAAAAGGCTGTGCATATGCTTGAAGCAATGGGTGAGAACTTCGACACGACAGCTCTTGATAAAGCTCGTGCCACAGCACGAGCCGATGCACGAGCCAGCGAGTGGCAGTCGCGTCAGATTGCCGCTGCTCGCTTCCGGACCCCCCGCTACCGTGGGCCACACCGCTGCCATCCATAACCGTTGCCATGCTCCCATGGTAGTGATACAGTAGTCGACAAGTGGGAGCCCCTAGCAGACAGAGGAGGTAGCGATGACTCGCACGCCCTGGGAGTACCGCACCGAAGCACCAATCGGAGACGATAAAGGTCGTATCGAATGCACATTCGTTGCAGACGTTCCCGGTGAGATTACTCACGAAGATTGCCTGACAAGTACGCTCGAAAGCTACGCGATTCAACAAGCCGCTGAACTCGATGGGTTAAACATTACGCCCAGCGAGCCGTTCACGGTCACCTACAAGTTCGAAGAGCAGGTGGGCGAGCACCACTACAGCGCCACCTTCACGTTCACGATCGCTGCCGATGCGCTACCCGATGGGCTCCGGTTGTACGCCAGAGATATCTGGCTACCGTCGTTTCAGCACATCCAGTGGCACACCTACACGCGTGCGCTCGACACGCTCATTCGCAACATCACCACCCAGCTCAACGATCCGCGCCAGCAGCTCACAAGTGCGCTGGAGCGTATGGGCCCCCGCGAGCACTTCCTGCAAAGCGCAGGAATGGTGTGAGCTCGTGAAGGAGCGTATCAATGATATTGAGCTTGACGAAGTTCCCGGTATCGCTGAGCTTGCCCAGCGTGTAACCATCGTCCGCAGCCTCGACGGTCGACTAATGATCACCGGCGTAGAAGGTGAAAATCCCGCAGAACCTGCGAGCGGCTACACAGGTGTTGGTCAATACCTCTAACCACTGCGTTCCCATCACAATACACAATACATGCATTGTGATGGGTATTTTTAATGCCCACCACTCGCTTTGGGGCGCATTTACCCCTTATTTGCTATAATTACTAATCATGAAGGCTAACAAGCACAGCTCAGCCACGCCACAGGCGATTGTAAATCGTCGTGCCCGCTTTGACTACCAGCTCGGCGACGAACTGGTGGCTGGGTTAGTGCTCACCGGCCCAGAAGTGCGCGCTGCCCGTGATGGCCACGTGCAACTAAAAGGTGCCTATATCAATATTCGGGGTGGGGAACTATGGCTCACCGGTGCCAGCTTTAGCCTAAAACTCAACGAACGCGGCAACCCCAACGCCCGTAGCGTCGATGACAGTCCACGCAAACTGCTCGCCAGCCGAAAACAAATCGACCAGCTTGCCGCCCAGCGTAAACAGGGACTTACGGTTGTGCCCATCAAACTTCTGACCGCAGGCCGCCACATAAAACTTGTGATCGCCCTTGGTAAGGGTAAAAAGCGTTACGACAAACGCCAAACCATAAAACGCCGCGACCAAGACCGGGATACGAAGCGCAACCTAACCCGCTAACCCTTATATTTGACAGTTGCTAAAAAGTAGTTTAAAGACTACAATTAAGTCCGTACCTGTCATCAACACCACGAGAGGGGGTGATGGGCGTGCCCAAGTGGCTGCAATACGTTCTGCTTGTTTTTCTGATTTTGGTTGCCGTTTTCTATGTCGCATCCAACCCACAGCAAGTCGTGGATTTCATTATTGGCATCGGTGAGTTCTTCGTTGAACTCGCCAAGAAGATTGCCAACAGCCTTCCTGACTAGCATTGCATGTGTGCATCGCGTGTGTAATGCTAGTTTTTTTATTTGCTACAATAGCCCTATGCAATCAAGCCATACGCTCAACGACGGCACCCGTATTTCATACTGGGTATACCACCCCAAAGCACCGGTTACCATGGTGCTAATTCATGGGTTTACCGGTAGCCACGAAGGTTTTCAATACATTATTCCATTTCTGCCGCATATTCGCTTTATCGTGCCTGATTTACCGGGCTTTGGTAAAAGCGACCTCAGCCCAAATGGCCATACCATTGATGGTATCGCGCAGCTTACCAACGAATTCATAGCTGCCTGCGCACCCCCAAAACCCTATCTACTGGGGCATTCAATGGGTGGGTTGGTGGTGAGTAGTATGGTCGACCAAGCACCTCAGCTATATCACCGTAAGCTCACACTCCTCAGCCCCGTACCTACTGCCATACATCGCAACGATTCACGCCGCATCGGGGCAATACTCGGCGCACTGCAGTACCACCTGGGCCATCGCTTACCGAAAGTCGGCGATAAACTGGTGAAAAGTCGCCGCATCAGCGCTGTTGCTACAAAACTTATCTCCACTACTACCGACAAAGATTTGCAGCGCGCGATTCGCAAGCACCATTACGATAACCTTGATTACATCAGTGACATCGCGTTTTACAGCAAGCTCCACAAAGATATTAACCGCCAGGGGTCAATCGATCATGCAGCGGCCTTAAAGAAATTCGATGTGCTGCTCATGACAGGTGACGCCGATAACGTCACACCACTCAAAGAGCAATTGAAATTTGCCGAAGCAATTAAACCAAAACAATTGGTGATTATTCCGGGCGTTGGCCACTTAGCTCACTATGAGCGTGCCGAAGAAGTGGCGGGCCACATACAAACGTTTATCGGCTAATATCGAGTTCGCGAATGCGGTTGATGATGCTGCTTTTACCAGCAAGTTCACGCTTCTTTAGGCGGATGACTTTGCGGTATAGTTTGGTAAATTCGCGAATGGTGGCTTTTAGGTCGTGGGTTTTGGCAATTCGCAAGCTTTCTTTGCTGAATTTGGCGCGAAGCTTAGGGTCGGCCAAAATCTTTTCAATACCTTCTGCCATGGCTGTATCATCGTCGAGCGGGAATAAGTAGCCGTTTTTGCCGTTATGGCAGAGTTCGCCTAATGCTCCTGCATCTACCGCTACCACCGGCTGGCCACTCGCCATGGCTTCAAGTGTGGCAATACTCTGCAGCTCGGCTGGTGATGGAATTGCATACAGTGTACCCGCGCGTTCCAGTGCAATTTTGTCTTCTTCTGGAATACGCCCCGTGAATGTCGCGTGCTTCGCAATGCGCAAATCTTTTGCAAGGTGGCGTAAGTTATCCAAGTCGATGCCATCACCAACAATAAGTAGGTGCGCTTTGTGCGATTTCAGAATACGCTTCATAGCGTGCACTAACACCGATAAGTGCTTTTCAGCATCCACCCGGCCGATATAGGTTACAATCGGGCGATCGGTGGGGAGCTTATACTTTTTCAGTATTTCCGGGTCCATTTTACCTGGGCTGAAATCTGTTAAATCAACACCGTTCGAAATCACTTCGATTGGTTTTTCTAGTTTTTCAGCATGCTTACCAAACACTTTTAGCGCAGAAGCGGTCGGCGATGTAATTGCATCTGCCCGGCTATGGAAGCGACGACCGTAATCGCTCAACATATAGGCAATCGGCCGTGAAAACGGCGCAATCCGGCGTAAATTATCAAGCAAATTTTCAGCCATCGCATGGCTGGTGGTCACCACTGGAATATCATAGCGACGCCCAAGCAACATGGCGGCCTGGCCGATTCCTAACAGCATCTGAATATGGATGACATCAGGGCAAAAATCCTGAATAATTTTACGAACTTCTAATTGAGGAGTCACCGAAATACGATAATTTTGGTAAAACGGAAAAATAGTGGAGCGTGTCCGATAAATCGTATATCCGTGAGTCGTTTCGGTCGCTTTCTTGCCATCTTGGCTCGGTGCGATAACGACGACTTCATGACCTTCAGCGGCCAATCCACGGGCTAGATTATGGCTAAATGTAGCCACTCCGTTCAGCACCGGGGGATGCAGATCGGATGCGATAAGCACTTTCATCTTCATTAGTATAGCATGGATTGCTGCTATTGACCAGAATAAGTTTTTATAGTATTATATATGTGGACTACACCACCGAGCAGAAAGGCTCACTCCATGAGCAGCCAGCACCTTGAGGAATGGGACGAGCTCTCGGCAATGGATCTGACTGGCTGGCGCTACGTCATCCATGCAACCGACGAGTTCTTGCCGGAAGAGGGTGAGATGGGCCACATCGAGATCCGCGACAAGCGCATCTTCTTCTACGACCGAACGGGCACAATGCACGCCAGTTGGGCGCCGCACCTCGGCGACTGGGCGAAGCGACCAGACGGAAGTGTCAGGCTCGACTCGATCACCCTCGTCGCCACGCTCACTCCCCCCAGTACCTTGTAGTTCGTCCACACCCTAGGCTTCACCGCCTAGGGTATTTTTATGCTGCTATAATAAATCCATATGAAAATCTTGTACGACGCGCGGTGGATACTGCTGGAAAACCGCTTTGATGGCGTGAGTCGCTATAGCCATGAGCTTGCGCATGCACTCGCGGCACGCGAAGATGCAGAAGTCGCTTGGCTCATTTACGATGAACGCCAGCTCAAAAAGCTACCGCCTGGCAACTATGTGCTCGCCAACAATCCAAACGACCCACTTCGTGAGTTTTTTAGCTTGCCGCGCACGATTAATAATAGTGGCTATCAGTTAGTGTATTCACCGTTTTTCGTTATGGGTACTATGGGTCGCCGCTATAAATTGGTTCTGACGATTCACGACATGATTTATTTCATTCATCGTACGCCGCCGCATTGGCTGCCGGCCTACGTCCGCCTCGGCTGGTGGCTCTTCCACCTCACATACCTGCCAATGCGCTGGCAGCTCAATAAAGCCAATGCCGTGGCGACGGTGAGTGGCGATGCCAAACGCATGCTCGAAGAAGCACAAGCCACCAAGCGTCCCATGAAGGTCGTTTCGAACGCAGTGAGTGGGAGTTTTTCGGCTAAGCCCGACCCCAAGCGTCATCAACTGCGCAGCATCACCTATATGGGCGCATTTACCCAATATAAAAATGTCGATTGTTTAATCGATGCGCTCGTGCTCCTGCCAGACTTCACCCTCCATATGACCGGTAAGCTGCCGCGGCCGCGCCGTAAAGAACTGGTTGCGCACATGAAGCGCGTGGGGGTGTACGACCGCGTGGTTATCTACGATGGCGCAACCGACGAGCAATATAAACACGCGCTTGCGCAGTCGTGCTGCGGGGTCAGCGCTAGCAAGCTGGAAGGCTTTGGTTTGCAAATTTTAGAAGCCCAAGCTGCCGGTGTGCCGTATGTGGGCGCCGATACGCCCATCTTCCATGAAGTCGCAGGCAAAAGCGCGCTCTTTTTCGATCCAAACTCGCCTGAAGACTGCGCCAAGGCGATATTACAGATGACGAACAAGCGTACGAACGATAGCTACGTCAAAAAAGGTTACGAAAATATCACACGCTACAGCTGGGCGAACAGTGCTACCGATGCAATCGAACTTTGTAAATTAATCAAAAAATGATATAATTATACTAGAGTGGTGCGGTTACGCATCATCGTTCCGATAGACAGGGAGGTCCGTCGTGGGAGTATTCCGCGCGCCGCTTTACAAACTTTCGTGGTGGCTGTTGCTCTTCCTTCTCGTTAGCTTCGGTTTTTTTGTCGGCTACACATTTGCGTCGCCCATTTCAGACACGCCCATGTGGCCGCTCTGGCTCGTACTCTGTGCCACAGTGGCTGCCGTTGTGGCACTCGTGTCCGCAATCATGTACTACGCCACGCCACGCCTCTACGAAGGTAAGGTGAAAGCGATTCGCGAATGCAAGCAAGGCCTGAGCCCGGCACACGCGAAAACCTTCAAGGAACTCCGCGAACGCACCGGCATCTACGACATCATGCTCGACGATGGCATCTGGTACGCGCTGCGTAGCAGCGACGACCTCTTAAGCGATGTAGGTTTCGGGAGTATCGTCATTGTCCGCCGCAAGCAGGCGAGCGTGCTTTCTTCAGCCTGGAGCGCCGAACTGATTCGTGTCACCGAAGGCAAGACAGACGTCCCAACGGATTAATATCGGCACCATGGCCGCGTACGTACGCGGCCATTTTTTATGCATTAAAATACCCCGGTTAAACCGGGGTGGGCAGGTACTAGAGCCTGCGAGAATCGAGCCAATCACGGAACATGGACGCCCAGAGCGGGTAAGCCTCGAGGTAGGCGCAGTGCGCACTCTCAACCTCATCGAGCTCCATTTCGGGCACCCGGCGCTTCCACGTGTCACGCGCGAGGGGCTGGCGCACCGTCACGTTATCGCCCGTACAGGCAACATAACCTGGGTAGGCGACCAAACCCATTGCATCGAAGTTCACTGGCGTCTGCAACATCCAACGCAGCTGGCTGGCGTAGAGCGTAAACTCGTGGCCGCTCAAGTTGGCCGCAGCAGTCCGCTTCACACACTCACGATACGAATCGGGGCCGAGTGGCGCGCCACACATCCGCATAATCGCTTCGCCAGAATCCGGCACGATAATGTTTTCGTCCTTGGGGAGCTCCTTTGTCAGCTGGCTCATCACAGTGGCACCATAGCCGCGGTTCGCTCGTTCGCTCGGGCGTAGTGCGTACGAAGCAAGCTTCGCAGCCGGCCCAAGATAGCGCGGTACGTATGCAAAGGTGGATGCACCCACAGGGGCATCGACCATCAGCGTATGAAGACGCTCCCTCATACCTCGCTGATTCACATAGATATCCGGCGAAGTGCTCAGGTTGCGCAGTACATCGGGGATAAGGCGGCCGCCCAGGGACGAACCGATAAATACCACCTTCTTGCCAGCATGAATCTGGCTACCTGCGTGCACGGCAATCCTACGCGCCGCTTCTTCGGGCTGAAAGAACGGGCCAGGGAAGTTGGCCACATACACCGTGCCATAGCCGGCGATTGTATTGCCAACGGGCATAATGCTTTCAAGGCCCCGCGAAAGGATACCGGGGATCCAATAGATCGTGGTATCGTTTCCTGGAACGCTGAACATCTGTAGCTGAACGGCAGCTGCCATCGCGCTCACTCCTTAAGGTTCGGCCAGGTGCTAGCCTGGCGGGGTGATAGCTGACTATATTATAACCTATTTACGAAAATTTTCAATTAAAATACCGCGAGCGCTTGGCTAGCTCGCGGTTTGTTGAACACCTAGATGTGTTCGATGGTCACGACGGGGCGTCGGAAGAGGCGATGACGCACCAGCTCGAAACGGCCTCCACCAAGGTTGGTCACCGTCCGGCGGTTGAGCCACAGGGGAACCATGAAGAACAGCATGAAGTCATGAAGCCGGGCCTTCTCGCCGATGGCGAGCCTCCTCCGTCCAGCCTCGGCATCCTCGGGGGTGTACGCACGCACGGTGCGAAACAGCGCCATTCCGGGGGAGCCAGGCTGTGATGAGCCCTGACTACGGTCGTCAATCGTCAGTTCGTGAGTGATGGTCGTCACATCAGCCTCCTTTGAGTGTCGGACAACACCTACTATACCGCATCATACCGATATGTCAAACGGTAGGACGAGCTGCGACTACTCGTCCGAGATAAGCGTACCAACAGCTTCGCCAGCCGCCGCGCGTGCAATGTTACCATCTTCTAGAAGTGCGCAAATAATCACCGGCTTATGCGATTCAAGCGCCAACCCAATTGCTGGTTTATCAATTACCGTGATATCGGGGTTCGCCAGCAGTTCTTGATAGCCGAGCTTTTCATACTTTGTGGCATTTGGGTCTTTTTCGGGATCAGCCGAGTATACACCGTCAACCTTCGTGGTTTTTATCACCACCTCGCAGTTAAGTTCAAGCGCCAGTGTAAGCGCTGCGGTATCGGTCGTCACAAACGGGCGGCCACTGCCAGCACCGACAATCACCACACGGCCTTTTTGAAGGTGGGTCAATGCCCGGCGGTACGTGTATTGATCGGCCAGCTGATTCATTTCAACATTCGTCAAGGCGCGGGCAGGCAAGTCACATGCGTTAAATACATCTGCTAGGGTAGTTGCGTTGATGATGGTAGCAAGCATGCCAGCATTGTGTGCCGTTACTTCTGCAATCCCTCCGCCCGCAATCTGTGCGCCGCGAATGAAGTTCCCCCCACCCACGATCACCACAACCTGCGTACCAGCAGCTACAGCTGGTTTAATTTGCTCAGCAATCCAGCGCATCCGCTCGGTATCAATCCCGCCATTATGTTCGCCCTGTAGTTGTTCACCTGAAAGTTTAAGTAAAATCCGTTTATGCATATCCTCAGTATAGCAGTCTTTCGGTGGTTGACATTTAGGCAAAAATTAGTCATAATTATATTAGGCTACGAAAGAGGTGAGAATATGGCTGTTGCAATGGCAATCGTGATGGTACTCTGCCTTATTACAACCGTAGTGCTCGGCTTAAACCAAGCCTACCGCTACGCAACACTGTTTGCACTCTTCACTGTTGGTGCAGCCTTGGCTACAATCGTCGCCTATACCAACCCTCCCGCATAGCGGGTAGCCCTTCGATGATCGGAGGGCATATTTAATTGCATTTTCTACGTTTTATACTATAATATATACTGAAGCACCGGTTTCACCGATGCCCGCACCCCGACAATCAGAAAGGAGCCCCAGCGTGGCTCAGTCAATCGAGACGGAACAGCAGAACAAGCAGCCAGTAGAGCCGTTCGAGAAGCACAGTCCTGCATTCGTGAACCTGCTCGCAAACCGCAACTTCACCCTTCTTGGTCTCGCTGCAATCATGGTAAGCCTGTTCGTGCGAAACGCTCAGATCAGCAGTGGGTTGCTGCTTGGCGGCCTCGCCATTATGGTTATGCGCATGCTATTCGGCTACATTCAGTGGTCGCGCCGCAATCGGTGGCTGCCGTACGAAGGCGAACTAACGATTCAAAGCTACAAGGTCGAAACCAACGATCTATTCGTTCTCCCAGATTTCACGAACGGGGTTGACCCTCGCCACAGCACGAACTATGTGCGCTTCCGCGAGTTTCCCCCTATCCTGTTCATGATTGACGACGCAACCGCACGCGACTTCCGAGCAGGTGACCGCGTAACGTTCAGTCACGCGACCGCGTCGAATGGCATGCCGTTGGTGAAGAACCTTCGCCAACCGGAAGTAGCACACGCCGAAAATGGCCGCTCCATCTGACTTTGTCGCCACCCCGCTCGTAGATGAGTGGGGTATTTTAATTGCAGAATATATATAAAAATGTTATAATTAACATGATTCGTTCCTCGACAAGAAGGGCAGTGCCATGGAAGCAAATGACCGCCGCTACAGCCCCGAACAACAGATGCAATTCGCCAAGCGACAGGCAATCGCGGGTATCGTGACGATTTTCAGCTTGCTGAGCGTCCTTACCGCGATCGTCTGGGCCCTAATCTCGGTCTTCCAATCGCGAATACAGAACTTGCCGACAATTCTTGTAGTGATGATCGGTGGCTATGCGGTTTTCATGGTCAGCGGCTTTATCGGTGGCCACTACAAGCGAAAGTTCTGCTACGACTGGTACCCACAGCGAGCGACGATTGTCAGCCTGTCTTACGGTTATCAACGTGTCATTACTAGCATCGACGACATCGACCAGGCAGAGCCCATCCCGTGGGTCTACATTACCTGCGACAACCGTGATTCGTTCCGCGTTGTTTACAACCCGTCGAGCGATTGGCAGCTAAAGCTGGCCATCGATACGGAAGTGAATTATGAGCGCCGCGTTCGAAAGGGCGTCGAGCAGTTCCGCGCCGCATAAGTGCGTCCAAGCTCCAGCTCATCTACGCAAGAAATACGCGTGGGTGCGCTGGGGCACTTTTTAATTGGCATTCATAGGGGTTACTAAGGTATAATGGGTACTATGAAGCTCTATTCGTGGAACGTAAATGGGATTCGGGCGGTACTCAATAAAGGCGCTTTACAGCAATTTATCGAGCAACACGACCCAGATATCCTGTGTTTACAAGAAACCAAAGCCGAGCGTGGGCAATTTGAAATTGACCTCCCACAATACGAAGAACATTTCTTTAGTGCGGTTAAAAAGGGCTATTCTGGTACGGCAATTTTCAGTAAAACAACAGCGCTGCGCTACATCGATGGCCTCCCTGAAGACATCATTTCTCGCTACGATTTGGCAAGTGATCATTACGGTGACCCGAATTTTGAGGGCCGTGTGATTGCCGCTGAATTTGATGATTATTGGGTGGTTACCGTGTACACGCCCAACTCAAAGCGCGATTTATCACGCTTGAGTCTTCGTCATGATCACTGGGATAAAGCGTTTTTAGAGTATATGAAGCAACTCGAAGCCACCAAGCCAGTATTGGTATGTGGTGATTTTAATGCCGCCCACCGTGAAATTGACCTAGCCCGACCTAAAGATAACACCAAGAACGCTGGCTTTACCGCCGAAGAACGTGAAGGATTCGATAACCTACTTACGAGCGGTTTTGTCGATGTGTTCCGCACCACCAACCCAGAGCTCGAAGGTGCCTACACCTGGTGGACCCACTGGGGTAAAGCTCGTGAGCGTAATGTCGGGTGGCGCATCGACTACTGGCTTGCGAGCCAATCGATTGCCGGTAAAATTGTTAATCCACAGATTCATCCCAATGTAATGGGCAGCGACCACTGCCCGGTAAGTATAGAGGTATCACCATGACCATCAGCCAAGCAACCCGTGAACGAATCGATAATGCCACCAGGCAGCGCGAACGATACACGCCAAACAGTCGGGTCCTCAGCGAACTTGCCAACAAGTCACTTGTGATGGTTGTCGGCCCATCGGCAGCGGGGAAGAGTACCGTCATTGATCATCTTGCCAGTACCGACGACCGCTTTGGCAAGGTGCGCAGCTTTGCTACGCGCGACCCACGGCCGGACGATACGCCCGAGACCATGCAAACGTTCGAACGTACCGATGAGGCATATGCAGAAATCCTGCGCGCCATCGAAACGGGCGATGTCGTACAATACGTTCCGTTCCCCGCATCGGGTGATATTTATGGAACATTCAGCGACTCGTACCCGGGCGAATACAACCTGGTGCCTGCACTGAGCCAAAGTGTAGCTGGCTTCGAAGCTCTCCCGTTCCGTAGCCATCACACCGTCGGCCTTGTTACCGAACCTGCCTACTGGGGCGCATGGCTTGAATCGCGCGCCTTTGATGAGCGAACTCGCAACAAACGCCTCGCCGAAGCCACACAATCACTTGAATGGCTACTCGGGACCTCATCGGCATCAATTGTCGTCAATAAACCTGGCATACCAAGCCAAGCGGCAGAAGCAATCCGAGACATCGCACTCGACGATAAACACATGCGTAGCGAAGCAACCGCCGAAGCCTTACTTCGTGAAGTTCGGCGCATTCAGGAGGAAGGAGCCTAAACCACCATGACCACCGCAAAAAAGCTCGCTATTTTCGACCTTGATGGCACGTTGTTTCGTTGGCAACTGTACCACGAACTCGTGTTTCGTTTGAAAGATAAGGGCTGTTTTACAGCCGATGTATCAGGTGAGCTCGACGATGCATTTTTAGCGTGGAATAGCCGCCAGAGCAGTTTCAATGACTACGAACGCCGCGTCATAAAAGCCTTTGTACCACACCTGCAAGAAATTCCCACTGCTACCTACGACGAAACAGTTCAAGAAGTAGTCGAAGCTTCCGGGCATAAGGTGTACGCCTACACATTAAAGCTTGTACAGCGCGCAAAAAAGGACGGCTATCACTTGCTAGCACTCAGCGGATCGCAGCAAGAAATCGTGGATCAGTTCGCCGCATTATATGGCTTTGATGATTGTATTGGCTCACTGTACAACCGCACCAAAGACGGCTTTACTGGCGAAATTAGTCGCCATGTACCCAGCAGTAAGGCCGAACTAATCACACAGTACGCCGAAGAGCACGGCTTTGATTTACGGGATTCACTCGCAATCGGTGATTCACACAGTGATGTTGGGCTACTTGAACTGGTGGGCGATCCAATCGCATTTAATCCATCAGAAGAATTACTTTCGGTTGCACAATCGCGCGGATGGCGAATCGTCATCGAGCGCAAGAATATCGCCTATACGCTTGAACCTGGCGCAGACACCTATTCACTTGCATCGGCGGAGGTGGTGTAGCCATGCGCGTATACATTGCTTATGGATTTGCCGAAGGCCCAAAAACTGGGCGGCGAATGCGCCGGGAGCTTAAAAAACGCCGGCACTACATGGTCACCGACCCTAGCGTGGCAGATTGCGTCATCGCGCATTCTGGTGGCATATTACTCTTGCCGTACCGTAGCGACACGCGGTACCTGCTTATCAACCCAGCAATTGTAGTTAAACACCCGGTAAAAAATTTCTTTAATCATATTGGCGACGATTTACGCAATGTCGCGCTCAAGCAACCCGGCTATTACTTCAGCAAAACCGGCCGCAATCTTCGGTACATGGTGACTGGTGCTGAAACAACACTTAGCCTGCTTCGCCGCCGCGGCAACGATAGCGCTTTTAAGATTTTTACCAGTGCTCAAACCACAATTGTTTATACCAACGATAGCCCGCAAGGTGACGCCGACGAACCAGAGTCGAAACGCGCCAAGTTTATTGATGCCGACCATGATGATTGCTGGCGAAACCCTGGGCCATACCTAGATCTTGTAGGGCTATAGCACACTATGCCAGAACATTCATACTGGAAGCAGCAAAAACCCGACTCACCACTTTTTCCCGATATTGAGTGGAGTAAGCCAGAGCAGCGCTCGCGCGCAGGGCGACTTGGTATTGTAGGGGGTAATAAATTAGGCTTTGCCGGCGTAGCCGCCAGTTATACTACGGCACTTGAAGCAGGAGTAGGGCATGTACGCGTACTCATGCCGGATTGCTTGCGCAAAACGATTCCGCCGAGTATGACCGATGTGATATTTGGCGCGTGCACACCAAGCGGCAGCTTGGCCCACGATGCCGCTACTGAACTGAGCGCACTAGGGGAGTGGAGCCAATTGCTACTTCTTGCGGGCGATGCCAGCCGCAACAGCGAAACAGCCATTTTATATGAAGACTTACTGCGGCGCTACACTGGCCCTATTTGCCTGACGCGTGATGCAATCGACTTAGTTAAAAATAGTAGCGCAAGCCTGGTTGAACGCCCCAATACGCTGCTTGTACTGTCATTCGCACAGCTCCAAAAACTGTTTCAAGCTGTGTATTACCCAAAAATGCTTACATTTAGCATGCAATTGATGCAGTTGGTTGAAACCGTGCATAAATTTACGCTCACATATCCTGTCACGATTGTTGTGCTTCACCGCGATACCCTTATTGCCGCCCATGGTGGCGAGGTAACCACCACCGCCTGGGAAAACCCAATGGCCATCTGGCGCGGCGAAACCGCCGCTCGCGCCGCTGCCTATTGGCTCTGGAACCCCGGCCAACCACTCCAAGCTGTTACCGCTAGCCTCGTCACAAAAGCGTGAGTTCAGGTAACAAAAAACCCGGCTGTTATGCCGGGCTTATTGTTTGCGTTAACAATCTACTGGGTGCCACCGGTATTCGTGGTTGGCGCTGGGGTTTCGACATTAATGTCTGTCGTTGAATCATCGCCGCCCATTAGGTAGGGTAGGCCATAAATAAGTAGAAGGATAACAACAATCACACCGACTATTACTGCGATAATAGTGCCCGCATTCGATGAATTATCACGCTCTACAACTACTTCTTTTTTTGGTTCTTCGTTCATAACTAATGGTTCTCCTCTTGTTACAAAAACTAGTGTACCAATGCGCTACACGGTGGGCTGTAATATATTTCACAAAAAAATTACCGCCCCTTTGGCACGATGTACGCTAGGGGCGATAATTAAAAGCATGTACGTATTTTGGTACCGCGAGCCGGACTTGAACCGGCACGCCCGTAATGGGCACCAGATTTTGAGTCTAGCGTGTCTACCAATTCCACCACCGCGGCAAAAAAAATGGAAAAACACGTACTATTTGTGTACGCATCCTGCGTGCATTTAGCACGAGCAGTATGTCAATTACACTACTGATATTGTATACTAAACGATAGATAGATACTAGTATGCGCCCAGATGAAAACCGCCCCACTGTACCCATTTCCGTACCGCAGCGAACTGCTGCGGGTGCTACTAATGTGAACGCACGGCCTAACACGAATGAGCACACCGCCAACCTTGTGCGCGGTCAACTCGATCAAATTTATGCCAACGACGAACACAGCACGAAACCAGCTGATGAAGCTGCGAATGTACAAGCCCAGCCACCAGCCCCAGTTAATGTACAGTATTCACACCAGGCTAACGACAGCTCAAGCGTGTACGAGCGCACCCACAACGAACAACAACATGGCGGTGTTAGTTCAGGCCCGTGGGAAAAGTATCACAGCGCTTGGCAAAACTATTATCAGCAGTACTACGAACGCTATTACCTAAGCGAAGTCTACAAAACCAAGCAAGAACTCGAATCAAAAACGGGCGAGCCCAGCCAACCCGAAGAACACCATGACGATTCGATTTCGAACGATGAGGCCATGTACGACCTGCGCAATAAACTGCGCGAGAACATGAATGAAAAAGCACAAAAAGTGCGCAGAAGCCGCCACTTCGTACCCGCCATTGCTGCGCTTGCAGTCATGCTGATTTTTTCATTCTTGCAGTATAACCGCGTCATTTTCGCGGCAGTCGATGCCTATATTTCACCAGGTGATGCCGATGCAAACAGCCTGATTATCGATCCATCTACCCAGGCAGTCGTGGGCAGAACCAAAATCGATTATCCCGAAGATCAACGTTGAAGTGCCGATTATATTTAACGCCAACGCTGCCAGCCAAGATTCATTAAACGCTGCCATGGATAAGGGTGTTGCATGGTTTAACGTAGCTGGTGCCGACGCGAGGCCCGGCCAAAATGGTAACTTTGTACTTTCGGGCCATAGTAGTAACGATTGGCTCGATACGGGTGAATATAAATTTATTTTCGCACGCCTAGAGCAGTTGAAAACCGGCGACGTGCTGTACGTTAACTACAATGGCACGCGCTACACCTACACCGTATCAAAGAAAGAAGTAGTGAAACCAACTGATGTCACTGCGCTTAT
>CAWBLS010000003.1:0-184742 GCA_963789695.1 uncultured Candidatus Saccharibacteria bacterium | reverse complement strand
CCAAGCATCATCAGGCGTATGTTGATAAGCTCAACGCAGCACTTGATGATGCGCCAGACTTAAAGGCGAAAGAGCTGGTTGAGCTGCTAGGCGACCTAGATGCAGTACCAGAGGATGTACGCACAGCGGTACGTAATCATGGGGGCGGCCATTACAATCATAGTTTGTTTTGGCAGTGCATGGCGCCGAACGCTGGGGGCGAGCCGACGGGCGCACTGGCCGAGGCAATCACTGCTAAATGGGGAAGTTTTGCGGACTTTGTGAGTGAGTTTAATACAAAAGCCACTTCATTATTTGGCAGCGGGTGGGTTTGGCTCACGAAAGACCTTGAACTTCTTGCGATGCCTAATCAAGACGCGCCAATGATGGAAGGTAAGGGAGAGCCAGTAATGGGCCTCGATGTATGGGAACATGCGTATTACTTAGATTATAAAAATAAGCGCGCAGACTACATTGAAAACTGGTGGAATGTGGTGAACTGGCAGTTTATTGAAGAGCGCTACGATAATCTCCGCATTAACTAGTGTAGGAGTGAATACCTAAGAAAATACCCCAGGTGTATAGCTGGGGTATTTTCTCTGGCGCGCCCGACCGGATTCGAACCGGCGATCTTCTCCGTGACAGGGAGACGTGATAGACCAGCTTCACTACGGGCGCATACTCTAGAGTATAGTAGCAATTTTCTTCTCTGTTTTCAAGATGGTAATTCATTTATTTCATGGGGTAGGAATGATATAATTAACAAGAAGTATACGCCGCTGTAGCTCAGTTGGTAGAGCGGTCGCTTCGTAAGCGATAGGTCACCGGTTCAAATCCGGTCAGCGGCTCCATAAGAAATAAGTATGAGTAAAGAATCAATTAGTCAAGCAGTTCGCCAGTTCACCTCCGACCGTACGATGGTATGGCTTTCGGTTGGGCTCATCTTTTCAATGATTGTTTATGTAGTTATTACGGCACTTTCAGTCCATGCAAGTGATGTAACCGTCTACACGCGCTACACATCCTTCGGAGAAACGCATTTCTATAAAGCACATTGGCAATACCATCTCGCCTTTGTGTTGTTTGGGGTGGTTGTCGCGAGTATTCATCAAGCACTGATGGTGAAACTATTCGCCTTAGGGCGCAGGCAGACTGCATTGATTGTGGCATTCGCTGGGGTAGCAATCCTGGTAGTAGGATGCGCCTATGCACTTGCTGTGATGCAACTGGGCCGCACGGTATGATAGATCTTGAAATCCCCCTTGGTAAGCGAACGTGGAAGTACCGGTTATTTGAAATATTACCTGGCGTTATTAGCATTGGCATGCTGGTGCTACTCATCGTACTGTCGCTCGTTAACCCGCTCGCAGCAGCGGTGTACCTGTTGCTACTAATTATTACTGTATTTGTGAAATCGGTTGGTATCGCGTACCACACGATTCGTGGGCACAACCAGCTAATGGCTGCACAAAAAGTTGATTGGCATGCGCGTTTTATGTCGCTTGAAAACCCCGTTGAAAGTTACGATGCGCTCATGTCACACTCGGGTAGTGGCTTCGGCTGGCGCCAGCATCGTGAAAATTTACGGCTTGTGGCCGCTGCTCCTGATGATTACCCTAAACCATCTCAACTCTATCACGCCGTTATTATTGCGGCCTACAACGAATCGTATGATGTAATCCAGCCAACTATTGAGTCGTTACTAGCCTCAAGCGTTGATAGCAAGCGCATCATCTTCTTTCTTGCTTATGAAGAGCGTGGTGGGCCAGGTATTGAAGCTACCGCCAAGCGTTTGCAAGCCGAATACCGCGATGCGTTCTTCACTTTTCAAATTGTGAAGCACCCCGATGGCTTACCAAACGAGCTACCAAGTGGGAAGGGGCCGAACATTACCTATGCCGGGTATCGCTTGCAAGAGTGGTGCGATGCGAACCATATCGCGTATCGGGACGTTATTGTCACCACACTTGATAGTGACAACCGACCGCACCCTACCTACTTTGATTACGTAGGGTATGAGTATATCGTGCAGGAAGATCGAAAGCGATTGTCGTATCAGCCTGTCGCGCTTTACTTTGGTAATATTTGGGACGCGCCCGCACCAATGCGCGTGATCGCGACAGGTAACTCCTTCTGGACGATTATTAGCTCAATGCGCCCACACACGCTTCGTAATTTTGCCGCGCACTCACAACCACTCGACGCATTAGTCGAGATGAACTTTTGGAGTAAGCGCAGTATTGTTGAGGACGGGCACCAGTATTGGCGGAGCTATTTTTACTTTAATGGTGATTACACCGTTATTCCTATCCACGTACCGATTTATCAAGACGCGGTGATGGCCGATACCTACAAAAAGACGCTTATTGCCCAGTTTAAGCAGCTTCGTCGCTGGGGGTATGGCGTGTCGGACATTCCCTACGTAGCTACAAGGCTCTTTACGAGAAAACGCAATGTACCACTTGCCGAGGGCCTCGCACGGTTTGCGCGGCTGGTGGATAGCCACATTACCCTCGCCACTATGGCAATCTTTGTGGCATTCGGTGGCTGGATACCACTACTTCTGAACCCACAGGCTTCACGCGATATTACGGCGCACTCACTGCCTACGGTGGTTAGTACGATTCAACAGGTAGCAATGGTGGGGTTGTTTATCACCATTTTACTGATGCTCAAGATGCTGCCACCGCGCCCAGCACGCTATAAGCGCCACCGCACACTCGGCATGGTACTTCAGTGGTTTTTGATGCCGATTACGTCGGTGGCCTACAGCTCCGCTGCATCACTTAATGCACAGACTCACCTGATGCTTGGTAAGTATCTTGATAAGTTTGACGTTACTGAAAAGGCAACCGTAGCCTCGCGCGAACGTGCCAAGAAGAAGGCAAAATAGCCGTTTACCCTTAAGCCTGGTGCGGTCGTCAATTTGGCTGGTAGTGAGGGGTGTAACCGTAACTGATTCAGTTCATAAAAAAGCCCCTAATAAGGGGCTTTTTATAGAATACGGGGTATTATTTTGCGTCAGCGGTGCGGGTTTTTACCGATCGCTTCGCGTCAGCCCAGCTTTCATTGTATTCAAATGATAAGCTGAATCGGTCGAGTGCAGAAGGGTTGTTGGGGTGAGTGTGGTTGGTAACTTTACTCATGCTTGTATATTAGCACATGCGGTTTAATTTGTCAATATGGAGGAGGTGTTGGCAATATATCATAAGCGGTATACTGGGTGCTATATATTATCGGTAATACGCGTGGAAAACTATTGGCGGTTTGTGGGTAACTATCTATACACTTGCTGTATTTAGGGCAAACAAAAAACCAGCGTATCGCTGGTATGTTGCTTGGTGGACGATTAGGTAAAAGTTTACACCTTATCAAACAGGAGGCGGCACGCTGGCGACTACTACTGGGGCACCTTTATAGCGTCCATATCCAACAGTAGCGAGATAAAGGGGATGCTTAATCCCAGACACAATACACACCCTCTATTAGGTAGCTAATGACGAATATTCATCTTATTTGATATAGGACTCGAACCTATGACCTCCACAACGTCAATGTGGCGCTCTAGCCAACTGAGCTAATCGTCCCCGTATTGGCCTATTTATCATAGCAAACAGAGGCCAGGCTTGCAATCACCCCTAAGGTTTTGTATGATATGCCTTAGCAATGACGCGGCTTAACCACCCGCCGAGCACGTGGATGCGATCGCTGGCCCACGTAAACTGCCATAGCGGTAAGAGAATAGCCAAGGTGGAACCGCCCGTACAAAGGGCCCGAGGCACGCACGTTTTTGTACGTTATGCGTGCTTTTATTATTTCAAAGGAGGTTTCACCTATGAACGAAGAACAACTCTATGCGATGCGCCACAGCTTAGCACATATTATGGCGCAGGCGGTGCAGCACCTCTGGCCTGAAGCTAAGTTTGGCGTTGGCCCCGTGGTAGAAAACGGCTTTTATTATGATATTGATCTCGGCGAGAATAAAGTTTCTGAAGCCGATTTTAAGCGTATTGAAAAAGAAATGCGCACGGTTATTAATAAAGATTACCCATTCGAGCGCAGTGAGAAGCACGTTGATGAGGCGGTTGCCTGGGCCGAAGGCGCTCAGCAACCATATAAAGTAGAGCTATTAAATGACCTTAAGCGCAGCGGCACGACGGTAGCAAAAGACCTCGATACCGCTGAGCTTGGCTTGGCCGCCGAGGGCGACGCAGCCATTGAAAACGTATCATTTTATACCGACGGCGATTTTACCGACCTCTGCCGTGGTCCGCACGCCGAAAGTACCGGTAAAGTCGGCGCATTTAAGCTGATGCGTGTGGCAGGCGCGTATTGGCGCGGGAAAGAGACGAACCCTCAGATGCAGCGACTCTACGGAGTGGCGTTTGCCACCCAAGAAGAACTCGATAGCTACTTACAAATGCTTGAAGAGGCGAAAAAGCGTGATCATCGTAAGCTTGGGAAAGAGCTCGAACTCTTTTCAAGCTCTACAATTATCGGTGCTGGACTACCATTGTTTAGTCCACGAGGGACAATTTTGAGAGATAAAATTAATGATCTTGCGCAGCGTTATCGACTGGCTAACGGTTACGAAAAGGTCTGGATTCCTCATATCGCAAAAATTGATACGTATAAAACATCAGGACACCTTGAAAAGTTTCCTGAACTCTTACGGTTTACTTCCACTGAGTCTGGAGATGAACTAGCCCTGAAACCCGTTAATTGTCCGCATCATACGCAAATTTTTGCGGCACAACCTCGAAGTTATAAGGATCTGCCACTCAAGTACCTTGAAACAACTTCAGTGTATAGAGATGAAAAGAGCGGTGAGTTGGGCGGACTTACCCGTGTGCGGGCGATTACCCAAGATGATTCGCATGTATTTTGTACCGATGAGCAGGTTGAACAAATCTTTAGCGAACTCATTGAGAGCGCAAAAGAGATGTATGAGTTATTGGGGCTAAAGCTTTCTCTCCGACTATCATTTCGTGATGACGCAGATAACTATTTGGGTGACGCAGCGACGTGGGAGAAGGCGCAATCTGCAATACAAGGACTTGCAGATAAGTTTGAGCTTGATTATGAAATTGGTATTGGTGAAGCTGCCATTTATGGACCAAAAATGGACTTTATGGCCACCGATGCATTAAATCGGAAATTCCAACTTGCCACAGTTCAGCTCGATTATGCACAACCCGATCGTTTCAACCTCGAATACACGAGCGAAGATGGTACAAAGCGACGTCCAGTGATGGTTCACTGTGCTCTGCTTGGCTCAATCGAGCGGTTCTTAAGTATCTATATCGAGCATACAGCTGGCTGGTTCCCATTCTGGCTCGCGCCCGAACAGGTGAGAGTCCTGACTATCAACGACACTGTTATGGACTATGTTGATGAAATAACATCAATTTTAACAGATACAGTCTTGATGAAACCGGTCAAATATAATGAAGTACGTTTTACAACGGATGTTCGTAATGAGAGTCTGGGTAAGAAGATTCGTGAAGGCACGAAGATGAAAATTCCGGTGTTATTAATTGTTGGTCCGAAAGATAAAGAAGCGCGTGAAGTGAGCGTTCGTACACAAAACGGTGAAGAAAAAGTGGCGCTCGATAATCTACGGAGTTTCTTGGAACAGCTTTAGTGGAGACAAAAGAATTGTCATTTCCGGAACGGGTCCAGGCGCTCATGGCGATAGTACCTGAAGGGTATGTGACGACATACGGTGATATTGCCGCCATGGCGGGGAGCCCACGCGCGAGCCGCATTGTGGGCGGTGTTGCTCATTATGGCGATGCGCAGTTGCCATGGCACCGTTTGGTTAACGCAAAGGGTGGGCTTGCGCGTGGTTTCCCGGGTGGCATGCATGCTCAAGCAGAACTATTATCACAAGAAGGTGTTGAGTGTCGCAGCTTCGTGGTACAGGGTTTTAATGAGCGGAGGTGGAAATGGTAAAATCTGAACTACCGCTGGTTGTGATCATGGGGCCAACAGCGAGCGGAAAGACTGACTTAGCGATTCGAATTGCTCAGCAGTTTAACGGGGAAGTGATTTCTGCAGATTCGCGCACAATCTATAAAGATCTTACAATCGGCACCGCTAAGCCAACATATGAGCAACAGTCCGGTGTAGCACACTGGGGCTTTGATATTGTAGAGCCGAGTGAGGTATTTTCAGCGGCAGCGTTTCAATCCTACGCGCGTGCTCGTATTGCAGAAATACGGCAGCGTGGCCACTTGCCAATTCTTGTGGGCGGCTCAGGATTATACGTAGATAGCGTTTTATATAACTATGAATTTCCCCCCGCAGCAGACAAGGTGATACGGGAAAAATTTGAGCAGTATAGCCTAGAAATGCTGCATAACTATTGTGCTGAAAACAACATAATGCTTCCAAGTAATAAAAACAACAAAAGATATGTCATCAATGCAATTGCGCGAAATGGTGCTGAGCCGAAGAGGTCAAAGCGTTTGAAGCCCAATACTATCGCTGTCGTAATTACTACAAATAAGGCCGCCTTACGCCAACGCATTGATCAGCGGGTTGATGTAATGATTGAGTCGGGTGTCGTCGACGAAGCGAAGGCGGCCGCGACGCGTTATGGGTGGGGAGCGCCGGGACTTTCAGGTATTATCTACCCGTTGATTCGTCAATATATTGAGGGTCAAATGACTAAAGATGAGCTTGTTGGCACAATGAAAATCAAAGACTGGCAGCTTGCTAAACGGCAAATTACATGGCTCAAGCGTCATACGCAGGTTCCACATTATTCACTTGAACAGGCTGAACAATATCTTATTCAGGAACTCGCCAAGAACTCCATATCGTGATATCCTAATAGTACATAATGTATTCGGGTAGATAATATGATTGACGCACTATTTGGTTCAAAAACAAGAGTGAAACTACTCCACCTGTTTTTTAACAATCCAGGTAAGGCGTTTTACGTACGCGAAATTACCAGGCTTGTTGATGAACAAATTAATTCCGTTCGTCGTGAACTATCAAATATGCTCGAAGTCGGGGTTATTACTAGTGATAGCGCAGATAACAAGTTGTATTATGAAGTGAATCAGCGCTATGAACACTACGTACCGTTTCGTGCGATTTTCGCTAACCAAAAGGTTGCGTCAATTGATGATCTCTCACGTTCTGGCATTGATGGTTCGTGGCAAGAGGCGATGGCCAATGTACGGGGCTTACGGCTCGCAATTGCATCTGGTGTTCTTGTAAAGGGGTCATCGAGTTCAGTCGACCTACTCTTGGTAGGTGATGTATCACAAAAGAAGGTTAATGAACTTGTGAAAGCGGTTGAGACACGTGAAGCACGTGAGTTGAATTACAGCGTCTTGCCGTATGAAGAGTTCTATTATCGGATGAGTGTTCGAGATAAGTTTATAAATGACATTCTTACTAATAAACATATTGTATTAGTAGATGTCGATAACGTACTAACGACAGACGGAGGCAAGTAATGTTCGAGTTAGAGTATAAAGGCGGTAACACGGTTGTGATTGCCACAAAAAAGACTACAATCGTGAGCGATCCTAATCGCGAAGTATTTGGTTTGAAGCCGGTACCGGTAAAGGGTGTTGTGGAGCTACTAACCGAAGATCGGTTTCGGGTGGACGACACAGAGGCGCACCTTGTGATTGATATGCCCGGTGAGTATGAGGTGGGCGACTTTACGATTAAAGGTGTCGCAACACGTCGTCACCTTGATGCGGAGGACAGTCCGAAGCTGGCTAATGCATACCGTATTGAGACAGAAGATATTCGTATGGCCTTGCTCGGTAATGTTGAGGCAAAGATGGATGAAACCATACTGGAATCGCTGGGAGTTGTCGATATATTAGTTCTACCAGTTGGCGGGGGTGGCTACACTCTCGATGCTACAGCGGCGGCGGCGTTTGTTCGTCAAATCGAACCAAAGGTCGTAGTACCGGTTCACTATGCTGAGAATGGGTTAAGCTACGAGGTGCCGCAAACTGAACTTGAAGTCTTTACCAAGGAGCTTGGCGCACCGGTAGAAGAGCCGGTTGCGAAACTAAAATATAAAGCTGCATCGAGCCTTCCCGCTGCGCTCACTGTCGTACCGGTTAGTCGTACTTAGTTTGAGCTACGCACAACCATAAATAAAACCCCCAGAGAAAGGGGGTTTTATTTATTGTCGGTCCGGACGTTAGGCGATCACACCTTTTTTCTTGAGGGTGCGGATTGCTTGTGTCGAGAGAACCATTGTTACTTTCTTACCGTCAACGACAAATGTCTTTTTCTGCAAGTTAGGCTTAAATACGCGCTTGGTACGGCGCAATGAAAAGCTAACGTTGTGTCCAAATTGTTTGCCTTTACCGGTGAGTTCGCATCGTGATGCCATGCGTATCTCCACTTACTATTATCTGATAATCTGTTCCATTATACGTTTTCTTAGCAATTTCGTCAAGGTGGCGGGTGAGCTGATATACTAGAATGTAATGGATTTAGGCTATATCATTACAGTTATTGGGGTCATTTTTGTTTCGATGACACTTCACGAGCTGATGCACGGGCTTGTCGCGTATCGGTTGGGTGACGATACCGCACGGCTCATGGGTCGCTTAACTTTGAACCCCCTCAAGCATATTGATCCAGTGCTAACCCTCGGCCTGCCATTGTTAATCATCATTACCAATGCACTGAGCGGCGCGAATATGCCGGTATTTGGAGGTGCTAAGCCAGTCCCGTTTAATCCTTCACGCATCAAGTATGGAGAGTGGGGCGTGGCATTGCTCGCGATTGCCGGTCCGCTGGTTAACCTAGTCCTATCATTTGTTAGTTTTGGGGTGTACGCAATGCTTGGCGGCCAGGGGGTGATTGCGGATATTATGTATGTCTCGGTACTGGTCAACCTCGGGTTCTTCGCGTTTAATATTATTCCGCTTCCGCCGCTCGATGGTTCACGGGTGATGTATGCACTCGCGCCAGATTTTGTACGTCGCGCTATGGATACAATGGAGCGGTACGGTTTAATTTTTGTTTTGGTGATTGTGATGGTTGCCGGTCCATTACTTGGCGGCTATATGCTCTTCATGATTCGCTGGTTCGTATTACTGTTTGCTACCTGGTTTGGTGTTGCATAGCCAAAAAAGAGAGTATAATAAGAGTAGTCCCAGTGACGATAAACGTATATGATTTTCCTAACATCATACGATAGGGACTTCAACATTTATCACCCTCGAGGGGGTGATGTGAGAAGACCCACCTTGCATTTATGCGGGGAATATCAGCGTTTATTAAGCTGGGGCTTCGTGTATTCATACGTAGTTTTCGGGATGTGGCGCAGTTGGTAGCGCGCACGGCTGGGGGCCGTGAGGTCGCTGGTTCAAGTCCAGTCATCCCGACCAGATATTATTTTTTGCATCTTCACGGTATACTAGATTGTGGTAGCTAACCAGGCAATCGCCATAACCCTTTGGGAAGTGGAGGAAAGTCCGGGCAGCAAAGAGTAGGACAGTTGCTAACGGCGACCGGGGGTGACCCTAGGGAAAGTGCCACAGAAACTATACCGCCAGCTTCGGTTGGTAAGGGTGAAACGAGTGAGGTAAGAGCTCACAGCGACGCATGGTGACATGCGGAGGAGGTAAACCCTGTCTGCTGCAAGGAGGATTACATATAAGGCTACTCGTCTGTAGATCCTATTAACCGCTTGAATCGTGCGGCAATGCACGGGCTAGATAGATGATTGTCGCCAGCGCGATAAGCGCAGGTACAGAACCCGGCTTATCGGTTAGCTCCCAATAAAATATCCCCCTCGTAGTAAGGGGATATTTTATTGTATGCGGGTTGGGCGTTATTTTACTGCTCTTAACGATAGCAGAGAACACCTTTGGTTCGCTCACAGCTAGTTCTGCGAGGACTTTGCGGTCCAGCTCGACATTAGCCTTCTTTAGTGCGCCAATCAACTTGCCGTAAGTGGTGCCATTTTCACGGGCAGCCGCATTGATACGGGTTACCCATAGGCGGCGAAAATCACGTTTGCGGTTGCGGCGATCGCGGTATGCGTATTGCAATGCGCGAATAACACCTTGCTTCGCAAGACGGAAACTGCGGGTGCGGTTGTGCTGCATGCCTTTTGCGGCCTTCAGCATCTTCTTGTGTTTTGCGCGTGCTGCGACTCCTCGTTTTACTCGCATTACTATACTCCTAGTGCATCGTTTAATATTCTTTGCCATACCACCAGTAACGATGGCGGTCGGTATTGATGTTGCGTTTGCGGCTCTTGCTCTTTTTTGAAAGCATGTGGTTCCCAAACGCCCGGCGACGAACCAACTTACCAGTGCTGGTAAGTTTGATCCGCTTTGCTGTACCCTTGTGGGTCTTCATTTTAGGCATCTATTTACTCCTTATTACTATGCTCAGATTTCGTCCTGCCATTTGAGGTTTTTGCTCAACTACCGCATCTTCTTCGAGCATGGTGATAACCTTGTTGATCATGATCATAGCCAAGCTCTTTATGTGCCATCTCTCGACCACGGAAGAAGATAAGAATTTTCACTTTATGTCCTTCTGCCAAGAATCTCTCGGATTTTGCGGAGCTTAATTTCTAGGTCGTTTGAACCAATCTTCAAACCAAAGCGCATTTGCTTTAATTCGTTGCCTTTGTTGCTTCGACGATTTTTTTGCTGCTCCTTCATCTTTTGGTACTGGTATTTGCCCCAGTCTATAACTTTTGCGACAGGTGGGTTAGCGTTTGGTGATATTTCTACCAAATCCACGCCAGCCTCTTCGGCAACCTTGAGCGCATCTTGTCGGGTCATAATACCGAGCTGTTCACCGTCTGTACCAATGACGCGGAGTTCACGAGCGCGAATAGACTCGTTTGTGCGAATAGAATTGTTACTGATCGCGTATCTCCTTATATATCGTTGGTGAGCACTGTTTTACAGCGTTTACTCAACCAATAGCATAACAGATTGGCACCTCTATTTCAAGAGGTTTGACGATAGTAAAGTGCTTCAGAAATATGATCGCTGGTTACGTCATCGACGCCGTCAATATCCGCAATCGTGCGGGCAACGCGCAAGATTTTAAAGTAGGCGCGTGGGCTGAGCGCTAGTTTATCGACGGCGCTATTAAGCAAAAGCCGTGCGCTATCGTCCAATGGAATGAGCTTTTTAATTTCTGAGCTGCTCAAAGAACTGTTGTATCTATCACTACTTTTATACCGATTGTACTGCCGAGTGCGCGCACCATTGATTGATTTCTGGGCATGTTTATGTTGTATGTCCGACAACGTATTTTCGTTGAGCAGTTGCTCGTTCGGGATGCGAGTAATGGGGATTACCATGTCGATACGGTCCATTAGGGGGCCTGACAATTTCTTTTGATACTGAATGACTTGTGTCGATGTGCATGTACATTCTTTTTTTGGATCACCGTAATAGCCGCACGGGCACGGATTCATCGTGGCTACCATCATGAAGTCTGCGGGGTAGTTGGCGCGGCCGTTTACGCGTACTACTGAAACAACCTTGTCTTCGAGCGGCTGCCTCAGTGCTTCAAGGGCAGAGCGAGGGTATTCGGGTATTTCATCAAGGAAAAGTACACCCTTATGGGCAAGGCTCACTTCGCCTGGACGGGGGTGCGAACCACCGCCAATCAATGCTATCTGGCTCGAGGTGTGGTGGGGGCTTCTGAAGGGGCGTGATATGACGGCATCATCTACGAGTAGATTAGCGAGGCTGAATAGTTTTGTTACCTCGATCTGCTCACGGGCGCTCAGGGGCGGCAGTAGGGAGGTGATTGTGCGTGCCAGCATGGTTTTGCCAGCACCGGGTGGCCCTGTAAGGAGAATATTATGGTGCCCAGCCACAGCGATTGTGATTGCACGCTTGGCCTGCTCCTGGCCGTTTATCTCGTCGAGTAGCGTAGAAGTGGGGTGTGTGAGGGTATTTGCGTGCTTGGCTTGCGACACGGACTCTGAGGGCGCAGGTATGAGCTGCTCCTTCTTGAGATGCAAAAACAGCTGCTTAAGCGACGACACTCCAACGATAGCGATTCCTTCGACGAGGCTCGCCTGGGGTACGTTTGATAGGGGTACATATAGGGTGTGGCAACCGTGGTCGCGAGCGGCTTCAGCAATCGAAATGACCCCCGAAATTGGGCGAAGATCTCCGCTGAGTGCTAGCTCGCCGGCAAAGGCTGCGCCTTCGATGTCCCACGCTTGGAGTTGTCCGCTACTAACAAGAATAGCGAGTGCAATTGGTAAATCGTAATGTGTGCCGTCTTTAGGAAGTTCGGCGGGGGCAAGGTTAACGGTAATGCGCTTAGCGGGGTATTCGAAAAGGGAATTAGTCAGCGCGCTCTTTACGCGCTCCTTTGCTTCGTCGATTGCTTTGTTGCCGAGTCCGACGATCTGCAAGCTTGGAAGGCCCTTGGAAGTATCGCATTCAACCTCAACCAATCTTCCCTCGAAACCGAGCGGTGCAATAGAGGTGACCTTAGCGACAGTACCCATAGTAGTACTCAGTTAAGCATATCTGGAATACATCTGTAAACTGTGATATACTACCCCTAGCGCGTAAATGGGGCTGACACTAGCTTTCGACGTGAGGAATTTAACACACTACTTTGCATGTCGACCTCTGACGTAATCAGAATCAATACTTGCAACTAAACTTGCATCAGCATGGAATAAGGCTGTAAGTGCATTCGCACTTCAACCTGTCCGTGCGACAGTTGCCTAATTTATAGGTAGCCGTTTTTGCCTAGATTCTAGCTATGGGCAAGAGCGCTATATTTAGCTGGATCGATTGTGTGGGCGCTGCACTAGCCTATGCAATTTAAATCAATAGTGTCCGCGTGGGTCGTATGTTTGTTTTATTTTTAGCGAACCGCGTGGTTATTTTATTGAATAAAACTAAGCATGTAGATGAGTAGTGGGTTACCGAACGGACCCGGGGGCAGTACCCGGCAGCTCCACCACATTGAATGAAATCCGACACATGGTTGTGCCGGATTTTTGATAAGAAAAAACAACCACCTGCGAGTAGTGGTTGTTTTTAAGTGGAGTTTTTACGACTATGTTTATTTTTGGTTCCTGTATAATTTTTTTACTCAGGAACTACCCCTATAATAGGCGTAAATATCGCTTATGTCAATAACTTTTTTGCATAAAAAATAGGTAAAAAATACCACATGATTATAGAGAGTTGGGGGGGATATCGGCTACGCTGCTGTTTATATTGTCTATACGGCGTGCGATGGAACATGGCACGTATAGGTGCGTGTTCCGGGTTATCCGGCGAATGGGTGTGCTGCACGCCGCTTTGCATGCGCACGCGGAATCCTTACGCATTTTCAGGGCGTGTATTCACGATGGCTGGCGGTTCGTTTTCATGGATGTGAATGAACGTAACATAATCGCGATAAGGATTGTGTGCGAATCGATCTTGCCGATACGTACGTTCATTGTGATAGACATGTGAATAAAATATAGCCTAGATGCGATGTATGGCGATGCGATTTGTGCGAAATGGGGGGGCTGAACGAAAGGCGCAATTAACGCAGGGCGTTAGCGAGCGACAGGTTTTGGCTGGATTGTATGAACGCTGCCTACGCTTGGACGCGCATTGTAATTTGCAAACGCTTGGGTGTAACTAACGTGAACGTTGCTCGGTGCGGTGATGGTAAATGAGTGGAATGAAACAGCATCCCGTGTTAAATGTGGTGGTGTTAAATGAAAGCTCAAATGAGACCTTTTGCTACATAGAATATGCTAGTAGGAGCGGGTTAAAGCTGGCGGGTGATACAAAACGTGGTGTACAATATTGTAAAAAATATAACATATAATTTTTACAACTAAACAAAAAATAACAGATGAATATACTAAATATAATTACTTTATTGTTAATAATACAATAAAGTAATTTACAACAATGTCTTGCAAAACTAAACTTCTTATGCTAGATTGATGGTAGGCTTTAAGCACAAACAAACACACGAATAAAAGCCAAAAAACCTTAACAATTAAACCTCACGCTACGAGCGCTTGACGGAAAGCAGGCACCGGCACAATACGCGAAAACTATGGTTCGAAATAGTCGAATCACGCACCTTACTTCACGTATAAATGTGGCGATGCCTATGCTCCGCCAATTGAATCTGACCTTCAGAATCTTGGTGTCGTAGCAACCACCACACTGCTAGTACCGTTTTTGAAACGTTTGGAACACAGCTGTGATCTCGACTATGCTCCGCACCTGCGGAGCGGTCATAAGCCTTGAGTGGCTTCTATGCGGGCGACCCTAATAGTTATTTACGATGGTGTTTCGCTTATTTCACGCATTAGCCACTCGGGCTCTCTTTTACTTCAATGATATGATAGATGCATGTTAGCAAGAATACTCGCTCTCGCATCGCTCGGCTCACTGGTATTGCTCTCTGCCATCCTACAGTCGACAACCCCCTCGACGATTCATCCGGTAGGGATATTAGTTGTTTTTGCGTTAATATATGTCGTGATCCTTGGTGTGGTCACGTATTTTTTATTTTCAAGCATACACGTGATTGCTCGAACTACACATCGGGTTCAGCCGTGGTCGCTGAAAAAATCATATTACTATGCTTCGGTGCTAGCGCTTGCCCCGGTGATTCTTATCGGTATGCGTTCAATTGGACACACAGGGTCATACGATATTGTACTGGTAGTGGTTTTTGAAATTGTTGCACTTTTCTACCTTACAAAGCGCCAATAATCGCTATTGTTGCTAATCCCTTTATGCTATAATTTACAGAGATGGAACCAAAGCAGCCAGAACGAAATGTAGGGGCAGAGCGCACACCTGAGCAACAGGGTGCTGCTCGTGAACAATATGTTGCACCTGGTGCGCAGCCGGAGCATGACTCATCGGCTCGTCGCGTTGAGCATGAGCCGAACGTCGGCGATGTTCGGGCAGAAGTGGCCCAAGTGGCAATGCCGGTGCTCCCGACAGTTCAGTCGGATGATACAGGCGGTACAGCGGCTACCGGCTCCTTGTCGGATAACTCACTTGCGGCGAATGACGATGATCTTATTGAAAAGGAGTGGGTAGAAAAAGCAAAACATATCCTTTCGAGTACACGCGACGATCCACACAGGCGCGAACGTGAAATATCTCAGCTACAACAAGACTACATATTTAAGCGTTATGGCAGGAAAATAGGCGGCGACGACGAGTCATGAGTGACGTCGGCTTTTTTATTACGCTATTTGTTACTACCTTTACCATTTCAGTAATTGGCATATTTGTATTCGTGGTATATCGACGGACGCTAAGGGAGGCAAAAAACTACGAGCGTGGGCTTAAGATGATTCCTATTATGATTCATTTGCCGCCGGCAAGTGATGATGTGGTGGGTGAGAACCGTGATAAGCGTGATTTGACCGAAGAGGTGTTGTCGCAGGCGCAGGTAATGTATAACATTATCGCGAGCACGGCCACAAAGGGTTTTAAGAGCAAGATATACGGGCAGCGACATATCGCTTTTGAAATCGTCTCGCGTGGTGGCCTGGTGTATTACTATGCTGTGGTCCCGACCGTGCTAACTGAAGTTGTTAAGCAAGCGATTATTGCAGCCTATCCATCGGCTCGCCTTGAAGAAACAGCCGAACATAATGTATTTAGTGAAGTTGGCAAGGTAAGTGGCACCCTCGGCGGCGAGTTTACGCTTCGTAAAAGCTACGTATACCCGATTGCGACGTATGTTGAATCGAAGCGAGATGCATCACGCGCACTGCTGAATGCTATTTCATCTGCTGGTAAGGAAGATGGGGTGGGTGTGCAAATTTTGCTTAGGCCAGCACGGGAAGGTTGGGCAAAGAACGCCGTTGCGTATGCGGAAAAAATTACCAAAGACAAGGGCATGAAAAAGACCGGGTTTGCTGGGTTGATTGCACCAAAAGATATTATGGAGGCGTTATGGAAGCCGCCAGAAAGCGGTGAAGAAAAGAAAGACGGCAAGCAAATTAATGCCGTCGATCAGTCGGCTGTTGATGCTATTCAAGAAAAAACTCGCTATCCAGGCTATGAGGTATTGATTCGGGTTGTTGTATCTTCTAACACAGCTGCGCGTTCCCAGGCTCTGTTGAAGAATGTTGTGGCCGCGTTTTCTTTGTTTGATTCACCCTCGTTTAACGGGTTTAAATTTAGCGTTGCGAAGAATATTGAGGAATTTACAACAGCATATATCTTTAGGTTTTTCCCGCAGCAAATTACTCAAAGTATCTTAAATAGTGTTGAGCTCGCTACGCTCTTCCATCTGCCCGACCAAAACAGTATTCCGACTTCGCAGGTTCAACGCCAAATGAGCAAACAAGTTGATGGTCCAACAGAGTCAATGGACGATGGATTATTAATTGGGTATAACGAGTTTCGTGGTACCCGTAAGCCGATTCGTATTAATGACAAAGATAGGCGACGACATATCCACGTGATTGGTCAGACGGGCGTTGGTAAGTCGGTATTGCTAGAGAACCTGGCCTATCAAGACATGATGGATGGACGCGGCTTTGCGTTTGTTGATCCGCATGGTGATTCGGTTGAAGCCCTGTTAAGCAAGATTCCAAAAGAGCGAGTTGAGGACGTAATGTACTTTAACCCGAGTGACATGGATAACCCAATTGGGCTTAATATGTTTGAATTCGATCACCCCGACCAGAAAGACTTTTTGGTTCAGGAAGCGATTAGTATGCTGTATGGTTTGTATGACCCTGGGCACACCGGCATTGTCGGGCCACGGCTTGAGCACATCTTCCGTAACTGTGCTCTCTTACTTATGTCGGATCCAGCGGGCGGGACGTTTGTTGATATCCCGAAGCTGCTTGTTGACGAGCAATTTATGAAGAGTAAACTCAAATACGTTACCGATCAAAACGTGCTCGATTTTTGGACAAAAGAATTCCCAGCATCGCAGCGTTCAAGTGAGGCGGGCGAGGTGATTAGCTGGGTGGTATCGAAGTTCGGGCCGTTTATTAGTAACGATGCGATGCGTAATATTATCGGTCAAACGAAAAGCGGCTTTAATATCGCCGACGTGATGAATAACAAAAAGATTTTGCTTGTGAACCTCTCGAAGGGGAAGATGGGTGATTTAAACTCGCGCTTGCTTGGTATTATCTTCGTGATGAAGTTTCAGGCGGCAGCGATGGCGCGCGCCAGCATGGCAGAAGCCGATCGACAAGACTTTACCCTCTATGTTGACGAGTTCCAGAACTTTGCCACGGATAGTTTTGAAACGATTCTATCTGAGGCGCGTAAATATCGCCTCAGCTTAGTGTTGGGTAACCAGTTTATGACGCAGTTGAAGGAAGAGCTGCGCGAAGCAATCATTGGTAACGTTGGGACAACAATCACGGGGCGCATTGGTATTACTGACGCCGAGATTATGGTCAAGCGCTATGCGCCAGTGTTTGATGCCGAGGACTTAACAAAGTTACCAAACTATCAATCTGTTGCAGTGGCTCAAATTCATGGGGTTCCGTCGGCACCGTTTAGTATGAGCTGGATTGCACCAATGGGGCAGCCGAACCAGCACTTGAGTGATGCCCTGAAGCGCTTGTCGGCCGCAAAGTACGGGCGGGCACGTGCACAGGTTGAACAAGAGATATTTAATCGGCTGGCGGTGTCGCGTGCTGCTGCTGCGAGTGGGCGGCCGGTTGGTGGCCCTGTGTCGGCGGCACCAGGTAAGGTGAAGCCAGCGGGCGGTGGCTCGTTCCTCGATGAGTGGCTGGCAAAACGTAAACAAATGGCGGCTACCACGCCACGGGGCTCGGCTGCGTCACAGGCATCATCATCACCTATGCAGCCAAATAACCTCACTCAAGCACCAAATCCTAATGTGGCGCCCATGCCGCCAGTCACACCAAAAGCGAGTCAACCGCAACAAAAACCGAACCCTGTCGCCTCAGCCGATAATACATCACCTACAAAGGAAGTAAAAAAGAATGACAGTGATCACCTGAATATTAGGGAAAGTGATACATCCTCGTCGGAGGATGGAGTAAGTGTAAAACTTCGCTAAGCTTTTTTACCCGTGATCATAACACGGAGAAAATCGACAATCAGGCCGACTACCCATCCAAGAACAAATGCGGCAATTGTTTCGCTACCCGAAAGCGGATAGCCGTTATAGCGTGCGACGAGGTAAATGGCGGCGGTAAAGAGAAAGGCGAAGAGGGAGCCAAATAGAATCGCGTTAGGGCGTGCTATGGTGCCCCCTACGGCGTCGCTCGTGCGTTCAACGGCCTTATTATGGATAACTTTACTAAATGTACGGCTAGGGCCTGACATTTGGGACTGAACTTCTTTCATAGTAGCCTTAAAGCTTGCTTCACGCTCTTGCTTTGAGGCAGGGCGTTCGCGGCGGGCCTGCTTTTCGTTGCGTGCTTCACGCGGTGATTCTTCACGCTCAGCACGGCGCTCTACAGACTTGGCTTGTTCAAGGGCTTCATGACGGGCATCGTCGAGTGATTCATGAGACTGCTCAGCACGGCGCTCTACGTCTTCTCGTATGCGTTCGTGTTGTTCGGAATTAACCTTTTCTAGTTCTTCACGATTATATTCGTGATTACCACCGGGCGTTTTTTCATGCTCACTCATTTACTATCCCACCTTCCTTATCATTACTTCTAGATTGTACCAGCGTTGAGATCGCGGCGAATAAGCCGCACTTCTTTTTTCACTTGGCGCGAGCGGGCATAGAAGTATGTAATGACCGCAACCGCGATACTGGATACTAACATATTTTCTGCCGGACCCGTATGGGGCAGTTCTTTTACTGTCTGCTCAACGACCTCTTTTTCGACAGGGCAGGTAACATCAACTTCAACGGAGTTACCGAATGTATTAATCATTGTACAGTCGTATGATGCACGGTCGCTCACGCCCGTACCCATCGCGGGGATTTTACTGAGTACTTGTACGGTAAAGAGTCGAGACTGCTCCTCGCCCTCCTTGAGCGTCATAGCCGGCCATGTGAGAGTCTGCGCTTCTTTATCGTAAGTAGCGCCACCGGTGTCAACGATGGTGGCGTATTCGAGTACGTCATCAACCTCCTCGACAATCGTGACGTCCGTTGGGGCATTACCGGTGTTTTCAACACGTAGGGTATAGAGCAGTTTATCTGATGCGCGCGCCGTTTCGGTGGTGGCATCTATATTACCTTGGGTAATATTCTTTACCGACTTAGACTGGGTGACGTTCGCCACGCACTGTTCATCCTTATACCATAGCGTTTTATCGCCGGGGCATGGTTTACACTCTGGGCTATTTTCGGGCAATGACGGATTAAGCGCACACTTCTTTGGTTCGGGGGTAGTACAGTACGGATAGGTCCCAACGGTACCAGTTGGACACTTTTGAAGCGGCGGGTACTTTAATGTTACAAGGTTGCCACAATCGTACATTAACGCAAACCAGCCCACCTTCTTTGAATAGCCCACCATAACCTTGGCGGTATATGTGCCATAATTCTTCATTGGGCGAGCGTAGACATTTGTTTTTGTTTCACCTTTTGGCGGGAGGGGAATTGCGTACTTACGCTCACCTTGAGCGTAGCTAAAGCGTGAATGGTGACCCCAGGACAGATAATTCTTATCGGTAGATTTAATGTATTTATTTTCGGTTGTACCAGCGATTTCAGCACGGGTAATACCAAGTGCGGTAAAAATACTCTTTAAATTGTTTTTATTGCTGTCGTAATGAGCGAGGTATTGCTTCTTTGATGTTACTCCACCATAAATAAAGTCGTTTGCGCTCGCAGCGTTTACTGCTTCAGGCGGTGAAAACACCGCAAATGACTGAAGCACCAGCGCAAGGGCAGTAAAAATAAGGCCTAGTCGGCGAGTTGCTTCTTCTTTTTTAAGTCGTTTCGCATAAAAGCTTAGTTGTCCGACAAGGGCAGGGCTGTATGCGAGATTTGATACAAGTTTCCGGAACATGTTTTTGTTTGATTTTATACCTCTCGCGTACATATTAGCATAAGAAATATGTTCAATACAATAGCTTGAATGAACAAATATTTTTATGGTATAATGGTGGTATTGTAAAACAGCTGAAACCGACAGTAAGTGAGGGATGACAATGGCTAAACAAAAAGACAGCAGTACTTATGATGGATCGCAAATCCAAGTTCTGGAGGGGCTTGAGCCTGTCCGTAAGCGACCGGGTATGTATATCGGGAGCACCGGTTATGACGGACTGCATCATTTAATTAAAGAAATTGCCGATAACTCGATTGACGAAGCGATTGCGGGGCACGCGACACGCGTCGATGTTATTATTCTAGAAGATGGTGGTATTACCGTTACCGATGATGGACGTGGTATGCCAGTCGATAAGCACCCAAAAACAGGCCTGAGCACGCTTGAAACGGTGTATACCATTTTGCACGCCGGCGGTAAGTTTGGCGGTGGCGGCTATAAGGTGTCATCTGGTCTTCACGGTGTGGGCTCCAGTGTGGTAAACGCACTTTCAACCAAACTTGATTGCCGAAGTTGCAAAAGATGGCCAACTATACCGCGTTGACTTTGAGCGTGGTGCGACTACGATGCCATTTAAAAAAGTTGGGCCAACTGATCGGCCGAACGGAACAAGTATTACATTCTATCCAGACCCAGAAATCTTCAAAGAAACGGTAGAGTTTGATTACAAATGGGTGGTGAGCTATTTGCGACACCAGGCGTACCTGACAAAAGGTGTGCACGCAGTCGTGTACGATCAACGAACTCATGAGCGCCAAGCATTTTATTTCGAAGGTGGTATTAAGAGTTACGTTAAGAATTTAAATATCGGTAAAGACGTCTTAAGTAATGAAATTTTCTACGTTGAAAAAGATAGTCGAAGATTCGGTTGTTGAAGTCGCGATTCAATATAACAATACGTATGCTGAAACCGTTCGGCCATTTGCCAATAACGTGCTTACACCTGATGGCGGTACGCATTTAATTGGGTTCCGCGCTGCGCTGACTCGTGTTATTAATGACTACGCGCGTAAAAACAGCCTTCTGAAAGAAAAAGAAGAAAACCTTTCAGGTGAAGATATCCGTGAAGGTCTTACGGCGGTTATTCTGGTGAAGATCCCTGACCCACAGTTTGAAGGCCAGACAAAGAATAAGCTGGGTAATCCCGAAGTCCGTCGCTATGTTGAGCAAGTGATGAACGAGTACTTTAGTTACTACCTTGAAGAACACCCTGAAGAAGCGAAGAAGATTGTTGGTAAGTCGGTGCTTGCTGCTCGTGCGCGCAAAGCGGCACGTGCTGCTCGCGAAAATGTCCTCCGCAAGGGCGCACTCGATGGCATGGGGTTGCCCGGTAAGCTATGGGATTGTTCAAGCAAAAGCCCCGATGATAGCGAAATCTACATCGTAGAGGGTAACTCAGCTGCTGGATCGGCGAAAGAAGGTCGCGACAGTAAGACGCAGGCTATTTTGCCGCTGCGCGGTAAGGTGCTGAATACCGAACGTGCTCGTCTCGATAAAATGTTTGCGAATAAAGAAATTGTTGCCATGATCCAAGCCTTCGGTGTGGGTATTGGCGAGCAGTTTGATATTAGCGGACTGCGCTACCACAAGATTATTATTATGACCGACGCTGATGTTGATGGTAGCCACATTTCAACACTTCTATTGACCTTCTTCTTCCGTTATATGCGAGAAGTTGTCGAAGGTGGGTATGTCTACCTAGCAAAACCGCCGCTTTACAGTATTAATAAGGGGCAGAATAAGACATATGTCTATGATGAAAGTGAACTCGATAAGCATCTTGATGAACTCATCGAGGAGCGAAAAGCGAGGGGAACTGCCGTTTCTGACGAAGATGACAGGATGAAGCAAGCCGGGGTGACGATCTCACGCTTTAAGGGGCTTGGTGAAATGGATGCCGAGCAGCTATGGGAGACGACAATGAGCCCTGAAAACCGTGTACTGATTCAAGTGAGGGTGGAGGATGCTGAGCAGGCCGATGCCATCTTTACTAAGCTGATGGGCGACGAAGTAAGTCTGCGACGAAGCTTTATTCAAACGAGAGCTAAAGACGCTGATCTAGAGGAGTTGGATGTTTAATTATGGACGACAAGCAAAACGATAACCCAATTGATAACGATAATATAGTTAACCCAGAGCAGCTTCCAGAAGAGCCGTCACACGAACCGGTGCCAGGTATTGAGCGACGCACGCTTGAAGATGTCATGGAAGACAGCTTCTTTAGGTATTCCATGAGTGTGATTATTGACCGCGCGCTTGCCCGACGTTCGTGACGGGTTAAAACCGGTTCATCGCCGTATTCTTTACTCGATGGAAGCGAATGGACTGGCGAGTGGCGGTAAGTTTGTGAAAAGCGCCCGCGTGGTTGGTGACGTGATTGGTAAATATCACCCGCACGGTGACACGTCGATTTATGACTCGATGGTCCGCCTTGCGCAGCCATGGTCGCTTGCGCATGCCGCTTGTTAACGGCCAAGGTAACTTTGGTTCGATGGACGGTGACGCAGCGGCAGCCTACCGCTATACAGAGGCGAAGATGACCCGTATTGCTGAAGAAATGCTGGTTGATATTAATAAAGACACGATTGATTTTAGGGATAACTTTGACGGATCTGAGCGCAAGAGCCTGTAGTGCTCCCAGCGAAAATCCCGAACCTACTGCTTAATGGGCAAATTGGTATCGCGGTCGGTATGGCCACCAATATTCCGCCGCACAACCTTGGTGAGCTCGTTGATGCATCAGTTGAGCTGATTGATAACGAAGAAGCTACTCTTGATGATCTCCTTAAGCATGTAAAGGGTCCAGATTTTCCAACTGGTGCAACCGATCTATGGCGGTGCGACCGATGAAGCAGGCGTATCAGACTGGTCGCGGTAGTGTTACGGTACGCGCCGTGGCAGAGATTGAAGAGACCAAAAAAGGCCGTCACCAGATTGTTATTACCGAAATTCCATATGGTGTAAATAAAGCAACGCTTGTTGAGAAGATTGCTGAGCTCGTAAAAGAAAAGAAGCTATTAGCATTGCTGACTTGCGTGATGAAACCGCACGTGGCCAAGTACGCGTTGTGGTTGAAGTAAAGAAGGATGGTTATCCGAAGAAACTGCTGAACCAGCTGTTTAAACTGACCGCCACTCCAGACGAGCTTTAACTACAATATGCTTTCGTTGGTTGACGGAATTCAACCGCGAATCCTTGGGCTGCAAGAAATGCTCAGCGAGTTTGTTAAACACCGCCAATCGGTTGTGCGTCGTCGTACGGAATTTGAGCTGAAAAAGGCTAAAGAGCGTGCTCACATCCTTGAAGGCTATAAAATCGCCCTTGATCACATTGATGAAGTGATCAAGACAATTCGCGCCAGCAAGACGCAAGATGAAGCAGAAGCTGCCTTAATCAAGAAGTTTAAGCTGAGCGAAATTCAAGCTAAGGCAATTCTGGCGATGCAGCTGCGTCGCTTGACCGGCCTCGAGCGCCAAGCGATTGAAGAAGAGTTGAATGAACTCCTCAAACTGATTGCGAAGCTTGAAAAGATCTTGGCTGACGAAAAGGAAATCCTGAAGATTATTAAAGCTGAGTTGCTTGAAATGAAAGAAAAGTATGGCGACGAGCGCCGCACGAAGATTATTAATCATGAACTTGGTAAGTTTAGTGATGAAGAGCTTATTCCAGAGGAAGAAACCGTTATTCTTCTTACAACGGAAAACTACATCAAGCGCACACTTGCCAGTGATTATCGCCGTCAACATCGTGGCGGTAAAGGTAAGCGTGGCATGACGACCAAAGAAGAAGATGTGATTGCGCAGCTTGTCCCAGCGAGTACGCACGATTGGTTATTGTTCTTTACCAACCGCGGGCGTGTGTTTAAGCTGAAGGCCTACGAAGTACCAGCGGCCAGCTTAGCGGCAAAGGGTGTCGCGGCGGTCAACCTGCTACAACTGCAACCAGAAGAACGTATTACATCGATTATTAGCCAGGCGAAAGACGCTAACGACGACGGCTTCTTATTCATGGCAACCGCCAAGGGTACGGTAAAGAAGACGCCACTAAAAGATTATGCAAACATTCGTACCAATGGACTAATCGCGATTAAGTTAGATGACGGCGATGAGCTGCGTTGGATTAAGCGAACCTCTGGTCAGCACGACATCATCATTTCGACATCGGCCGGCCAGGCGGTACGCTTTAACGAAACCGATGCGCGCCCAATGGGCCGCGCAGCACGTGGCGTACGCGGGGTGCGTTTGCGACCAAACGACCAAGTTGTTGGTATGGATGTGGTGACAGGCGAAGGCCAAACTCTCCTCGTGATTAGCAAGAATGGCTACGGTAAGGTGACAAAAGCTGCTAACTTCCCAAGCCATAAGCGTGGCGGAGTTGGTATCAAGGCCGCCGTGGTGAGCGCAAAGACGGGTCCGATTATGAGCGTACAGACGCTTGATGAAGAAGCGGTTGAGGCACTACTAATTTCGAAGGCTGGTCAAACCATCCGCCTTGCCTTAAAGGATATTCCAACTGCTCGGCCGTACCACTCAGGGTGTACGCATCATGCGGCTCGGTGACGGTGATTGCGTGTCATCAATCGGGCTTATGCCTGAGCAAAAGGAGAGTGAGGAAGAATAGAAGTATGGATATACTATCACCATACCTGATCGCAATCGGAGTCAGTTGGATTACTGCGCAGGGCGCTCAAGTACGTGTTTGATACACGGCGCAATCGCCAGCTCGATTTTACCCGCCAGCTATTCTTTCGGGTGACATGCCGAGTTCGCACACGGCGACGTCACTATCTGTCTGGCGAACTCATCTTGTCTGAAAGACGGTGTTGATTCTGGCCTATTTGGGCTTGCAACACTATTTGTACTGATCGTCATGTACGACGCTGTGATGGTGCGTCGTTCGGTAGGTGAACAGGGTGACAGCAATTCAGGCGCTCATTAAAGCAGCTAAAAAGAAGGTACGAGTGCCACGAGCAGCTAAGGGCCATACGCCACTTGAAGTGCTAGCTGGCGCTGGTGTTAGGGCTCTTTATTGGCATCGTTGTGTTTCTTGCGACAAATTAAGTTCAGTTTACCCTTGACGCCCGTAGAAAATTTGCGATATGATGATATGAGTCTGGCCGCCCAGTGCGGCGAACTTCAACTGGAGAGTTGCATGACTAGAAAATGTACGTTTAACAATTTGATTGTGCAATAATCATCGTCAGTCTATTTTATAGACGTTTCTGATCGATCAGAAACATCTTTAATGGAAAAGTATTATCATTCATGATGCAATGTTCAGACACCTATTTTTTATGGAGAGTTTGATCCTGGCTCAGGATGAACGCTGGCGGCGTGCCTAACACATGCAAGTCGAGCGGCAGCTAGTTTCTCACTTTGCGTACTTCGAGTTTCATCTGAATCGGTTTTAGAGCGAGTGAAGAGTGAGAAATGTCGGCGAGCGGCGGACGGCTGAGTAACGCGTGGGAACGTGCCCCAAAGTGAGGGATAAGCACCGGAAACGGTGTCTAATACCGCATATGCATCTTCGGATTAAAGCTTTATGCGCTTTGGGAGCGGCCTGCGTCCGATTAGATTGTTGGTGAGGTAAAGGCTCACCAAGTCCACGATCGGTAGCTGGTCTGAGAGGATGATCAGCCAGACTGGAACTGAGACACGGTCCAGACTCCTACGGGAGGCAGCAGTGAGGAATCTTCCACAATGGGGGAAACCCTGATGGAGCAACGCCGCGTGCAGGATGAAGGCCTTCGGGTCGTAAACTGCTTTTATAAGTGAAGAATATGACGGTAACTTATGAATAAGGATCGGCTAACTACGTGCCAGCAGCCGCGGTCATACGTAGGATCCAAGCGTTATCCGGAGTGACTGGGCGTAAAGAGTTGCGTAGGTGGTTTGTAAAGCGAATAGTGAAATCTGGTGGCTCAACCATTCAGACTATTATTCGAACTCACAAACTCGAGAGTAGCAGAGGTAACTGGAATTTCTGTAGTAGGAGTGAATATCCGTAGATATCAGAAGGAACACCAATGGCGTAGGCAGGTTACTGGGCTATTTCTGACACTGAGGCACGAAAGCGTGGGGAGCGAACCGGATTAGATACCCGGGTAGTCCACGCCGTAAACGATGGATACTAGCTGTCGGGGGTATCGACCCCTTCAGTAGCGAAGCTAACGCGTTAAGTATCCCGCCTGTGGAGTACGGTCGCAAGACTAAAACATAAAGGAATTGACGGGGACCCGCACAAGCGGTGGATCATGTTCTTTAATTCGATGCTAAACGAAGAACCTTACCAGGGCTTGACATCCCGGGAATTTCTGCGAAAGCAGTTAGTGCCTTATTGAACCCTGTGACAGATGATGCATGGCCGTCGTCAGCTCGTGTCGTGAGATGTTTGGTTAAGTCCATCAACGAGCGCAACCCTTGTGAATAGTTGTATTTTTCTATTCAGACTGCCCCGGTAACGGGGAGGAAGGAGGGGATGATGTCAGGTCAGTATTTCTCTTACATCCTGGGCTAGAAACGTGATACAATGGCTAGTACAATGCGCAGCGAAGCCGCGAGGTGAAGCAAATCGCATCAAAGCTAGTCCCAGTTCGGATTGGAGGCTGAAACTCGCCTCCATGAAGTCGGAATCGCTAGTAATCGCAGATCAGCAAGCTGCGGTGAATACGTTCCCGGGTCTTGTACACACCGCCCGTCAAACCATGAAAGTGACCAACACCCGAAGTCCGATTCGTCGGCCTAAGGTGGGGGGCATGATTGGGGTTAAGTCGTAACAAGGTATCCGTAGCGGAAGCTGCGGATGGATTACCTCCTTTCTAGGGAGAGATTATGCCAGACAATCGAGTAATCATTTGCTGAAGCTAGGTCGGTCTTGTCAATATGCTGAGCTTACATATTTACTTTAGTCCTTTGTAGGAGAGACGAGACTAAGTTCGAACCTTATGACTGACGATGATATTGCACAATTCAGATTGTTAAACAAAAATACCCCTGGTTATTGTAGCCAGGGTATTTTGTATTGTAAGGGTAGTTTTTAGCGCCCAAATAGCATGCCAAGAAACCAGCCAAGACCAGGGTGTGTAGGTTGAGCATGACGATCAGCCCAAGCCCAGTTGCCCACCAGCCCATACAGGCGGTAGCGTCGAATAGCTTGAAACACCACCACCAAGTTATCGGCGATTGGACGATAAAATAGGGTAAGTGCCATGCCGGCAGCAGTTACTAGCATGCCGATGAAGAACCAACCCCAACTAAATGTATATTCCATATCCTTAGTATAACACTTGTCATACGGCCAATAATACGCTAGAATGAACAAAGTCCATTACGATTGCGGGGATATAGCTCAGTTGGCTAGAGCACCTGCTTTGCAAGCAGGGGGTCCAGGGTTCGAGTCCCTGTATCTCCACCATGGTATAATGCGTACAGGCTGTGTAGGCAGTACACCATGGTCCTATACCAAACGGACCACGCACATTCGATATGGGGTGAACTAGGTTTCGGTCTATTTCACTCCACCATGGGCGCTTAGCTCAGTTGGCTAGAGCACCTCGTTTACACCGAGGGGGTCGGGGGTTCGAGTCCCTCAGCGCCCACCATGATATTATTCCTATATTTTTAGTATGGGCGATTAGCTCAGCTGGTTAGAGCGCGTCACTGATAATGACGAGGTCGGAGGTTCAAGTCCCTCATCGCCCACCAACGTAAAACCACTCCGAAAGGGGTGGTTTTACGTTGGTGGATGGAGATTCGAACCTCTGACCGAGCTTGCGAGGGAGGAGGTGATAAGCGCTGGGAGCGCTTCGCAAGGAAATGTCACAAATGAGCTTTGCTCATTTGCCTGACTTTCGGGGCCGCGCTCGCGTGGCCAAGTCCCTCATGGTAGGTTGCGCGAAATATAAAAAAGTAGTACATTATGCAACGTTGACACCACCTACTAGTGAGGAGAAGTGCCATGTCGAGTGCATTGATTTTCGGGCTACGACCGATCAGACCGAAGTACGAGCTTGTCTTGCCGAGCGAAGGGGGCGAAATCCGTCTGTATGTGATGGATGCCAAGGTCTACATCAACCATGACCACATGGACGGTCTCCCTGATGCCATGAGCGCACGAGCTGCGTGGTTCGATGGGTGGGGGCCGGCGTACGAGAACGACGACTTCGTGATTACGCCGGATATGGTAATCCGAAACCATCGAGGTCTCCTTGCTAAGGTTGAAGCGGTATTTCGTTTGGTGCCTGATCGCCGAAGCGGTCAAACCGCAGAGATAGTTGCGCTCAGCAGTGATGGCGGTAAGACGTTCTACGAAAACCAGCTCTGCACCCTTCCCGGGGAGTTTGAGGGAGGTATCATCACCAGCGCGTAATTGCGCACCACCGCCTGTGAAAATGGGCGGTATTTTAATTTGTGAAAATTACTTAGAATTCTCACGAAAAACCCTTGCAAAACCGCACTCAGTCATGTATAGTTAGTCATTAGTTAGCGAATGTTCATATGAACCTCTGGCATGTGTGAGAAAATCCAATGGCACAAGCGAGAGGATTTTTTATCGCCAAAATTACAACGATTTACCACTGGTACAATGCGAGTCGTGGTAGTACAATTAGACACAATTATCCCTTCTTGAGTGCAGACAAAATTACATCAAGCATAAGCGCGATGTGATGGAAATGTGTGCTCAAGATTTTGCGGCACGGCAATTTAACAATTTGTGATGTAAGAAAATTTTTGTAATGATTGACGGCAAGTAGTGGTGCATAGCAATTACTAGTTAAGTCAATGCATAAAAAGGTACTCAAGGGCACAATAGTGGATGCCTAGACGTATATTACCGATGAAGGACGTGGAAGACTGCGATAAGTCTCGGGGAGCTGTCAACAAGCTTTGATCCGGGAATTTCCGAATGGGGAAACCCAGCATGAGTTATGTCATGTTGCTCGCTATCTGAATACATAGGTTAGTGATGAACGGGAACCAACTGAACTGAAACATCTTAGTAGGTTGAGGAAAAGAAAGTAAATAACGATTGCGGGAGTAGTGGCGAGCGAAACCGTAAGAGCCCAAACCTTACAAGTTTTTGTCTGTTAGTTTACTAATAGGCAAATAAGCTGATAGGCGAATACTTGTAAGGGGTTGTGATATTACACACGACCAAGTCAGAGAACTTGAGTTTACTCGAGGTATCTGATTTGCGACTACTGGCTATCACCGAGTAGATAAGGTAAGAAATTAGCGTGGTTAGCAGAATAAGTTGAATGATTAACCAAAGGACGTGAAAGCCGTGTATGCGAAAACGACGCTGACCTTATATGTGTTTTATCGAGTAGGGCGGGGCACGAGAAACCCTGTCTGAATCCGGCTGGACCACCAGCCAAGGCTAAATATGATATACGATCGATAGTGAACTAGTACAGTGAGGGAAAGGTGAAAAGAACCCCGGGAGGGGAGTGAAATAGATCCTGAAACTCTGTGCCTACAAGGAGTCGGAGCCGACTTGTCCGGTGACGGCGTGCTTTTTGTAGAACGATCCAGCGAGTTAATTTCTAAGGCAAGGTTAAGTCAATTGACGGAGCCACAGTGAAAGCGAGCCTGAATAGGGCGAATTAGTACTTAGGGATTAGACCCGAAACCGGGTGACCTAACCATGGGCAGGTTGAAGCTACTGTAACAGGTAGTGAAGGACCGAACCGTAGAGCGCAGCAAAGCTCCCGGATGACCTGTGGTTAGCGGTGAAATGCCAATCGAACTCGGAGATAGCTGGTTCTCCTCGAAATAGCTTTAGGGCTAGCGTCGCGTAATAGCATTTGGGGGTAGAGCTCTGTAAAGGACTGGGGCTGGCAACGGTACCCACCCTTAACAAACTACGAATACCAATTGTGGAATCGCGGCAGTTAGAACGGCGGAGCTAAGCTCGTCGCTCGAAAGGGAAACAGCCCAGACCATCGTCTAAGGTCCCTAAATTATACACTAAGTGGGAAACAAGGTGAGATTTCTTAAACAGCTAGGATGTTGGCTTAGAAGCAGCCATTCATTTAAAGAGTGCGTAACAGCTCACTAGTCAAGAGATCTTGCGTGGAAAATGTAACGGGGCTAAGTGATATACCGAAGACATGGATGCATAGTTTACTATGCGTGGTAGAGGAGCGTTCCTATCTGCAGTGAAGTCAGTTCGGAAGGTCTGGTGGAGCGTTAGGAAGTGAGAATGCTGGAATGAGTAACCATAAGACAGGTGAGAATCCTGTCGGCCGTAAGAGCAAGGTTTCCTGAGCCATGGTAATCATCTCAGGGTTAGTCGGGCCTAAGCCGAGGCGCATAGCGTAGGCGATGGACATCAGGTTAATATTCCTGAACCGGTTATAATTTGTACACTGTTCACGGCGAGATATTCGGAGCGGATTCATGGTATGTATCCGTCCAACCTAGGGGGAACCCGAAGGGAGTGAAAGTTATCCTTTGGGTGACGATTCTGGAAAAGGCGCTGGCTAGAAAAGCAGGTGTACGCGTGATTATATCCGCCCGTACCGCAAACCAACACAGGTGCTCGAGTCGAGTAGACTCAGGCTTACGAGAGAACCTTCGCTAAGGAACTCGGCAATACAGCGACCGTAACTTCGGGATAAGGTCTGCCCCCTCTTCGGTGAAGAGGAATGCCGCGTTCACCTCAGCAAAGTATGGTTAGAAAACAAGTGTTAGGAATGACATAAGTGTAATGACTTAGTCATGAGTACGCGACTCAGTCTTCGGATGAACAATCGTGTGAACAAATCCTTTTTTATGAACCAATATTTTTTCTGAGATAAGTAACAATATGATTTAAATCAGCTGTTCTTTTGAACGCGAGCATACTCTCGTCTTTAAGATGTGGGGGCCGCAGCAAAAGAGCCCACGGAACTGTTTATCAAAAACACAGGTCTCTGCTAACACGAAAGTGGATGTATAGGGGCTGACTCCTGCCCGGTGCTGGAAGGTTAAGGGGAGCGCTTTACGGTGCGAACTGAAGCCCCAGTGAACGGCGGCGGTAACTATAACCGTCCTAAGGTAGCGAAATTCCTTGTCAGGTAAGTTCTGACCCGCACGAATGGAGTAATCATGTGGGCACTGTCTCAGCGAAGGACTCGGTGAAAGTGCATTGGCGGTAAAGATGCCGTCTGTCCATACCAGGACGAGAAGACCCCATGGAGCTTTACTACAGTTTTACATTGATCCGGGTTACAACATGTGTAGCATAGGTGGGAGGCTTTGAAGCAGATACGCTAGTATTTGTGGAGCCAACAAGTGAAATACCAACCTTGTTGTGATCTTGATCTCACTTGTACCGTTATCCGGTATGAGGACCGTGTATGATGGGTAGTTTAACTGGGGCGGTTGCCTCCTAAAGAGTAGCGGAGGCGTTCAAAGGTTGGCTAACTTCGGATGGAAATCGAAGTGATAGTGTATGCGCACAAGCCAGCTTGACTGTGAGGAGTACATTCCAATCAGAGACGAAAGTCGGAGCAAGTGACCCGCTGTATAGTACTTTGTACATGAATGTGGGATCGACAGCGCACACGGATAAAAGTTACCCTGGGGATAACAGGCTTATAGCGCCCAATAGTTCACATAGACGGCGCTGTTTGGCACCTCGATGTCGGCTCATCACATCCTGGAGGGGGAGCACCTTCCAAGGGTTCGGCTGTTCGCCGATTAAAGTGGTACGCGAGCTGGGTTCAGAACGTCGTGAGACAGTTCGGTTTATATCCGGTATGGACGTTAGGAAATTTGAGAGGATCTACCCCTAGTACGAGAGGACCGGGGCGGACGAACCTCTGGTGTATCGATTGTGGCCACCTGCTGCATTGTCGAGTAGCTATGTTCGGAATAGATAAGCGCTGAAAGCATATTAAGCGCGAAACTAACCTCAAGATTAGATTTCCCTATGAGGACACAGAAAGACTATCTGTTTGATAGGTGCAAGGTGGAAGTGCAGCAATGTATGGAGCTGAAGCATACTAATAGTCCCATTGCCTTTTTATGTCCTTGTCACCTCTGTTAATGCTTGCGATAACAGCGGTGATGAGGTAGACTTAACTAGTAATTGGTGTGCATAACACCACGACGTCAATTTTTACAAATTTTCATAACAACCGTGCTAGTGATGGACATCGAAGCAAGGGTTTTGGCCCACTCGGAGAAATTTTACCGGGACCAAGTGCATCATAAAACCCCCTACTTCGGTGCCCATGGCGATGAGGAAATACCTGTTCCCATTCCGAACACAGAAGTCAAGCTCATCAGCGGCGATTATACTGCCACAAGTGGGAAACTAGCACGGTGCCGAATTATAAGAGAAACCTCCGAATAGGAGGTTTTTCTTCTGCCCAAAATTCGACCGTTAGACGTGCTCCAAAGTGCCGTGTATAAGCATAAGTGGTATACTGGTAAGATGAATAGCTTCCGTTTAGCTGTTACAAAAACACAAAAAATTATCTATAATCTACTGCGAAAATATTATGTTGTGATTGGCGTGCTGTTGGTTATTGCTGGGTATGTTGCCGTCTTTCACGAACGAACTGTAGCCTATAATTACGGCGGTGACACCTGTGTTAACCGGCTTATTTTTGCGCCGGGTGCTCACCGCCAAGTTGGCAGCTCGGCGTACAATATAACGCATAAGGGTGGCTTTGAGGTGTTTGGGCGGCAGTTTGTATCGACGAAGCTGTGTATAACCCCTACTGAGGCGCCCAAAGAAGGAGCTTCGGACACCATAGCATACGCGCCCTGGGGTGGTCTTTTTGCACGCACTAGCTACAGGGTGACGACTGGCAACTCGCCGGTAGTGGATTCGAGCGTGCTACAGAGCGCCATCCCTGTCACGAGAGCGCTGGCAGTGCCTCTCAGCCAGCCCGACACCACGTTTGAATACACGTTAAGCGTAAAGGGCAAGCAGGCTGATTGTAAGGCGGAAGCAGCGAGCCTGTACTGTGATGTCCCGTCATTGAAGCTGCGACAGGGTAGTACGTACACGTTAGCGCTAGAAAAACACTTTAAGCAGCAGAAGGTTTCGGAGGTTGCCAACACTGAAATTACAACGCTGTCACCGCTCAAAGTCACGAGCACCTCAATTAAGCAGGGATCAACGGTATATCATCAGCCAACCTCGCTGAAGATTAACGTGGATAAGCCGCTAGAGGTGGCTGATGTACAGGTATGGCGTGTTGATGGCAAAAAGCCAGTGGAGCTAGCATCGAACGTTGCGGTGAAGGATAAGGCGGTAACTGTTAGCTTTGCAAAACAGCTTCCGAGGCAGGCCCGGGTTGAGGTACGTGCATCCACGCTCGAATCAACCGACGGTAGCACGCCGCTAGACCCCTATACGCTGAAATTTAAGACATCGGGTGGCCCGAAGGTAACCTCAGTTAATGTTGGTTCTAGTGGTGTAGGTATTGGGACGCAAATTATTGTTACGTTCGATCAAAAACTCTCTGATAAGCAAGACATTGCACCGCTTATCGAAACTGGAGGAGGCGTTACATACTCGGCCAGACAAGGTAATCAACTCATATTTTCTACCAGTAAGGCAGGAAGGTGCCAGTCGCTATCTATCTCCCTTAAGCCGACGATTGAAAGCCCCTATGGGATAGCGGGGCAGTCTGGATGGCAGTATAACGGGCGAACGACGTGCTACACCGTATCGACGATAGGTTATTCGTCGCAGGGAAGGTCAATCCTGGCGTATCAATTTGGCAGCAGCGGCTCTACAATTGTCTACACGGGTGCAATTCACGGTGATGAATACAGCACAAAGTCGTTGATGGATCGGTGGATACAGGAACTCGATGCAAACCCTGGCTCGATTCCGAGTAATAAAAAAATCATTGTTATTCCTGCAATTAACCCCGATGGTGTTGCACGGGGTACTCGTACGAATGCCCGCAATGTTGATTTGAATCGCAATTTCGCGACCAGTGACTGGAAAAAGGATATCCAGCATACGAACGGAAGCTCATTCCCCGGCGGAGGCGGTAAAAGTGCACTTTCCGAGCCGGAGTCAAAAGCAATTGCGAGTTTTATCGCGCAGCGCCGCCCGGCACTGGTTGTTTCGTATCATAGTATCGGGGGGTTGGTGATTTCAAATCAAGCTGGGCAGGCGAGCACGCGAGCATCACAATACGCCAGCTATAGTGGCTACGCACTAAGTTCTGGTGGCGGCGCTGAGTTTGAGTATGAAATATCGGGTACAGCCGACGATTATTACCGTGAAACGTTAGGCCTCGCCAGTATTTTAGTCGAACTTGGAAGCCACTCGTACCACCAATTTGAGCGAAATAAATCTGCAATGTGGGCAATGATGCGCTAGTCAGTCTAAGTAAATCGATGGTGATATTGACAATAAATAACAGGGGTTAAAATAATATTGAACAAAAAAGTGTTGCAACCATAAGCGGGTTGCGTATAATAGAATTATACCTAAAAGGGAAAATAAAAAGGTGGAAACAATGAAAGTATCAGTAGAATTTATTAGTTCTGAAGTACGCGTTGCCGTACGCTAGCCATTATTTGGCAGGTACTGCTGCATCGCGGCAACAATAGCACTCGTCATAGTTATGTCGACTGGCATTTTGTCGGCGCGACGTTGGTAATAGCCAAACTCAGGATCAGCAAATGTGGCCCCGTTGAAGACGACGGGGTTTTTGTAGCGCGGTCGCAAGTGGTAGTGTACATGTGGTGCGGGCTGGGGCGCCTGGAAGGCGTTGTTCAGCAAGCACATAACATTCACTACCTCGGCACCAAAGGCAGCCTGCTGAGCCCGTGTAACACGGTTGCGAAGCTCAATAAACGACAATTCCTCGGTTAGGTCGAGGTCTTCTAACGCTTCAACATGGCGACGGGCGCTGATAAACGTAGTGCCAAGCAGAGTCTGGTTATTGTGCCGCAAGGTAGCCACCCAGTGCTCATTACTTGCAACGCGTGCTGCAAGCTCTAGGGAATCATCCGTTTCAAGGAACGGGCATACCTCACATTGACTATTCATAGTGATAGTATAGCAAAACAAAACGACCCATCTCGCAGATAGGGTCGTTTTTTGGTGATAGGCGACTAGTGTTAATCGCGCTGTCTAACCCAATAATATCGCACAGCGCGAATAAACGCAAGCCTTTTTACTCCACAAAAAACGCTCATGTAAATATTGACAAAACGTATGCAGTATGCTATTATGTAAAACATACACATCTCAGATGTGAGGTAAAGCGAGGGTTTGCTGGTCCTGTAACAGGGGTCGGCGGGCCCGATATTTTAATTTAACGGAGGAAACCTCATGGCAGGTACCAAAGCAGGCGGCCTTAAGGCTGCACAAAAAAATCTCGCAAAAGATCCAACCTTTTACGCAAAGATTGGTGCAAAGGGTGGCCGTAATGGTCACACTGGTGGTTTTGCTGCTAACCCAGATCTAGCACGTGTTGCTGGTGCAAAGGGTGGCCGCATTTCACGCCGCACGAAAAAAGCTAAGCAAGACTAATTTTGCATTAGCACATGAACTATCCCCGCTCTTAGGTAAGAGCGGGGATAGTTTTATTATGGCTCCATCGGATAGCGTCGTAAGGCGCACATGCGGCCATCATTTACCCGCCAGATGTGCCCACAGGCAAGGCAGGAGAACTCGGGTTTTTGGCTATTTTGCACCCCCGTTGCACCACAGCTGGGACAAAGCGATCGAGCGTGCAGCCAGTCACGGTATGAGTCGAGTGCTTCGTCAACGGTTTCGTCCTGAATCGTCGTATCGGTGTAGGTAGCGATTCGCTTAGCTTCATCCCACGCATCACGTTCTCGATCGATGAGGTTAATGCCATGTGGCTGATCGTTGTGACCTAGCGTGGCGTGGCCGCATTCATGAAGTAGTAGCTCATTCACACTGGCGGTATTGGGGTTATAGGTAATCGTCTTTACCTTAGGCTGCCAACTAAACTGTTCACCTTGTGTGAAGGTGATGTTGCCAAGTGCTGGAAGCTTGGGGTTATTTTTTAGATGGTGAATCAGTGAGGTAGTCGTTTCCATAGTGGTAGCAGCCGTAAAGGACGGCTTCTTCTGGATGTTTAGCTTGGACAATTTTAGGGCAGGTAATGTGCGGTGGAAGGTGTTCTCTGAGTGTGTTTTCAAGGTAGCCGGCGTAATGAGAAAAATGGCTCCCAACACCGCCGCCAATAATGATGACGTCGGGTTGAATCATGGGAATGACGGCTAGGAAGCCGCGGCTAATACGATCGGCGATTTGACGCCACGTGCGCTCACTCTTGATATCGCGGGCAATTTTTTTGTAGACCTTTACGATTGCACGCCCAGACGCAAAATCTTCCCATTGCTGCACGCGGCCATCATACTCTACAAGTGCGAGCCCTGCTTCACTACACCGAAGTCCTGGGTCAATGCGTCCGTTTGTAATCACACCTGAACCGATGCCGGTACTAATAGTGATGTAGAGTGCGGAAACGGGAACAGGGTTGAGGGCCCGTGTTTCGGCAAGGCCTGCAAGGTTGGCGTCATTTTCAATAAGCACTGGTACGCCGGGCAAGAGGTCGGTGAGTGCTTTTTCAATCGCAAAGTCGCTCCAGCCAAGGTTAGGCGCCCACGTGGCAACCCCGTGTTTTATCGAGCTTGGAAAGGCAACGACGATACATTCGACAGACTGATGAGCGTATTTTTCACGCACTGTTTTTTTAAGAAGCGTAACGTATGCGTTTGGTGTTGATGGTGTGGGGAATCGCTCGGATTCTCCCATTACCCCTCGCCGCGAGAATGATGACACGAGGGTTTTTGTCGCGCCAGTATCTATCGTGATAATCATACTGCTAGTGTAGCACAGCTAACGCAACTTACTTGCGTCAATGGGGCGAAGCAGTTACACTAGTAGGCAGTAAATTCTAAAGAGGAATCATAATGGCACAGCGAGAACAAGGACACGTACTCGGCTTTGTGCTGGTGGGAGCACTGCTGGTATTAATGACAATCGGCGGCGTATACCTGGTACGCCATAATCTTTTACCCGGTGAAACGGGCGGAAATGATGTTGCAAGTGACAATACTTCAACCGATGCGAGCGACGAGGAAAAGGGCGCGTCAAGCGAAGACTCATCGACGGCATCATCTGACGATAGCACCAACGATGAGGTGGCAACCACTGATTCAGATTCAAGCGACACAGTTACATCTACAGAGGTGGATGAGGAGTCTGCAGGCTCGCAAGACGAGGCTGATGTTGATACTGAGCAGGCATCGGCAACGGAAGAACTACCAGCGACGGGCCCTGGCGATACGTTGCTCGCTACAGTCGGCAGTGGTTTACTTGTTGCGGCGGTACTGGCATATGTACGCTCTCGCTCGCTCGCCTAGACTTTTTATCTGTAACAGTGTACAATAAGAAGCAATCTGAACGCGATTTCTTACGTTTGCAATTGTTTCAGGAAATATTAACTTTAAGAGAGGAGTATTAGTGAACGTACGCTTATAGAAATGAGCGTGTTCATTAGTAAGCAACAAAACTATGGCAAAAGCCGTACTAACAATGGATGACCTACTCGCTGACGACAGTGTGAAGCAGATTGTCGCAGGCGAAGTAATCACAGGGCACGTACTGAGTGTCCGCAAACACGAAGTATTAATTGATTTAGGCGCACGTGGCGTTGGATTTGTTCCACGCCGTGAAGTGGGCTTTAATCGGGAACTTAATGTTGGCGATGAAGTAACCGCAAGTGTGGTTGATACTGAACTCGACAATGGCTATTCACTACTGAGCCTTCGTAAGGCTGCGAAAGATCGCGGCTGGGAAGAAGTATCAGCCAAGATGGATGCAGGTGATATTATTGAGATTTCACCATACGACGCAAACCGCGGTGGTATGTTGGTGGAATATGAAGGCGTACGCGGCTTCTTACCTGTTAGCCAGCTGTCTGCCGAGCATTATCCACGTGTTGGTGGTGCCGATAAAGACGAGATTCTTTCACGCTTAAATGCACTAATTGGCCAAGCGCTGAAAGTCCGTATTCTCGACTGTGACCGCAAGACGAATAAGCTTATCTTTAGTGAAAAAGAAGCCGTAAAAGATGGCCTTGCAGAACGATTTGAAAAACTGAAGGTAGGCGATACCGTCAGTGGTGTCGTTACTGGTGTGGTAGACTTTGGTGTTTTCGTTAACGTTGATGGCATCGAAGGTTTGATCCACATTTCAGAAATCAGCTGGGAACGCGTTAACAACCCAAGTGATTACGTGAAAGTTGGTCAAAGTGTTGACGCAAAGATTATCAGCATCGACAAAGATCGCCTAAGCCTGAGCATGAAGCAGCTCACTAAAGACCCATGGCTTGATGAAGTTGATCAGTTTAAACCTGGTGACAACGTTGACGGTACCGTAACTCGTATTACACCATTTGGTGCCTTTGTACAGATCAGCCCAGCCGTTGAAGCATTGGTTCATGTCAGTGAGCTTGGTGCTGGTGAAGGTGTTGATCCTGAAAAGGTATTTACTCTGAACGAACGCAAGAGCTTCACCGTTCTTGATGTTGATAAAGAAAACCGCAAGATCTCTTTGAGCCTTGCCGGTAAAAAGAAGTAAATTACTCCTTTTTGACCAAGATTACATAAATAGCACACGCCCTAACGCTGGCGAGAAAGGAACACGACTATGGATGAAGCTGAAAAGGTACTCCTCATATCCGACTCCATTACCGTGGGTGAATTAGCTGAAAAGCTTAATTTGCCGGTAACCCAGCTGGTGGGCGAGCTGTTTAAGAACGGCATCGTTGCCACGATTAATCAGCGTATTGATTTTGAAACAGCGCAGATTATTGTTGAAGAGCTTGGGTATAGAGGTAACATTGAAGCGCCGTGATGACGCTGCAGAAGCAGCTACGCCACGCCTTCACACGCCGTCAGAAAATGCCGTAACTCGTCCACCGATTGTGGCGGTAATGGGGCATGTTGACCACGGTAAAACAACGTTGCTTGATGCGATTCTTGATACGAAAGCTGTCGACGATGAGGCGGGCGGCATTACGCAGCATATTAGTGCGTATCAAACCGTTCGTAATGATCGTGCGATTACATTGCTTGATACACCAGGTCACGAAGCTTTCGCAGCGTTACGACAGCATGGCGCGGCACTCACCGATGTAGTGATTATTGTAGTGGCTGCCGATGACGGTGTGATGCCGCAGACTATTGAGGCGATTCGTTTTGCCCGTGATGCGCATGCTCGGATTGTCGTTGCTATCAATAAGATGGATAAAGAGGGGGCTAACCCTGATCGTGTCAAAGCACAACTTGCGAGCGAACATAACCTCAACCCTGAAGAGTGGGGCGGTGATACTATCATGGTACCGATTAGCGCTAAACAGGGAGAAGGAATCGATAAGTTACTCGACATGGTGCTGCTTGTCGCCGATCTGGAAGATTTGCGCGCCGACGTTGATGTACCCGCTGAAGGCTTGGTTATTGAAGCACATATGGAAACGGGCCGTGGCTCCGTTGTAGGCCTACTTGTTGAACAAGGTGTAGTCAAGCCGGGCACCTTCTTAGTTGCCGGTACAACGTACGGTAAAGTCCGGACACTGCTTGATTTTGCCGGTAAGCCAATTAAAGAAGCTGGCCCTTCAACGCCAATTACGGTGACAGGCTTTAAGGAGCTGCCGCAGTTTGGTGATGTATTCAGCCTTGTAAAGAATGAAAAAACCGCACGCCAGCAGGTGGAACGTACGAGCTTAGAGCGCCAGCGTGCGAGCGCGAGCACGAACGTAACTGGTGCTGATTTGTTAAAAATGATGACCCAAAAGCACGACATGCAGGAAATGAACGTGATCGTCAAGGCGGACGTACAGGGTTCCTTAACATCGGTTATTGATAGCCTTCGCTTGGCCGACACAGGCGGTGAGATTAACCTGCGTATTATTAGCAGCGGTGTCGGTAATATTAACGAGAGTGATATTCGAGTCGCATCGAGTAGTAATGCAGTTATTTATGGCTTTAATGTAGAGCTACCACCAGCGGTAAAGCGGTTAGCTTCACGCGATAAGGTGCCAGTTAAGCTCTTCAGTGTGATTTATGAGCTCTTGAGTGATGCGCGCGATAGCATGGAGGCAATGCTGGCGCCTGAAGTGGTTGAGACACCAGTGGGCAGTTTGACGATTAAGGGCGTGTTCCGTACTACTCGCGACGAAGTGATTTGTGGTGGTGAAGTAACCAGCGGTAAGGCGATTGCGAACGTACTTACCCGTGCGAAGCGTGGCGAAGAAGTAATCACCGAAGCTGAAGTATTGAGCGTGCAACGTCAACAGCAAGAAGCGAAGGAAGTCTTTGAAGGTGAACTTTGTGGCTTGAATCTAAAGACGAGTAAAAAAGTCCTCCTTGAAGAGGGCGACAAGTTAGAATTCTTTACCCGCGAACTGGTAAAGCGAACACTTAAGTAAATAGAGCCGTTAGCCGTGGTACGAGCACTTGATTTTTTATCATGCTTATGCTAGGGTTAAGGAAGATATTAATCAAAAAGCAAACAAACAAAAAATCGTGAGCGAAAAAGCACCATCAGCCCCTACGGGCGAATCCATACTGGAACGCGCCAGGCGTGAGTCGCGGGAGCGACAGAGTGCTTCGAGTGAGCCGCCGGTAGAGGCTACCGAGCCGGCAGTAGCGGAAGAACCTGCCGTAGAACCGTCCGAAGCACCACCTGAAGCACCACAACCTACATCAGAGGAGGCGCTTGCAGCACTTGCGAGAGCCAATGGTATGGATGCATTCTTGGCAGTGAAGCAGCCCCAACCTGCTGCCGCCATAGAACAACAAGGGCAACTTGACCCTGAAACCCAAGCGGCACTTCAGCGACTTGATGCGGAGTATGGCTTGGTAGATACCGACGATACTCACGATACAGCTGAATCAGAACCACAGCTGCCTGAAATTGACGATTCATCTGATATTAGCGATATTGTGCCGAACGACAAGAACGGACGGCCTTATTCGCCTGTGAAACGGGGCGGTAAGTTGAGTGACGATGAAATTGGTATGATTCGCGAGCATCAGGGGGAAATCCGTGAGTATATGGCGGAGCAGGATGCGAATAAAGGCTATGAATTCACTGAAGATCAACAGCAAGTCGTTAAATTACTCGGCGTAAACTACCGTGTACAGCGGCGGATAAATGAGATTGGTAACGGTGCTCTCCGTCGCATTCAGAGTGCGTGGGCAAACGTACGGAATGTACCGACGGGATTTCGCCGCCGCCGCCATGAACGGCAGCTTGATCGCGCCGAAGCTGATCACGATGCAATCCAGGAACGACTCGGTGAAGCAACTAACGAGGTACATCGAAAGATACTCCATAAGCGTGCCGAAGAAGCACGCCAACGGCTTGAGGCCCGCAGAGAAACGTTCCAAAGAACTGATGGGTTAATGCGGAGCCGGGTTGAAAAAATTGATCACAAATTTGATTCACGACGCGAAGAAAAGTTGACCGAACTAAAGCAAAAGCGTGAACAAGCACTGGCCCGCAAGGCACTGCGCACTGAAATGCGCGAACAAGGCATGAACAATATTGAAGTCAATGAAGCAATGGCTGCTATACCTAAAGAACACCTTGACCGTATTGGTCGCGTAGCCCTTACGACTGAAGCATATCGTCGCCAGGCGAGTGATGCCGAAAAGAGTGAGCGCAAGGCGCATCGTCGTCACGAACGGCTTGAAAACCATGCCGTAAATGTTCAGGAACAGATTGCGCGCTACCAAGCACATATTGATTCAGCCAGTGGTATTGTCGCTAAAATCCGCGACGAACAACTGCCAGAGGCGCAGGCGGATGTAAAAAAATACGAAGAGTGGTTAGCGGATATGCCTGAGGGTGAAGAGCATGATATGGATCGCCAGTATGTGCGCGTAGAACTACAGGAGGCACAAGATAGGGTTGATCGTTTCAATAACAGAGAGCTTCCATATTGGCAACGAGTAATCGCGGAGAGTGAAGCAGAAGTTGCCTCGCTTGAAAAAATTGCTGGTAAAGTAAGTGGGGCGATTGATCGCCAGGAAACTACCGTGAAGAAAGCGGCGGATGAAGTAGGGCGGCGCCAGGAGGCGTATGGTGAGCGCCAGGATGGACTTGAGCGAACAATTAATCGATCACTAAATGATACACAGGCTGGAGGCGAAGAGTAATTATGGCATTATTAACGCGTGAGATTCTTGATGGATTAGGAATTCACCTCAGTGACGAGGATTATTCAACATTATCTGAACATTTTGAATCAACCCTCCATGCTCGGGTGATTGATGAAGTTGCAGCTGAGCTAACGAGCGAAAAAGCTCATGAGCTTGCGAATATGCAGGATGCAAGTGACGATCAGCTACTTGATTGGCTAACGGCCAATGTTAATAACTTTGCGGAAATTGTTTCTGACGAAGTTGATGTGTTGCTTGGTGAAATTGCTGACAATAGCGAAGCGCTGAAGTAACTATGGCCCCCTGACAGTAGGGTGCAAGAGTGCTATACTAAGAAGTAACGTAAAGAGGGATATGTATGTTTCAGTTAGATGAACAGTTTTTGCAAGACGTAGGACTCGGCGGGTTGCCCGACGATCAAAAGCAAGCCTTTTTAGACCACTTTCGGGAGCAGCTCGAACTTCGTGTTGGTACGCGGCTGAGTGATGGCCTGAGTGAGGCGCAGCTTGAGGAGTTCGAATCGTTTATTGATCGGAATGATGAAAAAGTGAATGCCTGGCTAGCCGCGAACGTTCCAGACTATGAAAACGATCAAATTTATCAACGTCTCAAAGAAGGTGCACCAGCTGAGATTCCCCAGAATGTCGTATTAGCTGAATACGCGTCACTCAAGTGGCTTGGGCTTAATCGCCCTGATTACCGTGATGTCGTGGCACAGACCATGCAAGAGCTGAAGGATGAAATTGTACAAAATCGTGACGCGATTTTAGGTGAGGCAAACGAGCCGGCAACTGGCAGCTTGGCCCAACCTGCAGCTCCACAAGTACCTGTTGATCAATCGCAGGCACCAGAGCAGCCTGGCCAGTCCCCAAACGGCTCAGCCGCTTAGGCTTGATAGCCGCGTAAAAATTCTTTGGCGGTCATCGTTTTGCCGCTGGGAGCAATCAGTTCATCGATTGAAAGAAATGCACCGTTCTGACACTCAATGTCGAGCGGTGTTTCTTTTGTCATTACTGCGTGGGCTTTGGTGATAATTACTTGGTGCTTACCAATCGTGAAGCGAGTACGGGGGTATTCTAAATAGGCGCGAATGCGTGCTTCGGCGTCACCGGGTGTAATGGTGGCTGGGTCGAGCACGCCATCCTCTTTGGTGAGCAGTTGGCAATAGGTCGCATCGGCTTCACGTTGCTTGGTTGGCGTGAGCGTGCCATCGATAATGTGCGGCAATGCGCGTACCAGTAGGTTTGCGCCCATAATGCCGAGCACGCGGTAAAGTTCTGTGGCGGTTTCGGTCTGATCAAGTGCGTACGGAGCTTGGGTATAGATGGGGCCGGCGTCCATTTTAGGTTCCAAAAGCATCACGCTAACACCGGTTTTATTGTCACGATTACGGATGGCTGTTTCGATTGGTGAGGGGCCGCGGTAGGTAGGTAGTAGCGATGGATGAAGGTTGATAATACCAGGATTGAACATTGATAGAATACTTTTTGGGATAATTTTACCGTAGCTTACGAGTACGCCAACGGGTTTGGTGAGTTTTTTTATGTCATCAGTGATGTCGCCAAGCTTCACCGGTTGCCACACGGGGATGTCGTGTTCAAGCGCGTAGGTTTTTACTGCCGGCTGAGTGTGCTTCTGGCCGCGGCCGCGCTTTGTGTCTGGTTTTGTTACCACTGCGGCAACGGGCAGGTTGTTTTCAACAAGCGCCTTAAGGGCATGAAGACTAAAATCTTCGGTGCCAAAAAATACAATCGAGTAGTTAGTCCCAGAGCTCATGATTATTCTTTATGTGTGTATCATAATCGAGCGGCTGTAGCTCGCCGTCGTCATCAAGCGTGTAAAAGGCGTCCTTCTCGTCTTTAATATGATCAATAATAAGCGTGCCATTACAGTGGTCGATTTCGTGCTGTAGCACGCGGGCGAGGAATCCTTCAGCCTTTACGCGTACCTCGTTTCCGTTACGGTCCAGTGCCTTTACGCGTATCTTGTCGTAACGGGGAATACTACCGTAGACCCCTTCAACACTCAAGCAGCCTTCGTAGTCGCGAACAATGTTACCCTCTGCTTTTACGATTTCAGGATTGATGAGGGGGATAAATTCTTTGGTATCTTTGTTGTCGAAGTCAGAGCGTACAATGATGACACGCTCGAGCCGGTCGATTTGTACTGCGGCGAGCGCAGCGCTAATTTCGTGGGGTCGAGAATTTTCCCAGTCTAAACTGGCGCTCGTCATGTCATCAATCAGCTGCAGCGTTGCATCAGTAATGACGTGCACCTTTTGTGATTTTTGGCGCAAGTGAGCATTGGGGAGGGTGATAATCGCGTCTCGCTTCATAAGAGGTATTATAGCAGATTACCCCTTAGCATGCGCAGCTGATTTTAGAGGAGCGATAGCGGATCGAGTTCGTACTGCCAATGCGGGCCTTTTGGTACGTGTTCGAGTGTTTTTAATAGCTCGCTACGCCGCTTACTTTTTACGGTAATTTGCCAGCGATAGGTGTCGCGAACTCGTTCGTAAAAGGCGGGGTTGGGCCCAGGAGCTCAATAGCAAGATTCGGCTTGTTTTAGTGACGCAGCAAGCGCTTTGGCATTTCGTACCGCTGCTGCTTCGGTTTTATATACGCAGGTGAGCTTTAATAAATAGCGGAATGGTGGGAACTGCGTGTGCTTACGGAGTTTGATGGTGCGTTCATAAAACTCTTGGTAATTTTGCGATACCCCATCGACAACGGCTGGGTGGGTGGGCTGGTAGCTCTGGACGATTACCTTTGTAGAATGCTCGCTCCGCCCTACGCGGCCAACGACCTGGCTGAGAAGCTGGAAAGTGCGTTCTGGTGATGTGTAATCCGGGAAGGCTGAGCCCGGCGTCTGCTTGGACGACCCCAACGGTACGCAAGTGGGGAAGGTCTAGGCCCTTGGCAACGACCTGTGTGCCGACGATAATATCGATGTCGCCGTTATAGACATCGCTGTAGCGCTTTTCGAGTGTTTCGTTCGTATCGGTATCACCATCGAAGCGGGCAATCCGTGCTTTCGGAAATAGTTTTTTCAGCTCAGATTCGATGAGTTTCGTGCCGATACCTTTATGGATAACATCGGCAAATCCACATTCCGGGCAACTGGTCGGCACGCGTGATGACATGCTGCAAATATGACACATCAGAGTATGACTGTCGGCGTGGAGTGTGAGGGGCACAAAGCAGCGGGGGCAGCCTGCCTGCCAGCCACAGTTTTCGCAGAGGGTGGTTGAAGCGGTGCCGCGCCGGTTATGGAAGATAAGCGTTTGGGTGCCCTCAGTCAGTGTTGAGGTAATCTGTGTGATGAGATTATCTGAAATAAAGCGATGCTTTGTGAATGCACCTCGCTTCGTCATATCAACTAATTCAACATCGGGCTTTTGGGCGTTGTTGCGTGCTGGGCGCGGCAGAGTAAAGATGGGGCGCGTCCGACACGTGGGCCTGGTAATAGTCGCTGACGTTTGGTGTGGCACTACCGAGCACAAGTTTTGCTTCGTGGTGTGCACTAAGCACACTGCCGGTAGGAGCGCGGAGTAGCGCGGTGATTGCTCTTGCTTGTAGCTAGGCTCGTGACATTCATCGATTGCTATAAGGCCGATTGGTGCCAGTGGAGCGAACAGGGCGGAACGAGGACCGATCACGATTGTTGGCGTGGCAGCATCGAGGGCTTCGGTCCATATATGGTGGCGTTCGGCTTCGGTTTGCTTTGAGTGAACGACAAGAACATTCTTAAACTCATGGCGGAACTCATCAACGAGCTGTGAGGTGAGGGCAATTTCAGGAACAAGAATAATAGCAGATGTGCTTACCAGCTTTTTCCGCGTCGTGCGCCAGTTCAATATAGAGCAGTGTTTTTCCCGACCCTGTTACACCGTGGAGTAGTGCGGTGCCGCTACCCATGGCACGAATCCCCTCGAGTGCAGCGGATTGATCTGTCGTTGAACACTATATTTGTTCGTTTACGTGTAACAGGGGTATTGGTCGCGATGCGCGGACGACGTTTTTTTGTAATGCCACGGGGGAGCACCGTCTGTAGCACGGTACTTAAGTGCGTGGCATAGTAGTCACTCATCCATAGTGCGGTTTCAATTAAGGCCTGTGGTAGTGGCGGTATGTCGAGTGCTTGCTCAATAGGCTTCGCGTCGAATGCAGGTTTTTTTGTTGAGCGTATTACGAGACCGGTAAGCGATGACTTGCCAACAGGAATTGTAACGAGTTGGCCGGGTGTAATTTGTGAATCTGAAGCATACGTAAAGACGTTCGCTTCAGCGCGCACAAGCTTTAAGGGGGCCACATCGTAGTAGTGCATAGGGCCTATTATACTGCTACAATAAGCATATGTATTTTGAATCACGCGCCGAGGCAGGCCAATTACTTGCCACTCAGTTGCTGGATAAATACCGCTATGAGAATTGCGCGGTAGTGGCACTTAGTGATGGTGGCGTATTGGTGGGCGAGCAAATTGCGTCTCAGCTCCACTGTTTGCTTACGATGCTTGTTACCGAAGGTATTGAAGTGCCGGGTGAAAACATGAGCTTTGGTGCTGTATCAGAAGCAGGTAATTTTACGTATAATAGCGAATTTTCTACTGGTGAGATTGAAGAATATACCACCGAATTTCATGGCTATCTAGACGAGCAGAAGCGCGAAGCATTTAGTCGAATTAACCGCCTGCTTGGTGAGGGTGGCATGATCGATGATGATATGTTGCGTGAGCGGGTAGTGATATTGGTATCGGACGGGTTTAGTAATGCAGCGACGATTAATGTTGCCATCGACTTCTTGAAGCCAATTCGTATAAAAAAATTAGTGGTAGCTGCGCCTCTTGCCACAGTACCCGTGGTCGACACACTCCACGTGCAGGCAGACGAAATGCACATCCTTGATGTAAAGGAAAACTTTATGGGGGTAGACCACTATTACAACGACAATACTGTTCCGGGCCATGAAGAGACCATCGCAAAAATCAATCAAATCATCTTAAATTGGCAGTAATTTACGGCGGAATTGCTTGCAATTGAGCGCTAGTAAATGTAGAATTAAAAGCAACAGTTGTTTAGTGAATGAGCGAGTCAAGAAAGGGTTCGATGTTAGACGTTTTCATTACCTCTAGGGTGCGGCGCAAGATCGTGGTGGTATACGCCAAGTATCCAGATTTTCGTACCCACGTGCGTGGGCTTGCCAAGCTTATTAAGGAAGATCCGGGCAATATCCAGCGCGAATTGAAGCGGCTTGAAAAGGTCGGCTTCTTGAGTGGTGAAAAGCAAGGTAATACGAAAATCTACTCCACTAATAAGCAATTTCCTATCTTTAAAGAATTACAAAGTATCGTTATTAAATCTCAGCAGCACGCTAGCGCTGGCCGCGTAAAACGAACAACTACAGATCTCTAATAGCTATGAGTCTGTTTGAGCAGATCTTAGCAGCCCGAGCTCTTACGGGCCAGGCACGCGAGAAGTACCTCAACCCTGACTATTCGCAGGGCCACGATCCATTACTTCTACCCGACATGAAGCGCGCCGTGAAGCGCTTAATTGCAGCGCGTGAAGCCCAGGAGCACATCACGATTTATGGTGACTATGATATTGATGGGCTGACGGCGACAACAGTGCTGACTGACACATTTTCAGCGTTTGGGTTTCGATTTGTTGATGCCTTTTTACCGAATCGTTTTGTTGAAGGGTATGGTATGACGGTCGATGCCGTCGAGCGTATTGCAAAAACGGGAACAACACTTATCGTGACGGTGGACTGCGGCAGTTTAAGCGAGGGGCCTATTGCCCGTGCTAAAGAATTAGGTGTGGATGTGATTGTGACCGATCACCACAATGTTGCGCCAGTTCAACCGCCAGCGGTGGCGGTAATTAACCCGAAGCGGTTACTGCAAGACCACCCAAAAAGTTATGACGCTAATTTACGCTTAATAGCAAAGAGTAAAACGCTCTATCCTTTCCTCGATTTACCCGGTGTTGGTGTGGCTTTTAAGTTAGTACAAGCGTTGCAAACGCGGCTGGACGGCTTGCCGTTTGGCCAGGAAAAATGGTTGCTCGACTTGGTGGCACTCGGCACGGTATGCGATGTGGTGCGGTTAGTTGACGAAAACCGTATGCACGCCTATTTTGGCCTAAAGGTGATGGCGAAAACGCGGCGCCCCGGGCTTAAAGCGCTGATGGCAGTGAGTGGGGTTGAGCCGTCGCAGGTGAACGCACGAAGTTTAGGGTTCGCATTGGGGCCGCGCATGAACGCAAGCGGACGCCTGGAAACTGCCCAGTACGCGCTTAGTATGCTGACCGCAACGAGCGGCAATGAAGCACTTGAATTTGCCCAGCAGCTTGATGAAATGAATATTGAACGCCGCCGGCAGCAGGATGAAATTTATAAAGATGCGGTTGTGCAGGCGGCAGAATTTGAGCATGACGCGGTGTTGGTGGTGAGCGGAAAAAGCTGGAATCATGGCATCGTGGGAATTGTAGCTGCCAAGCTACTGGAGCTCTACCAAAAACCAACCTATGTATTGCAAGAAATGGGCGAAGAGTCGAAGGGTTCAGCGCGAAGTTTTGGTGCGTTTAGTGTTGCTGACGCGATTCGTGCGAGTGACGATATTATTACCAAGGGCGGCGGACATAATTTGGCGGCTGGTGTGAGTTTGCCGACGGCGAATATTGCACAGTTTCGCACACGGGTGAACGAACATTTTACAAGCTCAGGGCTAATTCTTGCACAGGAACGTACAGCCCTGTTGCCGAAAGAAGATGCGACGATTCAAGATTTTCAAGAGGTTAACCAAGCGCTAATTTCTGATCTTAACCAGATGGAACCATTTGGTCATGCAAACCCAGAGCCTGTGCTGTGTATAACGAACGCACGTGTGACGAACGTGCGGCGTATGGGTGCTGAAGGGCAGCACGTAAAGCTTACACTTGCTGATATGGCAGGAAAAGCGTTGCAGGTGATTGCGTTCAATGTACGGCCCGAATATACGGTGGAACTAGGTGATGATGTGCGTGTGTGGTTCCAGCCAACACTTAACGAATGGCGCGGTGTGCGCTCGGTTGAGGGCAGGTTGGTTCATCTTGAACGCGCTTGAGCTTGCACTGAATTAACAGAAACTTTTATAGTAACAGGCAACTCATTGTCCAAGCAGGGAAGGGAGACGACTGTGGATGACGAGACGCTCGTCTATGATCGAGTGGGCACGGGTAGGGAAATGAGTATTTGGGTCGGTGCTGGCCTAACGCTTGATGAAGTACGCCAAGCCGCCGCGGCCGATGAGGCGGTGCGGCTTGTAATCGCTCAGGTGGGCGGTGGTCGCGAACAGGTACGAATGATACCAGTGACTCGTGTGCAGAATATTCAAGAACTGCCGGGTGGCTTTACATTCAATGGTGCAACCAAGCAGCCTATCTTCTATACGCGCATTGACGATAACGCAGACGGCGAAGCCACGATTGGCTTCCAGGTGCGTGATAGCGTGTGCCGTGTGACGGTGTGCGACGGTGAGATGAAAGTCGAATTTGTTACGCAAATTACGACCAGTGATATCACAGGCATGTTCGACTTTGTGTCGGCGGCTATGGCGCAGGGGTTTGTATGAGCCCAAAACGCCCGCTAGAGAACTAGCGGGCGCATTTTAATTTCTTAACGCTTAAGGACGATTGGTGATATGGAAGCCGGTTACATAATCGCCACGGTCGCTATCGGCGCGGCCCTCGTAGTCTGCTTCGACTTTATCTTGGCCAAGGTGACCACGAGGTGGCTTTTTACCAAGTTCGAAGGCAAGGGTAGCTTCATTGATTTCAGCCTGGGTGTGTCCTGACAAATCTTCACCAGGCATTTCCTGCATGCTGATGGCTAAGTTGTCACTATTGTCGACTATTTCATCATCATCAACATCATCAATAAGTTCGTTTGTTTCAACGGCGCGTAGCTCACCATGAGCGTCCGTATATACATCACGGCCATCTTCGATTGCTTGTTCACGGGAAAGTTTACTGATTTCGTCGTTCTGTAGCTCCTCGGCATCTTTGGCGGTAGGGGCAGGTTCAATACGGCTACTGCGACTGACGTCGTAATGATCTGAAGCTGTTGAATAACTCGCGCGGGCAACGTCGCCCATGGTGCGCACTGCTTCTGTGTGATTATCGGTTGGTTGTTCAACCGTTTCACCGCGCTGCGCGTCGACAATTTCTTTAATTCGTTCGCTGGTAATTGGTGTTTTACTCATAGAATACATTTTAGCATAAACGGTATAAAAAGTCAAGTAGTATCGTAAGTTTACTCAGGTTGTTGCATTGGGGCCGTGTATCTGTTACAATCAATCATTGATATGGTACAAGTAACACGTAAAGACGAACGCGAAGCGAACGAAAACATTATTCGTCGTTTCAACCGTAAAGTTCTACAGAGTGGTGTGCTCGCAGAAGCGAAATCTTCAATGCGATTTGCAAAGCCAATTAGTAAGACTGAGCGCCGCCAGAAGGCGATTATCCGCAGGGCCCGCAAGGCTGATAAGCTGGCGAAAATGCGCCTAGGCATCCGATAGGAGCCTGGATAAATGGCTGACACGCTGAAAGCGCGTATCAGTGATGAAATGAAAGCCGCTCTTTTGGGCGGCGATCGTTTTAGGGGCGAAACATTGCGCAATCTTAAAGCTGCCATCTTAAATGAAGAAGTAGCAAAGGGAAAGCGCGAGGAAGGCCTTGCTGATAGCGACATTGAACAAGTAATTGCTCGCGAAGTAAAAAAGCGCCATGAAAGCGCGAAACTTTATCACGACAATAACCGCCCAGAACTAGCTGAACCGGAAGAAAAGGAAGCAGCAGTATTGAAGGATTTTTTGCCGGAGCAACTCAGCGATGATGAGCTTAAAGCGGTAGTGGATGAAAAGGTGAATGAACTCGGCGCTGACGGCCCACAAATGATGGGGCAAGTGATTGGTGCTGTAAAACAAGCGGTTGGCAACCGCGCGGATGGTGCAAAAATTGCTGCACTGGTGAAAGAAACACTAGCAAAGTAGATAGGGGAGAATGACGTGATTTTACTGTTTGGTCCGACAGGAGCAGGAAAAAGTATGCAGGGGCAAATGTTGGCGGTGCGCCAAGGTTGGAAATGGCTAAGTACTGGTGAAATGTTGCGCCAAAGTAACGATCCGACAGTTATTGAAACCCTAAGGCAAGGCGACTTGGTGAGCGATGAACTCACCTTCAAGGTGTTCGATGAGGCGGTGCAAGATGCCAATGCAAAGCAGTATAAAAATATTATTGTTGATGGATTTCCGCGTACCAAAGAACAAGCTGAGTGGCTGATGGAATACTTAAAGGCACACCGCGAAGCAATTGATTTAGTGATTGCACTAGAAGTGCCGGATGCAGAGATTACTCGGCGCTTAGAGCTGCGCGGCCGCATGGAAGATACGCCCGATGTGATTGCAAAGCGCATGAACCTATACCGACAAAAAATGTACCCAGTGCTGGGGAGCTTTGCAGAGCAGGGTATAAAAATTGTTCACTTAGACGGACTTGGTACGGCTGGTGAGGTGCATGACCGAATTTATACAGAGGTAGATGAGGCGTGTCGGAACTAATTACTGGGCGCAAGACGCCTGAACAAATAACAGCAATGCGCGAGGGTGGAAAGATTCTGGCGCGTATTTTTGCTGATATTCGCGCGTTTGTAACAGCGGGCGTGAGCGAGCTCGAAATCGACGCCTTTGTAGCGAGCCGAATTACCGAGTATGGCGCTGAAGCCACCTACACTACACCCGAAGTAAATTTCCCTGGCGTAATATGCATTAGTACAAATGACGAGGTGGTCCACGGTGTGCCGACCGATTATCATTTACGAAAAGGTGATGTGGTGAGTTTTGATCTTGTTATTACCTATAAATCTATGAAAACCGACGCTGCGTTTACAATGGTCGTCGACGAAAATCCGACCGGTGCGGTGAAACACCTACTAAGTTACACTGAGCGTAGCTTATTTGCTGGGATTGACGCGATTAAAGGCCCCGTCTATACCGGTGATATTGGGGCTGCGGTTGAAAAAGTGCTCAACGAAGGAAAACTTGGCATTATTCGTGATTTAGTAGGGCATGGTGTAGGGTTAAAAATGCATATGCCCCCCGATGTACCGAATTTTGGCAAAAAGGGTGGCGGCGTGCTGTTGAAACCGGGTGATACGATTGCAATTGAGCCGATGGCGACGCTTGGTAGCGAAAAGGTTGGGCTGCTTGATGATGATTGGACGTATGCAACAACGGATGGAAGTTTAAGTGCACATTTTGAACACACAGTGCTAATTACGGAAACTGGCGCTGAAGTATTAACTCAGGCGTAGCTATCCACATAAAAATTAAAATACCATAAGCAGCTCCCGCAAGGGCTGTGTTATAATATTTTCATATGCAAGAACAGTCTCGATTTGTCGTGGGCATCGATGTCGGAACAACGACCGTGCGATGCGTTGTGGGTAGCGTTGACCCCACTACTGGCGTGCCGGCAATCGTTGGGGTTGGCCAAGCGCCCAATAACGGCATGCGAAAAGGGACTGTTGTTAACTTAAATGGCCCTGCACGCGCTATCGATGCCGCGCTCGGTGAAGCGGAGCGTATGAGCGGCCATGAAGTAAATGAAGCCACCCTGAGCATTAACGGTTCGCATGTTATGAGTACGAAGTCCGATGGCATGATTGCTGTGGGGATTGCGAATCACGAAATCGATAACGAAGACGTGCATCGAATTGAAGAGGTGGCGACTACCGGTAAGGTACCGGCAAATCGCCAAGTACTTGAAGTGGTGCCACTGACGTATGTATTGGACGGCCAAACGGGAATTAAAGATCCGACCGGTATGACGGGTACGCGGCTTGAAGTGAAGGCGAATGTCGTCTCGGCGATGGTACCGCACGTCATAAACCTGCAAAAGTCAGCAGAAATGGCAACAGTAGCGAGCAATGCGCTTATTCCGTCGGTAATGGCTGGTGCAAAAGCAACCCTGCGTGAACGCCAAATTGAAAATGGAGTTGCAGTGATTGATATCGGTGGTGCAACCACCGGTGTGGCTGTATACGAAGAGGGTGATTTGCAATATGTTGGCGTGGTGCCGATGGGTAGTGTCAACATCACTAATGATCTTGCAATTGGCCTGAAGACCGACCCTGAAATCGCCGAAGAAGTGAAGTTAAAGCACGCCCATGCTACGCCACGTAGCGACAACGAAGGGGTGAGCGTTAAGCACGACGGCAAGGTGTATTCGTTTGAAACTAATGAAATCGATGAGATCGTGGAGGCTCGCTTAGAAGAGTTATTTACCGCGGTAAACCACGAATTAAAGCGTGCTGGTCGTGCCGGGCAACTGCCAAATGGCGTAGTGCTGACCGGAGGCGGTGCTAATCTAAAAGGTATTGCTGAATATGCGAAATCTCAGCTTAACCTAGCAGTACAGGTTGGTAAACCAACCGGCTTTCAGGGGATGGCAGATGGTGCCGATAAGCCTGAATTTGCAGCCGCAATTGGCTTGATGATTGCCGATGCCGAGGGTGGAGGTCAGCCAGCTCATAACGGTCCTGCCCACGATGGTGCACCGTTTATGAAACAAGCGGGTGGATTCTTCAAAGGAATCGGTAAACGATTTAAGATTTAACGGATACCATTATCGAGACGGAAGTGGTATACTGAACAGTGATAGATTTTGGATAGTAATTCAAGGGAGTAACACGTAATGCCTGAAGTAAAGCCAAGTGAAATACAGACATTTGCAAGCATCAAGGTCGTTGGTGTTGGCGGTGCTGGTGGTTCTGCGGTCAACCGTATGAAGGAAGCGGGCCTGAGCGGTGTGCAATTTATTGCCATGAACACCGATGCTCAAGCACTCCACAATTCAAAAGCTGATGTAAAAATTCACCTCGGTCACAGTACGACCAATGGCCTCGGTGCGGGTGCTGACCCAGCGGTCGGTGAATCTGCCGCACAAGAGTCAATCGAAGAGATTAAAGAAGCGTTGAAGGTGCCGACATGGTGTTTGTTACGATTGGTGCCGGTGGTGGTACGGGTAGTGGCGCTGGTTACATTGTGTCGCAGGTGGCCCGCGATATGGGCATTTTGGTGGTTGGTGTTGCTACAAAGCCATTCAGCTTTGAAGGCGAAAAACGCCGCACGAACGCCGATTGGGCAATTGAACGCTTGAGTAAAAATGTTGACACGTTGATTACGATTCCAAACGACCGTTTACTGCAAACCATTGATCGCCGTACGCCGCTACTTGAAACGTTTAAGATTGCTGACGATGTGCTCCGCCAGGGTGTGCAGGGTATTTCTGAATTAATTACCGAGCATGGGCTCATCAACCTTGACTTCGCTGACGTGAAGGCGATTATGAGCAATGCCGGCAGTGCATTGATGGGCATCGGCCGCGCAAGTGGCGATAATCGCGCTGCACAAGCTGCACAACAAGCCATTGAATCACCATTAATTGAAGTATCAATCGATGGCGCGAAGGGCGTACTATTCAATGTGACCGGCGGCTACGATATGAGCATGAGTGAAATTCAGGAAGCTGCAGAGATGATTACCAGTGCTGTGAGCCCTGATGCGAACATCATTTTTGGTGCAACTTTGAAGCCTGAGCTGGAAGATGAATTGGTAATTACCGTGATTGCAACTGGGTTTGACAGTGCGTACTTCAATGAAGAAGAGGCGAAAACACCCGCCAGCACTACGGCAAACGAAAGTGTTGATTCTGCGGTAGAATCAATCGATATGGATCTTAACAGCAGTACTGACGATGGTTCTGCAGCATTTGGTAGTGACGAAGAGCAGCCAAATATGTGGCAGCAAGCTGACGAAGAAGAAGACGATACGCCAGCGTTCTTGCGCCGACGCAAGAAGAACAAAGACAAGAAAAAGTCTGAAGACGAAGCTTAGGGGAGCGCTGTAGGATATGGCACTGAACTATAAGATAGGCGACAGCCGCGTATTAGAATCTCGCGAAGCAGCCGATGGGTTAACGATTCGCCGCCGTCGCGAAACAATGGACGGCAGTCATCGGTTTACTACCTACGAGCGTGTTGAGCGACCAAACCTCGCAGTGGTGAAAAAAGATGCGACACGCGAACTGTTTGACCGCGAAAAACTTTCAACGGCCGTTCATCGTTCGGTTGGTAAATTTTTTGCTGATGAAAGTGAAGTTGAAGACATCATTGACCGCGTCGTTGAACACCTTTACGAGTTAGGTGAAAGCGAAATTCCATCAAAATTGATTGGTGATTATGTGCTTGATGAACTGGCAACCACTAACGAAGTTGCCTATGTGCGTTTTGCTAGTGTGTTCCACGAATTTAAAACCCTTGATGATTTTGTAAAAATCCTTGAACAGCGGCGCCAATTGAACGACAAAAAGGGAAGTTAAGCGTATGCGCGTGGTGGTAATCGCAAAAGAGAATCAAGAATACTCACGTAATGTTGAAACATTCTTAACAGATTTTACGCGCCAAACAGGCCATGAAGTTGATATGTTAAACCCTGACACAAAAGAGGGTGAATCGCTCTGTCGCACCTACGATATTGTCGAATATCCAACCGTGATTGCTATCGGTAATGATGGACAGATGCAAAATATATGGACGGGCACCATGTTGCCAACGATTAGCGAGGTTTCGTACTATGCCTCACAGGAATAGTGGCACTAACCGTCTTCAGTCTGACACTGTGCTATTCGGCGGCGTGCTGATTGCTGCGGTGATTGCGTTGCTGGCATCATTTGTGTTGTCGATTGAAGCCATTACCCTTGCTAAGAACGCAGATGCAGTGCTGGCTTGCAGTATAAACGCAGTATTTAACTGTGCTGCAGTGGCGCTCCATCCTTCATCTGAAGTGTTTGGGTTCCCGAATAGCTTTGTTGGCATGGTAACAATGCCAGTGGTCATTACGATTGCGGTTTTGAAGCTGGCGCGCGTACAAATGCCACGCTGGTTTATGGCCGGTTTGCAGCTTGGTGTAACGGCTGGACTGCTGTTTGCGGGCTGGATGTTATACATGAGCTTCGCAGTAATTCAAGTGTTCTGCCCATGGTGCTTAACGGTCGATGTGGCGATGCTTGTTATGTTCTTTTTTGTATCACGATATTCGATTCTTAATCACGTGTGTCGACCGCCAGAAAAGATACGGGCGGGCCTTGAAGCGTATGTTAAAGGCTCGTACGATATCATGCTGCTCGTTGGTATTATTGTTGCAATTGCAGCAATAATTATTGCTAAGTATGGCGACGGTTTGTTCTAAACAAGCATAAACTTTATTTTTCACAACAAGTGCGCTATAGTGGCAGCATAGACCTATTATCAAAAAGGAGGGCATAGGTAACATGGTAAAAGCAAAAAAGAAGGTAACGTATGAGCACGCCTGGCGCGCAGTCGCAGTAATGCGCATGCTGCTTGGGTATGTTTTTGTGTGGGCATTCTTCGATAAACTACTTGGGCTAGGGTATGCAACTACACCTGAACGAGCCTGGGTGAATGGTGGTTCGCCAACCGAAGGTTTTTTGAGTAATGTACAGGGGCCGTTTGCAGACTTCTTTAATAGTCTTGCGGGTAGTTTTCTTATTGATTGGTTGTTTATGGTTGGGTTATTGGCCATCGGTGCAGCACTGATTGCGGGGATTGGCCTACGTATTGCGGCGATTGCGGGCTCAACGCTGTTAGTTTTGATGTGGATGGCAAGTATGCCACTGCAAAACAATCCATTTATCGACGATCACATTGTCTATGCGGCTGCGCTATGGGTAATTGCGCTTGCGCCACGCAAGTGGAGTGTTGTGAATGAATGGCTTGCAAACCCAACCGTCAAGAAAAACCCTTGGCTTTGGTAATTTATGCAATACACAATCACGGGGTAGCCAAATGCCCCGTGATTTTGGTATAATTCAATTCAACAGCACCTCGATAAACGAGATAGCGGCTATCACCCGCGAACGCTGGCGGCAGAAATTGTAAATACAAGAGTAGACCCGTCCGGTATCGACACGTTAGATCGAACAACAAAGTGCTAAAAAGAATCTCTTTTTAGAAACTGGATGGTACCACCCGCCAAGTTCGGGCTCCAGTGGCTAAAAAGGGATTTTTATTTTGACAAAATAAGGAGATATATGAAGTTTAAAGCAGGTACGCGGCGACGCGCAATTGAATACGAAAAAGACTGGGTACGGCGCTGGAAGCAAGAAAAGACCTTCGAAAAGTCTGTTGAGCAGCGACCAAAAAATGATTCGTATGTATTTTATGACGGCCCGCCGTTTATTTCAGGAGTACCGCATCACGGTACGCTACTTAGCTCAATCGTAAAAGATGCAGTGCCTCGCTATCAAACCATGAAAGGTAAGCGTGTAGAGCGTGTATGGGGCTGGGACTGCCATGGGCTGCCAGCGGAGCGATTTACTGAGAAAAAACTAGGCATTCATAGCCGCGAAGAGGTGCTAGAATACGGTCTTGAAAAGTACATTGTGGCAACCCGCGAAAACATGGTGCAAACCAGTAGCGAGTGGGAAGATGTGGTCGACCGCATCGGCCGTTGGGTAGAGTTTAAGGGCGCATACAAGACCATGGACAAAGATTACATGGAATCAATTTGGTGGGCCTTCAAGACGCTTTATGAGAAGGGTAAGATTTATGAAGGCGAAAAGGTACTCATGTACTGTACGCTCGACGGTACGCCGCTTTCTAAGGCTGAAGTCACCATGGACGCCGGTGCTTATCAGGATGTGACGGAACCGAGTGTCTACGTAAAGTTTATGCTGGATGATGGGCGCGCGCTCTTAGCCTGGACAACTACACCATGGACACTACCTGCCAACACGGCCGTGGCGGTAAATAAAGATGTCACCTATGTGGAAGTTGAAGTTGATGGTGAGCGCATGGTTGTGGCAAAAGACTTAGTAGAAAAAGTATTTACTGATGAAAAACATCAACCCCTTAATTACCAGATATTGCGCGAACTTTCTGGCGCGGAACTGGTTGGGCTAGAGTACCGCCCATTGTTCGCCGACAGGGGTGAAAAGGCGCACAAGGTATGGCACGCAGATTACGTAGAAACGGAAGCAGGTACGGGAATTGTGCACCTGGCGCCAACCTACGGTGAGGAAGACTTTGTATTGGCTAAGAAAGAAGGCTTCCCGGCTGTGCATGTGATTGACCAGAATGGTATGTTCACCGAAGGTGACTGGCAGGGCCAGAACGTGTGGGAAATTAATAAGCAAATCGCCAAAGATCTAAAAGAACGCGGCGTTGTATGGAAGATTGACTACATCACGCACAGCTATCCGCACTGTCACCGCTGTGGTACAAAGCTAATGTATCGGGCTCATCCAAGCTGGTTTATGGATATCGATGGTCAGCGCGAAAAGATGCTAGAAAAGAACGAACCAATCAACTGGTTCCCTCCGCATGTAAAACACGGCCGGTTCGAAAAAACAGTGCAGCAAGCGCCAGATTGGAATATTTCGCGTGATCGTTTTTGGGCAACCGCTATGCCGGTATGGAAGAGCGAAAGTGGCAAAACCAAGGTGGTAGGCAGCTATGCTGAGCTCAAAGAGCTGTCAGGTGTTGAGCTAGACGATTACCATCGTCCATGGATTGATGACGTGACGTTTACGATTGATGGAGAAGAATATACCCGTATCGATAAAGTGATGGACAGCTGGTTCGAGGCGGGGAGTATGCCGTTTGCTCAGTTCCATTATCCATTTGAAAACAAAGAAAAGTTCGAAGCTAACTTCCCAGGCGATTTCATCGTGGAGTACATTGGCCAGGTACGCGCGTGGTTTTATTATATGCACGCCATGAGCATTGCGCTGTTTGGTGAAAACAGCTTTAACAACGTGATTGTGACTGGTAACGTGGCGGGGAATGATGGCCGTAAGATGAGTAAAAGTTACGGCAATTACACCGACCCGAACGAACTGATGGACAAATTTTCGGCGGACAGTTTACGCTTCTTGCTGCTTAGTTCGCCCCTGTTAAATGGCGAAGATTTTGCGCTGCAAGATAAAGAAGTCGGCGACATTGCACGTAAGCTCGGTATGATTTGGAACATGTACGATTTCTTTACCATGTATGCAGAAGTGGACGGCTGGGACTTTGACGCAAGTAAGCCGTTTACACTCAACCCGAGCGACCTCACGAATCCTCTTGATATCTGGATTGTGTCGCGCGTTCACCAGCTGAATGAAACGATAACAAAAAACATGGACGCGTATGATATTCCGAATGCCATGAGCCCAATTCTGCCATTTATTGATGATGCGAGTAACTGGTTTGTGCGCCGTAGCCGCCGCCGATTCTGGAAATCTGAAGACGATGGCGATAAGGCAGATGCCTACCGTACGCTGCACTACGTGCTGCTCAAACTCTCAGTACTCATGGCGCCGTTTACGCCGTTCTTAGCTGAAGAGTTGTACCAAAAGCTTGGTGGTGGAAACGAATCGGTTCACTTGCTCGACTGGCCAACAAACTACAGCGTGAATTTAGAAGTAATGCACGAAATGGATACGGTACGCGACTACGTTAACCAGGGACTTAGTTTGCGCGCCAAGGCAGGCCTAAAAGTGCGTCAGCCGCTCGCGAGTGTAACAGTGCCAAAACTTGGTGAACATGTTGATTTCGAGCACGTGCTAAAAGACGAGTTGAATGTTAAAACCGTGCTGGTCGGTGATGAGGTTGCGATTGATGAAGCACTATCACCCGAGCTAAAGCGTGAGGGCATGATGCGCGAAGTAATTCGGCATGTACAGTCTACGCGGAAGGTGGCTGGCCTGCAGGTTGATGATAGGATTGTGCTAAATCTTGTTACTGATAACCCAGAACTAACTGCGGCTATTAATGAGCACACAGACACGATTTGCAGCGAAACGCTCACAGAAAACATGGGCGAGACAACTGCCAACGAGCAGCACGCAAAAATTGATGGCGCCGAACTAACGGTTTACCTAGAAAAGGCTTAACTAGCCCGGACGTCGCGGCGCAAAAAGCCGAACCAGCCCAATACGGTAAGTGCCGCGATAACACCCAGTAAGAGAGCGATATGGGCTAGATCTGTGCCATTCGTCATGATTTGCGGATTGTTGTAATAGTGAAGCAACGAAAATTTGTCGGCAACGGCGAGCTTATCGACGGCTGCAGCTAGCGAAGTAATGAATAGGCTCGCGACAGCGTAGCCAGAAGCGACCATAATCGTCAGGCTTTTGTTGCCGGTGAACATGGCTACCGTAAACGCAATCATGCCGTAGGCAACGTTAATCAAGCTAAAGGCAAAAATCGATTCCCAAACCCGTCCGAAATCGGCTTGTTCGTTGATGGTAAGTAGTGCAAGCCAGACTGAAAGTGCGACACTAACACTAAGTACTGTAACGACAACAACTGCAGCCAGCCATTTTTGGAAGTATACTTTGGTGCGGCTGGCGGGGAAGCTGAGTAGGGATTGTAGCCGGCCGTCTGACTCTTCACTCGAGCTAATGCCTAAAAAGATAAGAATGGCCATGATAAGCGAAACAATATAAAGGTTAGGCCCGAAAATCTGTTGGCCAATATAGCCGGGGATTGTTTTGAAATCAGCTACGTCGCCCACCAGGCTTTTCAGCGATTCCGGTACGGTGTTGATGATGTTTTCGATACCAGTTTGTGAAAACGACGGGTAAAGGGCCATGGTGGTGAACACAATAAAGCCCAGTGCAATAAACCAGCCAAGGAATTGCCATCTCAAGGTAAATAAACTCTTAGTAAAGATGTTCTTAAACATTATCAGCCTCCGTGCCTTGGTAGTATGCCATAAATAATTCGTCGAGCTGTGGTTCGAAAATCTGTAAATCTTTGATTGGCTTCATAGAAAGCGCCCTCATCAATTCGTTGTAGTCACCGGTATAGATAAAGTCGCGGCGATTACGGTCCTCGGTGAGTTGATCAACACCCTTCAGCTTTTTGAGTTGTGAATCGGGGGCTGCTCCTTTATACACAACACTGACGCGCTTTGGCGCCAGGGTAACAAGTTCGCTTAGTTTGCTAACGCGCACTAATTTGCCGTCACGAATAAAGCCTACGCGGTCGCATACGGATTGTACTTCGCTGAGCACATGTGAGCTCATGAAGGTGGTTTTACCCTGGCTTTTACGTTCTTTGATAATTTCATTGAATTCATTTTGTATGAGTGGATCGAGTCCCGCGGTTGGTTCATCAAGAATGAGCAGGTCGGGGTCGTGCATGAGCGCGGCCACTAGGCCGATTTTTTGCCGATTACCGCGTGAAAGCGCTTTAATTTTCTTGTTGGTTTCGCAGCGCAGGCGGGTAACAAGCTCGTCAACACGTTGTTTATTAACGTTGCCATGCAAGTTACGGGCGAATTCAAGGTATTGTGCGCCAGTCAGCCCGGGGTCGGTCGTCATATCGCCCGAAAGGTAGCCAATGCGGCGGTGAACCGCAACGGCGTCCTTGGTCGAATCAAGCCCGAATACTGTAATGGTTCCACTATCTGGGCGCAGTAGGTCGAGAATTGCGTTGATGGTTGTTGATTTACCGGCGCCGTTGGGGCCTAAAAAGCCAAATACTTCACCTTCGGCTACGTCTAGCTTGATGTCGCTAATACCGCGGCTCTTGCCGTATGTTTTGGTGACATTGTTGAGTGTAAGTGCTGCATGCTGATGCTTCGTCATAGTTTTAGCATAGCGCTCGCGGTTGGTTTTCGCAAATTTGCACCTTGGCGTGAAGGGGGGTATAGTTGTAAGTAAGCTTACAATAAACAAGCCGCTTGGTGGGGCCAGGCTAGGAAGGAATCAGATTATGCGAGGATCTGTTTTATCAACTGTAAAAAGTGCATGGCGTTTAGTCGGCTCTGGAATTGCTGTTGCTGCATTATTGGTGCAGCCGCTTTTAGCTTTGAACGTGCCAGCGGCGTTCGCAGTAGCTGGGCCTGATTGGTCGCCAGATAACTTGACGTTGGACGGTGGAGAAACTGGAACGACGTCAACAAGCGTGGATGGCTACACAAGTCTATCAGTAAGTTTTCATTTTGATATAGGCAAGCTTGAGGCTGGTGATAATCTCAACTATGGATGGCGCGACGGCGTAGCGGGTGCTGATCATTCGCTCGGTACTCTAGCCGGCGAATCGGGTAATCCTGGCACCAATGAAGTGGGCGACAAAACTGTTAGTCTTCCTGACGGTGCTGGCTTAAGCGACACGGTGCTGTATTTTACTAACACCGGTTCTTCAAGCGGCACGAACGACAGGGTGACGGTCTCGGCACTAACAATCACGGGCACAGCGCCGGCATCGGTAGTACCAACTGCGGCGGCTGCGTCGTCCCAGGTTGTGAAGCCTGCCGATCTTGGTTATGCAGGATGGTACTTCTATAATGATTCGACTGATGTTCCGAATACCACCGAAGTGGCGGGTGAGTATGCAATTACAACCGATCCTACGAATGCTTCGGTTGGTGCACTCAAGTTTGATTCAAGCGACAAAATGGATATCGCTACTAATTTATATGCAGGTACAAAGTTAAATGATATTGCAGCCATTGGCTACGATAGCTATAACGGCGCAGCTGGAAGTGCTCACACATACATTCAGTTTAACGTTAGTTTTGATGGCACGAGCACATGGCAGAATCGTTTGACGTATATTCCAACGTCAAGCGTTGGCGCATGGCAGTCTAACGAAGGTGTGCAATCTGGCGCTGGTCTATGGGAATGGTCAAAGATGACAAGTGGTGGGGCAAGCGCCTGGCCCGACGGAGTAACGGATAAATATCGTACATGGAATGATATCCTCGCTTCATTCCCTGATGCAAAAATCCAAGATGGTACAGCTGGTCAACTCGTTGTGCGCTCGGAGCATGATACACAAAACTATATTGATCACGTGTACCTTGCAACCGCGAGTAGCAATGTTCATTACGACTTTGAATACGCAACAGCTGCTGCGCCGACAGCGCCAGCAAGTACAGGTACCGTAATCTTCGATGCACTCCCAAGCCCATTTGTTTCTAACCTAGCAAGCCTTGGGTATGCGGCGACAAGTACCGCTGCACTGGGTGACAAGGTAACCTTTGCGGGCACCGACCGACACCTAGTTGAGGTGCAGGTTGATTTGAGTAGTTGGGCCTGCGAAAGCGGCTCATGGAACGCTGGTAACTGCGCAACGACCCCCGGTGAGATGTTTAGTCACCCAATCACACTAAATATCTATAATGTTACGACTGACGGTGGCGTTGGAAGTTTAATTGCAAGCAAGACACAAGCATTTGATATCCCATACCGTCCATCGGCGAACCCAGCGTGTAGCGACAGTAAGCAGTGGATGGACGAGAACGGCGATTGCTTCTCTGGTATTAACCATGTTGTGACGTTTGATGTAAGCGGCGTAGTGGTGCCAGACACGGTAATTTATAGCGTGGCGTATAACACGAATAATTACGGTGATTCACCAATCGGTGTAAGTGGTCCATACGATTCGCTTAACGTTGGCTTTAACACGATTGATGCTTCACCAACGGTTGGTACGGATGTAAATTCTGACGAAGTGTTCTGGGATACGACATACCCACACTATACTGCCGGGCTGAAGGCCGACTCAGGCTGGAGTGGTTATATGGTGGCAGCTAAGTTTACCGCTATAACGCCAGACACCACAAAACCAACAGCAGTTTTAAACGTTGATGAATATAATCCAACTAGCTACTCGGTAGTCGCACATGATAACGCAGAGCTCTCAATCGTAACGGGTAACCTCTATAGCGGAACCGGCACGCTGCTCAAATCATGCTCAACACACGTTAGCGGTGTAGCTGATTACACGCTAAACTGTGCTGTTCCAGCTACGTATACTGACGGTACCTACAAGATTAAGTACAACGCAAAAGACGCTGCGGGTAACCTTTCGTCAACCGGCACAACCTACTTCACGATTGATAACACTAAGCCTTCTGCAAGCATCACGTACCCTGGCGCTAATGACGTGCTTTCGGGCGGTACATTTACAGTGAACGGCACGGCGAGTGATGCAAACGGTGTTGATTATGTGAAGTACACCGTGAATGAAATCACCGGCTTTGGTGGTTCGTACGTAGGTAGCGCGGCAAGCGGCATCGCAACGGGCACTACTAACTGGGAGTTCCCAGTAGCAGGCCTGAGTGACGGCTATTACCGCGTGAAGGTGCAAGTGTTCGACATGGCTGGTAACTGGCGTTATGCTTACCACGATGTACAGGTTGATGGTACAAAGCCAGTAACAATTGTGGCTACACCAGACGGACAAACCTACACGGGTGGCAATGTAGAAGTTGACGCTGAAACCAAAGATGTGGGTGGATCTGGAATCGTGAAGGTTGTGATGAATCTTTATGGTACGGGCGGCCTGCTTTCGACCTGCGTAAACAAGGCGATTAACCCTGCAGAGGAAGTGGTTGCATATGACTGCACAATCCCTGTTAATAGCCTCGAAAACGGTGACTATTACTTGAAGATTAACAGCCTAGATGCGGCAGGGCACGTGAGTAACACGGTCACGTGGAACTTTACAATCGATGTTGATGATTCCACGCCAATTTCTACCCCCACAACGCCAACGAACGGCGACGCAACAAACACTGGTAATACCGGCGGTAATAATGTGACCGGTAACGGTGAGACCATTCCTGTGGTAACCCAGACAGCTCAAACTCCATTTGCTGCAGTACCGTTTGCGACAACCGGTGGCCAGCAGGGCGACAACGGTGAAGTGCTTGGTGCGGAAACAACTACCCCAAGTGACGCAGATGCGGCTGATGACACCAACGGCTCAACCCTTGGCGCAGCCGATGAAAAGAACGATGGTGCGAACGATAAGGGATGGAACTTCCTTGGCCTAGCATGGTACTGGTGGCTGATTATTCTGGCAGTACTTGGTGGTATTATCTGGGCTTTGTTTGGTCGCCGTAACGCAACCGAATAAATAAATAATACAGCCTCTAGCGCCCGCACCTTGATTAAACAGGGGTGTGGGCGCTTTTATAGCACTAGCTTTATTTGCGAATATCAGCTATACTTACCCTGTAACACGCTATGGCAAAAAACAAAAAAACGCTCAGCAAAAAAACAACCGCTCCCACTGCGTGGCATCACCACGTAAAACGAGCGCTTGTTCCGCATAGGCACAATCAATACCGGCCGTACTTGGTGCGCCGTGGTGGCTTAGTGGCGATGGTGGCATTTGTGGTGTTAGCGCAAGTATTTTATAACGGGGTAACAACCGGTAGTGTGCTGGGCGCACATACGAATATTTCGGTGCAGAGCCTGTTAGGTGCCACCAATACTGCGCGTACTACCGAGGGCGAACAGCCACTAGAACTTGACGGCAGGTTAATGGAGGCGGCTCGGCTGAAGGCAGAGGATATGTTTACGAACCAATATTGGGCGCATGAATCACCCAGCGGTACAACACCGTGGTATTGGTTTAGCGACGTAAAATACAACTATAGTCAGGCGGGCGAGAATCTTGCAAAGAACTTTTCAAGTGCCGATACGGTCGTGAGCGCGTGGCTTAAGTCGCCTGAGCACAGGGCGAACGTGCTAAAAGCTGCGTATCAAAACGTGGGATTTGCTGTAAAGCAGGGGGTACTAAACGGTGAATCAACCACGCTTGTAGTGGCACTGTATGGTGCACCAGCTGAAGCGGGCGTACAGGGCGTGGCGGCGGTAACTGATGCGCCAGCAACCAATCAGCCGCTCAGTATCGTGGCGCGACTAGGCCTGGGTGTACAATCGCTAACGCCGGCGGCGCTTGGAAGTATTGTGTCGCTTATTCTTGGGGCTGTTGTTGCAGCAGCGGCGCATATGTATCGCAAAAAGCTGCCTGCATCGCTACGTCGTAGCTGGTATCGACATCACGGCGCCTACAAGGCAGCAGGGTTGGTATCACTTGTCGTGGTGTTGATCACGCTCTATGGCGGCGGCCAGCTGTAGCGAGTAGTCGAGACTATTGACTTTTTATTCCTTTTATGCTTAAATGGTAACATAACCTAACCAATACAAATATGCTCCATTTACACCACAAACACAGCCTACCCATTCCACACTTTCAGCACTCAAGCCGCCGCATGGTATTGAGCCCTGCGCGCAGCGAGCAGGATGAGCTAATTGGCGCGATTGAAAGTGATCACGCTAAAAACGAAGCCTGGCAGCTTGACGACGGACCAGATGAGGCAGCGCTTGATAAGTACTGGAAGACCGTGGAAGATGATATTAAAAAAGATCCAACCTGGTTCAACTTTGCCGATGACTAATGTCGGTAACACCCCTTGAAAAGGCGTTCTATATCTGTTACAATCATACACTGAATCAATAAATTCTAAAGGAATAACAATGAAAGCAGTCGTGAAAATCGGTGGTAAACAATACGTTGTTACCGAAAAAGAGACCCTCATGGTGGACCTCCTCCCTGAAGGCACAAAAGAGCTCACTCTCGACGCACTTTTAGTTGCAGACGGTGACAAAGTCAGCGTTGGCACGCCCCTTGTAAAGGGCGCGAAGGTTACCGCTAAGGTAGTTGACGAAAAAGTAGCCGGTGATAAGCTCCGTATCATTCGTTTTAAAGCGAAGAAGCGTGTGCACAAAGAAGCTGGCCACCGCCAAAAGTATTCTCGTATCACTATCCAGTCGATTAAGTAAGCGAGAATCCTACATAAACAACACCGTCAAATCTGGCGGTGTTGTTTTGTGGTGATATCTGTCAAAAAAATGCGTGGGCTGTTATACTTAAGGGTAATGAAGACTCTGGGGGAACAATAAATGGCAACGGTGATTGCCATCACTAATCAAAAGGGGGGCGTTGGTAAAACAACCAGTGCCATTAACATTGCGTATTACCTTGCAAAAGCTGGTAAGCGCACGTTGCTCGTTGATTTTGACCCGCAAGGCAACGCTACGAGCGGGCTTGGTATCGATAAAAGCAAGGTTGGGCCAACCGTAGGCGAGGTGATTGCTGGCACGCACGCACTAGTAGATGTGGTGATGCCAACCGATTATAAGCGACTTAGCCTCGCGCCTTCGTTGTCGAGTTTAGCAAACAATGAGGTTGAACTTGCGCAGGCGCCACACCGGTTCACAAGGCTAAAAAGCGCCCTACAAACCGTCGAACATGACTATGATTTTATTGTGATTGATAACCCGCCAAGCCTGAGTTTACTAACGGTAAACGGGCTAATCGCCGCGCATTACGTGCTCCTACCGGTGCAGGCTGAGTTTTATGCACTTGAAGGGTTGGGCCAGCTGCTTGAAACCATGAAGCTCATTCGTAAGAACTTAAACCCAACGCTCGATCTAATCGGAGTGTTGCCAACGATGGTTGATAGTCGCACCTCACTTTCTACCCAAGTATTAGCTGAAATTGGTAAGCACTTCCCGGCGAAGATTTTCAAAACTGTGATTCCGCGTAATGTACGCCTGGCGGAAGCGCCAAGCCATGGTGTGCCGGTGGGGGTGTACGACCGCTTTAGTAAGGGTGCCAGGGCTTATAAGTCCGTCACCAAGGAGGTGATTGAACGTGTCGGCTAAAAAAGGGCTAGGTCGCGGGCTCGACTCACTCATTCCAACCGATGTGCTGGATGAGTCGTTTGATCCAACCGCTGAACAGGATGAACGGGTCAGTGACTTGCGGCATATTCCGCTTTCAAAGGTGGTCGCCGATCCTGATCAGCCGCGACGTACTTTTGATGAAGAGTCGCTCCGGCAGCTAAGCGAATCAATCCGTGAGCACGGCGTCTTGCAGCCTGTTGTGGTACGTCCACACGGTGAAGGCTACATGATTGTGGCGGGTGAGCGCCGTATGCGCGCTGCGCAGTTAGCAGGCTTGGCGAGCGTGCCAGCATTGGTACGTACACTCAGTAATCAGCATAAGCTAGAACTTTCGTTGATTGAAAACTTACAGCGTGAAGATTTAAACGTGATTGAAACCGCAACGGCATATTTGAAGTTGCGCGATCAGTTTAACCTTACCTTAGATGAGATCGGAAAACGAGTTGGCGGTAAATCGGTGGCAGCGATTAGTAACACGCTGCGTTTACTACGCCTGCCCACAGAAGTGCGGAAGGCGCTGGCTGATGGGAAAGTGCATGAAGGCCAGGTACGCCCACTGATTAATCTTGATGAAGTCGTTATTTTAGGCGTATTGCCACGAATTATTAAGGAAGAATGGAGTGCACGTGCCGTTGAACAGTACGTGACACGTATCAAACGCGGCGAGGACAACAACAAAGCCTCTGCCAGTGTGCGGCCCGTCAAGAACGAGAAGGAATACACCAAAAAAGCTGAAGTGCTCGGCAAGCATTTGCATGCTAAGGTGCGGGTAAAGGTGAATGAACGTGGCCGTGGCCAGATTGTTATTCCCTTTACGAATGACGCTGACTTTACGCGCATTGCCAAATTGCTTGGCGATTAACTAAAAGAATGTGAATTTTTGCAACGGCCAGATACGAATACCGACTGGTCCTATCACATCGTAAAGAGGGATGGTGCCAAGCCCGCTGCGTGAATCGTAGGAATTTTCGCCAATACGGTTGTCGCCACTCACGAAAATAGTGCCTTCTGGAACGATAGTATCGACGACGCCGCTGGTGGGTGATTTTGGTCCAGAGGTGCCATTTCGCCACTGGTCGTCGGGTTGATAGCCGTCGGGATGTTCGCTGTTATAAACAGTGAGTGTGCCGTTTTTTACGACTACACGCTCACCAGCAAAGGCAATCACACGCTTTACGATGTATTCATCGATTGAACCCGGCACAAAGCGGGGGTTTTTAAAGACAATTACTTCGCCGCGTTCGGGCGAGTATTGTTTGTTTTGTAGCGACGACGCGGTAAGTGGGATACGGTTTACAATCAGGCGGTCGCCATCATGCAATGTATCGTCCATACTGTGACCACTAACGGAAAAGCTACGAAAAACAAAGGCATTAATTAGTAATGTCCCAATCAAGACAATCAGGATAAATATAAAGAAATTAAACGCATCCTTTAGATGAGGGTGTCGCATTGAAAAGGAGGCTTCCATTACATCTACTATACACTAGCTGCGGATTTTAAAGAATATTGAAAACATAAGGGCAAAGCGTTTTATTTTTACCGATTTTACCGTATAGTATGTAAAAGCGTATGGCAAAAAAATCACCTGTAGACGGCTTTGTTCCCCGCCGAGCTGGCGGAGATAGTGGGGCATATCAGCAGCCGAATCGAACAACGCAACCGGCAAACGGCGCAAGCGGTTTGTCTCGTCGAATGGTGCAGTCAAAAAATGAAGCAAAAGGTACCGAAATGTCACTTCATCCGACAGAACACGGGGTGTCGCCAAAGGCGGAGCCCGGAGTATTACGGAGTGACATCGATGACTCACTACGTGAAATTGATAGCCAGGAAGCTGAACTAAAAAAGTCGGCAAAAAAACGCCGTAAAGGCCACCCTAGCAGTAAACGCCGTAAATATACGAAGATTGGCCTGATCGTTCTTGCGATTTTGGTAGTACTCGGCCTTGGGTGGCTTGGCTTTAGGTTGTTTTTAGCCGGTGGGTCGGTATTTAAGGGTGACGTATTCGGCTTAATCCAACAAAAAGAGCTAAAGATGGACGCCAATGGCCGCAGTAATATCCTTATTCTGGGCACATCAGAAGATGACCCCGGCCACCAAGGCGCGACATTGACTGACTCGATTATGGTGATTAGTGTTGATCAGAAGAACCATAACGCCTACATGATTAGTATTCCACGCGACCTTGAAGCTGAATACGGCCGCGCCTGCTTGCCTGGCTATGCCGGCAAGGTGAATGCCTTCTTCCAGTGTGTAAATCAAGACTGGAAGAGTACAGAAGCAGAGGATGAACGGCAGTATGAATCGCGTAAGTTTTTTGGCGATATTGTAGGGCTTGATATTCAATATAGCGTTCACGTGAACTATTCAGTAATGCGTGATGTCGTGAAGGCACTCGGTGGAATTACGGTGACGATTGAGAGCCGTGACCCTCGTGGCCAGATGGATAGTAACTTCGACTGGAAGTGTGGCGCGAGCTATAACGAACGTATTTCGCGGTGCCCGCCGAACGGTCACTTTATTGATTACCCGAATGGCCCGGTTAAGCTTGACGCAGAGCACGCACTGTATCTCGCTCAGGCACGTGGTGATACCGCGCCAACCTACGGGTTCGAGCAGTCTAATTTTGACCGCGAAAAGAACCAACAGAAAATTATCCTAGCCATTCGTGAAAAGGCACTGAGTGCCGGGACGCTCACTAATTTCGGTAAGGTAACTGGGTTAATCGACGCAATTGGTGATAATCTGCGCACTAACTTTGAAACCAGCGAAATCCGCACCCTGATGGCGCTTGCTAAAGATACACCGGCGGCAAGTATCAAGAGTATTAGTTTAATCGATAACGACCTCGTTAATGACAGCGCGCAGCCGGTAGCTGGGATGTATAACTTTAGCGAAATCCAGGCCTTTATTCAGAAGAAGTTGAGTTCAGACCCAGTTACCCAAGAAGGTGCGCATGTGGTGGTGCTGAACGCGTCGGGCATTGCTGGTGCCGCGCAGGATCAAGCGAACGTGCTATCTGATTTAGGCATGGAAGTTGATGAAGTGGGGAACGCACCGACCGGCACAAATTATAAAGAAAATATCGTATATCAGCTCAACGAAGATAATCCGGCAACGACCAAAAAGCTGGCGGCGCGCTACGGCGTGAGCGTCGTTACAGAGAAGCCTTCATTCGCATATTCCGACACCGCTGACTTCATTATTATCCTTGTCTCTCCCCCGGGCACGATAAACTAAAACGTGATATAGTGTAACAAGTATATGGATTTGCTAAAAATTCACCGCCGTCGCTCGCGCCTTAGTGAGCTTGTCTACATACTGTTAAATGTCGGTTTAGCAGTAACGTTACTCGTTATTGTGGCGGTCATTCAATCACCCTGGCTTGCGGTAGCAATCGTGGCGCTGAGTAAATGGCGCGCTTTTGCCGTACGGCCGCGTTTTTGGTTGGCGAATATTGTTGCCAACATGGTTGATGTCATTGTTGGTGTTAGCACGGTTGTCTTATTGAATGGGGCAAACGGTTCGCTATGGCTGCAGATTATCATTACCGCGCTTTATAGTGGTTGGCTGTTATTCATCAAGCCACGTTCGCGGCGCTCGTATGTGGCAGCACAGGCGGGGATTGCTGTATTTGTGGGTGTAACAGCACTTTCAATGGTGTCGTACGGTTGGGACGTTGCGGCGTTTGTGGCGGTGATGTGGGTGATTGGGTATGTGAGTGTACGTCACGTGCTCGGTAGTTATGAAGAGCCGCTTGCCACGGTGTATGCCTTAACAGGTGGGGCGGTTGTTGCTGAGCTTGGCTGGATTGGGTTTCACTGGCTGATGGCATATCCAATCCCCGGTTTTGGCGAGATTCGCTTATCACAATTAGCACTATTTTTGACACTGTTTGGCTTAGTTGCTGAACGCGCCTACGCGAGTTATCATGCGCACAGCCGTGTGCGCTGGGCTGATGTGATGTTGCCCGTGCTCCTTACGATTAGTATTATGTTTGTCACCCTTATTCTTGCCGTACTTAATGGCAGTGATGCACTCTAGGATTTTTCAATTACCACGCAGTAATCATTGGTTTCAAGGTGTGAAAAGCCTTGGTTATCGGCTTGTTTTATAATCGCTTCATGCTGCATTGGATCCGCCTCGATGCACACAATACTGCCGGGCCTTGTGTGGTCGGGTAGTTGGTTAATAAACGCTGCAATAATCGCTAAACCGCCGTTTTGGGCAAATAATGCTTCGGCTGGTTCGGCATCGGTTTCGGGCGACCGTTCCCACTCTACATCCACGTACGGCAAATTTGCGAGTACAACATCGTAACGAAGGGGGAGATTACTAAAAAGATCGCTTTGAACAATATACGCATCGGCTGCAAGGTTCTGAGTATTTTTTTCAGCAACATTGAGCGCATGGCGGCTTGTGTCACTGAGGGTAACATCTAGGTTCGGATGTTCAAGCTTAGCAGTAATACCAAGGCAGCCGCTACCGGTGCCGATATCAACGAGTTGGCGCGCGTTGTTCGGCAAGTGTTTGTTGAGTGCAGTGATGATGGCTTCTGATTCCGGGCGCGGGATAAGGACGCTTGGGGTGACGGTAAATAGTCGGCCGTAAAATTCCTTGTGGCCAATGATGTACGCAATTGGTACGCGGTCGCAGCGAACGCGCAGTCGCGCATCGGCAATTTCGCGTACTCGCTCACTAATTTGCTCTTTACCATGGGCGTGAAGATATGTGCGACTTTTGCGCAGTGTATGAGCGAGGATTATTTCAGCGTCGAGTCGGGCGGAAGGGATATCAGCTTCGGCGATTGTTTCGGCAGCGTCGTGGAGCCAACTGTTAATTGTCATTGTTGCCAGCCTTCAGTTCACGTTCGGATGCTTGCAGGTGCTCGATAAGGTCATCGATATCACCATTCATTGCTCCCGGAATGTTACTGCGGCTGTAGCCAATACGGTGGTCAGTTATGCGGTCTTGTGGGAAGTTATAGGTACGAATTTTTTCAGAGCGGTCACCGGTGCCCACGAGTGAGCGGCGCTCAGCGGTGAGTTTTGCCTGTTCTTCATCGATTTTTTGCTGCAAGAGGCGGCTTCGCAATACGCTCATAGCCTTTTCTTTATTCTTAATCTGCGATTTCTCGTCTTGGTTTGTGACAACCATGCCAGACGGCAGGTGGGTAATACGCACCGCACTGTCGGTGGTGTTGACGCTTTGGCCGCCGTGGCCACCACTGCGGAATACGTCGATACGGAGGTCGTTCGGGTTAATTTCAACATCGGCTTCTTCGGCTTCAGGAAGGACCGCCACCGTAACCGTGCTGGTATGGACACGCCCTTGGCTTTCAGTCACCGGAATGCGTTGTACGCGGTGGACGCCGCCTTCAAACTTTAACTGTGCGTATGGCGCGTCGCCCTTTACTTCAAAAATAACTTCTTTGTAGCCGCCGCTATCGCTGGCGGATTCGCTCATTAGACTTGCCTTATAGCCGTGTGCTTCGCACCACCTTAGGTACATACGGTAGAGTTCGGCGGCAAATAGACTGGCTTCGTCACCACCGGCACCGGCGCGGATTTCGATAATGACGTTCTTTTCGTCGTTGGGGTCTTTTGGTGTGAGCATAACGAACAGTTTTTCTTCGATTTCGGCGCGCTCGGCTTCAAGCTGGGGGAGTTCTTCTTTCGCCAGGTCGGCTAATTCGTCGCCGCCACCTGAAAGCTCTTTAGCTTCTATAATTTGTTTATTAAGTGCTTCGCGGCGTTCACCTGTCGTAATTAAATCTTGTAGCTCGGTGAGCCGGCGATTTTTGGCGGCAAAATCTGGGCTGGAAAATGCGGCAGGTTCACTTAAGAATGCCGTTAAATCGGCTTGTTCTTGCTTTAGGGCTGGTATATCAAGTGAAATTGATGCCATAACACAGTGTATTATAACAGAGGTGAGGGATATCTAATAGCCCTAGGAGACTTTTTTGCGCGTCGCGAGCAGTACGATACCGACAATGATGCCAGGGAATAAGGTGAGCGTAGCAACGGCGCCAACTAAAAAGAGGATGATATTAGCGACCGTGCTGATGCCCGAGCTGCCACCCGTTGAAGCAATCGTAACATTAACCACCGCGTAGACTACAATTGAAATGATAATGAGGGCGGTTGGGCCGATGAGTGCGATTAAGCCCCAGATGAGTTTTAATTTATTCGTGTGCTCTATGGCAACGAGTTGATCTTCTGTGAGGGCTTGAGGTTGCATGCTATTAGTGTAGCAATCTGTGTGGTAAATAAAAACTGCCCGCATGGATACGGGCAGTTTTTTAGTTGTACCAACTATTAGCTTTCGGCTTTGCTGGCTTTACGTGCGTTCTGCTTCTTGGCTTTTGCGGCCATTGCAGCGCGACGCTCTTCGGCAGCCTTAGCGCGTGCCTTAAAGCGATCGACACGACCTTCGGTGTCGATGATCTTTTCCTCGCCCGTAAAGAACGGGTGAGAAGCGCTGGAAACGTGGACTTTTACGAGAGGGTACTCGTTGCCATCTTCCCATTTAATGGTTTCTGTCGGTCGGCGCTGTTGACTTCGTCAAGAACGCAAAGCCTGCTACTTCGTCGCTAAATACGACCGGGCGATAGTCTTGTGGGTGAATACTGCTTTTCATAACAATTAAATATAGCACGAAATGACGCGCAAGTAAAGGGGTTACGCTATTGCGCAGTGTGCTTACATAATGCTAATGTTAATACATGAATAGACGTGCAGGGTTTACGCTGACTGAGCTAAGTATCGTTGTTGCTGTTATCGCCTTATTGGCGGCAGGTGTTGCCGCTGCTTTTAATGGCTTGAAGGCTTCGGCAAACGACTCGCTGGTGAAGTCTGATTTAGCGACCAACGTAAGGAAGATGAAAGTAAATATTTTGCAGAATGGTCATTTGCCGACGAGTGACGAGGCTGCATCGTCGCCTGATTATAAGGTGCAACTTTCAAAACGCAGTGCTTATAAGTTTTATGGGTACTGTACGGCTGTCGACAGCCAGGGTGGGCCGGTTACGGAAGTGGTTCAGGTCGCTGGAACGGTGGATGGGCACATGTTTATGTATTCAACTGAAGAAAGTAATGTGGTGGATGTATCGGAAGACTATGGCGTGGCATCAACGTATTCAAGTGGATATACCTCTACAGTCGGACACCCGTATAAGTGTTGGGACTACATTAAGCCTGGCCGCATTGGCGCGGAATTCCGCGATATGGTGCACTGGGATGGTGGTGTTGAGGGCGGTTACGTAACAGTAATCAATCCGTAAAACGCTGAAATGGCTAGACAAAATAACAGATGTCGCGTATAATTACCTCTTGTAGTAAATTTTAACGAAACAACTTGCGCATCGATATCCTGAAGTAAGAGATATGCGGTGAAGGGAGAAGGATATCATGGCCGTAGAGGTTGATATCAAGGCTTTGCTCGAAGCTGGTGTTCATTTCGGACACAAAACGAGCCGGTGGCACCCAAAATGGCGCCATACATTCATAGCAAACGTCAGGACTCTCACGTGATTGACCTGACCAAGACGGTTGAAGGCTTGGAAAAAGCACTACCGTTTATTACAAGTGTTGTCGCAAGCGGCAAACCAGTACTATTTGTTGGTACTAAGCGCCAAGCAAAAGATATCGTGCGCGCAGCTGCAGAAAAGGTGAGTCAGCCATATGTAGTGGAACGCTGGGTTGGCGGTATGCTCACTAATGCAAGCACCATCAACGCACAGATCCGCAAACTACGTGATCTTGAAAGCCGCATGGATAATGGTGATCTTGAAAAGCGCTACAACAAGCTTGAAGTGCAACGTTTTCAGGAAGAAATTGATGCTCTAAACATGAAATATGGTGGCGTGAAAGAGCTCAACGGTAAACCGGGTGCGGTAATTGTTATCGACACACTCGTTGACGCAAATGCAATTCGCGAAGCTAAGACGCTTGGTGTTCCTGTGGTTGGTGTGGTTGATAGCAACGCCAATCCTAAGCAAGTTGATTATGTAATCCCTGGTAACGATGATGCAATTAAGGGTCTTCAGCTACTGCTCGATTACTTCGTGGCAGCGGTTGAACAGGGCCGAACAAGTGCAAAAAAGGAGAACGCATAAGTTATGGCAGTAACGATTGAAGACATCAAAAAACTAAAAGAACTTACTGGTGTTGGGCTTACCGACGCAAAGAAGGCGTTAGTTGAAGTAGACGGTGATTTTGATAAAGCCCTCGAAGCCATGCGCAAAAAGGGTCTGACAAAGGCTGAAAAGAAGGGTGACCGTGAAACGCGTGAAGGCTTGATTGAAAGCTACGTACACTCTGGTCGCATTGGGGTAGTGGTAGAAGTAAACTGTGAAACTGATTTCGTGGCGCGTCTTCCTGAATTTAAGGAATTCGCTCACCAAATTGCGATGCAGATTGCGGCAATGAACCCAAGCTTTGCAACCATGGAAGATATCCCGGCTGATGTGATGGACGCGAAACGCACTGAACTACTCGAAAGCGAAGCTTTGAAGAGTAAGCCAGAAAACATGCGCGAACAAATCGTCGAAGGCCAGCTGAAGAAGCACTTTGCCGAGCAGGTACTAACTGAACAGCCATTTGTGCTTGATGACAGTAAGACTGTTGGCGAGCTGATTAAAGAACAAATCGCCAAAGGTGGTGAAAACGTTCGAGTTAGCCAGTTTAAACGTATTGAACTTGGTGTGAGCGAATAGAAATTCACCCTATTACATAAAATAACCCCCGCCTACGGGGGTTATTTGTTATAATGAAAGAATAGGTAACGAGTAATCAAAGAAGGAAATTATGTTTGATACAGATGCATACGAACTAAGGATGGCAACAGCGCTTGAACACTTTGAAGCTGAGCTACGTAAAATTCGTACCGGCCGTGCTCATCCGAGTATGCTTGATGGTATTACTGTTGAGGCGTATGGTACCCCTATGCCGCTTAACCAAGTGGCAAATGTGACCGCCCCTGAGGCGCAGATGGTACTTGTAACGCCCTTTGACCCCGCAAACTTACAAGCAATTAGCGCAGCGATCCGTAACGACCAGTCGCGCGGGCTCAACCCTAGTGATGATGGTCGTGTAGTGCGCGTACCTGTACCGCCGCTTACTGAAGAGCGCCGCTTGCAACTTGTAAAGCAGGTAGGTGAAAAGGTAGAAGAGGCGCGGATTGCCATGCGTAATGTGCGCCAAGACGGCCTGAAAGAAGCGAAGAAGCTGAAAGAAGCAAAAACAATCTCAGAAGACGATCAGTCGCGCATTGAAAAAGAGTTCGACCGCCTGATGGGTGAATACCAACAGAAAATTGAACAGATTTTCAAAGCCAAAGAAGAGGACGTTTTAACCGTCTAATGGCGGACGAGGATGTAGTACCGCGGCACATTGGCTTTATTGTTGATGGCAATCGTCGCTGGGCCAAGCAACGTGGCCTCTCAAGCTATGAGGGGCATTTGGAGGGCTACCAAGTTATCAAGACGGTATTGCTTGAAACGTTAGCGCGCGGCGTTGAATACGCAAGCATTTATGTCTTTAGTACGGAAAACTGGAAGCGTAGCCAAGAAGAAGTTGAAGGCCTTATGGGTATGATTGTGATGGCGCTCCATAGTGACATTGAGTTATTGAATGAGCACAACGTTCGACTACGTATTATTGGTGCACGTGAAGGATTGAGCGATGAGGTGGTGCAGGCTATCGATGATGCGGAGGCCGCAACGAAAGGTAACGCCAAGGGGCAGCTTCTTATCTGCTTTAATTACGGCGGCCAGCAAGAAATTGCCGATGCTGCACGGCGTATTGCCGAGCAAGGGGTCGCGCCCTCAGACATTACCCCGGATCTCATTGAACAACATTTGTATTCACCAGATGTGCCAGCCTGTGACATGATTGTACGTACCAGTGGTGAGCATCGGCTAAGTAATTTTATGTTGTGGCGTAGTGCCTATGCAGAGCTATTGTTTCTCGATAAATTGTGGCCAGACATGACAACTGACGACGTAAGCAGTATACTGGAAGAATATACACGCCGATCACGGCGATTTGGAGGATAAATGGACATCGTACTGGGAGTTTTACTGGGAATTATTGTGCTGACATTGCTTGTCGTGGCGCACGAACTTGGCCATGCACTGGTTGCACGCAAATATGGCGTTATTGTTGAAGAGTTTGGCATTGGCTTTCCACCAAAAGCGTGGGGCAAGAAGCTTGCAAAAAGCTTCCTTGGCAAAGATGTTGAGTACAGCATTAACTGGTTGCCACTTGGCGGGTTCGTACGGCTTAAAGGTGAACATGATGCGGCTAAAAAGAAGGGCGAATATGGCGCAGCCAGCTTTTGGCAAAAAACGCAGATTCTATTGGCGGGTGTTGCGGTTAACTGGGTGATCGCCGCGGTGCTGTTATCTGGCCTAGCGATGGTGGGCTTGCCGAATATTTTGCAGAATCAGTTCTATGTCCCAGCCGACACACAAATTATTAAGCAGCCTGTTGAGCTTGTCTCAGTGGTGAAAGATTTACCTGCGGATAAAGCTGGTTTACAGGCAGGTGACAAAATTTTACGTTTTGATAGTCGGCCGCTTGATGATTCTCAAGCACTCGCTGATCTTGCCAAAGAAGACAAGGGAAAAACAGTTGAAGTGGTGTATTCGCGCCAAAACGTCGAACAAATTGTCAGTGTGACGCTACGCGAAGATAATAGTGATGGCAAGGGTTATCTCGGCGCAAGCCAGTCGCAACAAGAGTTGATAAAAGCTACGTGGTCGGCGCCCATTGTAGGTATCGCTACCACCGCACAAATGTCGTGGGCGACCGTGACGGGTATTGGTAATTTACTATGGAACTCGGCAACGGGGTTTGTGCAGCAATTTAGCCCGGATGAAGCGCAGCGTAATAAGGCGCAAGATAAGCTTTCAGAAGCCGGTAATAGCGTCACCGGGCCGGTTGGTATCTTTGGGATATTATTCCCAGCTGCGGGGCGTGCAGGCCCAACGCATGTCATATTACTGGCGGCGATTATTTCACTCACCTTAGCTGTCATTAACGCATTACCGATTCCGGCACTCGACGGTGGACGCTGGTTTGTAACAGCACTCTTTAAGGTGCTAAGAAAGCCCCTTACGAAAGAGCGCGAAGAAAAGATTCATGGTATCGGCTTTATGGTACTGATGGGCTTAGTTGTACTAATTACTTTGGTTGATATTGCGAGATTCTAACATGAAATCGCGACGCTACTTGCTTCCAATCTGGCTACGCCACGGTTGGATTGGGTGGCCAGCGCTGGTGATCGCGGCCTTTATCGCCAGTGTATATATAGGGATTTTAGTTGTATGGGCGGCAAACCAGTTTGGGGCGGGCTGGTCACCACAAACGACAAGTGGGGCACTATTACTGCGCATCACCATATACACGCTCATGATTGCGCTCATCGTGGGTGTAGCCTATCTCGTAAAACAGAGAGTTACCCTAAAAGAAGTGGGCTTACAGCGGCTTTTATGGTGGAAAGATATTGCGCTGGCTCTGGCTGGGGCGGTAGTGTATGTGCTACTTGCTTCGTTGGCACTGCAGCTTGCCACGCTCATACCCGGCTTCCAGGCTGATCAAGCTCAAGACATCGGCGTATCGGTATCAAACCTATTCGGAGTAGAGCTACTAACGGTGTTTATTGTGCTGGTTGTGCTTACGCCGCTAGCAGAAGAGATTATATTTCGGGGGATCTTGTTCGGGAAACTGCGAAAATCGGGTGTGAAGTTTATTCCAACAGCATTGATTGTTAGTCTATTGTTTGGCCTTGCGCACGCGCAGTGGAATGTAGCGATTGATGTGTTTATGTTAAGTCTCGTGATGAGTTACCTACGTGAATCAACCGGCACTATTTGGGCCGGGGTGGTGCTTCATATGGCAAAGAACGCACTGGCATTCGCGATACTGCTTAGTGCCTCAAATATGTACTAAAACGCACCCACCCGCTACAATGAGTGCCAGTTATGAACCAAGATAGGATGCCAATACTCGTTGTTAAGGTGGGCACAAGCACGTTGCTTAATGCACATGATATGCCTGTGAAGACATTTGATTATATTGCCGAAAGTATTATCGCGTTAATGGCGGAATATCGCATTGTGCTTGTGACATCCGGCGCAATTGGCTTTGGTGCAACACACTTAAAGCTTGATGAGCGCCCAAGCGATGTGGCGAGCCTGCAGTCGCTCGCTATGATTGGGCAGGTAGGGTTATTAAAACGCTGGCGTGAAGCGCTGGAGCCTACTGCCATTGGTCAGGTGCTATTAACGACTGAAGATTTACGCCGTGAAGGTTCGACGCAACGTATTACCGATAGCATACAACAGCTGTGGGGGTACGGCGTGCTGCCAATCGTGAATGAAAATGATGCGGTAAGCACTGATGAGATTACCTTTGGTGATAATGACCAATTGGCGGCAGATGTCGCGGTGGCGCTGGGTGCAGAACGGTTAGTGTTATTGACCGATCAAGACGGTATCCAGAAAGCCTTTGGCACACCACAGCAAGAACGCCTGCAGGTTGCTGCGATTGATGAGGTTGAGCAGCACATTGCTCCCACCAAGTCACTTACTGGCAAGGGTGGGGCAAACAGTAAGATACTTGCCGCAAAGCGTGCGCTGCATGCGGGTGTCGATGTATTTATTGCCCATGCAGCCAGCGAGCAGTCGATTGAACGCGCATTGTCTGGCCTTACAGGGACAAAACTAGTACAATAACAGAAGTTATGCGATTATCACAAAATTTTACTCACACATTAAAACAGGCGCCCGCAGATGAGGTGTCTAAAAACGCTCAGCTCCTCATACGTGCTGGCTTTGTCTATAAAGTAATGGCAGGGGTATATGCTTATACGCCGCTTGGTCTGCGTGTGGTTGAAAATATCAAACAAATTGTGCGCGAAGAAATGAATGCTGTGCACGGGCAAGAAGTTATTATGAGTAACTTGCAGCACAAATCAACCTGGGAAAAAACAGGTCGCTGGGACGATAAGGTCGTGGATGTGTGGTTCAAGACCAAGCTACAAGATGGTACTGAACTGGGGCTTGCTTGGAGCCATGAAGAAGCCATTATGGAAATGATGCAGCAATTTGTGAAGAGCTATAAAGACTTACCGCGTGCGGTGTATCAGTTCCAAACAAAACTCCGCAACGAGCTGCGCGCTAAAAGTGGGATTATGCGCGGCCGCGAGTTTGTGATGAAGGATATGTATAGTTTGCATGCCAGCGCCGAAGACTGTGACGCGTACTATGACACCATCATCGAGGCCTACAAACGTTGCTATGAGCGGTTTGGTTTAGGTGAAAGCACCTTTATGACCTTTGCGGGTGGTGGTGCGTTTACGAAATTTAGCCATGAGTTTCAGACGATTACGGATGCCGGGGAAGATACCTTGTTTGTGAATGATGATTATTCCGTAGCAATCAATGAAGAGGTACTTGACGATGCATCAAATGAACTCGGCGTCGATAAAACTACACTGAAAAAAGTTACGACGGCTGAGGTGGGGAATATCTTTAAATTTGGTACTGAAAAGTCTGAAAAAATGGGTATCTACTATACCGATGCCGACGGCAAACAGCAGCCGATTTATTTAGCCAGCTATGGCATTGGTATCACCCGCGTGATGGGGGTGATTGTTGAAAAGTTCGCAGACGATAAAGGGATTATTTGGCCAGAATCAGTTGCCCCAGCCAAGGTGTATTTGGTGCAAATTGGCGAAGAAAGCAAAGCCCGCGCCGATGAATTGTATGATGAGCTAACTGCTAAGGACATTGAAGTGCTGTATGACGACCGCGACGCGCGACCAGGGGCAAAGTTTGCTGACGCTGAATTATTGGGGATTCCATACCGGGTGACGGTAAGCGATCGCTTGTTAGAAGAAAATATGTATGAATTTACCCCAAGGGCGACAGGGGAAACCACCCGCTTGACGCATGAGGAATTGCTTGGTAAACTGAACTAATTCTAAGACAATCTGTCACAGCGAGAAAGTTACCGGGCATATACACCAAACGGGGCTATAAAACAGGGGTCTTGAAACAGGAATAAAGGATTATAAGAATTATGAAAAAAGCATACCAAATTACAGAAGAAGGTCGTAAGGAACTTGAGGTTGAACTCGAGGAGTTGAAGGGCCGCCGCGGCGAAATCGCCGATAAAATCGCTGAAGCTCGTGACTACGGCGACTTAAGTGAAAACGCAGAATACGATAGCGCCCGCGAAGAGCAGGGCTTGGTTGAAACCCGTATTGCAGAAATCGAAGACATTTTAGCGAACGCTGACATTATTAAGTCGCGCAAGTCTACAAAGGTACACCTTGGTAGTAAGGTTGAGCTCAAAAACGGTGGCAAAGCATTTGCCTATACGATTGTTGGCCCAGTTGAAGCAGACCCAGTGAATGGTAAAATCAGTGACCAATCACCGATTGGCCTGGCGCTGATGGGTAAGGCTGTTGGTGATAAGGCTGTTATCTCAACGCCAAAAGGCGACACTACCTACTCGATCGTTTCGATTTCGTAGTCACACAAAGTCACCCCTATAAATACCCGCTATATCTAGCGGGTATTGTGTATTTTACACGTTGCTTACGCTAGCTCTAGCGTATTCGAACTGCTATGATAGACGTAAGAACGCCTGGGAGGCGATCGGTAAAATTACAAACAAGGGTAGACAAAATGAGTGGGCGATTGGCAACAAGATTTGTCTATCTTTTAGAATAGGGGAGAGCAATGAGTGAGCGACTAACTGGTGCCGTACAGGAAAATGAGCCGCAGGTTGAGGAAATTATTGAAACCGAAAAAGTACTTGATCCACGCGCATCGGCGGCTTTTGACTACTTAACCGGTGCAGTAGACTACTCTGGAAAATCGTTCGACGAAATTATGGATACCGATGAAGAACTGTTCGGTATGCGAAGGGTTGAGCGCCGCCGGGGCAATAGTAACTCACAAAATAGCCTGTACCTTTCAGAATTCTTGATCGGTAGCCGTTATGCCGATAACCACTATTTTAACGAGCTTGTTGAGCAAGTCGGTAGCCTCCCTAAAGAAATGAAGCCAGATGAAATTGTGATTAGCGGCCTATACATGGGCGACTTTGGTGGGCGTAAGAAGGCTTCAAAATGGATGCTAAAACCTGGCCTTGAAACGCTCGATGCACAGTTTAGGGCGGGTAAAGAAAAGCTTGATCAATTACGCGAACTTGGTATACCTGTAGTGTATTCACGCAGTGACAATGACACTGAAATTATCGAAGAAATGACCCACGACGCGTTTGCGGAAATGCATGTGCTGGCGCGGCAGCACGCGAAAAATGGCGAAGAGCCGGTTGATCAAAAACGCCAATTGTCACGCATCGAAAAGAATAAAGCGCACCCGAAGTGGAAAGACTACTACTTGTTTACTAAATATGTGGCGTTTCCGTATTGTGTGCGCACCGGTAGGGCGCTTCGCAGTGCAGAGGAGATTGAAGAGCTGACTGACGGTGAGTATGCAATTTCTGAACGAGAATTGCTCTTCCAGGCATACCGCCAAAAAGATGCCAGTGGCCGCACGCCAGGACGACTTTTGCGCGTACTTGACGGCGATGCAATGAAAGATGGCAATGGGCTGACGGTTGTGGGCGACTTCCGCCACCACGTTACGATGCGTGGTGTCGAATATACCGATTTGGTGCGTGATAAGTTCCAGACCACCGGCACGCTGCTTTCGAATTACTTCCGTAAACCAGAACAAATTCGTGGTACGCTCGCTGCCGAAGGTGTTGATCCGTACGACAACTATATTGTGACGGGTCAACAAGAGGCTGCAGGTGTGTTCCGCCCTGATAACAAGGCAATTCACTCGATTGGCGGCCTGCAAGACCCAACCGCAGCGCTCAGTGAAGATGGTGACATCCTTACCTCGCGCAATAACTCGGTGGCTCAGCCTATCTGGGGCCGTGGTCGCTTCCACGATCCAAGTGCTACGGCGATTGAACGTACAAACGATGGCATTCAACGTGTCACGATCTTTAACAAGAAGCTGATGGAGGTTTCGGAAAGCATCCCAGAACGCACGTGTGTGATGCTACAGTGCGACTGGCAGGCGGGCAACTTGGCGGCACGCCCAGATTACCAGCTAAAGCAACTCGACATGGTGAACCGTAAGCTTTCGCAAATGGCGGTGGTGCTTGGCCTGGGTGGTGACATGGTGGAAGGCCGTAATTATTTTGACTTTAACCGTGAAAGTGGCCGCACAGGCCTGGGCGCTATGGACCAACAAATCGAGTTTGTTCAATTGATGGTTGAGCAATCACTCGAACAACTCTCGCGCCAGCAACTTGAAAACCTGTTTGTGAAGCAAACGATTGGTAACCACGAATGGAATAGCGGTACACTTAAGGTTAACGGCTACTCGTTTGCCGATCCATTTATTGATATGTACCGTATGGCATTCCGCGGCAAAGGCTTTTCGCTACAAGAAACCAAAGACCGCGTGCAGTTCCACGATACAATTGTGACGCCGCGCGGCGAACCAGTAAAAACGTATTCAACCACGTTCCACCTTGGTGAAATGGGCTTCGAACTCCGACACTTCTTTGGTGCGGGGCGTGGTACCGGCGGCATGCCACCAGCCTTTGCAGGCCATAAGCAGTCGGTAGGCCTTGGCGAAACTCGCGAGGACATTCACGTTGGATTATTCGGCCATTACCACCACCCGAACTACATGCTGGGTGGCAATAAGCTGTACGTTGGTTCCGGCTCACTGAACGGCATGACTGGCTTCGAATACGAACGCTACCTTCGTTCAGCAAACGCCGTTGTATCCCTGTATGTTGGTGGTGGTTTGCCTCCACAAATCGAAGTGCTCGGTGAAGAGCACTTGGCAAAATACAAGATTCCGGACGGACGCTTCAGCGATAAAAGCATTCGTGAAGAACATGGCTTTAAGAATGATCGCGAAGCCGACCCTGTTCATAGTCCATACATCGAAGGGCCAAAGACCGCATTACAACGTGCAGCCCTTGAACTTGGCCGTCAGGCGTCATGGTCGTCAAATCGTACCGGTACTCTGTGGACTCCTGGCAAAAAGTAGGCCAACGATGCTCACACGAGTAGGGTCTTATCTGCTATACTGTTAATCAGTTATGGCTACATTAAAGGAACTGCGCGACGAGCGCCTGCGTAAATTAGACGAGTTAAAAAAGCTTGGTGTTAACCCATACCCGGCTGAAGCATCGCGAAGTCACTATGTTGATGAGCTGATTGCACGCTTCGATGAGCTAGAAAATCAATCGGTAACTGTAGTAGGGCGCCTGATTGGTACCCGAAAATTTGGTAAGCTAGCCTTTTTAGTGCTGCGTGATGTCAGCGGGCAAATCCAACTATTTTTAACTAGCGACAATGTGGACCCACTGAACGCTGCAGAATCACAAGTAGGAATGAGTGAACTAAACCTGCTCGACCCAGGTGATTTTGTACAAGCGACGGGCGAGCTTATCCGCACGAAAACTGGTGAAATCAGTGTTGCGGTGCGCCAGCTTCGTTTGCTCGGCAAGAGTTTACGCCCGATGCCAACCGAACAAGATGGTTTCCGCGACAAAGAAGAACGTTTGCGTCGCCGCTACGTCGATATGAACGTAAACCGTGATGTGCGCGAACGGTTTATACGCCGCAGTAAGTTCTGGAAGGCGACCCGTCAGTTCCTCGATGACCACGGTTTCCATGAAATTAATATTCCGGTGCTCGAGCACACCACTGGTGGGGCAGATGCCAACCCGTTTGTGACGCACATGGATGCGCTCGATCAAGATTTTTACCTACGTATTAGCCACGAGCTACCCCTAAAGCGGTTGCTTGGTGCTGGCTTTGAAAAAGTCTACGATATTGGCCCGCGTTTTCGTAATGAAAACTATTCTGATGAGCACCTGCCAGAACATGTGGCGATGGAATGGTATTGGGCCTATGCCAACTGGCAAGATGGCATGAAGTTCATGGAAGATATGTACCGATTTGTGCTTAACGAAACCTTCGGTACGCTGCAGTTTAAGCTCGGCGAGTTCGAGGTTGATATGGCTCAGGCCTGGGAGGTGTGGGATTACGCCGATGTGATTAAGAAGCGATACGATATTGACGTTTACAACACGACGATTGAAGAGGTATCAGCGCGTTTAAAGGATAACGGACTTGAAGTTGAAAAAACCGATAGCATTCCGCGTGGCATCGACAAGCTATGGAAACATATTCGTAAAGACGTGGCGGGGCCGGTGTGGCTGGTGAATACGCCAAAGTTTATTAGCCCGCTCGCAAAATCTAATCCTGATAACCCTGAAAGTGTACAGCGCTTCCAGCCGGTAATTTTAGGCGAGCGAGCTAGGCAACGGTTTTAGCGAGCTGAACGATCCGATTGATCAATACAACCGTTTCGTTGAACAGCAGCAAATGCGTGATGCGGGTGATGAAGAAGCTATGATGCTTGATATTGATTTTGTAGAAATGTTGGAATACGGCATGCCGCCAGCCTGTGGGTGGGGCTATAGCGAGCGAGTATTTTGGATGTTTGAAGGTGTTACGGCGCGTGAAGGTGTGCCATTTCCACAACTGCGCAGCGACATTGATGAAACCACAAGAGCCTTGTATCCAGACGCAAAATTGTAAAAGGGGGTGACGATGATTGAGCTAAAAGGTGTTTCAAAACACTATGGCAAAAAAGACCATGTTTTTCGGGCGCTTGACGAGGTTGATGTAACCATAAAAGACGGCGAAATCGTCGCAGTTATTGGTAAATCTGGCTCGGGTAAATCGACACTCATGCATGTTATGAGTGGGCTCGATACGGCGAGCGATGGTAGTGTGCTGATAAATGGCGAGAACCTGAGTGACATGAAGCCAAAAGAAATTGATCGCTTTCGTTCACGCCAGATGAGCTTTATATTTCAAAGCTTTTTCGTGCAAGGTAACGAAACGTGTTACGACAATGTAAGTTTGCCGCTTGAAATTGCCAACGTACCGCGGGCTGAGCGCGCCGAAAAGGTGCGTAAGGCACTTGCTGCGGTTGAATTAGAAGACAAGATTAAATCGAAGGCAAAGAACCTTTCTGGTGGCCAGAAACAACGGCTGGCAATTGCCCGTGCGATTGTAAACGAACCGCGTATTCTTTTTGCCGACGAGCCAACAGGAAACCTTGATTCTACCACGAGTGAAGTGGTAGAAAAACTATTATTTGATTATGCACGCAAGCATAAGGCAACCTTGATTGTGGTGACGCACGACGAGGAGTTAGCCGACCAGTGCGACCGCCGTATCAATATTAAAGATGGAAAAATTGTTACAAAGAAAGGTGGGCGATAAGATGAAGGCGGCTGATACTCTCAGGCGAGCGGGCAAGAGCCTGCGTCAGGCTAAAATACGCACCCTTCTTACCAGCCTCGCAATTGCGGTGGGTGCCTTTACGATTATGATTAGCCTAGCTGCTGGGCAAGGTGCCCGTGACTACGCGAACCAACTCATTCAGTCGAACGTTGATCCGAACGCGCTCTTTATCGTGAAAGACGAATCAATTGTTGGTGGCGGTGGTGGTGCCCGTGCTGGGCTCAGCGAATACGGTAGCGATACGGGGGCGACGCCAAATGGCCAGTCGATTACCGTCCTGACACAAGATGACATCGACAGTCTAAAGCAGCGCGAAGATATTACCGATGTCCGCCCCATTTATGACACATCGGCAGAGTATGTTTCATTTGAAGGGATTGATACGAAATATACGGCCAGTTTGAGCGTCTATAACCCCGATGTATTGAGCGAAGTTGATACCGGTACGCTGCCTGCGCTCGGTAATGACCTTGCGGCTGACGAAGTGGCTGTGCCAAATTCATTTGCGGATGAACTGGGCGTTTCGGCTGAAGATTTAGTTGGTAAGACACTCACACTCACCGTTACGCAGGCGACGGTTACACCGTCACAAGATCAAATTAGCCAAGCGTTTGCCAGTGGTGGGGTAGAAGCGGTCAAAGCACTGACGCAGCCGAAATCAAAACAAATTACTCTTAATATTGTTGCCACCGTTAAGCCATCGAACCTTTCGTTTAGTGGTAGCAGCGCAATCCTGATACCAATTAGTGTGGCTGAAGATATTGCCGAGTACACCACAAAAGGTACTGAGCAGTACCAAAAATATTTTGCGGTCACCGCCAAAGCAGCGCCAGGTCACACCCCAGAAAGTGTGAAGGAAGCGCTCACCGGCGAAGGCTACTTCCCGCAAACAGCTAACGATTTGCAGGGCTTCTTGTTTACCATCGTTAATGTACTGCAGGGTATCGTGGCTGGGTTTGGGGTGATTGCGCTCCTGGCGAGTGTGTTTGGCATTATCAACACACAGTATATTTCAGTACTCGAGCGCACCAGCCAGATTGGATTAATGCGTGCGCTCGGTATGCGGGGGCGTGATGTGAGCCGTTTGTTCCGCTATGAAGCAGCCTGGATTGGCTTTTTAGGTGGGGTGATTGGTATCGCGACCGCTTGGATTGTTTGTACGTCGCTGAACCCGTGGATTAGCGAACAACTGGATCTCGGTGAGGGTATATATTTACTTCAATTTGAATGGTTACAGGCGCTTGGCCTACTAGCTGCGCTGATTGTAATAGCAGTTGCCGCTGGTTACTTCCCAAGCCGCAAGGCCGCCAAACTAGATCCGATAGAAGCGCTGCGAACAGAGTAATAAGCATTGACTTTATGCTTATTTTGTGCTACAATCTAAGTAATGAGTGAACGAACTCGCCAACACAAAAAAGAACGAATCATCGAACGAAACGCCCATTCGCCCATGCTGTATGAAGCAGCATTTGGGCGCTTTACGCATTCACCCGATATTCATACTATTCTGGATGTGGCAGCGGGTGATAGCCGTTATGCGGTGGCTCGTGAGCATAAGGGTCAGCGCGTTCTACGTGTTGATAACGACTACGCGCGGGCAGCACCACACGGTGATAATTGGCTCCCGGGTGATGCTCGTGAGCTACCGCTTGCCGATGGCTCGGTTGATATGACGCTTAATTCGTTTATGTTGATGCATCTCGACCCAGACTCACAAGCCAAGGCAATTAAGGAAATGTTACGCGTTACGAAGCCCTATAATCCTAATACAGAATCAGCGGTTGGTACGGTCGGGCTGTACCCAGTGTATAAGCCAGAACGCTTGATCAACGCACTTACAGAAGCGGGATTTGGTGACCGGTTTGGCCTTGCGCTCGATGCAGATGCATTTGAAGAATTGCCAATTTCAGAGCGTGGCCTTGAGTACGGCACCATGTGGTTCCCAAATTGGCAAGATATGGACGAATCGGATAAAGATTCAATGATTGCAACAGTGGTAGAATCAGGCGCGCTCAATCGCCGCCGTAATCTAATGGACATGGGCCGGCAGGTGCTGATGCGTGCCCGCGGCGACTCTCGAGTAGACGCCCGATAGACATCTGATAAAACGTGAGTATACTATAAGATATGTTAGATATACGTTTTATTCGAGAAAATCCAGAGAAAGTCCAACAAAATGCCGAAGCAAAAGGATATTCGAATATCTCGATACGCGAGTTATTGAAGCTCGATGATGACCGCCGTACGTTGCAGCAGCAGGTGGATGACCTACGCGAAAAGCGTAACGCCAACGCCGCCAAGATGAAAGGTGGCAAGCCAGAACAATCTGTGATTGATGAAGGTAAGCAAATAAAGGTTGAACTTGCTGACCGCGAAGGGTTACTCCGCGAAACGGAAGCAGCCTTCAACCAACGACTTTTTGAAGTGCCAAACATGATTCAAGACGATGTGCCGCTTGGTGACGAAGAAGACTCAGTTGAAATTAAAAAAGTGGGCGAGCAAAGCAGCGGTGGGCAAGACCATCTTGACGTTGCTACCAAGCGAGATTGGGTAGATTTTGAGCGTGGCGCAAAGGTTGCTGGCGCGAAGTTTTACTATTTGAAGAACGACCTAGCGTTGCTTGAAAACGCCATTACTCAGTACGCGCTCGACTTTGTACTGAAAAAAGGCTTCAACTATATGACCGTGCCACATGTGGTTAATCAGCGCACGATGACGGGCACCGGTTTTGCACCGCGCAGTAGCGATCAGTCTGACGAGTATGCGCTTGAGGGCGAGGACTTGTCATTAATTGCCACTGCTGAGATCCCGCTCACTGGCTACCATGCCGATGAAATTATCGAAGAAGACCAATTGCCACTGCTTTATACCGGCTACAGCCCGTGTTATCGGCGCGAAGCAGGCGCGGCAGGCAAGCATACTCGTGGACTGTTCCGGGTTCACCAGTTTAATAAGCTCGAAATGTATGCCTTTACTTTGCCGGAACATTCTAATGATATGCATGAGCAGCTGCTCGCGATTGAGGAAGAGCTGTGGCAATCAATCGGTATTCCATACCATGTAATTAACATTGCTGCTGGCGACTTAGGCGCACCTGCTGCGAAAAAATACGACATCGAATACTGGTCACCGGTTGATCAAAGTTACCGCGAACTTACGAGCTGCAGTAACTGTACTGATTTCCAAACTCGAAACTTGAATATCCGCGTACGCCGTAAAGATGGCAGTGTAGAAATGCTTCATTCGCTGAATGGGACGGCAGTTGCACTCGCGCGTTCACTCGTAGCGGTGATTGAGCACAATGCCGACGCTGATGGCAATGTGACCGTACCTGAAGTGTTGCGACCTTACATGGGCGGGCGCGAGAGGATTTAGGTACCATGTTTCGTCATATGATTCGCCAGTTTACGCACTGGCTGTATACTCATGTGCTAAAGCCTGGGTTGTTTCACTTTAAGCCAGACGCGGTCCATCACCGCATGGTGTGGCTAACGGCGACCGTACAGCGCGTACCGGTTCTGCGCAATCTACCAGGTGTGTGGGCGCATCATGACGAATCAAGCCTTGCACAAACAATTAAAGGCGTGACGTTCACGAGCCCTCTCGGGGTAAGTGCTGGGTTCGATAAGGAAATTTCGCTGCCGCGGATGATAAGAACGGTGGGGTTTGGCTGGATGACGGGCGGATCGGTCACCTGGGGTGAGTATAAAGGTAATGACGGGGCATGGTTTTATCGTTTGCCGAAAACAAAATCACTGGTAGTAAACGCAGGTTTGCCGAGTGAGGGGACGGAGGTTGTGTCGGCACGGGTCGCAAATTACCCCGAACAGTTGTTTAAAGATTTTCCGCTAAGTGTTTCAGTAGCAAAGACTAATTCTCAGGGAACGGTCAGTGAAGCGGCGGCAATTGAAGATTACTGCGCGAGTTTACGGCGGTTTGATGAACTGCCGCAGGTGAGCTTGCTCGAGATTAATATATCGTGCCCAAATACCTTTGGCGGCGAACCGTTTACCACACCCGCACGTTTGAACCGCTTGCTAAAATCGGTTGATACACTAGGGCTCACTAAGCCAGTCTTCATAAAAATGCCGATCAATTTACCCTTAATGAAGTTCGATCAGTTACTTAAGGTGGTTGCTGAGCACCAAGTGAGTGGCGTGACAATCGGTAATTTACATAAAGATCGAAGTGCGGTCGATATTAAAGACGTTTTGCCTAAAAATGTAAAAGGCAACCTTAGTGGTGAGCCAACCAAAGATGTCACAACGGAACTGGTACGGCGAACCTACCGAAAGTACGGCACAAAGTTAGTGATTATAGGGGTGGGCGGGGTATTTAACGCTCGGGATGCGTATGAAAAAATCCGGGCTGGTGCCAGCCTGGTGGGGTTAATTACCGGCATGATTTTTGAGGGTCCACAATTAGCGGGCAGTATTAATCATGATTTAGCACGACTCTTGCGGCGTGATGGCTATGCGAACGTTGCGGAAGCTATCGGGATTGATGCAAAATGAGCTATACTAGAAGTAGCAACGGTTAAACGAAAGGGGTCTCTACAATGATCGCAAATGTTGATATAACCGGAGTCGGAACCTATACGGCAGACGAAGCCACAAAAAAGTATATTCGTAAGAAGATTGGTGGACTCGACCGACTTGTCTCTCGCCACGCTCGTAAAACGATTCGTGCAGATGTAAAAATTGCTGAAGTGAATCGACCAAAAGGTAATAAATACGAAGTTGAAGTATTGGTGTTCGTGCCCGATAAAACCCTGGCCGCCAAAGATTCAACCATGAACGTATTAGCAGCAGTTGATATTGTTGAAGCCAAACTTGCCGCGCAACTACGCAAATACAAGCAAGAAAGCTTGCCGCACGTCGGTCGGCGTAAATTACTCGATCGCTTTAAGCGAAGCTATGCCCGCGAAGGCCAATAATAACTTCGCTGTTTTCGCTGATACCTACTTTCAAATTACCCCTAACCCGCGTATAATAAACGATAGTTTTTCAGTACGACCAAAGAAGAGAAGGATTTGTAATAATGGTAAGTCGCGATAAAGCATTAATTAAAGTTTTCGGTGACCCGCAAAAGCGCATTTTGAAGCGCCTGAACAAGAAGGTTAAAGAAGTTAATGCGCTAGAAGATAAATATAAAAAAATGACGAAGCGCGAGCTTCGCGCTCAAACCGATGTGCTGAAAAAGCGCCTAGCAAAGAAGGGGACAACGCTTGATGATTTGCTACCCGATGCATTTGCGTTAATGCGCGAAACCGCTGACCGCGTCATTGGCGAGCGCCATTACGACGTGCAGTTAGTTGGTGCGATGGTGCTGCATGAAGGGAATGTTGCCGAGTTAAAAACCGGTGAAGGTAAAACACTCATGTCCACCCTGGCTGCCTATTTGAACGCGCTTGAAGGTAAAGGTGTGCACATTATCACCGTAAATGATTACTTGGCGCAGCGCGACGCTGGCTGGATGGGGCAAATTTACGATGCGCTGGGTATTAGTACTGGTGTAATCATTAATGAAGCTTCGTTTGTTTACGATGCGAAGTTCGAAAACGAAGTTCATGAAGACGAGCGCATCCGTAAGCTGCGCCCTGTGAGCCGTAAAGAAGCTTACCAGGCTGATATTACCTATGGGACGAACAATGAATTTGGGTTTGACTACCTACGTGACAACATGGTGAATGAAATTGATCTAGTGCGCCAGCGTGAGCTGAATTTTGCGATTGTCGACGAAGTGGACTCGATTTTAATCGATGAAGCACGTACGCCGCTCATTATTAGTGCACCAGCAGCTGAAAACCCTGATAGTTACTACCAATTTGCGAAAGTTGCAGCTAAACTCGTCCCAGATGACTACATCTTAGATGAAAAGCGTCGAAGTGTCGCACTGACTGATGCGGGTGTTGAAAAAGTACAGAAAATGCTTGGGGTGAAAAACCTCTATACCCCTGAATATGTGCGCAGCGTGTACCACATGGATCAAGCACTTCGTGCACAGACACTCTTCCATCGCGATAAAGACTATGTGGTGACGAACGGCGGCGAAGTGATTATTGTCGATGAACACACTGGCCGTTTGAAGCAGGGTAACCGCTATAACGAAGGCCTTCACCAGGCAATTGAAGCTAAAGAAGGTGTGGCGGTCTTGCAAGAAAGCATGACGCTCGCTACCATCAGCTTCCAGAACTATTTCCGCCTTTATAAAAAGCTCAGTGGTATGACCGGTACGGCGTTCACGGAAGCTGAGGAGTTCCAGCAGATTTATAGCCTTGAAGTAGTGGTGGTACCGCCAAATAGGCCAATTGCTCGTATTGACCATGAGGATTTGATTTACAAAACCGAAAAGGGCAAATTAAAAGCGGTTGCCGAGGCCATCAAGGCCTATCACAAAGATGGTCGCCCGGTGTTGGTTGGTTCTGGCTCGATTGCCAAGAATGAGTTGATTGCACAGTGGTTGGACCGCGAAAACATTAAGTACGAAATTTTGAACGCCAAGAACAACGAACACGAAGCTGCGATTGTGGCAAAGGCTGGTGAAAAAGGTGCGATTACCCTGGCAACTAACATTGCTGGTCGTGGTACCGACATTAAGCTCGGTAAGGGCGTGCGCGAACTCGGTGGCTTAGTGGTGATTGGCTCTGAACGGCACGAATCACGCCGCATCGACAACCAGCTACGTGGTCGTGGTGGGCGCCAGGGCGACCCCGGTGATACACAGTTCTACGTGAGCACCGAAGATGACCTGATGCGCATTTTCCAGGGCGATCGCATCGCACGTTTGATGGATCGACTTGGGTGTGGACGAAGAGACGCCAATTCAGAATCGTGCGGTGAGTAAAACACTTGAAGCTGCGCAGAAGCGCGTGGAAGGTTACAACTTTGATACCCGTAAAAACGTGGTGCAATATGACAACGTGATTAACCGTCACCGTAAAGTGGTGTACACGATGCGCCGTAAGATTTTGGATGGTGATAACATCCAGCCAGAAATTCAGCGCTTACTCCGCGAAAAAGTGAGCGAACTAACAGTAGCGCCTGGCAAAAATAATCCAAAATTTGTTGATGAGTTCCAAGCGATTATCCCGCTTGAAGATAAGGCGATTGAACGTTTTTCTGGCGAAAAGCGCGACAAACTGCGCCGCACCAAGGCGATTGAAGAAGCAACCAAGCTATACGACAAGAAAGAAAAAGAGATGGGTGCTGAGCTTCTGCGCGGTATCGAGCGCGAGGTTTACCTACAGGTACTCGATACGCTGTGGATGCAGCACTTAGAAAACATGCAACACCTCCGCGAGGGCATTCACTGGCGCAGTGTTGGCCAGCGTGACCCGTTGGTAGAATATCGCTCAGAGTCACAGAAGCTGTTTGATAGCATGCAACTTAACTTACGCGATGAAGTACTGCGTGCGCTCTACCACGTGCATAAAACTGATGCCATCGCTAAAGAAGCAAACGACGAAGAATACGACACCGAGCTCACCAAGATGGCTGAGAACTCGGTTGAACGTGGTGTGAACGAAGTAACAGGCGGTGAACTAAACCGTGATGTTGAATTCGCAAAAGCCAAGAAGGCTGCCAGCAATACCGATCAGAACCGTAAACGAAACCAGGCTCGCAAAAAGAAGAAATCTCAGCGGCAAAACCGGAAAAAGGGCCGATAAGATATGCAGCATACCACCACAGAAGTGAAGCTAAAAAACGGCGCACGCGGGTTGCTCATTGATATCCCTGGCGCGACAGTGATGAGCTTTCAATTCCAGTTCCGTGCCGGTAATCGATATGTGAAGCATAAAGATATCTACGAAACAGCGCACCTTATGGAGCACCTTGCATTTGGTGCCAATGCTAAGTTCCATAGCGAACATGCCTATGAATCTGAATTCACCAAAAACGGTGCTTATCATAACGCCTACACCAGTGATCTTTCTATGGTGTATGTTGCAGACTGCGCAGATTTTGAATGGGACAGAATTTTAGAATTACAACGAGTTGCTATTTGCCAGCCACGGTTTAACGGTGAAGAGCTTGAAGCTGAAAAAGGGAATGTGCGCAGTGAGCTGACAGGCTATCTGAACAATCATAACCGTGTGCTTTGGCCAAAAATCCAGCAGCTACTCGGCGAAGACGTGTATACCTTTTGGCAGCGTCTGCAGACCATTAATCATGTACAGCTAAAAGACGTGCGTGAACACCATAAACGCACCCATACCAGTGATAATATGCGGTTTGTGATTGCGGGGCGCTTACAGGGCCGTAAAAGCCAAATTCAGCGCATGCTTGATGAGTGGGAATTGCCGCGCGGCGAACGGTTTAGCGTACCTAAAGATGAGCTGACGCGATCTAACCCAACCTTAATCCGCCGTAAAGAAGCTTCAAACCTTACCTTTGGTTGGTCGCTGACCTTGCCGCGTGAGCTTACTGATGAAGAAGCTGAAGCGATGAACGGACTTGACCAGATTCTAACGGGTACTATGCATTCGCGTATTTACGGGGCAGCTCGCAAGAAGGGGCTTGCCTATGGGATATTCAGCGATACGAGCGTAGGGATTCACGATAGCAGCTGGGATTTTGGGGGTCAGGTAAACCTCGAAACCGCTGACGGGTTGTTTGATATTATCGTACGTGAAATGAAAGCGGTAATGGACGGTAAGATTACCGAAGACGAAATTGCCGCAGCAAAATCATATGCGCTTGGTCGTCACCAAATGGGTGCACAGACCGTATCGCAGATTAGTAACTTCTACGCAGGCCGTTATTTCGCCGATGAAGTAGTGAAAGACTACGAAAAAGTACCAGACGCAATCCGCGGTATTACCTTGGAGCGCATGCTCGCAACCGCGCGTGAATTTGTGACGCATAATACGTGGGCGTTTGCAGGGGTAAGTAAAGATGAAAAGGACACAATTGTGGCATTGAGTGAAAAACTCGACACGATTTGTCCTAAAAAGGAAGAGGAGTAGGGAAGATGCGGGTGGCGATAGCATGGTACGGAGCAGAGGGGCAATCAAGTTATCGTTACTATAAAGAAAAAGGCGATGACGTGACCATCGTGACGCCAAAATTTTCGCCAGACTTTCCAGCACCAGAAGGTGCACAGGTAATCACCGGTGGCGACGCGTTTGACCATTTGAGTGATTTTGATCTTGTGGTTCGTAGCTCTGGTATCAACCCCCATTCTCTCAATTCAAACGGTAAAATTTGGTCGTCAACGAACGAATTTCTCGACCGATGTCCTGCTCCGATAATCGGTGTAACCGGCACAAAGGGGAAGGGTACGACCAGCAGTTTAATTGCGAGTATTATAGGTGCTGCTGGTAAAACAGTTCATCTTGTTGGGAATATCGGTACACCTGCGCTCGATATACTGCCAAACATTAGGAGCGAAGATGTGGTGGTTTTTGAGATGAGTAGCTTTCAGCTATGGGATGTAGAGAAATCGCCACATGTTGCTGTTGTGCTGATGATTGAGCCAGATCATCTCGACGTTCACACAAGTCTTGAAGACTATTACAGTGCAAAAGCGAACATTCGGCGTTACCAAAATGCTGATGATATATGCACCTATCACCCAACCAATGTCGTTTCGGCGCAGATTGCTGGTTCTAACACGATGTCCCGTGCTGTCCGCTACGCAACACCAGAGGACGGTGGTGCATATGTACGAGACCAACACTTTTTCGTTGGTGAACAAAAAATTTGTTCAGTAGATACCATGCAGATTCCGGGTGGCCATAATCTTGAAAATGCCTGTGCTGCGATAACTGCTGCGTGGAGCTATGTGCGAGATTCTGACACCATCGCCAAGGGGTTATCTTCCTTCAGTGGACTGCCACATCGCCTAAAATTAGTTCATGAGAGCAGGGGGGTGCGCTATTTCGATGACAGCTATTCGTCAGCACCCGGTGCAACAATTGCAGCACTGCGGGCGCATAGTGAACCACAGATTATATTGCTTGGGGGGTATGACAAAGGTGCAGATTTCACTGAGTTGGCGAATACTCTTGTTTCAAGCAGTGTGAAGAAGGCTGTCATTTACGGTGCGACGCGGCATCGAATTGCCGACGCGTTACGGCAGGTTGGCGTCGATGAATCAAATTATATGGTGGTTGATACAACTGATTTCGATCAGATTGTTCGGCAAGCGGCAGAAATGGCTGTAGATGGTGATGTCGTTGTTCTAAGCCCTGGCTGTGCGAGTTTCGATATGTTTAAGAACTTTACCGAGAGGGGTGAGACCTTCACGAGAATTGTACAGACACTGTAATGTATCGCTCGTTTGTATTTGAACACTACTCATATTCACAGGAAACCGGTGAAGTAACATTTGAGTATAGTTTTGACGGAGCACGGAAATTCCGTGAGGTGGTTAGGTTAACGCCCAGCGATATGTATGATGAGGCACTGCTTGATGAAGCGTTAAAGTTGGCATTTATTTTATGCGGCATTTCCTACTATAAGACCTTCCCGACAGCAGAGTTTTCGTTTCGCTCAATCACGCTCACCCCGGCACAGGCGGCATTTTTTACAGAAGTTTATCGGGATGGCTTGAGCCAATTTGTGTATGAAAACCATCTTACACCCGGAGTAGTTGGTGTATTTACTGGCTCATCAGACGCTCGGCCATCTCCGCGTTCTTATGATGGCGACGGTTCGCTTGTTCTCCAAAGTGGCGGTAAAGATTCGCTATTACTAGCAGCCATGCTCCGTAATAATGATCAGCCATTTACCCCTTGGTATATTTCTAGTAGCGGGAGTATGCCGAAGGTAATTGCGCAACTTTCCGAGGACGCAGTATGCCATGTGCGCCGCATCGATGCCGCCGCCCTAAAGCAAGCCGAGGCGGACGGGGGGCGTAATGGGCACGTACCGATTACGTACATATTAGCGAGCTTTGCCATTATCGACGCAGTCCTTACGGGCAAGCGCGATATCCTTTTGTCAATTGGTCATGAGGGTGACGAGCCACATGCTTATATCGATGATTATGCAATTCGTCATCAATGGGCTAAAACGTGGCATGCAGAGCAACTACTCGCTTTATACGTAGCCGACTATTTATCGCCAGATATTCGTATTGGTTCACCTTTACGGAAGTATTCAGAGCTAAAAATTGTCGAATTATTTGTTCAGCATGCATGGGGTAGTTATGCGGCATTATTTTCATCGTGTAACGTTGCGAATTATAAACAAGGTCAATTAAACGAGCAGTTAACGTGGTGTGGCGAATGTGCCAAGTGTGCCAATAGCTATCTTCTATTTGCAGCGTTCGTGCAGCCCGATGAACTGATGCCGATATTTGGTGATAAAAATCTATTTGAGTCTTCGTCACTTGAAGATGACTTTAAAGGCCTGTTAGGAATCGATGATGTAGTGAAGCCGTTTGAGTGTGTTTCTGACGTTGATGAACTGCGAAAGGCATATGAACTTGCGCTCGCGAATGGTTACGGTCCACTACCATTTAATGTGCCGCAATCAGATTTTAATAAGGATTATGAATATCCAGCCCAGGGGTGGGTAAACAATATAGTCCGTTAGGTGCTTATGGTATTACCGCGATTAGGGTACAATACGGTTAATTATGAAGCACACATCAATCACAAAAGGTAGACAAGCGGTAAAGCGGGCGCATTCTAGTAGCGACTTAGCGGTATTATTTGCAACCTTTGTGACCTTCTTTTTAATGACGAGCGCGTACTTCATTTTGTCGTACTTAACGGGTGAAGAAGTGCTGCTGGCAAGTGATGCGGTGGAGGTGGTGGTAGGGCTTTTCTTCACGCTTGTTGCCGGGGCGATGTTATTTGGCGGCATATTACTGCTGGGTATGTTCTATATTCGTATTTACCGCCAAAACTTTCTTGGCAATTCGCTACAGATTGAATACAGCGATTTTGCATGGTTGCGTGATTGGGCAAATGAGGTGGCGCATGACCTGGAATTACCGCGTGTTGAAATTTTTGTCACCCAGAACCCACTCATTAACGCCTTCGCCTTTGGCTTTGCGCGGCCGTACTGCATTGTGCTTTATTCTGGTTCAATCCGCTACCTAACCCACGATGAATTAAAGGCGATTGTGGTACACGAAATGGCACACGTGAAGTATGGCCACACTACCGCATCGGTATACCTGCAGCCGTTTATGTCGATTCCTGTGATTGGGGCAGTTACCACCTGGCTGGCTGGGTTTTGGCAGCGCCGTGCGGAGCTGACGGCAGACCGCCTAGCGTTAATGTACATGCGCGACGAAGAGCTTTTAAAGCGCGCGCTCATTAAGGTGCACGTAGGGCCCGATGTGGCCAAAGACATGAACGAAGTAGCACGCCAGTGGTTGCAATATACCGCTGAACGGCCGATGAACCGCTTTGCACAGACGTTCAGTACCCATCCGTTTCTCGTACGCCGCTTAAGCCATATCGACAAATGGAAAGCGACCGCTGCCCACCAAGATTCGGTATAATAGACGATAGATGCAGACAGTAAACACACGGATATCGGAGTTACGGCGCCTTGTTGATGAGGCGTTTGCCAAGCTTGCTATCCCGGCTAAACAAACCGAGCTAGCTACACTCAACGAGCAACTTGCTGATGGTGATGTGTGGGCGGATTCCTCGAATGCTCAAGAATTAAGTAAGCGCTCGGCCGCACTGCAGGCGCAAATTGGCCCGTGGCTGGAGCTTTCGGCACAGCTGGATGACATGGCTGAACTCGCAAAAACGGGTGATGCATCACTTGAAACTGAACTGAGCCAACAACTCGATGAATTAGATAAAGACTATGCACGCCTTCGCCATGATTTATTATTCGATGGACCATACGATAGCCACGATGCCGTATTAAAATTGAGCGCCGGTGCAGGGGGTACCGATGCTCAAGATTGGTGCGAAATGTTAGAGCGAATGTATCTACGCTGGGCTGAAAAGGCGGGTATGAGCACGGAACTGATTGACCGGAACACCGGCGATGAAGCGGGGATTAAATCAGCAACCTACCGCGTGAGTGGTAATTTTGCCTATGGGAAGCTACGCAGCGAACATGGTGTGCACCGCCTGGTGCGACTTAGCCCCTTTAACGCAGATAATCTGCGCCAGACGAGCTTTGCGCTCGTTGAAATTATGCCGTATATCGAAGCGCCCGATGAAGTGGTGATTGACGATAAAGACCTGAAGATTGATGTCTACCGCGCGGGGGGCCACGGTGGCCAAAGTGTGAACACTACGGACTCGGCCGTGCGCGTAACCCACATGCCAACCGGTACGGTGGTAGCGATTCAAAATGAACGGAGCCAGATTCAAAATAAAGAAACAGCACTTCGGATTTTACGCAGTAAATTAGCGCAGCTACAACTAGAGCAACACACCGAAAAACTAACCGATTTACAGGCAGGTGAGTCGGCAAGCTGGGGTGCGCAGATCCGCAACTACGTATTGCACCCGTATACGATGGTGAAAGATACGCGCACGAAGCATGAAGACCGTGACGCTAGTGGCGTGCTCGATGGTAAGCTTGATGAGTTTATGGCGAGTTACCTAAGCCTTGCCGAAGATTGACTATTGAACTAAAAAATAGTACAATTACGTAAATTCTAAGGGTGTGTTCGTTAATTTTTTACGTCTTTTTCTATGAGGTTCGAATCCACGAATCTCTATTACGACTCAACGAAGGGACACCTGCCATGAGCTCGTACCTGCTTGATCGTATGGATGTGCAAGCCCGAGGGGCGGTGACGCTGGCTCATGGCCATGCTCGCCAGCTGTTTCACAACTACATTGGTACCGAGCATTTGCTGCTTGGATTGATCGAAGCGCGGGAGGGTATCTCTTCGCGAGCGCTTCTTTCGTACCCGGGAGTGAACCTGGAGCGCACAAGCGAGCTCGTCAAGGACATCATTGGCATGGGGCAAGTGTCGCCCACGGGGCATATGCCTTACACGCCCCGCGCCAAGAAGGTGCTCGAGCTGGCGCTTCGTGAAGCGTTGCAGCTTGGCAGCAGCACTGTTCGTACCGAGCACATTCTGCTTGGGATCGTCCGTGAGGGCGAGGGTGTGGGTGCCCAGGTACTCGGAAAGCTCGGCGTCGAGCTGGACGACTTGCGTAGGCGAGTGTACCAGCTACTGGTGTCTGCTCGCTACGGTGATATACCGGGTAGTCCGAGCGATACGCCGGACGTTGATGACGATGACGCTGATGTCCAGCGGGCACTACGCATTCTGGTAATCAGCCTGGCTGGTTTGCTGAACGCCGCCGGCGACGAAGATGCTGACGACGAAGCAGGAACTGATAGTGATGACCCCAACGCTTTGTCGGATCACGACCTGCGCTTGCGGCTTCGCAACAAGGACAACGACCGCATCCAGGCGGCACTCGAGACCTATGGTGAGGGTAGCGCGGAATATTACCGCGAACTCGCTCGCTGCCTGCGCCGGGTTGCCCGACTGGTCGACAAGGAGGCCAAGCTGGTTGAAAGTCAGTCGTAAGGAACATGGAGAGTGCGCGTATGAGATATGCGCACTCTCCAATATTTTTTGAATTTCATAGATGAAGAGGTGACTCAAGTACGAGGGTGTTGCATCATGCTGTTTATGCTATAATTAGTGGTAAATGATACTACTTGATAGGGTAACCAAAACGTACGGTAAGCACAGTACGAAGCCGGCATTAAATCGGGTGAGTTTGCATATCGAACCAAACGAATTCGTGATTTTAGTCGGTACCAGTGGTGCAGGTAAGTCCACGCTGCTAAAACTACTCACACGCGAAGAAAAGCCCACCAGTGGCAAAATTGTGGTTGGCGGGATTGATTACGATAGCTTGAAGGACAAGCATATTCCGCTACTGCGCCGTAAAATTGGCGTAGTGTTCCAGGACTTTAAACTATTGCCGCAGCGCACGGTGTACGAAAACATCGCCTTTGCCCTAGAAATTGCCGGGATGACCAACCGTGAAATTAAAAATACCGTACCAAAAGTGATTGAACTTGTTGGTTTAGCGGGTAAGGAAAAGCAGTTCCCGCATGAACTTTCCGGTGGTGAGCGCCAGCGTGTGGCGATTGCGCGTGCCGTGGTGCGTCAGCCAAAGATTCTGATTGCCGACGAGCCAACTGGTAACCTCGATCCAAAACACAGCTGGGATATCGTGCGGTTGCTTGAAAAGATTAATCGTTATGGCACGACCGTCCTACTGACAACCCACAACGTAGAAATCGTGAATAAGTTAAAGCGCCGCGTGATTACGATTGAACACGGTAAAATTACCAGTGACCAAGCGCGGGGGAGTTATAGGCAATGAGTAAGAAAAGCACAACTCAGCAGTTGACGAGTCGTCGCAAGCGGAGCAGGGAATGGCGTACATTCCTGCGCATGTTGCGCTACGGGGTGAATAACTTTTCGCGTAATGCGTGGCTTACCATAGCGGCAACAGCAGTTATGACGATCACCCTCCTGATCGTATTCCTTACCGTTGTGTCACAGGTGGTGTTGTCTGATACAACAGCCGAGTTAGCCAAGCGTATTGATCGCTCAATCTATTTAAAAACCGACACCTCTTCTGAAGAAGTGGCGCCTATCATGCAGCGGCTCCAAGCTGTTTCTAATGTTGATACCGTAACCTTTGTATCATCGGACGAGAACCGGGCCGATTTTGCCAAGCAAAACAAGGGAGATGCTGGAACGCTGACTGCACTTAACGAAGCAACCAATAATTTCCCCGCAACGATTAAAATTACCCTAAAGAATGCACGTGACACGAGCGGTATCGTCACCTTTGTTAAAAATGACGAAGAGTTGAAGTCATATCTTGATCCGAACCGTGAACCAACATTTCTTGGTGAGCGTAAGTCGGCTACCGATACTATTGCTGATTGGACAGCTACGATTCAGCAAGTAGGGATTGGTGCGAGTGTTGTGTTCATAAGCATTTCTGCGCTCATTATTTTCAATACCATCCGTATGGCAATTTTCAACCGCAAGGAAGAGATCCAGATGATGAAATTGATTGGGGCTGACCGTAGTTTTATCCGTGGACCATTTGTAGTTGAGGCGGTAGTGTATGGCTTCATTGCCGCACTGCTCGCATCGGGCATTGGCGTGGCGTTGCTGTACGCATCAGGCGACCAGATTGGTGAATGGGGCGTGGAAATCGCACCAACATTACAGCTTGTTACCAATTACATTGCACTTGTCATCCTCGCGATGATCGTACTGGGCGCTTTAGTGGGAACGATATCGTCACTGCTTGCGACCCGCCGCTATTTGAAGATATAATCGTAGTTATTATAAAGGGGTAGAAAAAACGTATGAAAACGTTTGACAAATTAGTAGCGCTTATGCTAAAATACAGGCATATGAAGCTTCGGTCCACCACACCAGTTTCGACAAAGCGAGGGCTTGTAACCAAGTCGGTACTTGTTGCTGCTGCAGTTCTTATGGTGATTGCGACGCCACTTTCTATGACTCAGCCTACCCAGGCTGACCAATATGACGACCAAATGAATGCCTTAAACAGGCAAATTAGTGAATATAAAGCGCAGGCGAGTGCCTTAGCGGCAAAAACACGCACCTTGCAGGCCGAGCTGGCGCGGCTTACTGCGGAAAAGAATGAAATTTCGGCACAAATTAAGCTTAGCCAAACTCAGTACAACAAACTGAAGAAGGAAATTGCTGAAACTGAAGTAAAGATCCAGAATAACAAAGACGCGCTCGGTCACACGCTTGCCAATATGTATATCGCCGATGGGGTATCGCCGTTAGAAATGCTAATGAGCAGTAATAACATTGGTGATTATGTTGACCAGCAAGAATATCGCTCAACAATTCGTGATAATCTTTCTGCTACCATTGAAGAAATCCAAGCATTAAAGAAGCAGCTTGAAGAAGATAAGGCGAAAGTCGAATCTGTCTTGAAGAAGCAAAAAGCTCAGCGTGCATCACTGGCAGCCAAAGAAGCACAGCGTGCCGAGTTGGTCGCGAAAACTAAAGGCCAAGAAGCTGCCTACCAATCACTCGTTGCCAAAACACAGTCTAAACTAGAAAGTGTCGCCGCCCAGCAGCGCGCATACTACCAAAGCCTCTTAAATAGTGGCAATGGCGGTTCGTCTGGTGTTGTTGGCGCCTTCACGTATGGTAACTGGAGCGGCAATATGGGCTGTGCCGGTGGCTACCCGTACTGTGCACCACAGGACACTATGGTTGACCCATGGGCACTCTATAACCGTGAATGTGTAAGTTACGTTGCATGGGCATTGGTGAATCGATTTGGTAAATACGTCGGTAGCTTTAACGGTGCTGGTAATGCCTACCAGTGGACATGGAGCGCACCAGCTTATAGTGGCGCATGGCGCGTCTCTAACCCGCAGCCTGGTGATGCAGTGATCTTGCCACAAAGTGGAGCCTTTGCACCAATCGGTCACGCGATGATTGTTGAATCTGTTTCAGGCGGTTCTGTCCGCGTAAGCCAGTACAACTTCTACGGTACGGGTGAGTATAGTACGATGACCATTGGTACTGGTGGCGTTGTCTTCCTCCGCTTCCCAAACCGCTAAATTACAACGAAAACCGCTAGCGATTTACTGCATACGTAAGCTATAATACGTGGCAGTGATAAATCGAATCCTCAAACGAAAACGCCGCCGTGCACCCGTTGCTCAGCAGGGTCCAGCGCAACTGGGCCAAACTGAAGGTAATGATGCGGGGAGCGTGTCGCGAAACACATTGCTCGTCAGCGTTGCACTGTTTAGCGCGCTGAGCTTCTTTGTCGGTACCCAGTCACAGCAAATATATGCAGCGATTGCACCCGTGTTTGGTATTAGGGCGAGCGCCGATACGCTCGATCTTGGACTTGTACAGACCACGTATCAACAGCTTACGGCGCATTATGATGGCGACCTTGATAAAGGCGCGTTGGTTGATGGCGCTGCGCGCGGGATGGTAGCTGCGTCGGGCGATCGCTATACGGTGTTTATGGACGCCGAAGAAACCGAAAAGTTTGAGCAAGAACTACGCGGTGAAATTAGCGGTGTTGGTGCTGAACTTGGTATCCGTAGTGATAAACCAACAATTTTACGTGTGCTTGACGATTCGCCTGCTAAAAAAGCCGGCGTGAGGGTTGGTGATATTATTGTGGCGGTAAACGACAACGGGACAAATGGACTCGACGCTAGTAGTGTTGCCGAACAAATCCGCGGGCCAGAGGGGACGTCGGTAAAATTAACATTGCGCCGTGATGATAAATTTGTAAACCTTACCATTACACGCGCAAAAATTAGCGATCCAAGTGTGCGCTGGAGTGTTGATGATGGCGTGGGTGTCATGATTATTTCGCGGTTTGACCAAGGGACGGCTGACTTAACGCGCCAGGCTGCCAAGGAGTTTATCCGTGATGGCGTGAAAAGCGTCGTGATTGATCTTCGTAATAACGGTGGTGGTTACCTAATGGCTGCTCAAGAAGTAGCGGGTTTGTGGCTTGATAATAAAGTGATTGTTACCGAAAAGTCACAGGGCGTTGTGACCGATACGATCAAATCTGATGGTCAATCACTGCTCCGTGGTATGAAAACAGTTGTGCTGGTAAACGGCGAAAGTGCTAGTGCGAGTGAGATTGTTGCTGGTGCGCTGCAAGACTACAAGGTAGCAACGCTTGTGGGGCAGAAAACCTACGGGAAGGGCACTGTACAGCAGCTTATAGAGCTCCCTGGCGGACGACAGCTCAAAGTAACGATTGCACGCTGGTATACGCCGAACGATCGTAATATTACCGCCGAAGGGATTGCACCAGATACCGAGGTTGAGCTAACGGCAGAAGACGTAAATGCCGGAAAAGACCCGCAGCTAACAAAAGCAAAGGAGCTTGCACGCTAGGAGCTTGTGCTTTTAAGGTTTATAGCGTACGATAATACTGTATGGACGCAAAAAAGAAAATTCTGCTTGTTGAAGACGACACCTCACTTTCTGCGGTGTATCGATCACGTTTAGAGCTCGAAGGCTTTGAAGTACAAGAAGTTAATAACGGTGAAGACGCGCTGTCGAGTGCGATGTCGTTTAAGCCAGACCTTATACTCCTTGACGCCATGATGCCTAAAATCAGTGGCTTTGATGTACTTGATATTTTGCGTAACACTAATGAAACTGCTAATATTCGTGTAATCATGTTGACCGCACTTAGCCAGCCAAAAGACAAAGAGCGCGCCGAACAGCTTGGTGTTGACGATTACCTTGTAAAATCACAAGTGGTGATTAGCGATGTAGTAGCTCGCGTGAAGCACCACCTTGGTGTGCCAGACACCGCTCCAACAGAGTAGGGAACTCAATATATAAGCATAAGCCTATTGACATTTAGTCAATTTTTTGCTAATGTATGTATATAACACCAGCAAAATAAAAAGGAATATTCATGGCAGAAACCGCCCCAACTAATCCAGTAGATAGCCCAAATCTTATCACGGAAGTCCCAGAACACCTTCGCGTAACAGATGAAACACGAAAAGATGTTGCCCAAGTGGCAGGAAAACTAATTGAAGTATCCGATGTGCCAACTGAAGATACTGTACCTGTAGCGCAGGGCGCGCCTGCTACACAGCCTGAGCTGATTGTTGGACCCGCACCGGGCATGGAACGAACACCGGTTCGTACACCCGATGACGCCGTTGCAGAGATTAATGCGCAACTTGCTAGTCGTGATCCTAGTGCTGGACAGCCTGAAATCCGCGCTGGCGGCGCAAGCGGAGTTATTACCCAGCGCCAGGGTGCACCAATGGAAGTGCCGAAGCAGTAATATCAACCTTTTGGTATATAAAAACACCCCGTTTACCGGGGTGTTTTTTTGAGCGTGTTGTTACGCTTCAACAATGACTTGCGTGCGAGGAACAGTACCGCCAGTAAAGCGGCCCTTTTTCACCTTTTTGAAGCTCACGGTGCCAGCAATCGCTGCATGGATAGTGAAGTTCTTGCTGGTGTACGTACCAGGGCCAGCAATCTTAGTGCTACCAGTTTGGCGTACCAATACTTCGCCTGCAGAGACTTTTTGGCCACCAAAACGCTTCACGCCTAGGCGTGCACCGGCATTGTTGTGGATGTTCTTAGATGAACCACCAGCTTTAACGTGTGACATATGACTCCTTTAACCTAATAAAATCAATCTGTTATATTGTAGGGAAAATTTATGATAAAGTCAAGGGTTAGAGTTAAAATTTAAGCTTTTTTCAAGAGCAATAATTGGCGTGCAACCACTTGGTCTTCGCGGAAGTAGAGTAAATCGCGTGGGTGTACATGGGTAAGCTTAGTAACAGTAAAGCCAAAATCTTCTAAGCGGCTGACAGCGGGCAGGTGAGTGGTGTGGCCATCGGTACCACGCCAAGCGGGAACAGCAAGGCATACTGGGGTACCAGGCGCGATTTGATTACCAACATTAGTCAGAAAGCCTTCCAAGATCTTATTACACGTACCGCGCACTTCGGCTAGTTTTTCAGCTGATGGCGGTGCTGAAAAGGGTAGGCCAAGGTAGATTTCGCTGACAACTGCGTCAATCGGCGGCAACCACTGGGTGGTGACGGCGTCACCTTGGACAATCGATACGTTTGGGTTGAGATTGTGGCTATTCACGAGCCACTGCATATTAGCGGTGGAGTAGTCGACCATCTTTTCAGAAAGGTCGCTGCCAAACACGTTAAAGCCTAGCAAAGCGGCTTCTTGAAGCACGGTGCCGGTACCACAGAAGGGGTCAAGCACCACGCCATCGGGGTTTTCGGGGAGCGCCAAGTTCACCATCATGCGCGCTAATTTTGGCGGCAACATGCCCACAAATGCATCACGCTTTGGGCGGGCTTGGTCGCGGGCAGCAAGCGCGCTAATATTTTGTGCACCAATACTTTCGGCGATGATGACACCGTTATCTGAGTTTACAATCAGTAGCTCCACGTGGTTATTTGAAAGCCCAAGTTTGTTATGGTGGCTGGTAGCGGTACTGAGGGCAGCTGCTTTGTTTGGCACTAAGCGCAGGCTTACGCCGCGTTTTTTTAGTAACTTTTTAAGGGTAACTCCCGTTTGTTGGATATCGCGCGGGGTGGTTTGCCGGGCATCGTAGACGCTAATACCGAGGGTGACTTTACCCTCGTGTTCACCCCATTTTTCTAGATAGTGATCAATCAGTTGCTGGCTCACCGCGCGCCAATTACCGTGGGTTTCTAGTACTACTTCGCCAGCTTTTAAACTACCACCAAGTTGCTCAAAATCGAATGGTCCCTCAACCAATGCGGCAGTAGGCGAAAAGCGCTTTACTGATGCTGAACCATACAGTTGTTCAAGCTCTGCGAGGCTGAGTTTTGGTTGGCGTCCGAGAATCGCGATATACATATACGTATAGTATACTATGAGAAGAATGAAGCGATTGTCTTTTAAAGCCTGGTTGAGTATTGTTTCGGCCGTTTTGGTGGTACTTTTGCTTTTCCTTTCCCGTAAAGAGCTGCTCCATGCCTGGGAATTACTGGGGCAAGTTGATTTATGGATCTTGGCGCTCATTTTGCCACTTACGGTGCTGAGCTATCTTTCGTCAGGGGCAATGATATTTTCATATTTGCGACACCAAGGTGTAGCAAAAAACGTTGGGCCAGCCACGTTTACGCGGCTTTCGATTGAACTAAACTTTGTGAATCACGTACTACCAAGCGGTGGGGTAAGCGGTGTGTCGTATATGAACTGGCGGCTTGGCCAGTTTGGCGTATCGGGTGGCCGGGCGACGATGGCACAGATGGTGCGCTATGTGGCAGGCTTTGCGGCACTGATTGCGCTACTGGCGCTTTCGGTAATATTGGTAACAATCGACGGCAACATTAACCGTTGGACGATTTTAACAAGTGGTATGTTGGTGGTCATGATGGTGGCGCTGACAGTTGGTGGGGTATACATGCTAAGCAGCCCACACCGAACACACATGTTTGCCGATTGGTTTACTATGAAGGCCAACCGATTTATTCGCAAAGTCACCTTTGGTAAACGCCACCGCTTTGTGCGCAGCGTGCGCATTAAAGAATTTTTCGACGAAATGCACGATGACTACAAGGAAATTAGTAAGGATCGACGACTATTACTAAAGCCATTTATGTGGGGCCTTAGCTACACGCTGGCTGAAGTAGGAATTTTTGCGGTCGTATTTTGGGCGCTTGGTTCAGCGGTTAACCCTGCACCGATTTTGATTGCATATGGCATCGCAACGATGGCTGGTTTGGTAGTAGTGACCCCAGGTGGCGCAGGCGCTTACGAAACCATTATGGTGTTGGTACTTTCGATGTCTGGTATGGCGCAGGGCGAAGCAATCGCGGGCGTATTATTAGCACGTATCATCATCTTGCTATTAACAGTGAGTGTGGGGTATGTGTTGTATCAATTAGCGATAGTGAAGCATGGAAAACGAACCAGCAGTCCGCTTTAGTGTTAGTGAATTTTTAGCGTCGCTTAACCAGACGCTTGAATACAGCTACCCGGGCATTGAAATTGAAGGTGAGGTGGCGAGCTTTAAAGTTAATCAGGGTAGGTTCGTGTTCTTCGATTTGAAAGACGATTCGTCGAGCGTCAACTGTTTTATGACAGTGTGGCAGCTACGGGTGCCGATAGAAGACGGCATGAAGGTAATTGTGCGTGCTGCACCAAAAGTTACACCGTGGGGTAAATTTAGTTTAACCGTGCAGGCGGTGCGCCCAAGTGGTGAAGGTAGCCTGAAAAAGAGCTACGAGTTGCTAAAGGCCAAGCTCGAAAAAGAAGGATTGTTTGCACCAGAGCGTAAACGTATTTTACCCGCGCAACCTTCACATATTGCGGTAATAAGTAGTACTGGCGCTGCAGGTTATGCAGATTTTATTTCGATTTTAAACCAGCGCTGGGGCGGTATGCAGGTAGACGTGGCGCACGTGCAGGTACAGGGCGAGGTTGCACCGCAACAGATTGTGCGTGCAATTAAGTACTTTAATGAACAAGAAGTATTACCAGAAGTGCTGGTGATTATTCGGGGCGGTGGAAGCGCGGATGATTTGGCGGTGTTTAACGATGAGCCGCTAGTACGCGAAATCGCCGCGAGTCGTATCCCGACGTTAGTTGGGGTGGGGCACGAAGTAGACGAAACCTTAGCTGATTTTGCCGCCGATGTACGCGCAGCAACACCGAGTAATGCCGCACAGATTATCGTGCCCGATAAGCAAGAAATTATTGCTGGCGTGCGTGATCGCGTGCGCAGTATGGCAAATGTGGCGAGTCGCTCGATCGATACAATACTTATTGAACAGCGCGAATGGCTGGGTGATGCGCTTGAAAGCATGAGTGAGCGTGTGCAGGGAGAACTTGATACATTAGCGCGCCTGCGTGGCCATTTAGGTGCATACAACCCCGATGCAGTGTTAAAACGTGGTTACGCAATCATGCGCGGTGATGTCGACGTAGGTAAGCACATTGAAATTGAAACGTTTGATAAAATGATTGAAGCGGAGGTAGTAAATGTCAAAAGCAAATAGCACAATTGCAGAAAAACGGGCCGAACTAGGCGAGCTGTTGGCATGGTTCGAGTCTGATGAGTTTGAAGTAGAACAGGCGGTTGATAAGTTCAAAGAAGCTGAAAAAATTGCGGCGGAAATTGAAAAAGATTTACTGGAACACAAGAATACGATTAACGTGTTAAAGCAGAAGTTCGACCAAGAATAATATGGCAAATGAGTGGTTAATTGGCGCAGTTATTGTGATTCTGCTGTTTGGATTTGTGGTCTTTTTTGGTGCGCCGTACGTGCCAAGCAAGCGCCGCGAATTAAAGCGGGCATTTACTCAGCTCTACCCACTTGGCACAGATGATACGTTAGTAGACTTAGGGGCGGGTGATGGCATTGTGCTGCGTATGGCGGCACGCCGAGGCGCGCGTGCGATTGGTTACGAGCTAAACCCAATCTTAGTACTGTTAGCGAAACTCCTATCGCGCCATGACGATGAGGTGAGTGTGCGGCTTGGCAATATGTGGAAGGTACAGCTCCCGAAAGAAACCACCGTGGTATACGTGTTCGGCGATGGCCGCGATATCAAAAAGTTATTTATGCGGGTAAGTAAAGAAGCTACGCGGCTAGGTAAGCCAATCAAAATTATTAGCTATGGGTTTGATTTGCCTGGCATTACGCCCGAAAAAACCGTTGGGGCGCACCACTTGTATACGCTTAAGCCTTTACAGTCTCGCAAGGGAACCGTATAATCGTAACCATGAACAAGCGCTTAAGCAGGGGGCATATCAACGGGGCGATTATTGCCATTGTTACGCTTGTGTTACTCGTATTGGTGTTCGGATCGTTTTCTATCTGGGCCTACCTAAATTACAGTGAACAAAAACGTAATGTTGATGGTAAGATTGCTGACGCTGCCGCTAAGGCGCGCCTAGAACAGGCCGACAAAGACGAAGCCGACTTTGCCGAGCGCGAAAAGCAGCCACTCCGCCAATTTGTGGGGCCATCAGACTACGGCCGCTTAACGTTTGATTACCCGAAAACCTGGAGCGCGTACCAGGCGACTGATGTGAGTGAAGGCGGTGGGGCAACCTACGAAGCGTACCTGAACCCAATTACGGTACCACCGGTTACCAAATATGTTGATACCAAGAATGATGCAATTAAGTTTGCCTTGCGCGTAAAAATCGAGCAAAAAACCTACAACCAAAGCCTTGAAGACTATGCAAAGCAGATTGAAAAGGGTGAGCTAAAATCAAGTGTGTATAACGGCAAGAATATAAGCGGGACACGCCTGGTTGGTAATTTCACTGAAAATATTTATGGTACCGCGGTAGTGGTGAAGATGCGCGACCGCACACTCACGCTCCGCACTGATGGTACGGTGTTTAATAAAGACTACGAAGCGCTTCTTAAGACCGTCGACTTTAATCGGTAAATTCTGTTCCGCGTAACCATTGCTGTGATACATCGGGACCTTTCGCCCATGCGAAGAATTATCGCATGGGCTGCAGTCGCTTTATCCCAATGAATCACAGCGCAGGTTACTGGCACGCAAGCGGGCTGCGCGTGGTAAAATAGAAGTATCATGCAGGGGGAAGAACAGACGCGTGGAATTGAAGGGGGCGCTATTTCATATACGGCGCCACTTTTTGTAGCAGCGGCCCATGAATTGAAGGCGCCACTGGCGTTGGTGCGCCAGCTTGCACTCACCATTGAAGACGGCGATTGCACCCCCGCCGACGTGCAAAAATATGCCCATCAAATCTCGCTTACCAGCGAACGGGCGCTGCGTATGACGACCGGCCTTACCAAAGCGTCGCGCCTAGAAGACAGTTTGTTTAGCCTTGAACCACTTAACCCGGTATCACTCTGTGAAGAAGTGGTGGAAGAACTTGCGCCACTATATAACGCCCGTGGTAAGCGCCTGCAAATGGCACCGCGGCAGCGGCCGTTGTTGGCGCTTGCAAACCGCGATTTACTACGCCGCATTTTAATGAATTTTGCTGATAACGCGCTGCACTATAGCGACGAAGAAACACCGGTGGTAATTACGGCAAAAAGTTACGACAATGGCAGTACGATTCGCCTTGGCGTGCGTGATTACGGCCCCGCATTGCCCGCAAAGCTGTGGCGCCGCATGGAAAAGTCACTTGGCAGGCATGCACAGCCACTGCATAACCGCCCAGAATCGAGCGGGATAGGTATGTATATTTCGAGCCAGTTCGCCCAAGCGATGGATGCCGAGGTGGGGGCGACTCGCCACCGTGATGGCGCTACCTTTTATGTTGACGTGTCGGCATCGACACAGATGAGGTTGCTGTAGGGCTATGGCAAAGCGACCGTCGGTACTAGTGGTGGATGATGACCAATGGCTGGCGGATGCAATGCGCAGCCAGCTTGAACGTGAGGGCTTTACTGTCCACACTGCCCATAACGCGATTGAGGGAATAGACGCGGTGGATCGCTACCATCCTTCAGTGGTGGTGCTCGACATATTTATGCCGGGGCCAAATGGCATTGTGTTATTACACGAACTACGTTCGCATAGCGATTTAGCGCAGATTCCAATTATTGTGTGCACCAACAGCGCGAGTGATATTCCGCACGGCAATTTAACCCAGTATGGGGTTAATATTGTGCTGGATAAAGTATCTATGCAGCCCGACGATGTAGTGGTGGCGGTTAAGAAGGTGTTGCCATGAGTGTTGAAACCACACGCGGGATTGTGCTGCGCCGCACGAATTACGGTGAAGCCGATAGGGTGGTGCGGATGATTACGCCGCTTGGGCAGCGTTCCGTGATTGCCAAGGGTGTTCGCCGCGAAAAAAGTAAGCTGGCGGGCGGGATTGAGTTGTTTTCGATTAGCGACATTACGATTACCAGTGGTAAGGGTGATTTAGGCATTTTAACCTCGGCGCGGCTGGTGCATTTTTATCGGCATATTATGGAAGATTACGACCGCCTGCAGTTTGGCTATGAAACGATTAATTTAGTGGCGCGCGCCAGTGAAAATATCGACGAGCCAGATTGGTATGGTGTGCTGAGCGAAGTATACATGGGGCTGGACGTGCACACGATTCCCATTCAACTTGTGCAAGCGTGGTTTTACCTACACTATGCAGACTTAACGGGGTATGAACTGAACTTAGAGCGCGATGTAAACGGCCAAAAACTCGATAGCGAAAAAACCTACATGTACGATATTAACGAAAAAGGGCTACGCCCGGCAGAGCAGGGTGACTTAACGGCCGATCACATTAAGTTTTTACGCATTTTAGCCACACGGCCAATAAAAACTATTGCGCAGATTGGTGGGATTGACGCGATTTTACCAGATTGCTGGCTAATTACGCGGCAGCACGCTGCTGTTTAGCTTCGGCGCGGTCTTCGCCGTCAGCAATAATTTGCTCAAGCGCGAGCGTGTCATAGCGGTAGTCTTGGAAGAGCCGTGACCCAAACTCGGCAACAATTGCCAAATTTTCTAGGCCGCTACGGCCGTGCATTGCTGCCCAAAGCTCAGGGATTGCTTCATTAAGGTGGCGCATATGGGTGTGTACCATACCAAGTTCTAAGAGCGCGTCGCTACTTGGGTTAGCGGCGTATTCGCCTTGCATACCAGTTTCTACTAGTTCAAGTGTGGTTCGTTCACGTGCCATATTCAGTCCCTCCGTCAGTTGTATACATTTATTATACCACTTGCGGTTTGCGTGCAGTACAGCACAGTGGTGGTGTGGTATACTAACCCTAGTATGGAAAATGTAAAACTAGACGACATTGTAAGTTTGGCAAAACGCCGCGGCTTCATCTACCAGGGGAGTGAAGTGTACGGCGGCCTAAGTGGTACGTGGGATTACGGCCCGCTGGGTGTTGCCCTAAAGAAAAACATTATGGATTTATGGTGGGACATGTTTGTGAACCAGCGCGACGACATGTATGGCGTAGATGCAGCGATTTTAATGAACCAAAAGGTTTGGCAGGCGAGTGGGCATACCGCCACGTTTACCGACCCGTTGGTAGAATGTAGCAACTGCCACGCACGCCTGCGCGCCGACAAACTAGACGACCCAAACAAGTGCCCAAGCTGCGGCAAAGAGGGCACGTTTGGCGAAGCACGTGCATTTAATATGATGTTCAAAACTAGCGTTGGGCCTGTGGCTGATGAAACTTCGATTAGCTACCTGCGCCCAGAAACGGCGCAAGGTATTTTTACCAACTACAAAAACGTGGTAGATAGCTTCTACCCAGATTTGCCATTTGGTATCGCCCAGCAGGGTAAAGCGTTTCGTAACGAAATTAGCCCACGCGATTTTGTGTTCCGTTCACGCGAATTCGAACAGATGGAAATTGAATATTTTGTGCACCCAGAAAAGTGGGAAGAAGCCTTTGAGCAGTGGCGTAAAGACATTGAAGTATTTTTAGACAAGCTTGGTTTGCCACGCGAATCGGTAGAAGAAGTGGAAGTGCCCGAAAATGACCGCGCGCACTACAGTAAACGCACTATCGACTACGAATTCGCCTTCCCGCATGGGAAAGACGAACTATTAGGCCTGGCATACCGCACCGATTTTGACCTAACGAACATTCAGAACGCTAGCGGCAAAAACATGGAATACACCAGTGAAGGGTACGAACGAACGTTTGTGCCGCATGTGATTGAACCAAGCTTTGGTGTAGAGCGCGCCCTTATGGCCGTACTCACCAGCGCCTACCGCGAAGACGAACAAAATGGCGAAAAGCGCATCTATTTGGCACTGCCAGAGCACTTGGCACCTGTTCAATACGCCGTGAGCCCGCTGTTGAAGAACAAGCCAGAGCTAGTTGAAAAAGCCCGCGAAGTGTACCAAGCCTTAAGGCAAAAATACCGGTGCGCGTGATGTGGGACGACAACGGCAACATCGGCAAACGCTACCGCCGCCAAGACGAAATCGGCACGCCGGAATGTGTGGTGATCGACTTCCAGACGCTGGAAGATGGCACGGTGACGGTGCGCGATAGGGATACGACTGAGCAAGCAAGATTAAAAATTGAAGATGTTACGCAGTAGATTCACGCACATTCTCAGCTCATTGCAAGACTTACAAAACAAGCCAGACGTTGCTCCAGAACTTGATGGAATTCAGGATGACCTAGATGGAGAGATACAAAAAATACACGAAGAAATGAGCCAGAGAGGTATTTTAAGGAGCGGCATTACGGTTGCTGAAAAAGGGAAAAAAGTCCCAAGGTATCTTAGCGAGAGGCTTGATTTGGTCGTTATGGATTACCATTCAAACGACGATGTAGGGAAAATTATAACTTTTATTGATACGATACACGAGAGTGTAGCGGCGTCATTTAAAAATAGTGGTTTCCAAAATTCGACATACGATAAGTTTGACACCAGAATGAATAACTTGAAGTTGAGATATGGCAACAAAGCACTCCATATTCGCAAGCAGAAACTTGTAAACAGAATCGTAAAAATTGTAGGCATATTGATTGCTACGGTAGGGGTTGCTGTACCCATAATTATTTTTTGGTTGTCATGAATATAATTGAAGGTAGAACAGAATGGGCGGAAAAATATCATCAATTTTGCCAACCAATTTATGTGCACGCCTATACTGCGCCAGAGCTAGATATTCCAGCCGAGGCCTTTTCGGCTGAAGCATTTAAAAACAACGGTGCCGATGGGTATTTTGCTGATATGTTCACGAACGACAAAACTTGGCTCGCGCTTGATGATAACAACGAAATTATTGGCGGCATTGCCGCTAGCGATACCGACCCCGTGCACATGAGTGGGTTTTATGTGGCGGTCGATAAACAAGGCAGGGGGGTTGGTTCGCAACTATTTAAAAAGGTGCTCGAATTTGCAGCTGAGCGCGACATTGAGCTAGATGTAATGAAGCACGCGACTAAGTCGATAGATATGTATAAACACCTCGGGTTTAAGGTGAAAGAAGGCGCACAGCCAGTGTATTACCACTGGGCATATTCGAGTGAGCGCGGACGCGAAAATGGCGCCGGTGTTACAATGATACGAAAGGGAAAAGGGAGACAATAGTATGAAAGCAATCTGGAATGGGCAAGTCATTGCCGAAGCAGAAAAAGACGACCTAATCCGCATAGAGGGAAACTGGTATTTCCCACCAAGTGCAAAAAAGGAAGAATTTTATAAGCCAAGTGATCATAAAACGACGTGTTTTTGGAAGGGTGACGCCAGCTACTACGACGTGGTGGTAAACGGCGAAACCAACGCCTTTGGCGCATGGTATTACCCGCAGCCAAAAGACGGCTCGATTGAACGCGTGGGTAAAGACTTTACCAACTACGTGGCATTTTGGAACGGCATAGAGGTGAGCGAATAGGATGAAGTTACTCTTAACGTCGTCTGGCCTGAGCAAGCGCGCCATTGGCGAAAAGCTACAGCAAATGGTGCTGCCAAAACAGCCCAGCGAATGCAAAGTGGTATTTGTACCCACGGCGGGGAATGTAGAACCATACAGTAAAGACTGGCTAATCGGGCAGTTTTTGCAGTTGCAACGTTATGGCTTTTACCAGATAGACATTGTAGATATTGCGGCCGACGGCGTAGACTGGAAGGCGCGCATGGCAGATGCCGATGTACTGTGGCTGAGCGGTGGCAACACCTTTTATTTACTGGAACAAGTGCGTAAAACTGGCTTCGACCAGTGGTTGAAAGAACATGGCGCGGGCAAAGTATACGTAGGTGGCAGCGCCAGCACGATTTTAATGACGCCAACCATTAAGCTGGCCGACGGTGTGGACGAAAACTTTAATAACCTAAGTGATTTAACCGGCCTAGGCTACGTTGACTTTGAAATAAACGTGCACTGCGACATGGCGGCCATGCAGGCGACGGCAGAGTACGCCAAAACGAGTGAACACAATGTATATGCGCTGGATGATTTGAGCGCGATTGCGGTTGAAGATGGCAATACCGAGGTAATTAGCCGCGGTACCTGGAATTACTACGAAAAATAACTGTACTTAAGTGTTACACTGCTCGACGCGGTACTGTACCACGCGGCGAATAAGCTCAACAGGCAAGGGTTGATCAAGCGGGAGCTGCACTGAACCTTTGCCTTGTTTAAATGGGGCGAATTCTTCTTTGAACGCTTCGTGGCCGTTTGGTGTAGCGTAAAAGCCGATGTGGTGCGGGAAGGCGCCGAAGTATACAAGCGGTTTGCCGTTTAGTTTATAGCCCACTAGGCCGTAAGAAAGACTTTCGGTAGCGGCAGGGGCTTCGTGCTGCACAATCTGGCGCAGTGTGCGCAGGCGGGCTTCTGGCTCGCCGCTAAACTGGGCAATATAATCATCGGCTGTAAGGGGTTGTTTAGTCATAACACCATTGTACTATGATTGACGAAACCACAAAAAATACTTATGCTAAGAAGTGGAATTATGAAACCGTAAAAGGGGACTAACGAATGAAAAAGAATATGTTATTAATTGCGGCGATGCTGCTGACATTTGCCTGTGCTGTGCCGGCGGTTGCCTATGCGCGCGACGGCGAGGACGATAGCGACCGGACGGGTGACAACAGGGTAAAGTCGCAGGACGATGAAGATGAAAACGAAGTAGAAAACGAGAACGAGGTTGAAACCGAACGCGACCGCCCAGCACGCGCCGCTAAGGTAGAAGACCGTGAAGCACGCGTGGCAGAAATTAAGAAGAAAGTAGCTGAACGTAAATTGGCGTTGAAGCAAGATATCTGCGAAAAGAAGCAAGAACGCCTGCAAACCGCTGGTACCCGCATGTACCAAGGTGCAACCAGCGTGAAAGCAAGCCTTGATAAGGTATACGAACGCGTAGTTGGGTTCTATGAAAAAGGCCAACTAACGGTTGAAAACTACCAAGATTACGTTGATGCGATTGACGCCGCTAAGGCAAACGCTGAAGCTGCTATGGAAGTGCTGCAAAACAGTGATACAAGCGAAATTGACTGTGCAGAGGCAACTACCACGGCGAACCGCTTAGAAACTGACCGCCTAGCTGGTAATGAAACACGCACACAGCTAAAAGAATACCGCACCGCACTGGTTGATTTGATTAGTTCGTTAAAATCAGCAGCCGCAAGCGCTGACAACGGCGAGGAGGCAACCAATGAAACTGAATAAAGGATTTAGCGCCATTGAAGGCGTGCTGGTAGTTGGCGTTGTTGCGATTATCGGTGCCCTAGGCTGGACATTTTACATGGGTGTAATGAACCAACAGGGTGAATCAGTAGCAAGTAATACTTCGGTCCAATCAATCCCCGAAGTGAACAGCAGTGCCGACTTACAAAAAGTTGAAGACGCGGTGAACGCAATCGACATTGATGAAAGTGTTGATACAACAGATGTAACAGAAGCCTTGCAGTAGACATTGCATAGCTAATAAAGAGCGCTCACGTTACGCGAGCGCTCTTTAAGTATGAGATAATAGAGGTAATAGTTTTAACGCGTAGTAAACGGAGGAAGCTATGGGATTTATGAATTTTATGGGGAAGATGATTGCCGGTAAGCCTGTGTTTGAGGTGCCCCCAGAAGAAAACCAAACCAGTAGCCAGGCGGCCGATGTGAGCGCAACGAGTAGCGCAGATGAACCAACCGAGCACATTGATGGCGGTGAGCGGATTGGCCCAGATGGCAAGAAGGTGATTGCTGAGGCTGAGGTGGTGCAGATAGAAAACCACTACAGTGGTGAAAATCTGGAAATTTGGGCACGAATCCGTAACAACAGTAGTTTCCGTGTATTTTTAGATAAAATTGACTTTCTTGGCCTGAAAACAGAGCTTGACCGCGACTTACAGCCGGGCGAGGAGTGGGAATACAAAATATGGCGCGGTAAAATGCTGGATAACGATAATTATCCAAACGCCGAGCTGTACTACCGCGACAATGAAAGCGGCGATTATTTCTTAGCCTACCACCAGATCCACTACGGAAGCCCGGATGGTAAACACTACGAAGTGCAGCGTTTGCAGATTATACGCCCAGTAAAAGATATCTAAAGGAGTTTATATGAAGTACGAAGGCACAAAGTTAGCAAAGTTCGAACCGCGCGATAGCGTAAGTGAGCTAGAAGTGAGTGATATTGAAGTGGGCACCGGCGAGGAAGTGCGCCCACGGGCTACGATTACCGCTCATTACACCGGTGCGTTAGTGAAGAATGGAATTATCTTCCAGAGTAGCCACGACTTTGGAAAAGCGATTACCTTTGGGCTAGACCAAGTAATTGCGGGCTGGACTGAGGGCGTGCCGGGTATGAAAGTGGGCGGTATGCGCCGTTTAGTGATTCCCGCCGAAAAAGCCTATGGCAGTAGTAGCCCAGCGGCGAACATCCCTGCAAACAGTGATTTAGTGTTCGATATTGAGCTACAAGCCATTCCACACAATGGTGAATAATTGATTTATGCACAAATAAGTTATACAATTACTTCCGACAAGTTGTTCCTTTTAGAAGAGAGGTGATTGCCGTGCTGAGGTACGACGAAATCGATGTGACGCTAGCGCCGCCTGTCGGCGAGCTGAAGTTCGATGACCTACCGCCCGCTGACGAGCGGATAGGGAAGTCTGACGCCAAGCGTTCCCCTGCGGAATCTCAGTTGATTCGTAGCCTCAGCGCTGCCGCTGAGAGCACCCAAGACGCCAAGGACTTTACCGAGCACTGTTTGCAGCTTACAGAGGTTGCAATACGGAGATACGCCAAGGGGAAACCGAAGGTGCAGCGCGTCGTTGATGAGCGACGCAGCGCTATTATGCCGTCATATCTGGCTGGTGTTGCGGCCGCTATGGGGAGAGCCAAGCTGCCAGCGGATGATTGGCGCTACTTCCGCGTACGCGTGTTGCGTAACGGGTATTCATCCGATGTAGTGAGCTTGAGTCCGGACGCGTCCCTTAGCGCGCACAACGGATATGTGATCGTGTTCGATACCACTGCACCGTGGCTGGAAGAGGCTATTAAGCAGGCGATGGATGACGCGGGCTACCCGCGCACGCTGTACGTGGCGCGGCTTGGTTATTCGTACTTCCGGATGCCGCACCTGCTGGCGTACGCACTGCCAAGTAGACCGCTGTAACACTTGTTATCACCGCACTAGCGATAGTGCGGTATTTTAATACAAAAAAATACCCGGCGTACTAGCCGGGGGTAGAGGGTTATGCCCAAGCGTTCTGCGGGTCGCTGGTGAAGGGCTCGTCGTAGGGAACCATGGCGAGCTGCGGGATTGCAGGGTGGCGACGCTCGAGGCTTGCCCCCTCGCGCTTCAGATCATCCAGGTCAAACTCGTCGTAGAACTCGGGGTAGTCCTGGGTGTCGGCTGCGATGAGCTCGTGGGTATGGAAGCTGCGCACGACTGCATTGAACAGGGTGTGGGTGCGCGCCTCCGTGTAGCTGATGTCGGCACGGTAGGTGCCATAGACAAGCGCCCACGGTGCCTCGTGATGCACGCGAGCGATACGCGGCCCTCCATTTGCTCCCTTGAAGTGGAACACGTAGATGTGCGGTCCCTCCTTGCCAACGCAGGGCGTCATGACGTCCTTGACGTAGTTCGGGCCAACCCTCAGCTCGACACCGGAGAGGTGTTCGATGCGCTGAAGTGGTGCGGGAACGGGAAGGAGAGCGGAGCGGAGTGATTCGAGGAGACGCATGGGCGTCTCACCACCTTTCAGATTGGGGGTCTACCAATACCACGGTATAATATATTTAATAAAATGTCAATATTCTGGTATCTGGCTAACACACGGTTTCGATAGTGCTGGTGGTAATCGTGAGGGCGACGTCACCTGTTTTTGGGAATGACTCTACTTCACCGTCGAGTTGTACAACCGAAGCTTCGCGAATGCTGGTCTTGATAGAACGAACACTCCTTGTACGAGTGAGTCCATGTGTCACTGCATGCCACAACTGTTTGATCATGTGCGGTCCTTGGTGGAGCGTGGTGATGATTTCAAAACTCCCATCACTAGGCGAGGTATTTGTGCTAAGGGTAAGGTATTTAGCCATACGGTCCACATTTGCAAAAATAACACTGTCGTAGGCGCGTTTTTTGCCACGATACTGCATATAAAACGGTTCCATGGTGCGAATACCATGGAACACCGCCCAGATTTCATGAAAGCGGGTTTTGCCATGGCGGTTTAACAGGTCGCCGATGTGCGCGCTGGCGCCAAAACCGATGTAGGAATGGGCGTAGCGAATAAGTGAGAAATCACCAGACGATGCTTCGAGCCGTAGCAGGTCCATCGGCTGGGTTTTACCCTTTACGATTTGTTTAACGAGCGATGTATCGCCGCGCATGCTATTTTTATGATCATTGGCATTGCCCGCAGCATACACGGCAACCACGGCGGGGGAGTCGGCACCATCATCCGCTGCCCGCATAACCCCATTAATCACTTCGTTATAACCACCATCGCCACTCACCGAAATAATGAGTGGCTTTTTATGCTTTTGGGCAATAATTTCGCCCGTAAGCTGCATAGCGTGGCCGGCGCGCTTTGTAGGGTGCAATACTGCCTTAGGAAGCGATTTGTGGGCGGAAAGTGCACGCGAAAGCGCCTCGGCAGATTGTTTGGCGTTGCCGGTGCTTTTTGGATTAAAAATAATGCCAATGTAATCGTACGACTTCATATCCACATATTATAGCTTGTTAGTAAAAATAACAGTAGTCTAGTGTGGGTCAAAGTTATCCGCAAACTTTCCACTATTCCGCATACGCTATATATGGGCACGCTATATATAGTGTGTGTACAGAAAAATAACCATTTGCTATAGTGATAAGCGAAATAGCGTTTTCTCGCACTAGCGATAGAGGTATGCTCTCTAAAGGAAGACGCACTGGGTCAGTTCAGCATTAACTGACCGGCAATTACAACACGTTGTCGGCCAGTTTTTTTGTTGGCGACAAAACTAAAACTTATAAAGGAGGAACTGTGGTAACAGTGATTATTTCTGTTGGCATGTTGCTCGCAACATTGAGCCCCATGCCATATATCAAAGACACATTAAAGGGTAAGGCGCGACCGCGATTAGTTTCGTGGAGTGTGTGGGCAATATTGCTTGCGATTGTCACTATCGCCGCCATATCAGAAGGGAAGGTGGCCAGTGCGATGCTTTCGGGGGTTTCAAGTGTCGGCTGTGTACTCGTGGTGGCAGCTGGCTGGAGTAATGGTAGTCGACGGTTTAGCCGACTCGATAAGGTGGCGGTTATCGGTGCAATCATTGGCTTGGTTGTGTTAATGTTCGCGCGCGATGCGCTACTTGCACTTGAGGTCATGGTACTTGTTGACGCGATTGCATATGTGCCAACACTTGCGCATGCCTGGCGTGCCCCACACCATGAGTCGCTGATGAGTTGGAGTTTGGCGCTGCTTGCGGGTGGCTTTATGGCAATAGCGGGTGTGATGAACCATGCTGGATTGATGGGCTTGCTATACCCTGTATATTCGGCAACGTTCGCGTCGTTTATGGTGCTGCTGATTGTGAGCGGTAGGGCAAAAAGGCTTGATACTGCAAATGAGCCGGTTGAGCAGCAGTATTAATCAGTAAATAGTGTGCGGTATTGCTGCCGGGCTTTGGCGAGTTTCGGCGAGATAACAACCTGGCAATACCCCGCATCGGGCTGCTTAGCGAAGTAGTCTTGATGTTCTTCGCCAGCCGGGTAGAAGCCGGTTAAGGGTTCGAGTGAGGTGACAATAGGTTTATCCCATTGTTTTTGAGCACGGTCAATCGCTGCCTGAAATACGGCCTGCTGGGACTCATCAGCAAAAAACATGGCCGAACGGTACTGTGCGCCCTTGTCGGCACCTTGTTGATTCAAACTGGTCGGGTCGTGGATGAACATGAATATGTCGAGAATTGTTTCTTTTGGAATTACCGATTCGTCAAACGTAATTTCAACTGCTTCAGCGTGCTTAGTGAGCCCAAATGCCACCAGGTGGTAGTGGGCGCGTAGCTTACTGTCACCCGCAAACCCACATACAGAGGCTTCGACACCCGTTAAACGGCGAAACACGGCGTCTAAACACCAGAAGCATCCACCAGCCAGAACATAGGTTGTCATGCCTCTATTATACCTGGCGTGGTATGATGGACGATATGAAAAAAGTACTACTGTTGCAGTCGAGGCCAGAACAGCAGGTAAGCGATAATGAATTCGAATCATTTTGCCGGTTGGGCGGGTTAAATCCTGACGCAGTAGAGCGAATGCAGATCCATGAGCGAGAGCTGCCAGAAGTAAACCTTGATGATTATTCGGCGGTTCTGATGGGCGGTGGGCCAACGAATTTTGCCTATGACGAATCTAAAAAAAGTGAGCAGCAGAAGCGTATGGAAGCGTGGCTATGTAGGTTGTTTGAAACCATTGTGGCCCACGATAAACCGTTTTTAGGTGCATGCTTAGGCTTTGGGCTCGCGGTAGTGGCATTTAACGGCGATATTGATTTCGAACACGGTGAAGCGGTAGGGGCGGCTGACGTTGCGCTGACTGATGCCGGCCGGGATGATCCACTGTTAAATGGATTACCCGATGATTTTGTGGCATATGTGGGGCATAAAGAAGGCGCTGGCGACGTACCGGATGGGATTATAGAGCTTGCTCGCTCGAACGCATGCAGCCAGATGCTGCGCATAGGGAGGCACGTGTACGCTACGCAGTTTCATCCAGAACTTGATTTGCCGAGCCTCATTTTGCGGATTCGTGCGTACCAAAACAACGGCTATTTTGCGCCTGAAGAAATGGATGATTTAATTGCCCATGTATCGAGCTATGTGGTGGAGTATCCCTCACATATATTGCGAAATTTTGTAAAAACATACGTTGGAAACGTATAACATGAAGAAGTGGCTCGCTGTAATTGGAACGCGCGAAGCCACCCCCGCCATGCGCCGTGACATTTATGAGTATGTGAATACGGCGGTAGGTGAAGGGTATGGGATAGTGTCGGGTGGAGGCACGGGTGTGGATACGGTAGCGGTGCAGGCGGCACTTGACGCTGGAGCGCCCGTGAAGGTGTATTTACCAGTAAAATTGGCGCTGTATGCAACGTTGCTGCGTGAGCGGGCTGTGGCAGGGAAGTGCGTGCCTGAAGACGCCGAAGAAACCATTCGCCAGCTTGATTGGATTGAAGATGACGCACCAAGCTACATTGAAGCTGATGATTCGTTTGATGAGCTTTCGCCAGAGGCGTTTTATGCGCGCAATGCCCGGATTTTACGGCTTGCCAATAGGGTGGTTGCATTTCATTTGAGCGGAAATGCGACGGCATCAACACGTATCGCGGGCACGCTAAAAACGGCTGAAGAAGCTCGCCTTGCAGGGCTCGACGTTGAAGTGTTTGAGTACGAAAGCTTTGCCTGATTGCTAACAGATGTGTATCATAGATACAAATGAGAGTGTTTTTTACTGATGGTAGTGCAAGCCCAAACCCCGGCCCGGGTGGGTTTGCGGTGATTGAACACGGCCGGCCAGTAGCCTTGGGCAGCGAACCGGGCGAAACCACAAATATTCGGATGGAAGGCTTTGCGCTGGCGGCAGCGATGCGCGCCAGTGGCGGTGAGCCATGCACCATCCACACCGATAGCGAATTTTGGATTAATGTGATTACCAAATGGGCACCCGGCTGGGAAGCGAAAGGCTGGAAGAAAAAGGGTGGAGAGATTAAAAATCTCGATTTAGTGAAAGAACTATATATGCTTTATCAAGCGGGGAATACGACGCTTTCGTGGGTGCGCGGGCATAATGATGATGAGGGCAACGAGTTGGCTGATGAGTGGGCGAATAAAGCACGCGAGGGCGCTCGGCTATGATCGAAACCTTCACGTTTCAGCGTTATGCTCAAGGTATCGAGCATCCGCCGGTGGAGGATATCGAAGAATTTATCGCTGACATGACTGAGCTAAGCCATGCGATGGGCAAGGGTGTTCGGCGGCTTGCACAGTATCCGGGTGCAGAATTTATCATGCCGCCAGCGCTGAGTGAGTGGAGCGAGCCAGATAAGAACGGCTACGCAACACGCATAGCCGATAAGCAAATTGCACTGCGCAGGGTGGCGCTTGGCGCAGGCGCATGGCGAATGCAGGCAATTCATAATCACACGGTCCATACGGGCGAGCGTTATGATACGACCCGTAGGATGTATTGGTTTGCATGGAAGGGCGATGACGTATTTGAATCTCAGTCGGTACTGTACCGAATTAATTCTGACCCGACCAGTATTTTTGAGCCGTCGCCGGCAGAGAATGTACCACAGCTACGGCTGGGCACAACCGAACGTCATGCGAGCGCTGCAATGGTGCTGCCTGAAGATTTTGACGGGCTGGTACGCGAAGGTGAACTGTACGCCGATGGCTTAAAGCAACAGTTGGCAAATAGTACAACAGACAGCTAGTGCTGACGCGGCTATACTAGATGTAATGGATCAAGCGCTAGCGTTAGAGATATTACTTTCGGGGGAGCATGCCTTTTTGACCGGTCCGGCAGGGACGGGGAAGACGTTTGTGTTGAATCAGTTTATTAAACTGGCCAAACACGAAGGCAAACACGTGAGCGTAACGGCTACGACAGGGCTCGCAGCCACACATCTTGGTGGTACAACAATCCACGCCTGGAGCGGTATTGGGGTGAACGATGTCTTGCCGCCTGGATTTGCCGACCATGTGAGCAAAGGTCGCCGTGAAATCATCGAAAAAACCGATGTACTGATTATCGACGAAATTAGTATGTTGCACGATTACCGTTTGGATATGGTCGACGAAGCCTGCCGCTTAGTGCGCAAGCAGCCTGACGTACCGTTTGGCGGTATTCAAGTGGTGATGAGTGGAGATTTTTTCCAGCTACCACCAGTGAACAGGCGTGATTCGCGCGAGGGTGGCTTTGTGGTAAATGCCAATGTGTGGCAAGAGCTCGACCCGGCGATTTTATACCTTGATACCCAATATCGCCAGAGTGAAGAGGACGCGTTGCTTGAAATTTTGCAGCATATGCGTAGTGGGGACGTGCGCCGCCGGCATGCCGAGCAGCTGATGGCGCGGATTGAGGAAGTGCCGCCTGAAGGTGACATGACGGAGCTGCACACGATGAATGTAGATGTAGATAGGATTAACGAGCAGCAACTTGAAAAGCTTGATGGCGAAGAGGTGATATACCAACAATATACCACCGGTGCAGCCAATTACGTTGAGAATTTACAACGTAGTGTGCTGGCGCCACCAGCATTGATATTGAAAAAAGGCGCCCTGGTGATGGCGGTAAAGAACGATCCAAGCCGACGCTACGCAAACGGAAGTATTGGTCGTGTTGATGCGTTCGAACCGGGTACGGATTACCCAGTCGTCGAATTTAAAAATGGCCGTACGGTGACCATGCAGCCAGACACCTGGGAGCTACGCGATGGCGATAAAAAGCGGGCGAGTATTACGCAAATACCCCTGCGTTTAGCATGGGCGATCACGGTGCACAAAAGCCAAGGCATGACACTCGACGCGGCGAAAATTGACCTGCGCAAAGCCTTTGTACCAGGGATGGGCTATGTAGCACTGAGCCGAGTAAAAAAATTGTCCGATTTGTATTTACATGGTATAAATCGCACCGCGCTGACGGTCAGTATGGATGCACTGGAAATCGACGAGCTGCTGCGGCGTAGGGCGGGTAATGACACCAAGCGGTTTGAGCATTTACGCGTTAACGCGACGAAGCGCGAAGGCCAACCACCTAAAAAAGCCGCACCCACCGGCAGTTGGGCAGAAAAGATTGCCAAGATGCGTGAGACTTACCCTAACGCGTACAAACCGTGGACGGCTAAGGATGACGCAACGCTTAAGCAAGACTTTCAAAATGGGGCAGATGTGAAAACGCTCAGTAAAACACTTGGCCGCCACGAGGGAAGTATAACTATACGATTACAAAAACATTTCGGAGAGGATACGGTACAATAATTTATATGACGACAGATACAACCACCCAGACAGACAAGCAAGAAAAACAAGATGAACCAGCCGATATTTTTTTGTGGGCAAATAATACTGACCGTGATAAGGATCAGCTTGAAATTGATTTGTACCTCTTTACAAAAGGCTACACGGTCTACGCCACTAACTACGATAAACAGTTGAAGAACCAATTGAAGGTACTGTTTTTATACGACATGATTAGTAATGTGCAAACAGGCGCGGCAACCGGTATGATGGTGCGCGATTTTGAAGCTGCTGCCAGTGAAGACAATGTTGTTGAGCGTACTACGTTAGAAAAAGTTGAACACGCCCAAGAAGTGATTGAACAAATTATGTACGGTGAAGAAGCCCTAGAGGTATTTACCGAAGGTGACCACGAATTTAAGAAGGTAAAAGGGGTGATTGCGCGCTTTTCTAAAACGGGAAGCGAGCCATTCTTTATTACCAAGCTGCTACCACAAACCCAGGTGCTCAAAGGTGCCACGGCGTGGATGTATGACGCTGGGTCGTTCAAGCCATTTAGTGCCGATGCGGGGCTGCGGATTACTCCGGATAACCAGGTGTTAATTACTGGCCAGGACGTATTTGTGTTTAACGAAACCAAGTTTACTCGTACGTTTGGATACGATGCGAAGAAGTTTGCGGTGGCCGAAGAAAAGGTGAAGGAAATCGAAGAACATTTCAAGATTAAACTACCTGATGGGCTAACCTTTGATGCCTTGGTACGCGATAATAAGCCGCTGGTGAATAAACTCCAGAAACTTGAAATTGGCACTGTGACGCAAGATCAAGTGGTTGATCATTCTGATACGCTCGGGCTAGAACTGATGACTGACGATGCGGCTGGACAGATTATTTTAATGGACCATAAAGATGCCTCAAAGTTTATTAATCTATTAAACGATGATTACGTAACGAGCGATATGACAGGCATTGCCTACGAAATTAAAAGCAAGAAACCACTCCGCACTGACACACCAGCGGCAGAATAGGGAACACTAATGCCACAAACACTCGAACGTATAGCTCACGATGACACCGCGGGCTTACGAGTGGTGGTGATTGGGGGTGGCACGGGGAGCTTTACGTTACTTGGTGCGCTGAAAGATTACACCAAACACATCACGGCACTCGTGAATATGGCAGATGATGGCGGTAGTACGGGGCAATTGCGTGATGAGCACGGTGTGTTACCACCCGGTGATGTGCGACAGTGTTTGGTAGCGTTATCGAATAAACCACAGCTGCGTGATTTATTTAATTATCGTTTTGATGGCGGCGGCATGCATGGTCATGCGTTCGGTAATATCTTCTTAAGTGCGCTTGAAAAGATGAGCGGGGATTTTGGTGCAGGGGTAGAACTTGCCAGCCAGCTGTTAAATATCACTGGCAAGGTAGAGCCAATTACGCTCACCAATGTGCAGCTGATGCTGAAGGATGGCGAAGAGGTGCTGCGCGGTGAATCGGTGATAGGTAATGCTGCACTTACCCATAAGCACCCCGAGGTATGGCTCGAGCCATCACCGGTTGCCAATCCGAAGGCTGTCGGCGCGATTAAAGATGCGGACATCGTGGTGATTGCACCAGGAAAACTATATTCAAGCCTGGCGCCAGCGCTAGTGGTGCCAGGTATTGGTGAAGCGCTGGCGGCAACCAAAGCCAGCGTATTGTACGTATGCAACCTTGTCACAAAGCCAGGGCAGACAGATGGCTTTACGGTGTGCGATTTTGCGAGTGAGATTGAACGCTTAAGCGGCGCAGCGCTTGATGGGGTGATTTATAACACCGCAAAGCCGAGTGTCCAGCTACTGAAAAAATACGCCGCCGACGGTGAGCTAGCGGTTGAATACGACGACATTACACTCAAGAACGCTCATTTCCAGGCGTTTGGCGCGCCCCTCGTAGCGGGGGCGGCATGGGAGAACCCGAATTCTTCTGATCCGATTGCGCACGAACGCACGTTGATTCGCCACGATTCCGATGCAGTTGCCCAAGCGTTGTTTAATGCACACGATAGCCTAGTGGCTAGGCGTGCGCACTAACACTATATAGCTTGCATAGAACAGAACAATATTTTGTTCATATTTTTTTACTCTACCCCCGTTAAAACATGAGCTTTTCCACAAAACTGTGGAAAAAAATCGCACAATATGTCGAAATAATCGCAGAAAATACTTGCAAGTGGGTAAGTGTGGGTAGTATTATGAGTCCAGTGGCAAAAAGTGGGTAAACAACCCATCAAACAAAAAACCACAAACAAACACAACTTAACATCCAATAAACGTAACGCCAAAGGGGCGAGTCAAGACATATGGATTACTTTGAACGAAAGCTCGACGATAAACGTCGTTTGACGATACCGACCGAGCTACGAGCGGAGTTTTCCAGCGGCGTTGTTTTGACAAGGGGCTTCGGGCCGTATCTTCATCTTTATTCCCAACAAGTATGGGATAGGGAAGTTGAACCGGCACTCGCAGGAAATATCCTCGATGAGAAGACCGCCGATTTGAACGTACGTTTTCGGCACGGAAAAACTGGTGCGGGGCTCGATCAAAAACAAGGTCGAGTAACCATCGAACAACACTTGCTAGAATATGCTGGCATCGACCGAGAAGTAGTCGCCATCCGTGCAGGCGCATATTGGCGCATTCAAGCGCCCGCGCAACCTATTTAGTTTACTTTCCTGTTATTTAATACCGAACATTAACAAACAAACAACGATATCCTCGAGATCAACAATCTGGTAGTGAGCCGGTGGCTTACCGACCCACTTGAAAAATGGTTGGACGTACCTTCCTCACAAAACAACACCTCCCAAAAACTCCACCTCACACATAAGTCTCTCAATAACGTACATAATCGGACAACATGAGTTCCACTGGAACCCCCGTCGGCGTACGTTGACACTTATCAAAAACAAACACATTGCGAAAACAAACATGGTTTGCTACCAGTTTGGTGATCTCGAGAAGGTAACTATATCAACTTTTCGAAGATGGTATAATAACCTTAATGAGTATCAAAGAACATCCACCACTTCATGTTCCCGTCTTAAAAGAGGATGTCCTACGTGTGCTTGCACCTATAAAGGGTGAGTCATACCTTGATTTAACTGCAGGGTATGGGGGCCACGCGCGGGCAATCCTACAAAAAACGGCAAATTATACCGATTCCTACCTTGTAGATCGTGATGAGAACGCATTAGCGACCCTCACCGATATAGAAAAGGCAGGAGCGCACTTGATTCATCGCGATTTTGTCGCTGCGGCTACGCAGCTCGCCGATGAAGGTAAGCAATTTAGTTTGATTCTACTTGACTTGGGGGTGTCGTCACCACAGCTTGATAACGGTGAGAGAGGGTTTTCTTTTAACAAAGAGGGCCCGCTGGATATGCGCATGGATCCTACCCAGGAGAAATCAGCACGTTCAGTCGTTAACCGTATTTCGAAGCAAGAACTCGTGCGTATCATCCGTGACTACGGCGAAGAGCCGCGTGGGGTAGCAAACCGCTACGCCGATGCGATTATCGCCGCCCGTCCGTTTGAAACCACGAAGCAACTTGCTGACGTTATCATGAATGCTCATGTTGGCCGATGGCAACGTATCCATCCGGCAACACGTACATTTCAAGCCCTGAGGATATTCGTTAACGACGAGCTCGCGCAAGTCGAAGCCGTCTTGCCCCTATTGCCACCGCTGTTAGCGCCTGGCGGAAGGGTAGCAGTGATTAGCTTCCACAGCCTTGAAGATCGGTTAGTGAAACGCTATTTTAGCGAACAGTCACGTGCCGGTTATGAAGCCGAACTCGCCCTGATAACGAAAAAACCCATTGATGGGGCCATCAACGACGTTCACAACCCGCGTTCACGGAGCGCAAAGCTTCGGGCCGCTGTGAAAAAATAAAAACCACCAAAGAAAGGGGAATGTGCCCATGCCAGTACACATCCCAGTACAAAACCAATCAGTTGAAACGAAAGTAAAAGTACGCTTTTCGTAAATTGATGCATATTGGGCTGGCTTACCCTAAGGGGTAGGCCAGTACCGACTTTGAATACAAACAAAAAACAACACTATTTCCACCACAATGACAACATCAACGTATACTAGAACTGCACAATTTACCTCGCGTCGCCAAGCAAATTGGAACCGTAACCAGAACACCATTGCGTTCAGCTCGCCGGTCCGTCTTGGCCCGATCACTCACACTGTGCTCGTCGCGCTCATGATTACCATTTTAGGTCTCATTTATTTAACTCAGGCCACCAAAGCCTCGAGCTATGACTACGCAGCAAGCGCGGTAAGTGATAAAATAACAGCATTAAGCGAACAACAAAAGGACCTGGAAATCGAGAACGCTCGTCTGACGGCATTGCAATCTGTTTCTGACAGCAGTGTGGCCAAGAATATGACCACGCCGACAGATGTTCAACACGTAAGCGAATAGGATTATGGAGCTGCACTTTTCGGACAAAAGTCGTGCAAAAACGGTTGCTATTATTCTGGTGGGGATAATGGCGCTTTTTGTGTTACGCCTGTTTTATATTCAGGTGGTGCAGCACGAATATTTTGTTGCACAGGCCGATAGTGAACAGATTAAGCAGTTTACCTTGCATGCCAAGCGTGGCGAAATCTACGCCATGGACGGCACGAAGCCATCGCCACTGGTGATGAACGAAACGGTCTACACTGTATGGGTTGATCCCACCCAAGTGGAAGATCCTGATGCTATAAAAACTGCCGTCGATAAGGTAGCGGGCGGTAAAACGCGTGATAATTACATGAAATATTTAGATATGACCGACACGCGCTACCAGGTGATTGCAACAAAACTTAACCGTACCCAAGCTGAATTACTGAAGAAGGAGAATTTGGCCGGTGTTGGCTTTGATGCAACCACGCAGCGTGTTTACCCAGAAGGGAAGCTAGCAAGCCAGGTGACAGGCTTTGTGAACTCTGAAGGTGATGGCCAATATGGTTTAGAGCAGGCACAAAATGAGGATCTAAAGGGTAAGAACGGCCAATTAAAAACAGTCACCGATGTGCGGTATGTACCACTGACGGTGGGTGATAAAAATATTAAAACCCCCGCAAAAAATGGTGATAATATTGTGCTCACCATTGACCGCAACGTACAGGCAGAGGCTGAGCGCGCATTGGCGGATGGAATCAAACGAACGGGGGCTAAAAAGGCAAGCGCGATTGTGATGGATCCGAACACCGGTAAGATACTTGCTATGGCGAATCTCCCCACCTACGATCCTTCAAAGCTTAATGAAGTCGAGGATTTGTCGGTATTTAACAATAACGTCATTTCTAACCCATATGAACCGGGGTCTGACATTAAGACATTTACCGTGGCAACGGGTGTTGACCAAGGGGCGATTACCCCAAAATCTACTTACACCAATACCGATTACGTTAAGGTGGAAGATATTACCATCACCAATGCTAGTAAAGGCCAAACCGGTGAAATCACTATTCAGCACGCACTTAACTGGTCGCTTAACACCGGTATGGTGGAAGTGGCGAAGCGGCTTGGTGACGGCGAATCGATTAACCGTAAGGCACGCGACACGATGTATGATTACTTCCATAATCGTTTCCGGCTGGGTGAATTAACGGGTATTGAACTAGCGGGCGAAGCAACAGGCGTGATTGTGCCGCCCACCCAGGTGCAAGGTAACGCAGTTCGCTATTCGAATATGTCGTTTGGGCAGGGGATGGATGCGACCATGCTGCAGGTGGCCAGTGGCTTTAGTGCGATTGTAAATGGCGGCGTGTACCACGAACCAACAGTGATTAACGGTACGATGAGCGATACGGGCGATTTTAAGGCGGCAACGCCAAAAGCCCAGTATTCTGGCGTTATCAGCAAGAAAACCTCTGACACGGTGCGTGAGATGGTATACAAGGCACGGCAAGCGTTTTATGGCGCCCAAGATACGCCAGGGTATTACGTAGGTGGGAAAACGGGTACCTCACAGGCAATTGTAGACGGCACCTATGTTGATAACCAAACCATCGCAACCTACCTAGGCTTTGGCGGTGAAAAAGGCAAGCTACCAAGTTACGTGATTATGGTTGAAATGTCGGGCAAGGGCCAGAATCTTCAAGGTGGGCGCGATGCACTCCCAGTCTTCACTGATATTTCTAACTGGATGATTAATTACCTAAGACTAACGCCCAAGGGGTAAACAGGATATACTATACTCATGACCATAACCACCTTTTCAGACCAGCTCACCTCAACATTCGTACTCAGTATCATTGCCTTTGTGCTCGCGATGGTGCTGACCCCCGTATATACCCACTTTGCATACAAATATAAGTTCTGGAAAAAGCAGCGCACCACCAGCACCACTGGCGAGGCGTTATCAGTATTTACTAAGCTCCATGCCAAAAAGTTCACCAGCAATATTCCAACCATGGCGGGTATTATTGGCATCACTACGATTACTTCGGTAACGTACTTCTTTAACTGGGATAGGGCGGGCACATGGTTACCGCTGGCGGCACTCCTCGGGGGTGCACTCGTTGGGTTGTTGGACGATGTGATTAATATTCGTGGCTCGGGCAAGGGTGTGGCGGGGCTGCGCTCGAGTTTAAAGTTTGCCATGATTACCGTTATGGCGCTGGCACTTGGCTGGTTCTTCTATACAAAACTCGGCTATAACGCGGTGCATATTCCATACTTTGGTGATTGGGAGCTTGGTGTGTGGATTGTGCCACTATTTGTGCTGGCGGTTGTGTCAACCGGTAACGCCGTAAATATTAGTGACGGGTTAGATGGCCTCGCGGGGGGTCTGCTGACGATTGCCTATGCGACGTTTGGGGTGATTGCGCTCCTCCAGGGCCACCCAGCAATTGCGGGCTTCTGTTTAACAGTGGTGGGTGCACTGCTAAGCTACCTCTGGTTTAATATTTACCCGGCGCGGTTCTTTATGGGGGATGTGGGGAGTTTTGCCTACGGCACCAGCCTTGGTGTGGTGGCGATGCTCACTAATACTATCTTTTTACTACCGATTATTGGGATTATCTTCGTGATTGAGGCTGGTTCAAGCCTCGTGCAGATTGTGTCTAAGCGTTTCTTCCATAAGAAAGTTTTCCTATCGGCACCCGTTCATCACCACCTCGAAGCAATTGGCTGGCCAGAAACGAAGGTGACGATGCGCTTTTGGGTGATCGGCGGCGTGGCCGGCCTGGTTGGTATCTTTATCGCGCTGACAGGGGGCCACCTGTGACCCCAGGCCGTCGTCAAGCAGCTACGGCACAGCCGGGTGGGGCGAGCGTCGCTCGTAAACACCGGCCCGATTACCGAATTGTGCTCTTTACGGGGCTATTAATGCTCTTTGGGCTAATTATTATGTACGCAATTGGGCCCCAGCGCGCTAATGTGTTGAACGAGGTTAATAACACCGATTTCTATAGTGATATTTACTTTGCCGTTAAGCAGGCGGTCAGCTTGATGTTTGCGGTGATTGCCTTTGTGGTGGTGAGTAAAGTACCATTTGCGACCATGAAGCGGTATTCAATGCAGCTCGTGCAACTTGGATTTATTTTGTGTGCACTGTTATTTATTGGGGGCAACCTGCTCCACATCGATGCAATTGCGATTAACACACTGGGTGCCTACCGCTGGTTTAACCTTGGACCACTTGGTACCTTCCAGCCAGCTGAAGTATTAAAATTCGCACTGCTGATTTATATTGCCGCATTCCTGGGTAAACGTTCTCAACAGGGGCTAATTAACGATCGCCAAAGAACGATTTACCCTGTAGTGGGGCTTTCCGCTCTGGCACTATTTGTGATTATCGTGCTGCAAAAAGACATGGGAACCGGGATTGCTGCGGCGGTGATGATTTCGATGATGATGCTGGTGAGCGGGATTGGTATGAAGCTGTTAATGAAATATGCGTTGATTGCTGCGCTAATTGGTGCGCTGCTGATTGTCGTGACGCCGCACCGGCGAGAGCGCTTAATGACGTTTATTAACGGCGATACGGCCGATAGTGCGCAGGATAGCGGCTATCACATTAAAAATGCCATGATTGCGCTGGGTACTGGCGGGATGTTTGGGCTAGGGATTGGTAATAGTGTACAGGCGACAGGCTATTTACCGGAAGCGATCAACGACTCGGTCTTCGCGATTATTGGCGAAACCTTTGGATTTGTAGGGGCGACACTTAGTAATTGTGCTGTTCGCGGCGCTGTTGATTCGCATATTAAAGATATCTGACCATTTGGCAGACCCGGCGATGCGGATTGCGGTAGCGGGCGTATTTGGCTGGCTGGCGACGCACGTATTGATGAATATCGCTTCCATGATTGGCGTGATGCCATTAACGGGTATTACATTGCCGATGCTTAGCTCTGGGGGTACCAGTATGGTCTTTGTGGCCGGTGCGCTTGGGCTTGTCCATCAATTATCGCAGTATACAAGTTTTACACCCATAAAGGAGGCTCGCAGTGAAGATTCTCGCAGCCGGCGGGGGGTCGGGGGGTCACGTTACTCCGGTCGTCGCCGTACTCAAAGCACTTAAGCAGCAAAAACCGCGCGCTGAAATTCGTTTTTGGTGTGATACGGGGTTTGCCCCACAGGCTCGCCGTATTATGGGGCATTATGACGATTCTATCCCTGTTGAAACGATTATTAGTGGTAAGTTGCGGCGTTATCACCATTTACCATGGTGGCGGCATATCACGATGGTACGCGCAATTTTTTTGCCAAACTTGATTGATGCCGTGAAATTAGTGATTGGCGTGGTGCAGAGCCTTGTAAAGCTGTTATTATGGCGGCCAGACGTGGTGTTTAGCAAGGGTGGCTATGTGTGTTTACCAATTGGTATTGCTGCACATTGGCTGCGCATTCCACTGGTAATTCATGATTCAGACGCCCACCCGGGCGCGACCAACCGTATCTTGGCGCGCTGGGCTGATGCGATTGGCACAGGAGCGCCAGTAGAGTTTTACCCGTACCCCCATGAGCGTACCCATTATGTAGGGGTACCGATTGGCCCTGGATTTGCACCAGTAAGCCCGAAAGAACAGACTACGCTGAAACGAAAGATTGGCGTTGACCCTGCAAAGCCGCTGCTCGTTGTAACGGGTGGTGGCCTTGGTGCGAAACGAATTAATGACGCGGTCGCGTTGTCGCTCGCCAAGCTGCTTGACGTGGCATCTGTGGTGCTGATATCAGGAACCAAGCAGTACGATGAACTACGTAGCATTACGCCGCAGGACGACCCGAGGTATCAATTGATTTCATTTGTGAGTGAGGGAATGGACGAAATACTGGGGGCGGCCGATATTGTGGTGGCACGTGCGGGGGCGACGTTTATTGCCGAGCTTGCCGCCTTGGCGAAGCCAACTATTTTAATCCCTAATCCGCATCTCACGGGCGGACATCAGTTAAAAAATGCTGCCGTGTATGAGCAAAACGGTGCCGCGATTGTTCTTGATGAAGCGCTGCTCGAGCGCGACCCAGACATGCTTGTAACAGAGGTACGTAATGTACTCGCAGATACGAGCTTCCGCCGCACGATGCAAAAGAACTTTGCCAAATTTGCTAAACCACATGCGGCGCGCGATATGGCCCGGCTTATCACGGGTGTGTTAAAACGGGGGCGTACTCGCTAAAATTATGGGTTTGTTGCGCAAAAAACAACATAAAGCTCAACCCGGGCGACGCACATCCCAAAGTGGCGAGGGTGGGGGAGCCGACCAGCGCGTCACGTATCGCCGTAATCGTACCTTAACGGGAAGTTTAGCATCTGATGTTGTGAGTGTAGGTGAAACACGCGCAGAACTGCAATCATCGCGTGTGAAAGGGCATCATTTACGCCGCCATAGGCGACGCTTGTCGACCTATTTCATGGTGAGTATAGTGGCGGCTATCGCGCTAGGGTATCTGTTTTTTCAAGTTATTTCGCATCCAACCGTCACAACCACAGCTGATCGTGCCGTTGATGGCGCACGCTTTACTGCCGCTATTCAGCAGTACTTAGCCGAACATCCGCTGCAGCGCTTCCGTTTTTCGGTCGATACCGATGAATTAGCACGATATTTACAAACACACGGTGAACCTGAAGTTGCTCATGTATCGGCTGGTGTTGATAGCGATGGCATTGGTGGCGCAATATTTCACGTTATCATGCGCCACCCTGTGGTGGTATGGGATACCGGTTCGTCAAAGCTCTATGTTGATAACGAAGGCAACGCATTTGGCCGTAGTTACTTTAGTGATCCGGGTGTGGCTGTGGTTGATGAAACGGGCATTCAGGCTCAGGATAACCAGGTACTTGCGAGTAATCGTTTTCTCGGTTTTATCGGTAAAGCAATTGGCGATATGAAATCATATGGCTATAAGGTAACGAAGGTAGTCTTACCCCAGAATACGACACGTCAAATTGAGCTTTCACTAGAAGGAGTCTCGTATCCTGTGAGGTTTACTATCGACCGACCGTCAGGGGAGCAGGCAGAAGATGCCATGCGGGCGATCCGCTATCTTACATCGAAAGATATCACAGCGCGCTACCTTGATGTCCGAGTGAGCGGGCGAGCGTACTACCGATAAACTGAGGCGATAGGGTGCCCCCTAGCCGATTAGAGAATGTTCTAATTTTGTTCGGTATATTTGAAAAAAACTATATTAAAATATACAAAAACAAAAAAAGCAAATAGGGTAGATAGGGCAAAAAAGGATAGGGGAGCAACATTTTTTAAAAAATGCAAATAGTAATAATTATGGCGTGAAAAGCTACGTTAAGATGGCGGGCGTTGTGGAAAACTACATTGATCAGTGAATCGGCATAGCTGCCGGGGCCTAGCTGATTTAGTAGTAAACATTACAAGTAATTAGTAGTGTAACGTACACGTAAACGAACAAAATACATACACCGCCAGGCCCAACCCCCCATTAGCACTATCGGTGGAGGTATGCTGATGCCTTTAGTATCGATATTGTTAGTGTCGCAAAAGGTATATTGTGCGACGTTAAGTCTATCGCGCGATCATGACTTGTTATGCATGCCCTACGCGCCATATTGCATGTATTTTTTGGTATGTGGTTGTTTTTGTTTTTGTGCGCCCTGCTCCGCGCGGCTTGTTGCACTGTTTTGCCTGGCCTGGCTTATATATGCCCGGCTAGCCTAATATGTAGGTATTGGTATGGCCTGGGTTTATGTGGGTTTGCGTCCAAGCGTCTACGTATACTAAATGTTCTAATTTTGTTCTACTCTGTTTTGTATATCACTACAGCTAGATTGAACAGGGGTTGGTTACTCGCTATTCGCGAGCCTGTACGTTCGGATGGTATGATAAGGATGGCCCGGAACGGACTATTATCACCACGTGGTGGTACCTTATCCGGGCCGCCATCTCTAATGGATGCGAAGGATGCTTGGGTCATCGTCCACCTGCTTGGTGGGCTTTTTTGATTCCTTCTTTGACTCGTCTTTTGGAATAGGAGTAGGGGGAGTATCAGGAGTATTCCCTTGACTCTCACTTGGCGTGTCGGACTTACGGCGGCGCTTGCGCGTACGCTTTTTCTTAGGCGCTTCGTCGGCGTTTTCGCCAGACCCAAAGGCCTTTGGGTCTTCAGGAGTAGTAGGGGGCCTATTCCCCTGCTCTTTCGCTTGCTGCAAGGCAGTATTTACTTCGTCCGGGGTCACGTTACTAATCGGCCAGGTTTTGCCCTGCGCTTTCATTTCAGCTTCCTTTTTACGGCGGTCGGCTTCGCGTTGTTCTGGACTTTTTGGCGCGGTATAGGCAGGTCCAGGCTTCTTTACTACCAGGTTTTCAGGTGGCAAGACTCGCTCGCTAATCGAAGCTTCAATTTCGCTGCGAGGGCGACTATACATCATGCGTGTGTGCTCAATAATACGGCCTGTGTTGTCTATCTGAGGCGCCGGTAAGTTAAGCGTGCGCGCACTAAATGCCGGGGCCTTTTCGCCATTAATTACCATGTTGATAATGAAGTTACGGTTGTGCATCTGCAAGAGGTCGTTTGGCTCGAACTGGGGCTCAAACTGCTTAGCGAGGATTGGTGAATCGTCGGCGCTGACGCGGAAGCTAATCATGGTGCCCACGTTACCAAACACCGCGTCGCGCACCGTTTCGTTCATCTGGCTAATATACTGGTTCGCCACGGTTAGGTTAAGGCCGTATTTACGAGCTTCAGAAAGAATCGTCGCGAAGCTATCGGTAGCAAAGTTCTGGAACTCGTCTACGTATAGATAGAATGGTCGGCGATCTTTGATATCGGGGATATCGCTACGGCTCATGGCCGCCAGCTGGATTTTTGTCACAATGAAGCTTCCTAAAATGGCAGCGTTGTCTTCGCCAATTAGCCCCTTAGAAAGGTTGACGATGAGAATCTTGCCATCGTCCATGATTTGACGGATATTGAAGGTGCTTTTGGGTTGACCGATGATATTACGGATGACAGGGTTGGCAGTAAACGCCCCTACCTTGTTAAGTACTGGCGCAATCGCTTCAGCCTGGAACTTGTCATTCCAGCTGGCGAATTCAACGTTCCAGAATTGTAATACAACGGTGTCTTTACAGTAGCTCAAGGTTTCTTTGCGGAACTTTTTGTCGGTTAACATACGGGTGATGTCGAGCATGGTGGTTTCAGGGCGATCGAGCAGCGCCAAAATCGTGAAGCGTAGGATGTATTCCAGGCGTGGTCCCCAGCTGTCGCCGAACATGCGCTTTAACACGCCGATTACTTCGGAGCTCACGTTGGTCTTTTGATTCGGATCGGTGACTTCAAGCGGGTTAAACCCAAGTGGATAGGCGGTGTCGGCTGGATTAAAGTACACCACGTCTTCAAGCCTGCCGCCAGGGATGAAGCGCATATTGTTAATTGCAAAGTCACCATGTGGGTCGATAATAGCGTAGCCATGGCCGTGGAAGACGTCTGAGAGCGCGAAGAGCTCCAAAAGCCCCGACTTACCGGCACCTGTCTGTCCAATGATATAGACGTGGCGTGAGCGGTCGTAGCGCAGCATACCAAATTGATGATTGACTCCACGGAAGTTGGTCATCCCAAAGGCACTGATGTTTTCATCAACTGAGGGATCACCGGTTACCAAAGGCAATTTAGCGGGTGGTTCAGCGGTTTTCGTACTCGCCCATACAATATTAGGGGTTTCCACATTGGTATGCGGCAAGTGGAATACGCTGGCTACTTCTTCAATATTGAGTAGGTATCCCCTGTCGGCGAATAAGCGAGCTTTATATTTGGCTAAGTCTTCTTTTTTAAAGCTGTCATGTGCCATCTTAAAGCCATTGAGGTTTGTACTGTTGTACTGCTTAAATGTACCCACAATCCCCTGCATACGCAGTTTGGCGTTGGTGGTGCTCTCCCCTAGGTATGCCACGCGGATTTTCGCTTGATATCCAAGCTTTGTTGCCTTGGTTTCTGCGGCAGTGATGCGAGTTTTATCGCGCTCGCTCACGGTTGGGGCTTCACCCCCCTTCCCTTGCTCGGGTGGGTTCCATAAGGCTTCTAATAGACCAGCTAGCCATTTACCGCCGCCGCCTCCCCCACCGAAGAGTCCCATGCCGCCACTTTTAACGGATTTAATCCATGAATCGGCCGCTTTATGCCAATCGTCGGCTACGGGCCGTACTAACATCTGAATCCAGATTTCTTCATCGGTGTCTTCTAGTTTTGCAAGTGTACCAGTAATGCCGGCCAGAGGGTCGACTTCAAAGCTTTGGAAGGTTTTAATCGGCAAGAATTCACGCTCGGAAAGCGTGATTTCAGAGGTATATACTACGGCATGTTGCCGTTCGTGGGTGACGTAATCTTCTTCGGCGGTGTGGATTTGTACCTGTGGATATTGGGAATATATCTGCCCTTCCACGAAACTCTGTAGAGTTTTTGGTATCCACACATAAAATTGAATACGGCCCCCAACTGAGGCAATTTCGAAACTAAGGTGTTCCTGGTAGCCGCCATTGAGTTTCAGCTCTTTGCGATCACGTAAAATACCATGAAGACTCGCAAACATTTGTTCAGCGGCTAGCTCAGACTTGTCGTTGGTTTTCGGAATTTCGAGCATCAAGAGGACACTGTCGGTATCGCGGACCATTTCAACCCGTTGATAATTGCGCCAGGTTAAGTATGTAAGGATGAGCACGATTGGCCCCCATACGTACCACTGCAGCAACAGATTGATAAACTCTAGAATAAATGACATAACTATGTGACACTTAGTATATCATACCTCTGTTAAAATTGCAAGAGTAAGCATAATAAAAATACCCCGATGTCGCTCGGGGTGGGCGTCGCACTAGACCGCCGTGTAGTCGTAGATTGCCACGTGGGTCCATTTACCGCTGCGGTTGGAGGTGAGGCCAAGGACGCTGCAGGCGTGTGTGCTGGGTGTGTGGCCCTGTCCTTCAACGATCGCCTCGACGACCAGCGTGCCATCAGTATCGGTGTCGATAGGTGATGTAATCGTCACCTTCTTGTCGCTTCCCGGCACGTTGGGCTGCCAGACTAGCAGATGATCGCCGGGCTGCACGGTATCGGCAGTGACGGCGTCTTCCTTGTGGGGGTTCATGCGCCGCATGGTGTATTCCCTTCTGTTGGACGGTGCACGCTAAATTATATTATAAAATAATACAATATTTTTGTAAATATATAAAATACACTCTCCCAAGAGAGTGTATTGTGATCAGTGCGTAAGATTATTTGTCTTCGGCGAGTGTATAGGTTGCTTTAGCGACGCGCTTGAATTCAGATTTACTCTGGAGATTCAGAAGAATCGTCGTTTCTTTCACCTGGCGGCTTTTGAGTACGCGCTTGACGATTTCATCGCGGTGGAGGGGTTCACCTGCCTTTTTAAGCACCTTGGTGATGATATCGGCAACGGTACCACGACTGTACCCCCAACTATTCAGGGCGTAAATACCACGGCCGATGAGCACAAAGCGCTTGTCTTTGATGAGCTCGTTATGAATCGCCTGAGTGGTAACATCTTTACGCTTGAAGTCGCTGTCTTTAATCGATTCAGAGATTTCTGAGAAGTGCATTGGCGTACCCTTGTCACTTAAGATGACAAAGATTTTATCGCGAATGTTTTTAGGGTTCACTGTTGGCCACTTGACGAGTCCCCAGATGTCTTTAAGGCTTGCAAGCTGCTTTGATAGGCTAGCAAGACCGCGAACTTGGCTTGGAGCACCAAAGTCGAGTTTTTCGTGCAGCGCTTCAATATCAAGGGGTTCACCGTGCGTTTTAATGGTCTTTACGATGGTATCAACATCTTTACGGATCTTTTTCTCGTCACCGTCTTCAACCAAGCTTACGCCGTGATGGTAGGTGTCGTTTTCACTCACTACAGTAAGTTTTGCAGAAAGCTCAGATACAAATGCCACGTGTGCCTTTGTTTCGTTGGTTGGTGTGCCGTTAATTAGGCGAGCAGCAATGTCTTGCACGCGGCCAACACGGCCATTTTCGTTTAAATCGCGTACAATTAGGCGTTCTACAGTTTGTACCGCAGTGATCTTCCCTTCTTCAGAAGCGATTTTAAGGCGAATTAATATTGCCTTTTCAAGCTGGCGTACACGTTCACGGGTAATGCCAAGTAATTCACCAATCTGCTCTAAGGTTTCGCGGCGATCAAATAAGCCAAAACGACGCGTGATAATTTCGCGCTCGCGTTCTTGATCGATAGCGTTCAAGATTTCTTGAACAGCGGTTTTTAGCGTAGCCGCGGTACTCTGGGTTCCCGTGTCGCTCATTATAGTATTTCCGATCCTTTCTGCCTCACCTCAGGAAATTTAGCTTGTTTTTAACAATCGTATTTGATTATAGAACATATTTTTCAAAATGTCAAACACCAATTCGTCTACATTTAGTATATCACAATGTCGACGCTTATGGTAAATACTTTTTTTAGACTTTTTTATGTAAAAAATGATGGTTAGCGTGAACATAGATATGAAGTATGTCAAAAGCTACCTCTGTTATACTGCGAAAAAACGGTCATAATATCGTCATATTATTACCCCATAATATAAAAAATATGCCCACACGAGCGCCTGTGTGGGCTGGGTAATGCGCCGTAGCGTACTAAATACGTGGTATTGCTACTACGCACTATTTTTTCTTGGCGGGTGCACGGCGGCCGCCGTGCTTGCCACGCGCCGGTGCATCGGCGAGCAGTTTCTTGGCGTCGGCTTCGGTGAGGCTCTTTGGATCAGTGTCCTTAGGAATTTTCGCATTCTTTTTGCCATCGGTGACATACGGGCCGAAGCGGCCATTTAACACCTTAACATCACCAAAGTCAGCAATATTCTTTTCGGCCTCAGCTTTTAGTTTCTCGGCGTAGAGCTCGCGGGCTTTTTCGAGGGTAATGTCATGCGGATCTTCGCCTTTAATGCTGACAAAGAGCTTACCTACCTGAATGTAGGGGCCAAAGCGGCCGATGTTGGCTTTAATATCTTGCCCGTCTTCGGTTTGCCCAACGACTCGCGGTAGTGTAAATGCTTGCAGCGCTTGTTCAAGGGTAACCGTATCGACACTGGCGCCAGCGGGCATTGGGGCAAACTGTGGCTTATCAGTCTTATCTTCGGTAGCTCCAAGCTGTAGCATCGGGCCAAAGCGGCCAAAGCGTGCGATGATTGGCTTGTTGGTTTTCGGGTCGGTACCAACCTCACGGGATTTACCAACCTTACTTCGGTCGATATCACCAGACTTTGCAATCAGTTCATGGAATGGACCATAAAAATCGTCAAGCATTTTGTTGCGCTGCAGGTTGTTTTCGGCAATTTCGTCGAAGTACTCTTCTACCTTTGCGGTAAAATCATAGTCAACAATTTGATCAAAATGATCACTCAGGAAGTCACTGATGAGTTCACCGGCTGGGGTGGGCACTAATTTACCTCGGTCGCTCCCGGTTTTTTCCTGCTCAATTTCGCGTTCAACGTCGTCATCAACCAGCTGAGAGGACGACGACGTCGCGTGGTGTGCCCTCGTCTTCACCGCGTAGTGCGTAGCCGCGGGTTTGGATGGTGTCGATAATCGTAGCATAGGTACTTGGGCGACCGATGCCGAGTTCTTCGAGTTTTTTCACGAGCGCGCCTTCGCTGTAGCGGGCTGGTGGGCGTGCGAATACTTGCCGTGCTTCAACACTGAATAAACTAACAAGATCTTTAGCGCTCAGCGCCGGTAATAATGTGTCATCTTTCGCGCCGTACACGCGCATGAAACCATCGAATACCACTGCCTCGCCCTTTGCTTCGAACACTTCTTTCGCGGTAGAAATGGTAATCGTGGCGGTAGTGCGTTCTAATTTTGCAGGTGCCATTTGGCTCGCCAGCGTGCGGCGGCGGATTAAATCATAAATCTTTTGGTCGGTGGCGCTACCGCTGACGTCTTCGCGGGTCATGTCGGTAGGGCGAATGGCTTCGTGAGCTTCCTGGGCGCCAGCAGATTTGGTTTTGAAGTTACGCACATGGCTGATAATCGTGGCCATAGAGCCGCTTAATATAATCAGCTGCTTGGGCAATCGCCTGCTTTGACAGGTAATACTGTCGGTACGCATATAAGTAATCTTACCGTCTTGGTAGAGTCGCTGCGCACCGGCCATAGTGGCTTTACTACCGAGGCCAAGTTTGCTGTTGGCTTCTTGCTGCAGGGTACTGGTGGTAAATGGTGCCGACGGGTTGCGGGTGCTGGGGCTTTTTGTTACATCGCCTGACGGTAAATGTGGCTCCATTGAGTGATTCTAAGAATTTCTTTGCTTCTTCTTCGGTATCAAAGCGCTTTTTTAGCTCGGCCTTAAATTCTTGGCCGTCAGCTACAAATACGGCCACTACTTTAAATTGTGATGAGCCCTCAAAGGCATTGATTTCACGTTCGCGCTCGACGAGCAGGCGCACGGCGGGGCTTTGAACGCGGCCGGCGCTTTTGCCGCCAGGTACCTTTTGCCACACCACAGGGCTCAGTTCAAAGCCAACAATACGGTCCAAGATTTGGCGGGCTTGCTGGGCTTGAACCAGATGCATATCAACAGTGCGCGGGTGCTTGATCGCCTCCTCGATGGCTGATTTAGTGATTTCGTGGAAGACAATACGATTCGTTTTGGTTGGATCGAGCTTCAATACCTCGCACAAATGCCAGGCAATCGCCTCACCTTCGCGGTCTTCATCGGTTGCAAGCCAGACGGTTCTGGGCGGTTTTAACGGCTTTTTTTAGCTCGCTAATCACCTTTTTCTTGTCGGGGTCGACTTCGTAGGTTGTTTTAAATCCATTGGCAATATCAATCGGTGGTGTGCCATCTTTGGTCTTTTTAGGAATCGAACGAATATGCCCCACGCTTGAAAGCACAGTGAAGTCTTTACCGAGGTATTTCTCGATAGTTTTTGCCTTTGCTGGCGACTCGACGATGACGAGATTTTTGCTCATTCGTTATTCCTATTATATATATGTATCGTTAATATTTTTAATACAGTGGCTTATACTACGCGTCTTGAACGGCAATGTAAAGGCCTATTTTATTGCCCATTGGTTGGCGCCCAGGGAGCGCACGTGGCCCGAAAGCTCGAGTGTAGTTAGTGCAATATTTATACTGTGTGCCGGCAAGCCCGTGGCCCGCTGGATATCTTCGCCGTCCCTTAACCCTGCTTGCAATTGAGTGAGAATTGCCGTTTCGGTTGGGTTGGCCCCCAGCGGCATTTGAGTCTGCGCGCTCAGGCTTTCGGGTGCAATAACTTGTAAGATGTCTTCCGCCGATGTGACAGGGGTTGCGCCTTGCTTGAGGAGCGCATTGCAGCCGGCGCTCGCGGGGCTGGTGATATTACCGGGGACCACAAACACTTCCTTACCCTGCTCGAGTGCGCGAGCTGCCGTTGAAAGTGTGCCGCTACGAAGCGACGCTTCAGTTATTAATAGTGCGTCGGCCAAACCGGCCACAATTCGATTGCGCGCCAGCAAATTTGACTGCCAGGCAACGTCAGTACCAGGGGCATATTCGGTAATCAGCGCTCCGCCCTGCTCTACCATGCGCTCCGCTAATTGCCGGTTGGTGGCCGGGTATATTTTGGGTAATCCACAAGGCAGTACCGCCATAGTGATTCCGCCGGCTTCGAGGGCTGCTTTATGGGCAAGCGCATCGGTGCCAAGCGCGAGCCCACTTACTACAATCACACCGCGTTTAGCTAAATCGTAGCTTAAACGCTCGGTTACCTCTTTCCCATAAGGGGTAGGCTTACGGGTCCCGACGATTGCGATAGTGGCTACGCGCTCAGTCGGAAGTGAGCCAGTGTAATACAATATACTAGGACTTTTAGCAATATTAGTTATAATCTGTAAGTACTTATGCTTAAGGGGTGAAATTTTGTTGATTTTCATGATATTTTGTTATAAAAAGTATTGACGGAATGTCAAATGTATGCTAATATGAAGGAGATTGGTCAGTTGGAAACAGCTGATTCAAGCACCTTATACCCCCTATTCTAACTTATGTTAGGTTACGTGTAATGCGCACTATAGTATTCTACCCTCCACTGTAGTGCCGTTAGACAAGCATTACACGTATACTAACCCCTTTATCCGGCGGACCTATATGATATGTGAGGTGGGTCACGCTCATGCCCAATCAGGGTGGGATGAAGGGCGTAATGGTGCCAGGTGATGCCCACCCTTACCTGGTACCTTTACGGAAGAATAGGTCAAAAACCGAGCTTATATGAGCTCGGTTTTTTTGTGGCGAAAAAACCACTAAAAAACTGATAAGCGTGTACGCTATAATAGATACATATGAAGAAAACAGCCTCACAGACATGGAAGACGCGATTATTACATTTACTCCCGATTGCCCTAGTGGCGCTGTGGATTGGCCTCAGCGGCATCGGCGGCCCTTACTTCGGTCGTATCGATGAAGTATCAACCAATGATTTAGCAAACTTTTTACCAAAAAATTCTGAAGCTACTAAGGTAAACGAGCGGCTTTCAGGGTTTCGTGACACTTCATCAATTCCCGCTATTATCGTGTTCTATAACGAAGATGGTAGTGAGCTGAGTGACAGTGTACGGTCTGATACATCTGGGGCGCTCAAAGAAATTCAAGATGTTGAGGGTGTTAATAATACCATCTCTCCTCTTATTGTGGCCGACGATCAAAAAGCGGCATATGCGGTGGTGCCATTAGCCAGTGACAGTGAATTTAAAGTTGTCTTTCCAAAGATTGAGCAAGATTTAAAGGATGCTGATTTGTCGGTGTCGTATCATATCGGTGGCCCAGCGTCATTTGGGCGTGATTTGCAAACTGCGTTTGGCGCGATTGATGTGACCCTGCTTCTTGTCGCGCTATCAGCGGTATTTATTATCCTGCTCATTGTGTATCGTTCCCCAATATTGCCAATTTTGGTGTTGTTAACATCTGTTGCGGCGCTGTCGGTGGCGATTATTCTGGTATGGCACTTGGCTAAGTGGGACGTGATTGAGTTGAACGGTCAAACTCAGGGGATATTATTCATCCTTGTAATCGGCGCGGCGACCGACTATTCACTGCTGTATATTGCCCGGTTACGCGAAGAATATAGTAATTTCAAATCAAAATGGAAAGCCAGCATAGCAGCGCTCAAAGGCTCATATGAGCCGATCTTGGCGGCAGGTGGAACGGTATCGGTTGGGCTTCTCTGCCTGCTTATTTCAGACCTTGGTTCGAATAAGGCCCTAGCACCTGTTGGTGCAATCGGGATTGGGTTTGCGATTTTGGGTGCACTTACCTTCTTGCCAGCGCTTCTTGCATTAGTAGGGCGTGCAGCCTTCTGGCCCCGGCAGCCGCAGTACGACACGACACGCATGGAAACCTACGAACAGCGCCACCGCATGTGGGCACGTATCGGTGGGTTTGTACAGGCACATCCCCGCCCTATCTGGATTATCACGATTATCGCGCTAGCCCTTGCTAGCTTGGGCTATACCCAGTTCAAGGGTGACGGTGTATCGCAAAGCGATTTAGTACTTGGGTATTCTGAGGCGCGTGAAGCCCAGAAAGTGCTCGACGAGCATTTCCCAGGCGGTTCCGGTTCACCGGCGTATGTGATTGTAAGCGAAAGCAAGATCGACGATGCAGTTAAGGCGCTTGATGCCGACAATGGCGTGGCGTCGGTTGGTGCGGTGGCGACAAATAGTCCATCGGGCAGTAAGCCACTTGGCGAAGCGCGCGATGAGCTCTACAACGATGTCTACGGACAGATTGAATCAGCCCGTGAGGCACAGCTGAAGACGATTCGCCAGAATATCGCCCAATCGATGCAGGGTGCACCCGCAACTGCAGTTGATGCTGCGTACGAGGTGGCCAAAGCTCAGCTCCCGTCGATCGCGACGATTGCCGATAGCGCCTATCCGTTTAGTGATGCCAAGGCGAAAGTTGTCGATGGTGATGTCTTGCTTGAAGCCACACTTGAAGATCCGGCCGATTCACAGGCGGCTCGCGATACCGTGGTGCGCCTACGTGACGAGGTCCGCCAAATTGACGATAGTGCACTTGTTGGCGGCACGAGTGCAATTCAGTACGACACAAACCAGGCGGCTATCCACGACCGCACGGTAATCATTCCGCTCATTCTGTTGGCGATTACGGTGATTCTGGCAGTTCTATTGCGTTCTCTGGTGGCGCCGTTTGTCTTACTGTTTACAACTGTGCTGTCGTTTGCCGCGACGCTTGGGATTGCTGCACTGCTGTTTAATAACGTCTTAAACTTTCCCGGCGCCGATCCATCGGTCGAGCTATTTGGGTTTGTCTTCTTGGTTGCACTAGGAATTGATTACAATATCTTCCTGATGACGCGTGTTCGAGAAGAAACGATGAAGCGTGGTGTCGCAAAAGGTACCATCAAGGGATTGGTAGTAACCGGTGGTGTGATTACATCAGCTGGGATTGTACTGGCGGCTACCTTCGCGGCACTTGGCGTCATCCCGATCCTCTTCCTGGCGCAACTCGCCTTCATTGTAGCCTTTGGTGTATTGCTTGACACAATCATCGTGCGCTCATTACTGGTGCCGGCACTGACGCTGGAAATTGGGCCAAAAATGTGGTGGCCGCGTAAGGTAAAGAAGTAGGAGGAATAATGGGAGATTTTCTGATTCGACTCGTAGTTGCCGGTGTGGCGATGGGAGCGATTGATGCATTGTGGCTTGGAGTTATTGCGAAAAAGTTCTATAGCTCACAAGTAGGAAAGCTATTGCTTGATAATCCAAACATGATAGCTGCAGTTGCCTTCTATGTCATTTACCTTGTAGGTGTGGTGGTATTTGTGGTTAATCCGGCGCTTGAAAAAGGCTCATGGCAATATGCGCTTGGGTATGGCGCGTTATTTGGCTTAGTAGCCTATGCTACCTACGATTTAACCAACCTCGCGACGCTAAAGGGGTGGACGATGAAACTTGTTGCAGTTGATTTAGTATGGGGCGCTGCACTGACGGCGCTGGTTTCGGTCATTACCTATGCGGTGGTGCGAACATGGATATCATAGCTGCGAGCATCGATAGTTTTGTCGTGTCGCTGTTGCTAGCTGTGATTGTATTTGTGATGGCGTATCTGCGTCACCGCCGCTACGATCTTATCGATGTGGCGTGGGGACTGTTTTTTATCGCAATTGCGTGGTCGGGTATTTATTTCCGCAACGAATTCAGTTTTAGTGAACTGGTGGTCGGCGCGGCGGTCGCCGTGTGGGGCTTGCGCCTGGCCTGGCATGTGTTTGTGCGCTGGCAGCATGCAAACAGTGAAGATCCGCGCTACGTCGCGCTACGTAAATCATGGCCAACGCGTGCGATTGGACTGCAGGTATTCCTGCGAATTTACGCGGTGCAAGCGCTGCTCGCCGTGGTGGTTTCGCTGCCAGTAATTGTGATGGTGTATTCCGGCCTGCCCCTCGCTGAAAATCCCCTATTCTGGGTGGGTATGGCGGTGTGGCTGTTCGGGTTAGTATTTGAAGCGGTTGCAGACAGTCAACTGAGTCGTTTTTTGGCCAACAACACCAAAAACGGTGCGCTGATGATGAATGGGCTTTGGCGTTATTCGCGCCATCCTAATTACTTTGGTGAAATTACGTTGTGGTGGGGCCTCGCGATTGCCTCGTTTAGCACTGAATACGGTTGGGTTGGTGTGCTGGGCGCACTCACCATTACATTACTGATTCGCTTTATATCGGGTGTGCCACCAGCCGAAAGGCGTGCCGCCACCAAGCCCAAGTGGAAGGCTTATGCTACCCGTACGCGGATGCTCCTGCCCTTGCCTAGATAAAAATACCCCGCGTTTATTGCGGGGTTTGCGGTGGAGCTAGCGCACCGGCGTACGTGCATCGACGTACTCTTCGTAGGTGAAGAGGAAGGCCGCGAAGGCGATCACAGCATCATTCGAAAGCTCGTAGGCATCCTGGATGGGAATGAATCCCAGACGCATGTCGCTCCGTAGCCACGAGTAGAAGGTGCCGTCGGTGTCGACAGCGTAGTGCCCCTCGGGTGTGGTCACCGTGTAGGCAACGCGCTGCTCACGCGTGATCCTGCGCCATGTGAAGAACAGGAACGACATGTGCTCAACGGTAACGCCAAGCTTCTCTTCCCGTGCATAAGGGAAGCCGTGTGCTCGAAGCTTCTGCATGATTTCAGGCAAGCGCTCGATGAGCTCTTCGCGTAGTTCGGTGGCACGAGCCTTCCATGAACGCGCCTCTTCGCGCTCGCGCTGAGTCAGAATGCGGCGGTCTTGTAGTGCTCTCGGGTCGAGCACAGCTCCCTCGTCGAACGGGTCGGCTGGGTCGAGTTCCATCGCAGGTTCCCTTCTGTTGTGGACCGGTCTTAAACTCCCTGTGTCGTAGCATACGCTGTATGCGACACATTAGTAATATTATAGTATATTATAATAAATAAAGCAAGTTTTACTGTATCTGGTAGACCTGTTACACTAAACATAACAAAAGGAATTGTCTATTTATGGATACAACGTATGGATTGATGGTACTCGCAATTGTGCTGGGAAGCGTAATTTCCTTATTTGGTGGCGCGACGATTTTTCTTTCTACCAAGCGCCGCGAGCGCGCAATTGCCATTGCGATGCCATTTGGTGCTGGCGCCCTACTCGCTGCAGCGGTATTTGATTTGTTGCCGGAAGCGTTTGAGCTTGCCGAACCGCGCGGATTACTGATGTGGATGCTCGTAGGATTCTTAGGGTTTTTCCTCCTAGAGCGACTCTCCACCTGGTTTCACCACCATCATGAACATAAATTAGGTGCCCGTAATACGTCACAAAACCGCATGGTAATGATTGGGGACCTAGCGCATAATGTGATCGACGGTATCGCAATTGGCGCCGCTTTCGTGGTGAACCCGATTACGGGGTTGATCACAACCATTGCGGTGAGCGCTCACGAAATCCCTAAAGAGCTTGGAACATTTGGTATTTTGCTTTCGCGTGGCTGGAAAGACAAAACCGTGCTGCTCGCAAATGCAGCTACAGCGCTTGGTACACTGGTTGCGGCGAGTCTGGTGTACTATTTTGGCCAAACCGTGGCAATTCCTGAAGCCGAACTCCTTGCCCTCACCAGCGGCTTTTTCTTCTATGTGGCGGCGAGCGACATTATTCCCGATATTCACGAACAGCCACGCAAGGTGGGCACCTGGCAGGCACTCGTGCTGTTAGGTGGCGTCGCGTTTGTGGCGGTCGCGATTACGCTACTTGGTGTGTAGTGGCGTCAAGCCGCGCGTAAATAAAATCATCAATGCAGCCGATGGCCACATGAGTGAGCTTTTCAAGCTGGGTGCGCTCGTCTTGGTTGAATTTTCCGAGCACATAATCGGTTGCATCCATTTGCTCACGAAGTTCGGTGTAAACGCCAACGCGCAGGCGTGCTGTCGATTCGCCTATGTGTTGGCTGATTGATTTAATCCCATTATTGCCAGCGCTACTCCCCCCGCGCCGGGTGCGGATGGTGCCAAATGGCAACATGAGTTCATCATGGATAACTAAAATATCCTCGGTGGCGATATCATAAAAATCGCTCAGGGTACGCACGGTGATACCGGTGTCGTTATAATAGCTGCGCGATTTGACAAGGAGGACCTTGTCGCCCGCTTCGCTTATTTCGGCAATATCGGCATTGAATTTTGTTTTTGCCTTAAACATCACGCCGCGCGCATCGGCGAAGGCATCCAGCATTAAAAACCCAACATTGTGGCGGGTGCCAGCATATCGTTCACCGGGATTACCAAGACCAATAATAAGTTTCATATTTTTAGTATACGCCTTTCAGTAGTTATTGACAATACACCTATATAAATGGCATAATAAACTTAAGAAGGAGCGGCGTACTGTTCGTTGCTCCTACCGTTCATTTCGTTCTCGCACCTAAGAGGAGGTGTCACCCATGCCATCGACGAGCTTCAGCCGTTACACAAAAAGTAAGCGCGCCAAGCAGGCAGATCGATGGTTTACCGTTGGTTTGCTTGCTGCATGCATTGGCATTGCTGTGCTGTGGTTTCTGTCTGCGCCGCCGTATGCTCAGGCGCTTATCACGCTTTCATTGCCAGCGATTACTGCTCTCAACCTCTGTATTATCTGGCTGGTAAAGCCCGGTGATTACAGTGGGCGCTTCGACGCGATTGTAAGGGCGCTAAGCCGCTTTTATGACAATGCACCCGGGTGGATCAGCCTCGGCGTTCCCCTGCTCTGGTCGGTGTGGCCGGCATGGGTGGTGTGGCACGGTGTGCAGGTTGCCTTCACGAACCAGCCCACGCTCACAGCACTTTCAGGTGTTGTGCTCGGCGCAGGTGTGGTTTATGCGATGTGGCTGTGGCTACGCGAATGGTGGAATAACCGCCGCTCGCGAAAGGCCGCTCAAGCTGAGCCTGCGCAGCAGGCCCCGCCAAACCCAAATGGGTCTGATGATTACATTGCGCGACTGAGTGCTCTTAATGATCAAGAACGTGACCTGCGGCGTATGATGAACGATGAACACACACAATCCTGATGCCCCATGTATATGAACTGTATGCAGGGTGTCAGGATTTTTCTTTTTTCTCGGCTTCTTTGGCTTGTTTGTAGGCCTTGGTGACTGGTTCGAGACCCTTCGCCACACGTTCACGGTTACTTTTAATTTGCTTCTCGTCGCGGAAGCTAAATTTAATGGGCGTACCGGCGTAGTTGTAGGTTTCGCGAAGTAAGCGTTCGAGGTAGCGTTTGTAGCTCCAGTGGACGAACTTGAGGTTAGAGCCGTAAATCACGAACCACGGCGGCGTGGTGTCGGTTTGTACCATGTAACGCAGCCGAGGATGGGTGTTTTTTAGGCCGGCTGGCGGATGTTTTTGAATGGCTTTTTGGAGTAAATCGTTTAGGACGCGCGTTTTCGTTTCTTGGTCGCGGCGGGCTTCGATATCAAGTGCTAAATCGAATAATTTCGTCACGTTCTGCCCTGTAACTGAGCTGGTGAAAATAAGTGGTGCCCATGGCATGAAGTTGAAGTTTCGGGTGATTTTTGGCGCCAGCGCGTCACGGGTGTAGGCATCTTTGCCTTCCACGCTGTCCCACTTACTAACGACGATGCACTAGGCCCTTGCCGGCTTCGTCGATGATGCCCGCGAGGCGTTGGTCGAGCGCGGTGTTGAGCTCTTGCACGTCCATCAATAGGAAGCAAACGTCAGATTCTTCGATCGCCTGTAGGGTGCGCAGAACACTAAATTTTTCAATGCCAACTTCTTGTTTGCCTTGGCGGCGGACACCGGCGGTGTCGAGCAGTTCGATGGTCGCTGGTGGTAGCGGACCTGCACATCCGGTTGACGTCACGGGTGGTGCCGGCTACGTTGGCCACAACTGCTTGCTGTTTACCGGCAAGCGTGTTAAATAAGTTAGACTTTACCGACGTTTGGACGGCCGATCAGGGCGATGCGTAACACATCATCAGCTTCGTTCGCTCACGGGCTTCAGGCAGAATCAGTAGTCAGTTCATCGAGAACTTCACGCACGCCCCGGCCGTGCTCGGCACTAGTGCGGATACATGGTCTTGAATACCGAGGCGGCGAAACTCGTCGGTATGCAAGGCTCGTCTTCAGATCAGTTTTGTTGATGAGCAGAATGACTGGTTTTTTGCTTTTCAGGGCATTTTTTGCCACGCGTCGCTCTTCTTCGCCAGGGTATTCGGTGCTATCAACGACCACTAAAATTGACATCAGCTGCATCGGCCGCTTCATGCGATTTGGTCTTGGATGGTGGCTTCAAATTCATCATCGGCGTTTTTCAACCCTGCGGTGTCAACCAACCAAAATTGGTGGTCCCCGTGCTTACTTTACCGACTACGTTATCACGGGTGGTGCCGGCTTCACGGGCTACGATTGCCTGCTGGGAACGCACCAAACGATTAAAAAGCGAGCTCTTGCCCGCGTTTGCTTGACCGATGATTGCGACGGTTGGAAGTGTTGTTGCCATATGTAAGCATTATAACAGAGGTAACCAGTATTGACAAGTATAAAAAATGGTGGTATTTTGTATCTATCTGCTTCCCTGTACCTCGTATGAAGGAGGCGCAGATGTTCATCATCACCCCCCAGCAGAATATGCTTGTTTACATCGTAAGTATAATACTTACTGTTACCGTGAGCCTTATTTTCGCAAACAGGCAAGATTTTGTGAAGATTTTCAATACTGTTGTTTGGAGCCTCGCCCTACTTTGTGCTGTATATACGCTTCTCCTTGTGCTGACCACCTGAGTAGCAAGACATGCCGAGGAGTCTGACGTGAGGTGTCGGGGCCGTGATGATTTCACCCTCCCGTATATGGGAGGGTATTTTTAATTGCTTATCCTTTACTTACTCTTCACGCTTTCCTATATTACAAACATGATTCATCGACCGCTTTGGCCTAAGCAGCGCCATGATTTTGCCCAGCACGCCCTGGATGTGACCCAAGAGCGCTTGCGGCGCCCCGAGGTACATCGGGCGATCGGTGATTACGCAGATATTTTGGCAGATTTAACCCACAATGAGCTGTTCGTGCCCCATGTTACACTTCGTGGTGAAGTTGAGCACCCCGATGAGATGGCCGATCGATTTGTGTTTACGGCCGCGCGGGATGACGAACGGCTACATGTTTCACGGACAAACATGCTTTCAGTGCAGCATGTTGCGCTTCGTATGAATTTACAATCGTCATGGAAGGCACAAGGTGTTGAATATACTCAAGCCCAACTCGATGACTCCGTCGATACATGCCTCATTCGGGAGGACCGACCGTTTCGAGAGGGGTTTCCCAAGGGGCATTATGGAGTGTGTTGGATGGATTCGATGAAAGCACCGTTTCTCAACATCACCCTCAGGTCGCGGCCCACGGTGTTTATTGGTGCATCACGTAAGCAAACTGACGATATGCTCGCTGCGACGACTGTTCATGAGCTGTGTCATGCGTGGGATGTGATTGCCCAGCCAATTGCGCCCTACGTCGAGCCGGATGTCGAAAAACGACGCAGAGAACTCCCTGCGTATTCAGTTGAATCCCACTTTATGCGAGCCTGTGGATTAACTGATGAAGGGTTATTCCCCCACCGCCTTGAAAAAATTCGTCAGCGATATAATGGTCCGTTGCTAGGCGAACGGGCCTTCGTGCTCTCTAAGGAGCTCAGCGAAGATATTGATATAATATTATAAATATTTTATGCTATGTGAATTATGATGGATGAACGGCAACTGTGGGCCCAGCGTAGCATCGAACGCTTGCAAGAAGTGTTAACAATGCAAGATGTTCAGCGTGCGCTCGGGGTGCGAGCGGTGCGTCGTATCGAGCGCGTGCTCGATCGGGTATATATTCCGGATATTATAGGAACCGAGGGTGATACTGTGAGGATTTCGTCATCTGCGCTTCATCGTAACGACGGCTCACTACCTCTAATGGCTTCGTATGCTGGCGAAGAGGTGGTGCTTGAAGGTGTGTCGCTTACCCCCACGGGCGAACAGCGTGAGCGTAGTATCGCAAAAATTACAGGTGCCGGTACTCCAAAGGCTGAAGCAGCGACCAAATATAACGCCTTGATACGCCAGTTTGGTCTAGTCGGTGACGAGCCGCATGCATTTTACCCTCACGCAGCACTACGTAGGCCACTCATCGATAAACAGCTATTTTCAGATGATAATGATAAGGACTGCTAACGCTCAGGCTATATCACAGGAGGTATAGTGAGCTCGGTCCACTCACCTTCGGGTATATCACCGAGCGAATAATTACCAAATTGTATACGGTGAAGATTGGTTACTTCATAGCCAAGCGATTGGAAGGTGCGCCTGATTTGCCGATTGCGGCCCTCTTGCATTGTCACGCGCCAGTGCGCTCGCGAATCATCACTCATTCGCGCAAGCCCTAGCCTACTGACACCATCATCAAGGGTTACACCAAATTCACCAATCATCTGTTGATGGAGCGGCTCGAGCTCTCGATTAAGAGTTACTTCGTATTCTTTGGTTTTATGAAATTTCGGGTGGGTCATATGAAACGTGAAATCACCATCGTTGGTAAGCAGTATTAACCCTGAACTATCGCGGTCTAAGCGGCCAACGGTTTTAAGGCTATGGAATTCTTTCGGGAGCAGTTCGTAAATTGTGGGCGCATCACCTTGGGCACGGCGTGAACACACGTATCCAACTGGTTTATGCATCGCAAGGTAGCGTAGCTTCGTGTCGCCTGCGAGCGGCTTGCCGTTTACTGTTATATTGTCGTTTGCGCGCACGCGCGCACCAATAGCAATCGGCTCGCTGTTTATGAGCACCTTACCGCTTGCGATAAGATTATCCGCTTCACGACGTGAAATACCCAACTGCGTGGCCAGGTATTTATTGAGGCGTGTTTCGTCGTCTTTCACTAATTAGCTATTATACGCCAGGTTTTGGCGGATCGGCTGACGGAATCCCGCCTTCTTCACTTCCGCTGCGTGGAGTTTCTTCAAAATCGAGGCCTGGGGTTTCGGGTTTAGGTGATTCATCTGATGATGGGCTGATTGCCGGTGCTTCCGGTGGTGCTGAAGGCTCGCTTGGTGGAGTAGAGGGTTGTGGCATTGTTGGTGCCGGCGGAACAGGTGGGGTTGGTGCGGGTGGCGTTGAAGACTGATCAAGTTCTTGATTCATCATATGCGCAAAGTCAGGCGGCCCACCTTCATTACTGGTTGGTGGTTGGATTATTTTACTCATACTGCCAGGGCGTGGTGTTGAAAACGGCGCGGTTGGTTGAGGCATGCTGTTTGGATTCGCTGGTGCTGCTGGTTCACTCGGCGTGCTTAGGGGTGTGGCGGGAGCAGGCGCGGCTGGCTGAGGCTCGGGTTTAGGCGGCTCTGCTGGAGTAGGAGGAGTTGACGGTTCTGGCGGCGTTGGCGGTGTAGCTGGCTCTTCAGGCTTAGGTGGCTCAACTGGCGGCGTTGCTGGCGCTGGCTCGGGCTTAGGCGGCTCGCTTGGTGTGGGTGCTGCGTTTGGTTCGCTTGAAGGCGTGCTTGGTGCAGGTGTGGGTGCGGGTGTTGCCGGGGTTGATCCACCTGGCGCAAGGGGCGCGTCAGATAATACTTCATGGACCGTTCGCACGACGTCTTCAATTCCTACCTGTGATTTTACAAGGTATCGGTCGGCGCCAAGGGCTTGGCCGCGTTGGCGCTGGTCTTCGCTTGAAAGCGCGGTCATCATGATTACTTTAATGTTTTTGGTTTCAGTGGTACTGCGCAAAATATCGAGCATATCAAACCCACTAATTTTCGGCATCATCACATCGCTGACGATTAAGTCAGGACGATCTTTAATTGCCATTGCAAGCGCTTCTTCACCATCACCGGCTGATACAATATCGTACCCTTCGGCCAGTAATCGGACGCCATAAATTTCACGTAAGCTTTTGTCGTCCTCTACAAGTAATATCTTTGCCATAATTCCCTCTTATTGTAGCCAATGTGAAATAAAAATGCTATACCCCTTATGTTTTTTGGTCCCGCGGTGGCACAACCACGTTAACTTGCTGGCGGCGAGTAGTGTATTCGCCGGGGGTTGCTTCGATAGAAGTCAGTGGAGTATTGGGGTGGTTTGGCCCCATCGGACGGGGGATATAATCATTTTCGGGCGGCGCTGGTGCGGCGGGTGGTGCTTGCACGGGTACTGCGGGCGCAACCTCGGTGGATGGCGTTGTCTGTGCTGGTGGTACTGGTGCTGGTGCTGAAGGTTGCGTAATCGGTGCAGTAGACACACCTTGAGGTGCGGCGGGCTCCGCGGGTTGTGGGCTTGGTGGTGTTGCTTGCGTAGGCGCCGGCTCGGCTGCTTCTGCTGGCTGGGTAGTTTCTTCGGCGGATGGTTCGCCGGCGTTATCCCGTGGGCGCGGCTGGTCGGGTGGTGCCATCTTTGGTTCATCCTGTGCTTCGCGTTCGGCTGCTTGTTCAGCGGCGATGCTCGCCTTTTCAATCAGTTGTTGCGCCTCGTCGTGATCAATGCGTGGCAACTCAACGAAGAACGTACTCCCCTTTTTATATTCGCTTTCTAGCCAAATGCGTCCACCCATGGTTTCAGCCAAACGGCGGCATAAGTAAAGCCCTAGGCCGGTGCCACCGATTTCGCGGGTGTCGCTGTTGTCTACCCGGTAAAACTTTTGGAATAGGTGCGTCTGGTCTTCGGCGGGAATCCCAATCCCTGTGTCTTGCACGCTAATCGTCACGTGTGCTTGATCGCCAGTGATATCAACTACCACATCACCCTTTGGCGTGTATTTAATCGCATTTTCGATTAAGTTGTCGGTCACTTCACGCAAGTGATCGCGATCGACATTAACATAGTAGACGGGGTTGAGTTTACGGTCGCTGTTTTCTTCTTCTTTTGCGCCACCCGGCATTGGTTTAAATAAAATATGTAATCCCTTTTCAGTAGCTTTTGGGGTGAGGCTTTCAACGATTTCCCCAACAAACGGCACTACATCAACGATAGTCGGATTATTCTGCAAGCGGCCATCGTCTGCTTTACTCACGTCCAAGAGATCCTGGAAAAGCCGACCAAGGTGCTGGGCGGATTCGTGCGCTTTAGTGATGAAATCACGAGCCTTTTCATCGATTGTTGCCGTGTTGGGGTTAAGGGTTAAGCCAAGGTAGCCTTCGATTGAAGCAACCGGTGTACGCATTTCGTGGCTGGCTGTAGAAATAAATTCGGCGCGTTGGCGCTCGTCAGATTTTTCAGCTGTAATATCACGGAACACCACAATGACCCCGTTACCCAATTGGCCAACAGGCGATACTGAGATTGAAGCAATGAAATTTTTGCCTGACTGAGTTTGAATACTTAATTGATCGGTATTGAGCGGCTTATTGTTTGCCAACGCTTGGGCAACGGGGTCCTGGGCGTCACCCACCACCTCGTTTTTTATATTGATGATTTTTAGCACCGATTTATAACTTAAATTGAGCGAATCGCCCTTACCCCAGCCCAGTAATTTTTGTGCAGCGGGGTTGATAAGCTGTATCGTCCCCTTCCCATCGAGTGCCAGCACGCCATCGGTGATGGCATTAATCACCACTTCGGATTTACCGGCGACTTGGCTGAGTTCGCTGGCAAGCTCGTTATACGACTTATCCTCTGCGGTTTCTTGCGCACTTTTTGCCACGCGAGACCACATGACGATACTCGCAACAAGTGGTATACCGGTGACGATGCTTAGCGCAATTAAATAGCTCGTCGAGGTGGTTTCGGTGAAAAAACTTATAGCGATAAGCGCCGCATAGGCCGCTAGTCCGAGTAGTGTCCCCATCGCACCAAAAAAAGTGGTAAAGGGCATGAGTGCTACCACTAAGCCGAGGAGTAGCGAGTTTTCAAGGCCGTTTTGTTGCACGGCAATCACGGTGGTTGCAAGTAACAGCGCATAACTTGCCATTGCGGCGCGGCGCATAGCTGTGCGCGGTGCGGCAAAGTAAAAAACCAGTGTGAATGCAAATGTGACAGCCGCCATCACACCCGGCACGAAAGGTACCGCGTACTCACTGCCAACGCTACCAAGTGGTTCGAGGAGTGTGTTCAGCGCGAGCACAACAATAGCGAGCGACATAAATAACATCGCTTCACTGGCGCGTCGATACCAGAACTGATTTAACTGGTGCTGCGTACTAGCCATGCCCCCTATTTTCCGATCGGTTTATTACCTTATAGTATAGCGGTTATGCTAGCGAGAATGCAACTTATTTACTAGTGGTTTTACACTTGCAGGTCACGACGACTGTAGCGCCAGTAGCCAACAATCAGTGCTACCAGCACCACGCCGCCACAAATCGCGACATCAATAAGGGGTAAACGTTGGTATTCCAACAGCCATACTGCGTCGTACGAGCGAAAAATGGTTAGATAACGTAGCCAGTCAAGTTGCTCGGTGAGTTTAGAAAATACGTAGATAAGATATTCTACAAACACTACTGCGGCGATAATGCGGCCCGGCAAGCGGCTATCTTTGAAAATGCCGATTAGCATAAATCCAAGGCTAAAGAAGACGAGTTGAATCACAAGTGCTGCGAGCATAAAAACGATGAATGGCTCGAAGAACCCTACACGTGAGGCGCCCGTGCTAAACACAGCAAGCCACGCCCCTGCGGCAGTCACCAACCAAAGTGCAAGTAGGTTGCAGACACCCGCAGCCAGTTTGGCGGTGATAATTCTTGCACGGCTAATAGGTTTAATGTAGAGAAACTCGGTTGTTTTGTCTTGCTCTTCATCGGCGAGCAGGTTGACCCCCAGCAGCCCGGCGTGCACGGCCAGGCCGATTGCGATGTATAAAAACAAAATCCCAAAGTAGCCACTCAGTGTGGTGATATCGAGACCGGTCATACCAAACATCGCTTGCAATGTGCGCGGGAACTGCTCAAGCAGTACCGATATATCCTGGGTGCCTGTACCGCTAGTGAGCGTGCTAAATTTTGCCATACTGATGGCGATGAGTGCTACCAGCCCAGCTGCCCACAGGGCAAGCCCCAGGCGTCGTCGTTTAAGTTCATATAAAAAGATACGCATTACGTGACACTCCTGGCATCGCGGCGGGTATAGAGGTAGTATGCTGCGCCGCCAGTGAGCAACAAACTCACCACAACTAGCACGATGCTGCTTATTTGATAGCCACCTGTTTGAGCGATGTTTGTGTAATCAAAAAACTTGAACGGCGTGAAATAGCGGAACTTCTCATCTTCGCTTATCGAGCCAATCAGGTCGAGTGCAAAGAAGCCAAACGCGACGCCGAGCGACACAGAAATCACCGAACGAAGCCGCCGGATAACCTGCGAAAGTACTAGGCCGACTGAAAGAAAAACAAGCTGTGTTAAAAATAGCGCCAAGTTGATAAGCAGAAAGCTCCCAATTGAATAGTCGCCCACGTTAAAGGCGTACGACAGCCCTAGCCCGGCCAATGTAAACAGTGTGATGGTGGCGAGTAGTACGCCCACACCCGCCAGCACTTTTGCGGTAAAAATACGGGTTCGCGATACAGGCTTTGAAAGCAAAAAGTCGCTTGTTTTTGATGAAACTTCTTTTGAAAGTAGTGATAAGCCGATGTTTAGTGCTTGGATGGCGGCGATCAGGCTAATAAATGTAAAGGTGTAGATGTAAAACCCAAGGAAGCTGAAGAAGGTGTCGAAGTTAATGCTAAACATTTGTTTAACGGCTGGTGGGAACTTTTCTAACAGTGCCTGGCTTGCTGCTACATCTTGATGAAAGACGGGATACAGCGAAAAGAACATCAAGTTCAGCAACAAAAACGTACTGGTCCACGCTAGTAGCGAGCTGCGCATCATTTTTAGTTCTTGCAAAAAAATATTCATCGCGCCCTTCCTGCACTACCCTTCCTTGGTGTAATAATGCATGAATATTTCTTCGAGCTCGGGTTCTTCAATGCGTGCATTGCGAAGGTTGAGCTTTGCCAGCAATTTCGTCACAGCGTTCACGTCGCCTTTGTACATAAACTCGATTTGCCCACCGGCCACTTGTAGATTAGTGATGCCAGGCAGCTTGAGGTCACTTCGTGCAATTTTGCCGTTTGGTTCGATACGGACATGCACGTAATTGCTACTACGCAGGTCATTCATCGACTCAACTTTTACAATTTTACCCTTTCGGATAATCGCCACGCGGTCGCACAATTTCTGCACTTCGCTTAAGATATGTGACGAAAACAAAATCGTCGCACCGCGCTTGTTTTCTTGGCGCAATAAATCGAAAAATGTCGCCTGCATCAGTGGATCGAGGCCACCGGTTGGTTCATCGAGAATAATGAGTTTTGGGCTATGCTGCAAGCCTTGTATAATCCCCACTTTTTTCTTATTGCCATAGCTTAAATCATCAATTCGTTTTGACAGGTCGAGATCGAGTGTTTTGGCGAGCTGGTACATGCGGTCTTCAACTTCTTTACGCGGCTTTTTGTAAAAGCTGGCGCTGTAACGCAGTAAATCAATCACGCGCATGCGGTCGTAATAAAAGACTTCACTGGGCAAGTAGCCCACTTCTTCGCGTAGGGCGGGCCCCTCGCTCACCACGTCTTTACCAAAAATAGTGGCCGAGCCACTGCTTGGTTTTATGAGCCCTAGCAGTGTGCGAATGGTAGTTGATTTACCGGCGCCGTTGGGGCCGATAAAGCCAAATATTTCACCTTCTTTTATTTCCAGATCGACGTCTTTGATGCCGAGTGATTTGCCGTAGTATTTTGTTAGTTTGGTGGTTTCAAGCACGTTCATATAAGCCCATTATACACTTTATGGCTTACTCAGGATGGGCATTTCGCGCACAAAGCGATGCGCCTCGATGACTTCTAAGATAGCTTGCGCGACATCCTCCCGGCTGACGTAGGCTCGGGTCGGGCCATGCGGCGTTAGGCGCATCCCGCGGGCTGGTATGTTTTGCAGCTTCAGCACGCGTAAAATGGTCCAATCAATATCGCTCGCCTGCAGCACCGCTGCGTGGCGCTTACCGTCGCGCACCCTGGCTGGGTCGATAATACTAATTCCCGCATTAAGAATGCGGTCGATGATTGTGACGTGGTCGCCTGGTAGGCGCACGCCTGTACCGGTGAGGCTAATAAACCGCTCAATTCCCACTGCTTTCATGGCGCGCACAATGGTTTCGGTGGCTTTGGTTTGTACATCACTCGGTGCGCCGCGCACATGGCCAATTAAGCTCACTACTACTTGGGCATCAGCAATGAGCGCGGTGACATCTTGCGGGTTGGTTGCGTCGCAGGGCATGATGTGTAACATAGGTGATTCAACAAACGTATGGGCTCCGCGCACGCCAGCATAGATTTCATGGCCAGCCGCTAGTGCTGCATCAACGAATGCCCAGCCTGAACGGCCATTGGCGGCAATGACGGCAATTTTCATTATCGTAACCCCTTGATTAATAATTTCGGTCGCGCAATCATCACCCATACAATTGCACCCATGTGGCTTGGTGCGAATAGTCGGGTCGCTCGTGTGCCATGGATCAGCGTGTCGCGGGGGCGAACGAGTAAATCAAGCGAGCTGTAAATGGTGTGGATGCGCTGGCGGTCGTTTGCGTCGAGCATGGTGAGTGCCGATTCGGCCGCCCTCACCGATGATGGAAAGGCGGGATTATTGGTGGCGTAGCTTTCACCGATATTTTCGACGCCAACGTTTTTACCGCAAATCGTCGTGGCGCGGGCAACGCGATGTTTGCGCGCTGCATACAATGCAAGCACCATACTGCCGCCAGCACTTTCACCAGCAAGTGCAAGGGTGTGGTGGGTCGGCACGGCGTCAACGACTTCGAGGGCCCGAGCAAACTTTTGGTCGTAGCTTTCTGTTTTGTCACTCCAGCGCATAGGGACTAATTGTGCATTGATGCGGAACTTTTTTTGCCACGTTTTCACTGCATCGGCCCTCGAACTATCATAATTATCGCCAAGGCCCGGGAAGTAGAGTAATGTGAGCGGATGTTTTGCCATATTCCCCCACTATATCAGTAAATTTCGACTGATAATAACCTTTTCTGGTTATGCTACCGACTGCTATACTAGTAAAAAGATGGGAACATTACGAACGATTCAGCATTTATTCCGCGTCGCCTTCAAGCCTGAAGACGAGCCGGTTGAATTTGAAAAATATGGCGAGAATCTTTCGCCTAATGTACGGGCACTGCGCCTGGCGGTAAGTGTGGCGGACGTGTTGGTTGGTTCTGGAGTGCCAGTGAGCGATGCGGTGAGCACTGGCTTAGATATTACCGACCGTTACTGTAAGCGCGCCGTGCAATTTGACGTCAGCTCGACTGTGATTATGGCATCACAAGACCGCGGTGATGACCGTGAACCACTAACGATGATTCGCCACGCCCGCATTCGCACGCCAAACAACATGCTGATTCAATCGATTCAAGAACTTGCTCGTGATATCGAACAAGGTAAAGTCAAGCTCGATGATGCAGAGTTGCAGTTCGATAAACTCGTTGCTAATCCGCAAAAGTACCCTTATTGGCTGACGACCCTTGGGAGCGCATTAATTAGCGCAGGCGTGGGCGTCATGTTTGGCGCAAGCCCGATTATTATTGCCATTATGTTCTTCCTTGGCGCGGGGGTATCCTACTTTTTACGTATGCTACAGCATTACCGTGTGCCGACATTTTTTGCTCAAGTAATTTCATCGATTTTAATTACCCTGATTGCAGCTGCGGTTACTCTAGCAGGTACCGAAGGTATTGCGCTATTTAGTGGCGTGAACCCTACCCTGATTGTGATTGGTGGGATTGTCATGTTGGTAGCTGGGCTAGCTATTGTCGGTGCGGTGCAAGATGCAATTGACGAATATTACATTACAGCCAATGCGCGGCTACTAAAGGTGGTGATGATGACCGCTGGCATCGTGGCCGGTGTCTTGATCGGACTGTATATTTCTAAGCAGCTTGGTATTTATATCCATGTTGATTCTGATACGCCTTCGTTAGGCCGCGGCGACTGGCAATTTGCTGGTGCGGTGCTGATTTCGATCGGCTATGCGCTCAGTATGCAGTCGCGCTTCCCGAGCATTTTGTTGGCTGGGGCGATGGGTGGCTTAGCGTGGGCAGTCTACCTGATTAGCGTTAACAACTGGGCACTCACCGCGGTGGTCGCTAGTGGTATTGCTGCTACCCTGATTGGAGTGGTTGGCAGCGCAATCGCTCGGTTTTGGCGCACGCCATCATCAAGCCTCATTATGGCGGGCATTGTGCCGCTTGTGCCGGGGTTAACACTCTACAACGCACTGCTTCAGATGGTCGAAGGTACGAAAACGGGTGCAACAGGCGATGGCAGCGAAGCGTTATTTAACGCGGTACTGATTGCCCTGGCGATTGCATCTGGTGCAAGCCTGGGGATATTCATTGGCCGCCCAATGCGCCGCACACTTGTGCGGGCACGCAATGCCATTCCACGGCAAAATTTGCACAAATAATATAAATAAGCCCGGCACTATCCCGGGCTTATTTTTTGCTATTACCGTGAAGCTATTTTTTTCGTACGACTGTTTCAGTGGGTGTGAGCCAGCTGATAAGCCAGATGAATAGCATGCCAATCAAGCCGTACACCAACATTGCGAACAAGGCTGAAAAGTCGACGACTGAGCCCGGGGCAATTTCCTTGGCAGGAAAAATTCCACGAAATGGATCAAGCAGCACGCTACTTGAATCGTATACCCACTGCACAAAGGCGTTAGAGCTGTTTGCGCCGAACAGCCGTAATATCACGCGCAGGCCAAGGAATACCTCGGCAATGCCAATTACTACGTTAACAAGTCCTGCTAAAAATCTCCCAATCATGTAAACCTCCCTCGGTTAATTTTAGCTGTGTTCCTATTATAACGCATACTCATGCGCCCTACGGCTACCTACGTGTCGGACTTGCCTAAGCGGTAGGTCCAGATCAAGGCGTCAACAATCCACCATACCCCTAGCCCACCCCAGGTAAGTAGTTTTAGGATGCCAAGGCCGATTTCGCCTTTATACATGCGGTCCGCGCCCAAGTAGCCGAGTGTCCAGCTAAGAATGGTGCCTATAAGCAACCATCGGTATTCTTTTTTCATAGTATAAACCTCCTCTTGGTTTGGTACCTTCATGATACTCCCGCCTCGAACGGGTTGCAAGTATGCTACAAATTGCTTATATAGGCGCCAATGCCCTGAAAGAGCTCTCGGCGAGAGGTTGTTTCCTGATCGGGACGCAGTTCTTCGCGTGCCATACTGCGCAGTTCTGGGCGGATGGTCATATTGATTAAATGCGGCTGATTGCTCGATTCTACCGAGCGAGCATCAACTTCGCGCGGGTCTTTAAAATAATCCTGCATCTCCCACTTCTGGCCACGTTTTTTAATCCAGTGATTCGCATATCCAAGAATGACGGATGTCGACAGAATGCTGAGTGGTAACGATTGGGACTTTGGCAGTAGTTCTGTGATTGGAGTGATAACGGCCAATGATGAACCGAGACCTGCCGACACAAACGTCGCAAATCGTCCAATTTCTCGTGTCCGTTTTGTTAACGCAACAGTAAGTGGAGGGTTATCGAACTGATCCTCTACGACATCTTGTTTCATGTGGCGAATTTCATGGCGAATGGTGTCGCTGAGTGATTGCGTTAGTGTACTTGGATCGTCAGCGACGACTGCTACGCGCGCGTGTGGATTCATTTGAAGAAAACGCGTGAGTGAATTGCGTTCATCGGCCACAATGGTGCTGGGGTAAATACTAAGCTTCGGGCCCTCCGGGTTACTCTGCGGGAAGTATTGGCCGCGCGTAAAGTAGCGTGCATCAGCGGCAAAATGCTCTGCCGACCCCGCTGAAATATGTAACGGTGTATCTAATATTTCTTCGTCTTGAAGCCCCTCTTCGCGCATGAGCGAAATAATTTTCTTATCCTCGAGGCGTATGCCGCCTTCAAAATAATCTCGCAGTGCTAAATCAATATGGGCGGGTAAATATTCTGCTGTCGTGCCATTTGGGACCTGGGCACTCACTAACTCATCACCGCGCTGAAGCAGCGGATTGCCACAGAGTGTTTCGATGGAGTGATTACGAGACATTATCCATATATTATAGCATAAACATCACTAAAATGCAATATAAGGTGTTTTGACAGGCTATCATCAATCCCGCATACTGGAAGTATGAATGCAGATAATCAAACACTCATCCAACCGATTACCAACTGGCTCGTTGTTCACGGACTAAAAATAGTCGCCATTATTGTGGTTGTATGGTTCGTGCAATATTTCGCAGATAAGTTTATCGAGCGAATTGTTCGCCGGATTATTAAACGAAACCCTAAAGACTCAATGGAAGACGAGCGCAAGCGTGAAGACACGATTATCGAAATTCTGCACGGCACGCTTATGGTGGTCTTGTGGGTTGTTGCCGCGATGATGATACTTTCGGAAGTGGGTGTAGAAATCGCCCCACTACTCGCGGCGGCTGGTGTGCTGGGGTTAGCGCTTGGGTTTGGCGGGCAGTACCTAATAAAAGACGTGATTGCCGGCTTCTTTATGATTGTGGAGAACCAGTTCCGTGTGGGCGACGTGGTGTGTATTGATGGCACGTGCGGGTTGGTTGAAGACATCACGTTGCGCCTCACTACCCTACGCGACCTTGACGGTGTGGTGCACCATATCCCTAACGGCAGCGCCGCGGTGATTTCAAACATGACGAAGGATCTTTCGCGTGTGAATCTAAACATCGGGATTGCTTACGATACCGAACTGGAAAAAGCCATAAAAGTAATTAACGATGTGGGTGAAACGATGGCAAAAGATGAAGAGTGGGCGGCAGATATTATTGATCCGCCAAAATTCCTGCGTGTTGATGACTTCGCCGATTCTGCTGTGGTGGTAAAGATTCTTGGTGAAACCCTCCCTTCTCGCCAGTGGGATGTCACCGGCGAACTGCGTATACGCTTGAAGGTAGCGTTTGATAAGCACGGCATCGAAATTCCATTCCCGCAGCGTGTGATGCACAAGCCAAAAGATTAAAGCACTAGTTGGTTCATAACAAAAACCTCGCCGTAGTAGTAAGGCGAGGTTTTTTAGCGAGTGGTTTATTGATTACTTTTCAACAAACACAGTGACGCCACCAGCGGCGCGAATCACAGCGTTCAAAATCCAGCCGTGAATATACCCGAGCAGCCAGCCAAGTGCAAAGTACACGAGTGGCAGCACAATTACGAGTACGAGCCCCGTGCCAATACCAAGCGATAGCCCAAGCAGTACGCTATTGGTTGCATCGGTAAGCTGGAATGTTGCGCTTAACCCGTGTAGCACCGCGATACCAAACCCGAGCGCGGCTGCAAAGGTTGCTTCAACAAGTGCGATTGTGGTGGGGCGTACCCCAACGACATTTTGTTCAATTTCTTTTGCCATAACAGTAATTCCCTTTCGTTAGCCTATGATTTAGTTTCGTAGCTTAAATGTTCTGGGAATACCTGGTATAAGTACGTTCCCATCTGGATGTAACGGAATACCATTGCACCAGTAATCCACACAAGTACCCATAAGAATGATTGGTTAACTTGTGATGCTACCGAGCTAATGACTCCCTGTTCTTGGAGCATTTGCGTCGTTACACCGCCTGTTAGTAAGAACACGCCGCCAAGGATAAACCCGGTCCCCACAAAGCCGGTGATTAACATCACCAACCCTTGCGTAAACAGCCCCGATGAACTGGCGAGCATGATCCCTAAAATAAACCCTGCTACGGCGAGCAGGGTGAGGACGAACCCGTTTGCTGAAAGCCCGAGCCCAACCCCGAGCAACGTAAAGAGCGATGCGAAGACTGCGCCTGCATACACAATCACCGCAATATCAAAGAACAAGTACGATAATGCTGCCATCACTACCGCAAAAAGCGCAGCGACTACTACGGCAACTGTCGTACTTGCCACTCCGGTACCGAAGATTCCTTGCACTCCGGTGAATCCGATTACAGCCCCAACGACTAAGCCGGCGACTGGGAGCAAGACTCTAAAGAGACTATACCCGAACAGTCCAACCGCAAGCCCAAGCACAATGAGGCCTATTGCTGTTAATACCATGTTTCCTCCCCTCGTATTGATTAATACACTTATATTATACTCCTAAAATTTAAGCTGAGTATAATCTAGGGGGTGATTTAGGATAGCAACAAGAGTGCGGAGTTAAAAATCTGCAATGACAAGTTTTTTCATATCCATCATTTTTTTGAATGCATCGGGGCGCTTCATTAACTCGTTCATATTTTTTGGTACAATTTGCCAGCTCACGCCAAATTTGTCTTTACACCAACCACATTGCTCGTTTTCGGGATGTGCTGAAAGTTTTTCCCAGTAATAATCAATTTCTGCTTGGTCTTCGCACATCACAGCATACGACACTGCTTCCGTGAAGCTGAAATCCTGTTTTACGCCAGAGTCCATAGCAATAAACCACTGATCTTCAAGTTTGAAATCGGCGTACATAAGACTGTCCTTCGTGACGATTTCGTTCGCCTCGCCGTACGGCGCTAGTGTTCCCGCTTGGCTATTATTAAACACTTCTAAATAGTAATCTACCGCTTCCTTTGCGCGATTTTGCACTTCACCGCCGAACATCAGTGACGGCACCATGCAGGTTCGTTTATCTGCATTGGCGTCGAGGTACATTAACTGCCAACTGTAGCCAAACTTATCCTGAACCCAGCCATAATATTCGCTGTAGTCATAGGCTTGTAGCGGCATGAGCACCGACCCGCCCTCTGATAATTTCTCCCACACCTGGTCCATATGCGCTTTTGCGTCTGGATCTTCTTTGCTATCAAAGTACACGGTGGTAGAGTTGGCTGGTGTTGGGCTGAATTCGGAGCCCGCGTTGATTCCGACAAATGGATTGCCCGCGAGCACAAACTCGGCACTGAGCGGTTTACCCGCGAATTCTACTTGGAAATCAGCTAAGCCCTCGTCTTGTGAGTTTGGGTATCGTTCAATGTTTGCGACTGAGCTACCGGGAAAAATAGATGTGTAGAAGTCGAGCGCTTCTTCCAGGGTGTGATCGAACCATAGATTTGGAATAATTTTTTGATTGGTGCTCATGTCGCCTCCTTGTAATATTTCCCTAGTATACACTTCGCTTGATTAATCGTCCCTTAAAACTTTTTCGATTGCCTTACCCTTTGCTAATTCGTCGACGAGCTTATCGAGGTAGCGGATTTCTTGCATGGTTTGTTCTTTAATCTCTTCTACGCGTACGCCGCAAACTACCCCGGTGATACGCTTGCGATTGGGGTTCATGGCTGGTGCCTCAGCAAAAAACGTTTCAAAATCGGTGTCACTTGCCAGCACTTCCGCCATCGCCTTGGCGTCGTAGCCGGTCAGCCACTCTATCACCTGCTCCAGCTCTTCTTGGCTGCGGCCTTTTCGCTCAACTTTGTTGACGTAGTGCGGGTAAACACTCGCAACGGGCATAGTGTAGATACGATGTTTCTGCATGTACCTATAATAGAGTATATTGGTAGTATGAGCACATAAGCCCGCATTAATCGGTGAGGCCCACCCTGGGGGAACAACTCACTATCGGCACTGCGCTACTAGTATCAGGGGCTTTTATTAACAACTAATAGGAGTTCTCTATGTCAAAGATGACAAAAGAAGAACAGCTCGACTGGTACGATCGATCGCACAAGAACTGGCGTTCGTGGGGTAGTTGGTTTAGCTGGGGTTCGCCTGTTGGCTTGGGGCTATTCTTCATCGAAACAGCCGCAGCCATCTGGATACTCACCCAGGCGTTCTAATAAAATAACCCGGCGTTATTGCCGGGTTATTTTTTAAGCATGAGGTGTGTTGTCGCGGCCTTGCTTTAATACGTCCGCCAGCCAGATTATTTCTTTCCAGGCTTTCCGTATTCTTTCCTCGTAGCGCTCGTCGTTCAGGTTACCTTCGTCGTCGAATAGGTCTTGTACTTTCGGGAACTGTACGTCGACGGCGCTGGCTACCAGGCCCATTTCACGCACAGCGTTTACCAGCGCTTCAATGGCGCGCACACCACCCCATGGCCCGCTACTAGCGCCAGCAAATGCTACGGCTTTATGGTTGTAGTTGCCTAGCTCGCTGTCGAGCATACGCTTTAATGTGCCAGGGTAGCCGTGGTTGTATTCTGGCGTCACTATGAAGAAGCCATCAGCGCGTGCAGTGATTTCGGTGTAGCGACTATCCTTCCCCTCCGGGTCGTTGCCGTCGCCGGGAAAGTGAAAATCTTTCGGGTCGACTAATTCGGTTTCAATTTCGTCAAACTCAGCGCCAATTTTTGCCACCAGTTGGGCTGCGTAAATACTTTTTCGTTGTTCGCGGGTCGTGCCGGCAAGTACCGGGATATATAACGTGCTCATAGTTCTATTCTATAGCATTGACCAATACTTAATTAGATAGTATGGTATAGTTACGCCGCATCTTCCACCAAGAAAGGAACTGCCATGCCGGTCGTACACCTCACCTACAACCCCGCATACCGCGCAAAGCAACGCTTTGACGGTGGCAAGCATTTCGAAAACGCAACCATGAACATGATTGTGAAGCGCTTCTTCGCCGCTGCGTTGCCTGGTTTGCTCGCGGACATTCCTCAGCACAGATTGCTCGCGGGTCAGCCCTTCGATGGGGGTGTCGAGGTCCGTCAGTACGACTATGGCCCCAACGATGTGAACATCCCCAAGTCGTTCAGCCTGGTGCTGGAGCTTGTCCAGGACGATTCGGAAGTTGGCAACGACGCGGATCTCGATATCCTCCAGATTTCGTGGAAGATCCAGGACTGGTTCAATCGCATGGGTATTGCCATCGATGGCTACACTATCCGCGTCCGTTGGATGCGAGAGCGCGGCTGTCGAGTCGACGACGAGGGCACGAACACCTGGTGATGTCGTATGCGCCGCCCCCACTTGTTGGGGGTATTTTTAATTCAGCAATTCTATCTGGTGTGTGATTGCGTACCGGATAGCAGCAATTTCAGTAATGCGCCCGCGGGCACCATTACCCCCGTTTGTTTCAATATCTACAAATACTGCTGGTCCCTCAAACATTAGCACTATTTTACCATATTTTTGCGCGCCGATAAACTGCTCACAATTGTAATATAGTTCACAGCCGCGGCTTGGATAGCTTCGTACAATAAGGAACGTAACATAAAGCGAGGAGATGAACACATGCTTTGGACAATTGTAGGAATCTTACTAGTACTTTGGTTACTTGGATTAGTAGGCCAAGTCGGTGGCGGATTTATTCACCTGCTGCTCGTAATCGCAGCGATTGTAGTTATTTACAATCTTGTGGTGAGCCGCCGCAGCGTCTAACTAACTTTCCTTTCCCCCTACCAATACACTCCCAGCCCCTCGGGAGTGTATTGCTTTATTGGTAATAAAATGGTACGGTAATTATTAACTTCACTTCGGTGAAGCGCCCTGTCCCCTAACCCGTGAAGGAGCAGCGCCATGCCGCTTCCCGAACACGCCGATGCCGTGCAGGCCATCATCAAGGAGCTCGAGCCAAAGGTGCTGGGCAAGACGCGCGGTGGAATCACCTGCAACTGTGGGTGCGTTTCGTTCCCGCCCGGTGTGGTGGTGGCGATTCAGCCCGGTGGCAGCCGGTACCCCGGCCAAGAGGTCCACTGGATCATGTGGTCCTTGATACTCGAGCCGCAGCCCGGCGAAACCGGTAATAACTGGTCGTGTGGCATCGACTATTTCGTCTCAACCGACGAGCTCGAAGAGCTGTTCACGCGCTACTTCGGCGACAAGGAGCAGCGTAAGGTCACCGAACTCCGTGGTTACCAGCGCTACCCTGGGCCGCCGCGCCAATGCCTCTCACTCGACGAGTTTCTCGCTGAGCTGGAAGCAGGCAGGCTGTGAGCCCGGCCGAGCGAGTGTTCGAGCAGTGGCGTCGTAACCGCCTTGCAGCCGAGCACCAGCGCCAGCTGGCAGCCGATCGCGCCCAACAGGTGCGCCAGCAGCTACAGGCGTCGAGCTTCTAGCTCTATCGGGCCGAAACCCCCTATTCACTACGGTGGATGGGGGTATTTTTATGGTGTAATAATGCTTATTGTAAAAAATTTACAACAAAGCCTCAAAATTAGCCCAAAATAGTACCCAAAATCCACAGTTCGTTGTTTATTTTGCTACACAAAAGGCCCCCTGTTATATTGCACTTATGCTTATTTTGTGCGCCAAAATCTTGACTCACATGAGCCTTCGTAATAAGCTCGTACTTGTGTTTTTTGACGTTTTTGAGAGACCGTCAGATGTGTGAACACAACCTTTACGACATTTTCAAATAGTATTCGTTCGTAGGGGGTTTAAGGAGGAAATTTAATGAACACTAGTCTCAAAGCGGCGGTAGCCGTTATTGGGCTTAGCGCTGTATTATTCAGTGCTCCCGCACACGCTGAAAGTAAATCTTCCAGCGATACTACCAAATCTAAACCCAAGCACACGGTTTATACCGTGAAGGCTGGCGACACGCTTTCGTCGATCGCCAAAAAATATAAGATGAGCTATACCCGGCTCTTTAACGCTAACAAATCAATCCAGAACCCCGACGTGATTGATGTGGGCGACAAAGTCAAGGTCCCAAACAAGGGTGAAAAACTTGAAGACCGCTATAGCAAGTACATGGCTGCAGTTTCAGCGGCTGGTGCAAACGTCGTGGCCCAAACGTCAACTACTTACACCACCCGTAACTATAGCTCTGCGCCGGTTAACTCACGCAGTTACTATGTTGGTAACGGTATGTGGTGTACCGACTACGTGCATGCCAAGCGCCCCGATGTTGCCGTATACGGTAACGCTGGGTACAACTGGATTAGTGCTGCGCAGGCAGACGGTAAAGCTACCGGTTCTGCGCCAAAAGCTGGTGCAGTTGCGGTTACTAACGGCCACGTTGCGTATGTAGAGTCAGTCAATAAAGATGGTAGCTACGTTGTCTCAGAAATGGGATGGAACTACCAGGCTGGTAACTACAACAAACGTACCGTACAGCCAGGCACCTTTGGTCAGTTTATCTACTAGATTGTTCCGCTAAAAAACAGGAGTGAGGTAATACTCATTCCTGTTTTTGTTGTACTGGTAATTTACGCAATATTAAGGCGCTTTTTGGTGCGTGTAAAGAAGGTCTGTTCATCCGTATCTGGGTCGATATTGTAGGTTTCGTACATCGAGCGTTCACTAATATCAAGTGCGTCGGTAATCATACCTTCAAAGTTCGGTTCCCCATTTTCAACATCCAGTTCGTAATCGAGCATGTAGCTTTTCAAGGCCGCAAACGGCACCACCAGGTGTTTATTGGCATAATGTTCTGGCAGTACGCCATCATCTTCACTTTCAACTTGTTGGCTTGCCAGCCGGTATGTTTCAAGCGTGGCACCAAATTGTCGGCTTAATGCCGCACCCGCTTTGGTTGGGCCGGTGCGTAGTAGTGAACGGGTCAACGCGTTGAGGGCAAAAAAGGTCACCCCTGCTACACCGGTTGCGCGGGCTGGCGATTCTTCAAATAGGTTTGAAAAATGGTCGCTGGCGCCAAATAGTGCCGATGTGGTGACGGCAGAGGCAGTTAACTGCCCTGCTAGCTGGGTTTTGCGGTGATGTGCCAGCCACTGCTTGCCGCGCTCCACGCGCGAGGTTTGTAGCCGCATAGCGTAATCTTGTTCAACCACGCCACGCTTCGAGCCGGCTAAGTATTCACTTACCACCCGCTTAGCTTCGCCGGTGTCGCCCTGGGTTTCGTAGGTATGGTTGGCTAGGTTGATCGCGACAGCCGCAAGCAGCTGCTTATAAAGGCTGTATACTTCAACATAACGTTCTTTTTCTGCCTTCCAGCGAAAGCCTGTCATCAGGCTGGTGGCAGCGACGGCAAGTTCGCGCTGCAGCCGGTCGTGAATTGCAGCTACCTCGGGGTGCTCGGCCAACACAACATCACCGGTTACATCTATTTCGTGTAAACGGTGTAAGAGGTCGCTATGCGCCTCGTTTGGTGTGGCGGCTGGTGTTTCCATTATTACTATTATAACAGATTATGCTTAAAAAGTAAATAACCGTAATTGCTATGAAGTTAAAAATGTGCTATAACTATGCTTTGTAACGGTTTCACCGCTCGCCCCTACCAGGAAGGTGCATCCATGCCTATCATCAATCTTTACACCCGCCCCGGTTTCGAGTTGTTCAATCTCGCTACCGAAGCGCCAATTCCGACCATTGCGAGTCACAACCTGATCGTGGATACGTTCGGCGAATCGATTCCGCAATTGATTGTCGACAACGCTGACCGGCTGGGGCTCGACAAGGGCCCTGCCGAAGCTGTGATGGTGTTGGATGATCAGTTTGGGCCGCGTGCGCGTAACGCACCGGATGTTTGGGTAGCCATCCAGCTAACCGAATGCCACACCCGGAAAACTCCGTGCGAACAGGTGCGCGATACGTTCATCGACCTGTTCAACAAGCGTTTCCTTGATATGTCGGTGCGTGTCGAATCGCTCGCCTACGACATCTTCTGGGGCCCAGGCCATGGGTACTTGCGCCTGAACGGTGTGGAAAATCGCTGGTAACCCCCGTCACCTCGTTGTAGGCCACCTGCCTCCGAAGCACGGGGGCTTTTTTATTTCAAAAAAATCAGGGTGGTGGCGGGTATTACCTCGCCACCACCCGTCGGGTGTTCCGTCAGTACACGCTTACCTCCACCATAGCGAACCCTGCGCGCAGCTGGGCCTGGTAGCGGTGGCGACCATCGCGGATGGTGTAGAAGCCGCCGTTGTCCTCCACCGTGATGGGCGGAAAGCTGTCACCGCGGTCGTAGCACTGCACGTACTTGGCGATCTTGGCCTGGCTGAGCTTACGGAGCTTCTTGGCGCTGACGTTGATCGTGTTGATTGGAACGTGCGTCGTTCGCATGGACTCAGGTCCTTTCTTTAGGGGCCTTATGTCATGCGATCACCTCCTTTGGTCGGGAAGATTATGTATATTATAACATAAAAATATTAAGTTATAATATTTGTTATGTCTATCAAGTCACCAGCGAAATCGTAGGCTTTTTGAATGAGTGATTCGAGGGCTTTTTTGTCTACTCCATCAAGCGTTTTTAGGTATATACAGCCTTTACCGTGCGTGGCATGCAGTGCTTCAATTTCGAGTTCAAACTGCGACGCGTCGCAGCTGGCGTAGAGCTGAAATAGCGTTTTTTCGCGGGCTAAACCCAACTTTCATCCAGTCGCCTTCGCGGCCCGATGCGTATTTATAATGGTACGCGCCAAAGCCAATAATGCTCTTCCCCCACATTACGGGCGGTTCGCCGCTCACGTTGCTCATCAGTTGTATCAGCTGCTGGCTTTCTGTGCGGCGCTGTTCGCTAATAGTGCTTAAGAATTCATCAATTGGTGTACGTTGTGGGGTGGTTTTGTTCGCGTTAGCCATGTTTTTCCAATACTTGATATATTTTAACCATTGCCAGCGTATCGAGGCCGCAATATTTGCTTAGATCGGCGAGAATTTGCTCTTTGTCATCGGGGTGTTTTTCGTCGAGCACGGCTTCCATCCATAGGCGCTGCGCCGAGTTACCTTCCTGTATACCGAGTTCTTTATATGAAAGCTCTGGGCATAATACGGGCAACACGTTTTTAATGCTCGCACTGCCTTCAAAACGCGGATCGTCGTACCATTTTGATTTAAACGGCACCATTAGGTCGACAACTCGCTCATTGATGGCGGTTAGCGCGTCGCGGTACTGCGGGTACATGGTGCCAAGCTCAACATTACGGCTTTTTTCGAAACTTTGGTTCCACACAATAATCGAGCCAGCCGTGCCAAGATCGCGCACCAAATGTTCAGCTATAGCGGGCGCCGGGTCGGTAGGTTCGCTATGTAAATATTCGATATGCCTCAGCTCGCTGCCGGGTGAATCTAATATGTGGATAGAATACTGGAACGGAACTTGCTGGTAAGGCCGGTGGCCGTCGAAATATGGTATCAGCGCCTGCATTGTTTCGTAATCAAAGAAATACAGCGGAAATTCCAGCTTTTGTAAGAATTCGGTAATTTTCGCTTTATCAATTGTGGCGTGGGTGCCTTCAGGCCATTCTTTGGTCGGCTGGGGGTAAAGTGCGTTGTAGATTTCTAGCCATTCTTTTTTCGCGCCAAGTCCCGCTAAGTCTGGATTTGGATCGGGCATAGTGCTTGCGCTGCTGCCTGCACGGCAAGTTCCCTGTTTGTCCGCGTATAGTCATGCAATTCTTTCGCTTGTTCGGTAACTTGCTCGATAGTCGCAAGCTGCACTGGGTCAATCGCCCCACGCCTGACGTATTGATTGTTTACGTGCGCAACGTACACATCGCGCACGTTGTAGCCGCAGTCTTCTAGCACGGCAGCCTGAAATGCCAGGTCGTACAAATGCTCTGGTTTAACGCGTGTGCTGGATTTAATTTCGTATAAATCAACCGTGCTCTCATCAACTACCGTTACGATATCGCAGATGCAGGTAAACTCACCCCATTCAAATCGTGGCTGCACGAGTGTCCGCGCCCCTTGCCCAAGGGCTTCAATGGTGCGCCGCGGCAGTGTGTGGTATTCGTCTTGGCCTTCAAAGCCTAGGTGTACCGCGCCGTCAAACTGCGATTCCACGTATGGCTCAAATGCATAGCCCGCATCGTACTTTGCCTGGGTTGCGGCATCGGCCGGCGGTAGCTTTTCTGGGGCATTCTTTTTCAGCCACAACCAAGCGGGGTGGCGGAGGTAAAGCATGTATTCTGATTTCGTGATCATGGCGCGCTAGCCTTTCTGTAGGAATGGTTCTGAAATTCTGGCCACCCTTGTACTTCCATGAATTAAGTATAGCAAAGTGTGACGCCGCACGTGCATGTGAGGCTTTGAACATACAAAAATACCGGCAGATCATTACCGGTATTTTTGCCCATCCTGCAGGTTGGAGTTTTCGCTTTTCCGTTTCTCCCCCGTAGGGTCGAACGTAAAAACTGTGAAAAGTAAGTGTCTCGAACATTTTTTGTTTTGATGTACTTACTTAATTCGAGCGTAGCAAACCATAAGCACTTTGTCAAGAGATTTTTAGCAAAAACATACTTTCGTTCAGCACATTTGCATCTAGCGCCGTTGCGCCACTGGCCGAATGGGGGCGCCTAATCCCTAGAAAGGTATTTGCCCGCAACACTGAGGGCGAAAGACGGCAGGATGATAAACACGGTCCCCTGTAAGAGCCGCTGTAACACAATGAACAGATCTGATTCATCTTGCCCATCAGAAGGCTGCGTGAGCACCATCAAAATGCCGATAACCCCGAACGCCACCGAGGCAATGATAAATGTTTTGGTTGCTATACGTTGCATGCTTTTAGCCTACCACTATTCGTGCGCTTTTTGAATAGCGCTACCTTTTCGTGTTAGGCATGTATTCTGATTTCGTGATCATGGCGCGCTAGCCTTTCTGTAGGAATGGTTCTGAAACTGTGGCCACCTTTGCACTTCCATGAATTAAGTATAGCAAGGTGCCACGCTGCACGTGCTGGCCGGATTCGCGGGGGCGGAGTAACGTCCACTTGCATTGGTTGTTATAATAGTATGTATCAATTAAACGGGAGTTGCGTATATGAAATATACCCTCAGTACAGGTGTGGTGCAAAACACTAAACGGTTAACTTATATCATGGTTGCAGTATTGGCTGCTGTCACGCTGACTTTGGCAATGGGCAAACTAACCTTCGCGGGGTCTACGGTAGTGCCAGGCCATGCTAAACATTATGTTGGGACTAATGACTACCCAGAGGCTGGGCAGTACGTTAACGGGCATTACACATCTGTGTATGCGTATGATGATAGTGGCGATTACTACTGGGACCTAGGTGATGGTCGCGTACAAGGTACAGTTAGCTCGGTGGATGAGCTCGACCAAGCGACGCTGACTACCTGCAACTACGTTAACAACTACCGCGCCGACTTTGGCGGTGACCCATACATGGATCACGGTTGGATTCAGAACCACATTAAGTGCCGCGGCTACGATGACAACGGTACCTACAACTACCTTATCGTTAGCGATACCGACCCACGCTACACTGGCAACCCAGATTGGGCTATCTGGAACACCTGGGAGTACCATGTGCTAACGCAGAGTGGCGATGGAAACCTTGCGAAGGCACAGCCAGAGCACTACGTTAACAACTAATTTTAACGTCATTTTACATAAAACAACCATTACATTTAGTAGCGGTTGTTTTATATTCTAATGTCGACGGGGCGTAGGATTAGTTCTAGAAACGTATATGCTCGCGATACGACTGTAGTAATTTGAGTTCGTGTACAAGCTGAGCGGGGTGCTTAGAAAGATCAACTTCGACGCACGAATTAAACGCGTTATGTTCGCGGAGCACCATACGTTCGCGTCTATTTCCAATCTTAGATTTACAAAAATCTATAATTAAATATACAATTCTCTACCTAAGTACTGCTCAATATTGTGCCTTATTTCGTCGACATTATATGCACTTCGCCAGCGAATGCGTACAAGGGGCATGCGAGCCTGCCTGCAAATTGCTTCGACCTTTTCGTCACGCTCCATGCGAGATGGCTGATTATGCGATGCGTCGTCAAGCTCAATCGCGACAACGGGGGTTCCGTATGTAGCGTCACACACTAGAAAGTCAACCGATTTACGCTGTATGGTTGAAAGTGCGGCTCGCCAATCTTGACCTGCTATTTGATGATCTAAAAAAGTATCGAGGTGTGCTTGCGGGTAAATAGCATATCGATGGTCAAATATCTGTTCCAGTACCCTGAGTAGGTTGTGCTCAGATTTTGTCATAATGTATTGTTTTTTACGGTATGCATAGGGTGAGCTTTTAGGTGGTGGCGCCTGAGGTGTGGGAGTTTGAACCGGGGTTGGTGTAGCTATTGGCTTTGGGCCTTTTTGTTTGCTTGTAGGTGCGATCGACTTTACCAACAAACTAATGATTAGCGGTACGGCAATTATTGCAACGAGAAATATTAATATACCGATGAGGAGTTCCATATAACTAAGATTATAATGCTCGAGTTTAAAACTGTAAAATTTCGTAATGGGATAACAGGAGTGTGCTAGAGTAAAACGTAGAATAACTGAACTATCCAAAGGGGCACCTAATGGCTACAGACAAGCAACTGCAAGACGTTAAAGAGAGACTAAAAGTATATAAACGTAAATATTTACGTAAGGAGTTTGCAAACCTTGACGAGTCTGCAACGCGTTTAATGACAAATAGTCTTCTTACGGATGTTTTTGGCTACAAAGAACTTGAAGAGATTAAGACCGAATATCGTATCAGACAAGAATACGCAGATTATGTAATTCAGTTGAAACGCAAGAAGCACTTTGTGGTCGAGGTAAAATCGATTGATATTGATATTAGCGAGAAACATTTGCGCCAGAGCTTAAGTTACGCTGCTAACGAAGGTATCGACTGGATATTACTTATGAATGGTCGACAAATTGAGCTATACCGTGTGAATTTCGGTAAACCAATTTCCACGACGCTTATTTATAAGCTTGATTTGATGGATAAGGAAGACTTTAAAAAGGCTCCTGGGCAACTTTGGTATTTAACTAAAAAAGCTATCGAGAGAAACGAGCTTGAAGATTTTTGGAAACGCTCGAATGCCCTCCAGCCTGAGTATCTCGCGAAGATGCTTTACTCAGAAGAGATTGTGAAGCGACTACGGAATGATTTAAAAGCTTCCACGGGAATATACTTCCAGATAGAAGATGTTGCAGAGTCGCTGCAGACTCTTATAACAACTTCTGTAGATTTTCCAAAGCCTAAGTTACGTATCCGGAAATAACTTAGTAAAGAATTCAGTCCCCTAGTTTAACCCTGTCATAAACACAGTCTGTGCTCAAAACTTTGGATTATTTCGCATGTTGTGTTCTTCTTTATCCTTAATTATATTTACTATAATTTGTTCCTAACGGTCGTATCCGTCTCGTCTATATAACTCAAACTCTTCTCGATCTATTACAGGGGTAAATGAACCCTCCTCTATTTTGTCAGAAAGTTTTGATATAGATGCTAGTGTTATCAGCTCTCTGTTTGGCTTTGGTAGCCAGTCCGAGTTCCATAGTATTGCATTATCACTTTCACCCGTGGCTATTTTAGTAATGGGGCTCTCAAAATTATGCTCTCTTACGTCGTCGATATCGGTTATACGTTGAAGCCATACGTCTATAAAATCAGTATTTGGTATGTCACCGAACCTATTGACTATCTTTGATATAACGGCCTTACGGCTCAAACTTTCCCCTGATTTTTGTATAAGCATGGATATGATCGAAGCAGCTTGTGGCATATACTTTGGGCTATAGTAGGCGGTCATTGTGACGATCGCGGTCACTACTTCGTAATCTAGATGCCGTAGCTTTTTATTGTTTTGGATTGAGTCGAAAAAGTCAGTTAGATTTTTTGCTACGAGTCCTGAGTTTGGATATTTCTTGGATAGCATGTAGATGCGCATGGCGGCCTTTTGATAAGAATGCCTAATTGGTGCCGTATATATTTCCTCCATCTTCTCTGGCTTAATTGAGGAGGCAACAATATCGCTTGTATCTATAGTCTTTGCGGTATTCATTTTCATATTCCATGCGTATAGAACATTGTTGAGAGTTTTCATAATCATGTGACCGACCTGATATTCGTTTACAAAAATCCTATAATCATCTCTATATCTGAGAATCGAAAACCTTGCATTACGAATCTGTTCAATTTCTGCTATTCTGTCGGCTAATTCAATATCAGTTCCAGCTAAGACAATTTCAGCTATAAAGTCCATGAGCGAGGAGCCTTGCGGTATGCCGATGGTTTGATCCTGATTCATTTGCCTTAACCGAAAATCAATTTCTGTTCCTAAATTCCCGTACTTTTTGGCTGCCGCTCTATCGGCCTTGACCTGTAGCCTGCCACCGGGATGCAGTGCCCATTCAAGGGAGTGTGTGTAGATTGATGGATAGCAATTAGATATATCTGTCTGAAACATGAACTTATAATCGAGTGCTTTCCTGAGTGATTCTTGCTCTATTGTCCCACCAGTTTGTAATTTGTACCGCCCTATTTGATCCATTGGTATGAGACTTTAAGGGCATGCTAATACACTCGATGTCGGTGTGTTTCTGGCGTTCGAAAAGCTTTAAGATATCTTGCCAAGAATTCTTTTCGGTCATAATATTGACCAAATCTGAATACAGGACAGGGTGAATAATTTGCATTGGGCGCCAAGCGAAGCCGCCATCTTTATTGCTAAGAATGACATAATTAACGTCCTGGTAACTACCGGGATACTTGGGTTTTCCCCCGCTATCCTTTATGCATAAATCAGCAAGATTCTTTTTTGTGGTCATGGAATGTGCATAGAGCAATACATCGTCAAAGTCAAAGTAGGGTGGTAGATCAAAGTTAACGTAATGGTTTTTTTCACGAAAATATGCTTTTGCTTCAAGATTTGTCATATCAATAATTGATGTAAATGTTCCCTGCTTCGATGACTCTTCTCTGCTCATAATTTCAACTCCTCATTTATCGGTCGCGGCAAGAAGGTATCGCGGAGAGTGGTGAATGTTCGAATTTGCCTTGCGGTCATAAACTAATTTTTAAGTAAAGATTTTAGTTTGTTGTTTTCGCACATTGACAGATTATAAATGTTCGTATTGTTGCGTATGCGTGTTCTACCTGAGGGCGGTTACCTCGCCACCCTAGACCATCATGTGACAACCGCGAAACCCCATCCGGCTCAGCGAGGTCCTGTGAGCGGCTGATATACGAGTTTATCACTTCTTGCTTTGAGCCACCGCCGTCAAAATAATTTGTTTCGATGTTGTATGGTTTGCCGTTAATGAGTAGCATGAAATCACCACGCTTATTGAGCTGATTTTTCGGTGGCTCTACATTGAATATTCTTGAGGCATCACCAAAATTAGTTTGTGTGAGGTATTGACCGCCAAATTTTTCTGCTAAGTCACGAATGTATGGCTCGACCGAGCGTCTCCATTGCTGTACCGCTCCTGTTCTTCCGACCGTTGGTATCGAAACCCACCTCGATGCCGAAGTAATAGTCGCTGTGATTTTTGATTTGCGTAAGCTCGCCAAGTAGGCCACTACGCTCAGCAAACGTAACGGTTTTTTCTGCCGTTGTGTCGTCTAAGCCATTTGCACCGAAATAATATTCTATAGATTCTGTTGAATCATCTTCGAGAACAAATAAATTACCGATTTTTCCCTTAATACGAATTGCGCTAAGTAGAGGGATTAGTGAGTTGATACGGGGGTAAGCTAGTATTAGTCGCTTTAGCTCCTTTTTCGGATTATCTGAACCGGTGAGTACGCCAAGCAAAGCAAGTTCGTCTTTATATTGCGCCTGATAGCCCCTCGCTTTTTGCCAATCGGTAAAAAACTCGTGTGTCTTATTCGTTATAACTAGTGTGGCTAAAAATTCATCCACTTTGCTCATACTGTCGCTGCCGCCTCCATTAAATCTTTATGTCGCTTGATTGATAATTCTAAATAATCTTTGTCGGTATCTATACCCACAAACTTCCTGCCCCAGTTGTGTGCTGCGAGGCCGGTTGTGGAACTACCCGTGAACGGGTCGAGAATTAAGTCGCCTTCTTTGGTGCACGCGAGCACCAAGCGTTCAAGTAACTTGAGGGGCTTTTGGGTTGGGTGCTTGCCGTGTACTTTTTCCTTAGGCGCTGGAGTGTTGAGCGACCACACGCTTTTCATTTGCTTATTTGGGCTTTGCCGAAGCCTCGTCGACGTATATTATGGAAGGGCGTTAACCGAACTAGGTGCCGATTGCGCCCCTCATTCTTCCGAGGACTTCCAGGACCTGAATCAATGCAGGAGCGAGAAGGAAGGTCATCATCGCTGGCATCGTGAGCGCCACAACTACGCCGGTCAGTTTGACGTCAAGCTTGTTGGCCTGTTCTTCCGCCCGGATCATGCGTTTGGCTCGCATGTCTGCAGCATAGACGCGCAGCGCGTCCGCAACGCTCGTTCCGTACTTGTCCGACTGGATGATCACGGTGACGAAGGCCTTGACGTCGTCGACGCCCACCCGCTTTGCAAGGTCCCTCAGCGCGTTCTGACGGCTCTTGCCGGCACGAAGTTCGGCCGTGGTGTAATTCAGTTCTTCGCCGAGAACGGGGTGGGCCTTGCCGATCTCCGCCGCGACGCGGTTCAACGCGGCATCCAGTCCCAAACCCGCTTC
>CAWBLS010000002.1:0-510935 GCA_963789695.1 uncultured Candidatus Saccharibacteria bacterium | reverse complement strand
GGTGTCGTAATCAAACAATTCGCCTTCATTGAACCAAAGTCCAACCTCGAATGTTGCCTCTTCAGCATTCCCCGACGCATGAACAAGGTTTTTAATCGGGCGTTTTGCATCGTTCGCCAGACTTGATGAGTCAAATGAATAATCACCGGTAATCGTACCAGGGGCTGCCATCACTGGTAACGTATGGCCGCGCAACTTACGCACGAGTTCAATTGCATGGGGTCCTTCGAGCACCATCGCAAAGACTGGACCACTTTGTAAATACTCAATCATCCAGGTATGAATAAGGAGACCGATCTCATGAGGGTCATCGGTGCCCAAGGCTTCCTTCGCATCAACGCCAAGGCTTTTATAGTTATCAAGGCTTTTATTTCCCATCCCCGTGATAAACTCTTCACGGTCTGTTGGATAATGTTTACCGAGTAAATCGTCACTCGCTTTGAGCATTTTTGCCCCAACAATTTTAAGGCCAGTCTTTTCAAATCGACTGACAATTTCACCAACAATACCGCGCTGTACGGCATCAGGCTTAAGTACGACAAGCGTTCGCTCCATACGTGTTATGTTCCTTTCGTTACTTACTACTGTTATTGTAGCAAAATAACAGCGCAAACGATAGCCGCTAAACCTAAGCGGTACCATCCGAATACGCGCAGGTCATGGCGCGATAAATAATTAAGCAAAAAGCGGATTGCCAATATCCCCGTAATGAATGCTGCAATATTACCGATGACCAACATAGGAAGGTGTTCAACCAAATATTGGCGGTCTGACTCACCCAGTGCTAACTTAAGTGTGACACCTAACATAATCGGTATTGAGGCTAAGAAGCTATACTCTGCCGCTGCGGCCGGTGCGAGGCCCGCAAGCCGCCCGCTAATAATCGTCGCACCAGAGCGTGAGACGCCCGGGATGAGCGCAACCACCTGCGCCAACCCAATCACGAGCGCACGTTGCCATGATAATGCTGCACCCGTTTCTACGGGCGATGCTTTCGGCAGTGACTCGAGCGCAATCATGACAATACCAACCACCGTTAATGTTACCACCACCACGACGACACTCGTGAAGAACGGCGACGAGCTAATGAGGCCCGCGAACAGGAAGCCAATCAAGCCAGCCGGGATAGAAGTAACTACGATATTCCGTGCAAGTGAATACTTTTTGTGTACAACGACGTCTTTGATAATATGAATGATTTTTTTCCAAAAATAAACGATGAGTGCGAGTGTCGTACCGATATTAATAAACTCGAGAAAAAGGTGGTCACCTGCACCACTCAAAAAATACTCTGCAATAACAAGATGCCCCGAGCTGCTGACAGGGATAAACTCCGTCAGCCCCTGTACTGAACCTAAAATAATCGACTGCAATAGCTCCATACTACCCTGTATTATACCTTTTATGCTCATGGTGCGCTATGCTAGATGTATGTATATGTCCGAGCTGATTATCGACTTTATTGAGCACCTCGAAGTTGAACGTGGCCGCTCTTCAAAGACAGCCGAAAACTACCGCCGCTACCTTGAACGTTTCGTAGAGTTCGCAGGTGATATTACAGTCGATAAAATTACGCCAGAGTTAATGCGAAAATACCGACTATGGCTCAACCGATACCGCTCAGATGATGGTAATGACCTGTCGACTATCACTCAAAGCTACCATCTCATTGCCATGCGGGGGTTTTTAAACTACCTCAACCAACGCGAAATCCCCACCTTGAGCGCCAACCGCATCGAACTCCCGCGCACACACCGTAAGCAAGTTACCTTTTTACACGTCGAAGAGATTCAGCGAATTTTCGATGTCATCCCTGATGACGATGCACCGGAGCATCTCCGCGATCGCGCCATCATTGAACTATTATTTTCAAGTGGACTCCGCGTGTCTGAACTGGTTAACCTAGACCGCGACCATGTTAACACCAAACGCCGCGAATTTATGGTTCGCGGTAAGGGGCAAAAGGACCGTCCGGTCTTTATTAGCCCTACGGCCGCAGAACATATCGAAACCTACCTCGCAAGCCGTAACGACTCCCTTCCCCCGTTATTTCTAAATTACAGCCGTAATAGTATCGCCAGCATGAGCGGCGACTTCCGCCGGCTTTCGCCGCGTAGTATTCAGCGCATGGTTAATAAGTATACCCGCCTCGCGGGGATAACCAAGCACGTTAGCCCACACACGATGCGACATAGTTTCGCTACTGATCTATTGATGAATGGTGCCGATATTCGCAGTGTACAGTCAATGCTCGGCCACAGTAACATCAGTACGACGCAGGTGTATACCCATGTGACCGATGCCCACCTTAAAGACGTCTACGAGCAGTTCCATTCTGATAATGCCAGTGACTCGTAAAATTATGGGGTACAGCTACCTGGGCTGTAGTCTGACGCACGGTTTGTCACCGAAAAAGTCTTACAGAAGTTGTTGGTAATATCAACACTCGCCCGTGGGAAGAGTGATGATTGATCAGGATCAACCAGCTCAACACGTGCGCTCACTCGGCGGAAGACATCGGCAGCCCGGCCGGTCGCATCAATTGCTGGCTGTACATCCTTGAACTCAACTGGCGCGCCAGAATTTTCAAGTTGTAAGCGATAGTCGGTTGGGCCATACAGTGAGCTGATACGTAGGTATGCGACACGGTTCTTCCCCGGGTCAGCTGGATCCGAACCGACGGGGTTTGGTAGCGACAGCGTCACGCGACAAGCGTAGCCTTCGTAGGCGTAGTTGGTTGTGCAGCGTACAGGGCTTGGCGCCAGCGTCCCGGAGCGTCGACCGTCAAGTGAAAAACTCAGTGACGTCGACCCCACGTCGCGCTTCGGATATAGGTAGAGCGTACTTGCATTCGCACTATCCTCAAAATCACTTGGCTTTAGATTGCCTCGTTCGTATTGCATGAGTTGCACGCGTAAGAGCGCTGGGGTTGGCTCGGCCGCGCCACCGCTCCAGTTGCTATAAGCGGGTAGCGATAAGTTAGTAAGATTCCCGTTAAGCGTTGGTGGTGTATATACATTACCTGCTGGTGGCGTGTGCCACGATAGTGCTACTTCAGTAAATGGGCTGTCTGCCTGAAGGCTCACAATCTTCGTTTCGTCTGATACTAATGCTGCAACATAATCGGGAGTATTCCGACTAATTTTGACACAGGTGTAAGCCTGCTGGAAGTCACCCGTATCACCAGTATCGGTCTTTAGATAGACTTCCCCGTTTGCCTGCGCTGAAGCGAAGCCTGCATCACTAATCGTGGTACATTTTTGCGGGTCAGCACTGAGTGCGTCACAGGCATCGGTATCGCCCGCTAGGCAGGCGGCTAGCACGCGCTTCCCGTCTTCTACTCCCGCAAGCGCCGAGTCGTAAGCGCCGCGCGATAGTTCATCATCATTGCTGCGCGATTGCTCCTTAGTCATAATATTCATAAACCCTACGGTAACGGTGATGAACAGCAACACTGAAAACATAACAATTATCAGCGCTGTTGCTCCACGCTCATAGTGACGAATAGACCTCATTGTACGCTCCCTCCTGCTCGAACGATTGTCTGAAATTCACTGACGGTACAATATTCAAAATTAGCTTCACTATTGGCGGGCGGCTTACACTGGAAAGCACCTGACGATGCATCCTTTTGAGTAGTGTCGGGCTCATTCGTGCCAATCATCATGTCAATCCGATAAATACCCTGCTGCTGCTTTGTTTCAATTGGAGTGACATTCATCTGGTAGATAGCAAAATCACGGGTGTCACTGGTAAGCAACTCTGTGGTTGAGGCAGAAACAGGGATAGACGTAGGATAAGCTCCCGTTGAAGGATCTGTCGTACAAAGCGTCGCCCCAGGATCAACGACCCGCTGGAATACTACCGGATCTCCACCGTTGGTAATTTTTGTTGCGGTACCATTCAATAACGGCGCAGTGTTCCAAATATATGTCACCGTGCCAGTGCACACCCGACCGCTTGTTTCGTCACCGGACCCCATAGCTGGTGGTAACTGAATCCTTGTTGCATCAGCCGCAATAAAATCGCGGCGCATACCATCAAAAATATCACGACCGATTTGGTTAAGATTTTTGTTCGTCACACCCTTGGTATACAATTGCCCTGCGTAAAGTGTTAGGTAAAGGATTGCGAGAAGAAGCATCGCCATAAATGCCATCGCAATCGTGAGCTCGATGAGTGTGAAGCCCCGCATTCTCATTCGTTTATTTATCATATAACCTCACAATCGTTCCTACGCGCATTGGTACATCGAGCCCAACACTATCCCAGCATCCCTGAATGTAAAAATCATAGGCATTAATTGGCTGGCTGCTGTCATTTTCAGCCCGAGCAACCTGCATCCACAACCCAGCCGATTGCTTCGCACTATAGTCAACCTGTGAATAATAGGTTGGGGTTGTGTACTGTGGCGCATCAACGGTTTGAAGCGTAAAGCCGTTTGGGCTAGTACTATCGTTTACAAGGAAAAACGCGTTCATGCCCGGCTGACTCAGTGAGCTAGGGGTTGGGCAATCACTGGTAAGTGAAAGCGGCGTGGTGGTTACCTTGGCAAGGATCGTGTCCCACACGGGGTTATCGGTGTTTCGTATGTAGCGCAACATCTCGCCCTGTGCATCGATTTGTTGACGGACGAGTGTTTTTTCGAGACTTCGCTGAGAGATGGCAACGCCCTGGTTAAGGATTGCCATTGTGCTAATCGCCGCCAGTGAAAAGATAGCAAACGCAAGCACTAATTCAACCATCGTGTCGCCACGCTGGGTGAATCGACGAGTTAACATGTCCCCTCCGACAAGAACTTAACGCCAGCGCTATTTGCTGCATCTGGTGCAACAATCACGCCTACGCGACCAACGCCACCAGTTAACAGCCCCGATGGGTCAACACAGAGCGGTAGGCCGTCACTTGGAATACTGCCTCCAATAATGGCGGCTGGCGATTGATTGACGGCACTTACGGCGTAGGTATGGAGCAAACCGGTAGTTGGCATGCGAACAATCAACATACTAAACACATTCGGGGTAGCACTATTAGGAGCTGGCTCAACAAGTCGAGTAGACCACGGTAACGTATATTCATCCTTGGTTGGACTGGCGATGAGATTAGCATCCTGTAGCACCTTCTCGTCACTATCACCTGGGTTAAGCGGAAGGGTGGCTGCATCAACGGTAGCATAGACCTGAGCTGAGGTTGCCGCTGTGCCATCGGTGTTCATGTGAATCACGCGGCCCACAATCGTACAATCGCTTGTACCACGCCCAGCATCGGTTACTCCCCCAACGACAATACTACCCCCAGTACAGATTTCGTCAGGATTACGTGAGTTATTTACATTTGCGACAAGATTATATTGCCCTTGCATGTAGTCGGTGAACGAATTAACCGCATCCTTATAGCGCTCACGATTGAGCGACACTGAAACGCCAGTTAACATAACAGTCATAATAAGGCCCGTCACCCCCAAAAAGAGCATTGATTCAATAATCGTAAACCCTTTTAAGCGCGCGCGTTTCATATCTGTAAAAATTATACCATAAGCAGTAACATAGAATGACTAGACCATGCAAAGAATGCTTCGATTATTTGATTTCCCCACAACATACTCACAAGCGCACCAAGGATCAAAAACGGCCCAAGCGAAATGTGAACCCCACGCGTAAGGCGTTTCTGCATCATTAACGGAATCAACATGACTGTACCAAATAGATTCGCTAAAAAGAGTGCTAAAAACGCGAGCTGCCAGCTACCCAAAAAAAGCGCCAACCCAAAGCCTAAAATGGCATCACCCATCCCCGACCATCGAAAGAGCGCAAATAAGAAATAGAGGCCTCCCAGGATGATTACGGCGAGTCCAAGTGATCCAAGCGCTTCAGGTGTTATCCCCGTTGTAATTACCCGCTGCACCACAAACAATCCGCCCAACACGACGAGTGCAATGTTGATACGAAATGGTAGTAACTGCCATTTTGCGTCGTAGATAAACAAAATCGTCATCAATACACATGCTACCAGCCATATGACGAAGCCCAGGAGGCTCGGTAAGCCGCCCGTGAGCGCAATTGGCCATGCGAGATACGATAATACAAAAACGGCTGCTAATCCCACTTCAGCAATGAATTCAGTCACGCCAATCGGCTTCTTGCAGTAGCGACAGCGCCCAGCAAGGCTTACCCAGCTTACGACAGGCAGGAGGTCGTACCAGGCGAGCGTATGATGGCACTCTAAGCACTCAGAGCGATCACGCTGCAGCTTCCTACCAAGCAGCGGCTTCAGGCGTGCCAGCTCACAACGATTAACTGCTTCACCGTCCCGCAGGTCCTCATCGAGCTGTACCGCACGCAGGCGCCACACCTGAGCAGCCGCAAATGAACCAAGCGTTGCGCCCAGAACGGCAAGCACTACCCCCATCGCTATCATTTCCATAAGCTCTATCATAGCAAATACCCCCACGAAAGTCGCGGGGGTATTGTGTGATTTATCGATTAGCTTCTATGAATCGAGGCAGTAACCGCTGTTTGAACCACCCTCAAGTTGAGTAACGGTTGCATATTGGCGGGTAGAACCCTTTTCTAACGATACATCGCCGCTTGCGCTCACGCTAGCACACTTTGCCTGTGGATACACATCAACGACACCTTCAGCGGCAGTGACATCAAGATCTGAAGTTACCTTATTCTTGACGTTAACGCTAGAGGTGTTGTTTGATATTTCTGTTGCATACGCTTCAAGCTCAGTAGTTGATGGCCAACCGGTTGAATTACGGTTATTACCTTGCCAATCATTGACTGCGGCAGCTACCGTACTGACGTCTTGCTTGCGTGCGGTATCACGCTGGCTACGCTGCAGCGCAGGTAGTGCGATAAATACCATGAGGAAAATCAATGCTGCAATTGCGAGCACCAAAACCACCTCGATAATTGTAAACCCTTTTTGCTTTAATTCTTGCTTGCTCATCGTCGAATTCCACCTCCTCGTGTAAGAGCGTTATTGCTTATGTCTTATCATATATGCTGATGAACCCGTTGTAAAGACTTTAACGAATTCCGCCCACCAAGCTATAGATTGGGAACAGAATTGCGCCGACCATACCCCCGGCAAAGATCGCCAGCACCACCATAAGCACTGGTTCAATCGCCGTAGAAATGGCTTTAATCTCTTCATCGAGCTCATCTTCATATACTTGGGCGGTCTTGCCCATCATTTCGTCAATTTTACCGGACTGTTCGCCAATTTTAATCATCTGGGGTACCATCGGCAAAATATAATCTTCAGGCAATAGCGATGAACTGAGTGCTTTACCACCTTTTACCTTTTCGGCAGCACGATCAATACTCGCGCTAATCACCACGTTGTTTGTCCCCTCAGAGCTAATCCGTAGCATATCGAGCATGGCAACACCAGTTGCAAGCAGTGTTTGCCCCGTACGGGTAAAGCGCGCCATATAGAGCTTTCGAAACATATTCTTGAATAACGGCACGTTAAGCTTCAAGGTGTCTTTTAACTGAATACCATGCGCCGTCTTGAAGTATTGGTTAGCGAAATAGCCACCTATTGCGAGCAACATAATCACCAGCCACCAAAAGTTGATAATGAAGTTCGCCGTGCTAATCATTACCGCAGTAAGCAGTGGGAGCTCGCGGTTCATATCGTCGTACAGCTTTGCCACCTGTGGCACCACAGCCACCAGCATAAATATCATCACACCAAAAATTACCAGCATCACAATGGCTGGATAGATCATCGCGCCGCGAATCTTACTGAGCATGGCAGCATCTTTTTCCTTCTGCGTTGCAACACGCTTCAAGGCTTCATCAAGCGTACCCGACGCTTCACCCGCCGAAACAAGAGCAAGCACAATCTTATCGAAGACATCAGGATGCTTACCAAACGCATCAGAAAGCGTACGCCCCCCTTCAACGTCAGCAATAATTTCTTCCACCACACGTTGCATTTGCTTGTTATCTGTCTGCTCTAATACCGTTCTTAGGCTCTGCGATAACGGCAAACCTGCGCCAATCAGCGTAGACAGCTGGCGCAAGAAGATAATGCGATCTTTTGTGGTAATGCGGCCTGTGATGCGAGCAATGAGAGAACGGTTATCGTCTTCTTCCTTGATTTCAAGCGGCATCAACCCCTGCTGAATGAGTAGCTTAGCTGCAGATGACTCCGACTCGGCCTGCACCATCGACGAGACGGTTTTGCTACTCGCCTTATCGCGTGCCTGATAGGTAAATCGTTTCATGTCGTGTTAGCTCCCCTAACCCCTCATCAATCGTTCAAATTCAGTTAAGTCAACGGCATATTCACGAGCACTGTCATAGGTAACCGTTCCACCCTGGACAAGGCTGACGAGTGTGCGGTCCATCGTCTGCATTCCTTGGTCGGCTCCGGTCTGAATAACCGCATCAAGCTGGTGGCTCTTTCCTTCACGAATCATGTTGCGGACCGCCGGGTTGGCAACCAATACTTCGGCAGCCACCACGCGGCCACCACCAATCGCAGGCACTAGGCGCTGTGAACAAATCGCCATCAAAATATTAGCCAGCTGTGCCCGCATCTGCGGCTGCTGGTGTGGCGGGAAGACGTCAATCATACGATCAATACTCTGAGCAGCCGAGTTGGTGTGAAGCGTCGCAAACACCAAGTGCCCTGTTTCAGCAATCGTAATTGCCGCGCTAATCGTTTCGAGGTCACGCATCTCACCAATCAGTACCACATCAGGGTCCTGGCGCAGGCTGGAGCGCAAGGCCGCACTAAATGAATAGGTGTCATAGTGCACTTCTCGCTGCACGACGACTGATTTTTTCGACTTATGCGTAAACTCAATCGGGTCTTCAATGGTAATAATATGGTGTGCACGCTCGGTATTAATCTTATCGACCAGTGCAGCTAGCGTCGTAGACTTACCGCTACCGGTTGGACCAGTCACAAGCACGAGCCCGCGAGGATAGTCAGCAAAGGTCATCACCACTGGTGGCATGCCCAGTTCGGTGACAGATTTAATTTCATTTGGAATCAAACGCAGCGCTGCGGCGAAGTTGCCACGTTCATGAAAGGCATTCACACGGAAACGCCCCAAGTGTACCAAAGGCAAAGCTAAAGTCGAATTCTTTGTCCTTTAATAGAATCTGCTGCTGATCTTGGTCGAGAATCGCAAAGATGAGTGCTTCAACCTGCTGCTCATCAAGCGGGTTATACCCAGCAATCGGGTCAAGCGAGCCATCAACACGAAGCATCGGCGGCAATCCCACCTGCAAGTGAAGGTCACTGGCGCGCTTCTTCACCACTTCTTCGAGTAGTACTTCGATTCGTAAGTTCTTGATTATTGCATCTTCCCCCTTCCTATACCGTATCTGATGCCACTCGATTTACTTCCTCTAGTGTTGTAATCCCCTGCAGCGCCTTTAGATATCCGTCCTGGCGCATTGTAATCATTCCTTGCTCGACCGCCTTACGCTGAATTTCAGCGCTGGTCGCACGTCTCGACAATCAGTGTCTTGGATTTCTTCGGTGACATCCATCACTTCATAGAGACCGGCTCGCCCACTATATCCTCGTGGCGTTGCAGGGGTATCGCTCCCCTTGACTAAAGTATAAGCGTTTTGACCAGCAAGTGGCAAGTCTTTATAGCCAAGGTCCTGCGAAACTTGTGCCACTTCCTCTTTCGTCTTGGGCAATAAATGCCCCACGTTGTCGAGAATATTCTTGGTTTCAATCGGGCTCGACCAGTAAGCATCGCGTTTTGGCGCCACCCGACGCACCAGGCGCTGACCGATAATCGTGTTGACCGTACTAGCAATCAAAAATGGCTCAATCCCCATATCGAGCAGACGCGGCAAGCACGCCAGCTGCTGAGTTGGTGTGAAGCGTACTAAACACCAAGTGCCCAGTCAGCGCCGCCTGCACGCCTAGGTTAGCGGTTTCTGCGTCACGAATCTCCCCTACCATCACCACGTTCGGGTCTTGACGCAAAATCGAGCGCAAACCGCTGGCAAACGTTAAGCCCAACCTCAGCATTCACCTGAATCTGGTTAACGCCGTCCATCTTGTACTCAACCGGGTCTTCGAGCGTAACGATATTGACAGTGTCATCTTTTATTTCTTTGATCAGTGCATACAAGCTAGTTGATTTACCGCTGAACCAGTCGGGCCAGAAGTAAGCATCATACCGTTCGGTTGTTTAATCCCTTTTGAATCGCGCGCAGCGCACGGCCAGCGTAGCCCATTTCGCCAAGATCAAAACTATTGCCAGTCTTGTCGAGCAAACGAATCACCACCTGCTCACCCCACACCACCGGGCTAATGGCGATACGCAGGTCGACTTCTTTATCGGCCACCTTCACCGCAAACTGACCGTCCTGTGGGGTACGGTGTTCGTCAATTTTTAGATTGGACAAAATTTTTATACGACTGACGAGTGCTGGCTCAATAGTCTTTGGCAGTTGCATGACTTCACGCAGCACACCATCAATACGCGCAGCGAATCTTTAGTGCCTTTTCGAGGGGTTCGATATGGATGTCACTGGCTCGCGACTTTACCGCATACTCTAAAATCGTACTGAGCGCTCGACTAATCGGCGAATCTTGCACGATTGTTTTAATATCACTGCTAGCGGCTTCGTTGTGCTTCGTCTTGAGATGCCTTGGCGGCTTCACCGACACTTGAAAGGTCGGTCTTATATTGGTCAAGTACGTGGCGCACGCCAGCTTCAGAGGCCATAAATACCTTAAGCGGGCGCTGGATACGATTTGAAAGATAGTCCACCGCCTGCACGTTGTTGGCATCAATCATGGCGACCGCAAGCGATTCTGCACCTCGGCCAGTGGCACCGCCATAAAGCGTTCGGCAATGTCAGGCGGCAAGAGCGAAAGATATCGACTGATCAACCAGTGTATTCATCAAGTTAACATACGGAACACCAGATACATGTGCAATCGCATGGGTCATGAGCTCGTCGTCAATCACCTTTGTTTCGGTCAAAAGCGTCAACAAAGACTTATTCTCTTTTGCTGACGCTTCGGTTGCCTGCTGCAAGGCATCAGCGCTCACCAACCCCTCTTCTTGGAAAAGTGTGATGATCTTTTGCTGAATGTCATCTGTCATCAATGCCATCTCAGCCCCTACTCGTTATTATCTGATGAACCACCACCAATTACAGTTTGTACGGTCGGATTAATGGCGCTTTCCTTAAATACAGTTGGATCTGGCTCGGTGACTGTTTCTTCAATTGCCGTGGTTGTCGGTACTTTCACACCCTTGGGATCGGGCCGGAGTAATGGAATTTGGCCAACGATAACAAAGGCCATCATTGCCGATAGACTGGCGATTAACACAATCATTGCTAGGTCGCTTTTCTTCATGGCTTTATCACCTTATCTGTTAATTCTACCGTCGTTGCTGGTTCGTAGTATGCATGAGCCTGGATTGTCATCGTATATTTCGATTGATTACGGTCGAGCGTAAGTGAGTCGATATCAATCACACGAATTGAACGTTCGAGCCGGCGGAGCATTTCCTTAAGGCTATTGGCACTATTTGCCGATACAGTAAGGGTAAACGGCATAATCGATGCGTCACTACCCTCTGGGTTGGCTGGCTCTACCGTTAATGAATCGATGCTGAGCCCAGAAATATCATCGAGCAACTTTTGCTGTAGTGACGCACCGAGCGCGAGGGTGTTATTGTCAGCAGGCAGCGCATCGAGCACCACCTGGAGTGCCTTCTCGTTTTCATCGGCCTTCACAGAATTAAGTGCACTATTTGTTTCAAGGATTTGCACATTCTGGATTAAATTACCCGCTGTGTTAATATTCTTATCAAGCTGCGATGCGGTATTATCAAGTTCATTTGCAACCTCGGTCTTAAACGCAATCTGTTGAATAAGAAACACCGAAAGCACTATGGCAACGCCAACTACCGCCGACATCCCCGCTACCCAAATAAACATCGTTTTATTTGAGCTTGCGATCACTTGGCGCTTCTTCATGCCTGGCTGAGGAACTGGCATTAGTTACCCCCTTCTTCTGTCGTTACAGGCTTCTGGCTAAATAGGCTCTCAGGAACACGAGTGCGCGAGTCGGTCACATCAACACGGTTATCTGGCGTCACAATACGAAGTGATTTCACCGTGTTATCGAATAATCCATCGGGGTACACGAACGAAATGATAAAGCGCAGTACTTTTGTACCGTCAGAGCTTTCGCCGTATTTTGTTTCGGTAATCACCACTTCGTCGGTGAGCGGAGTGGTTTCAGCTGCATCACCACTACCCGTTTCGAGCTTGGTGTTGAGAATCGTTTTCTGGAAGGTTTCTGTGGCACTGTAGCCATTTGATGCCGAACCTTCAATAATCAGGGTGTTTTCAGATGGATTGAGTCGTACATTCGAAATTTTTACATCGTTTGGCGCCGATGGATTGATCGCATTTAATACATCAAATAAACGAGAATCCATCGTCTTCGTTTCATTAATAGCTGCAATCTTACTGAGCTGATTCTGGATTGTCAGCACGTTATCAATGTTTTCAATTGAACTGAGTTCTTCAAAGTTCTTCTTTACGTTATCACGAGAAATTGTTTCGTGAAGGGTTTGGGCACCAAGAAGTAGGAATAAGACTACCACAACACCACCCGCTACAATACCCGAAAAGATAGAGAGCGTGATCGTGAGGTTGCGCATACGCTGCGCCCGGATGAGCTCTTGCTTTACATCTGGGATCAAGTTAATTTCGATCATGATGATTTGCTCCGTTTCGCAAGGCCAATCACTGTTGCAAACTCGGTTGCGACAGGCCCAAGCTGGCGCTGATCATTTTCAGACATCTGGATGTTTTGCCATGGGTTGGCTAAATACACTTGCTTACCTACTTTACCGCCAAGATACGCATCAAACTGCGGTACTGCCGCCCCAAAGCCTGCGAGCATCACACTACCAACCACGACGCTTGGGTAACGCGTTTCAAAGAACTTAATCGACTTGGTTACTTCTGCTGCAAAGTTTTCTAACGTAGTGTCAACGGCTTTAAGTACCTGGCCTTCTAGGCGATCGGGTGCCAATCCAAACTTCAAAATAAACTGACGTGCTTGATCTTCTTGCACATTCAAGTTCGCAACGGTTGCCTTTACGAGAGAGTTAATGCCGGTTGGAATAGTGCGGATAAGCCGTGGCGCATCACCGTATACGATGGCGATATCAGTCGAGCTTTCACCAATATCAAGTTGCACGACCGCCCCTTGAGCACCTGGCGTTGTCAACGCACGCACCATCGCAATCGGGTCTGGTTCGGCTGCGATGACGTTCAAGCCTAGTGATTCAACCAGTTCTAAACGTTCCTCACTGTAGTTCTTCGCAACACTTGAAAGCAATACTTCTTGTTGATTCTGTGCGCGTAGCGAGGGGCCTAGGAGCGCCCAATCAACCTTGGCTTCATCTATGGCCATAGGAATGTACTGATCGATTTGATATTTCATAGTGGCGCGCAGTTCAGCCTCAGAAGCCATCGGTACGTCAATCACCGTAGTAAACGTCTTACTTGAAGGCAGTCCCACAACAACGTTCTTCGTCTTTATACCGCTTTGCCCAACGGCCGTCATAATCACTTCGGCTACCTTGCGGCGTGCTTCTTCTGAATCGCTATTCGTAAGTCGGCTATCAATCGGTGCGTAGCCATAATGTTCAAGCGCCCAGCCGCTACCCGCTGCCCGCAACTGAACCACCCGAATGGCATTCGTGCCAATATCGAGTGCGAAAAATTCGCCCAGCCCTTTTATAATTGCCATGTTGCCTTTTAGTATACATAAGCATAATCATGCTTGGCAAGAGGTTTTACGTGTTATTTAGTAGCGCGGTGGTAATTCAGTAACGTAATTCGTTGCCCACACCTGATTCTTTTTTGAGCGATTGAGCGCCCAAAGGTAGCTATCACTCCGTAGATTCATGATTTCAGCAGGATCGCCCGCCGCATTATTAAAAGTTCGACGCAAGGTTAAATGCGATGCTTCAATTGGCCCGGTAATTGTTAGCTGATCATTACAAACGCTTGTCGAAAGGTTACCAGATTGATTCGAGCAAGTATTAATCGTACCCGTGGGGGCAATTAACCACGCATCAATTCGTTTAACGTTTTGGTGAATATTGATATTACGAGCAATAATCACCATTTGAGTTAAGTCGCTATCGCTATTCACCGTAGTGTCCGGCGCGGTAATATTACCATTTATCGTTACGGTTCCACTCGCAATAATCACCTTGTTGGCCTGATACGAACCCACGCTCGTGTTATTCACGACTTGCTTGGTTAACTTACTGTCATTGAGGCTATCGAAGTAATCAGGGATATCAGGTAATACACCCATCGATTGTGCGGCCGCAAAACCACCATAACTGCCGTTATTTGCAAATGTCAGATTACTCCAATCTTTCTGTAGACTCGAGGTACTATTCACGAGCCCTGAACCTGATGCCATGCGGCTAATTGAACTCGGTGCGAAAACACCGTATTCCGTCCATGAACCACCGGTGGTGCCACTCAGCTTTAATGTAGAACCTACGATACGCGAATTTTTATTGCTCGTCGAAGACAAGGCGCTTCCCACCCGCAAATCATTTCCCCAAACTTGCACCAATGGCACAATGCTCACCACCACACAGCGCGGCGTTCCATTGGTCGCACCGGAATTGTTATAGGCAGTTGGCGACCATCGAATTCGTTCACATATTTCGTGGCCCACATCGCCAACTCCTGCCGTATACGACGACGTGATAGTTCTCGTTGATCCCGGTGTCCACGAATTATTTTTTACGCTGGTCCAAGACCGTGAGCTACCAATTGGCACGTTAGATCGCTGTACGCGCCAGGCGATACTATGAGTCCCCGTCCCTGTTTTACGCAGGCGGTGGGTCCAAGTCATCTTGTCACCAGGTGCCGCGTTATTCCGATCAACACTGGATGAACCTGTGATTTTCCACGTGTCAGTCGGTTGATAGTCATAACAAAACCACGCCACGTTACTTCCCCACGTAAAGCCTGACGTACTCACCCCGTACGTACCAAGGTTGTTAAACCGTGCCTTAGCCGTGCTTGTCGACACCCAGTTGCCGCCACTCATATGGTGTGCATACGGGTCGTAAAATGATTCGTATTTATATACCACACCCCAGTTCGCGTGATCAGGGGGTGGAGCACCAGCATATGTATCCAAAATAAGGAATGCGTAGATACTATTTGCATTTGCATCATGACAAACTTTGTTCACGTCGCTCCACGGGTCACCGTTGCGCATCGTTGCGCGTGGCTTGTATGAACTATCGGTTGTAAATTTATACCAACCCCAGCCGTTTGTGGTGTGTGCCCCGCCATATCCACCGGTCGAACCACCACCAGTACCGACGCCACCACCAGCATGTGCTTGGGGTGCACTAACAAACACTGAACCTATCGCCACAAAAAGCAGTACTGCAAGCATTCGTAGTATGTGCCCTGTTGTGTCATGCGCGCGAAGCGCTAATGTTTGCCGTGACATATCTGGCGTATACTATAGCAAACCACAAGCAGTAAAGGCAATCATTTGTCGATAGGTAAAACCCCTGTTATCTCCTGCGACAACTGATATAATGATTGATATGAGTGTTTCAATCGGCATCGTTGGCCTACCGAACGTCGGGAAATCGACGCTTTTTAATGCATTAACCGATGCCGAGGCGCTCGCCGCCAACTATCCATTTGCAACCATCGAACCAAACACCGGTATTGTTCCGGTACCTGATGAGCGCCTGGCGGTGCTACAAAAAATGTATTCAGCCGAAAAAGTGATCCCAGCAACCGTTACCTTTGTTGATATCGCTGGGCTAGTTGCTGGCGCCAGCAAGGGCGAAGGCCTGGGCAATAAATTCCTCGCCAACATCCGCCAGTGTAACGCGATTTGCCATATTGTCCGCGCATTTGAAAACGATGCATCTTGCGCCACGACACTGCACCCACCACGCCAAAACAAGATATCGAAATTATTAATACCGAGCTTATTCTCGCCGACATTCAAACGATTGAAGGCAGCATTGCCGCGCGCTGCAAAAAGAAGCCAAAGCCAAGCCAGATGCCCGCGAACAACTGGGATATTTAGAAAGCTTGCTGCGCCATCTCGAAGCCGGCACGCCCCTGTCCGCCCTGCCCGACCTTGACCACGAAGTGATTGATGAGTTGCACCTCCTGACCGCAAAGCCCGTTATTTATGCCTTCAATGTTGATGAAACTGGCCTCACCGACACCGCCAAGCAGGCTGAGCTTTCAAGGCTCGTTGCACCAGCGCAGTCGCTATTTGTCTGCGCCAAACTCGAAGAAGAACTTTCAGGACTTTCGGCCGTAGAACGCAGGTGAACTACTGGAGAGTTACGGCGTAGAAGAAACTGGCCTTGAGCCAAATGATTCACGCCGCCTACGACACACTCGGACTTGCAAAGCTACCTGACCGCCGGGGAAAAAGAAGTCCGCGCCTGGACGATTCCTCAAGGCGCCACCGCTCCCCAAGCGGCTGGTGTAATTCACACTGATTTTGAAAGCGGTTTCATCGCCGCCCAAGTGGTTGATTATGATGACCTCGTCGCTGCTGGCTCAGAAGCAAGCTGCGCGCGCCGCTGGTAAACTCCGCACCGAAGGTAAAACTTACGTGATGCAACCAGGCGACGTGGTTGAATTTCGCTTTAATGTATAAAAAAATCCTACGCTCCTCACACCACGAATGGCACAAGGAAGGTAGGATTGTCAGAGTTGGTCAGAGATACGGGTTGAACCCGGTGTTGAGCTCGCAGCTCGCCACCCTCTCACCGTCGTAGACCATGTCCAGCGTCACCGTCACTCCCTGCGGCAGAGCCGACTTCAGGAACTTGGTGTGCGACGAACCAGAGAACGTCGCGACGACGTTGGGGTCCCCGTTCAGGTCCACGCCGTAGGCGACGTCGGCGCCGTCGTAGGTAGCACCATCACTGGTGTAGTAGTCGACGACAACGTAGTCACCACTGACGTAGCAGCTCAGCAGCACCGGCGCAACGGTCGGCGACACGGTGGGCGTCGGCGAACTGGTTGGCGTCGGGCTGACGGTCACCGTGGGCGTGGGCTTCGGGGGCTTCCCCTTGCCGCCGCCGGGTGCCGCAGTGGCCGAGGCGCCGAAGCTGAACACAGCGATGGCCGCAACAACGGCCGCCAGCACGATGGCGATGATGCCGCGCCGCGCTCCTGGGTTCGAGTTGGTGGTCAAGATGGTCCCCTCTCTGTCAAAAGCACGCGACGATCGCGTACTTACATCGCAAGCTCCGTTGCTCACGACATTTACTAATCATACCGCATTTTGCTTGCTTTTTCAAGGGTCATTACCCCAATAAAATCGTACAAAATAAAAAACCTGTTCGTTACGTAACCATTGTTGGTACGTAACGAACAGGCAGGGTTCAACTCCTTCCATTTCACACTAGGCAGCGATGATTGCTCGATTACCACACAGATGGCCACCCTCACAGGTGCCGAACTCGTCGTCACAGGTGAACAGGGCAACTGAACGCGCAGGCTTGTGATAGCCCCACACACGTTGATCGTTCTGAATCTTCGTCTTCGTTTCGACGATGATCTGCTTGACCGTAAAGGTGTACTTAGCACCGGAAGCATACGTGACGATGACGGTGTCGCCAATCTTCACATCTTCGAGGTCGGCGAACACATCAGGCTCGCCATTGTACGACACGTGGCCGGCAATCACTGAATGAAGCGGCGACAGCACACCAGGCCGAAGGTAGTCTTCCTTCTGATACCATTCGACGGTACCAGGGTTGGGCGACCACTTCCCAGGTGCGCTAAACGACGTGGCGCGGCCAAACCGCACCGGCTTCACCACAACCTTCTTACCTCGCTTCACCGTTACCGACTTCGGCGTGTCGCCCGGTTCGGATCGGTCACATCGGGTACGGCTGTCACAACGGGCGCATCAGCAGAGGGCGTATTCGGAGTCGGTGCGCGCGAGGGCGCATCGAGCATAGTGGCACTGGCGCTGGGCGATGGTGCCACGTATTCAGTGCGTTCGACGTCATGACTGCCAAACACGAGCACCAGCCCGAAGGCTACTGCGAACAAGATGCCCACAATGAACAGCCAGTACTTCTTGAGATACGACACCACGGCCGCTCACCTCCCTTTCTTGGAATCGATGGATGGAGTCAAGGTTCTGCCCCGTAGGAGCAACACTCGACTACAGGTCTGTGTATATTATAGCATAATTATTATTAAAAGTAAATGTCGTAAATTAAAATGACCCCCATACGCATAGCATGCGCAGGGGGCCGTTGCCGACTCACTCACCCCTCGGGGCAAGCAGGTCGACTAACTTACATCATTGCTCAGCGGCGAGTCGCCCGGAGGCGACCAAAGCCAATGCTGAACGCAGCCAGCGCCAGCGCGGCCAGAACCGCAAGGGCGACCGGGTTGGGACCAACGTACCCGCCGTCGGTGTCGACGACCGGACCCTTCTTGGGGGCGGGCTGGTCCTTCTTCGGCTGGTCCTTCTTGGTGGTCGTGGTGGTGGTGGTCTTGGGCGTGTAGCAGTTGCCCTTACCGTTCACCTTCATGCCATCCGGCACCTCCGACTGAACGCCCTTGATGTTCGGGCACTTGTCGGTGACCTTCGGGGGCTCCGGGCAATCCGCGGCAGGCACGGTGATCTGGAACGAAACCTGACCACCCTCACCCAGGCTCCACCCGTTCAGGGTGTCACTCCAGGTGTAGTTGCCAGCCTCGAAGTCGATGCTGCCGTAGGCGGTGTAGCTACCAGCCGCTAGGCGGTAGGTGCCGTCCGCACGGTAGGCAACGCCATCAATCGAGAAACGTGCGCCCTCCACGGGGGTGAGCTGCACGGTGCCCTTCTGGGGCGTCCCGTTGTCGCTGGCGACACAAGTCTCACCGAGCACGCTCGGCGTGAGCGGCGTCACCTCGGTGACAGGGGTGTCACACGTCACGCCGGAATCGGCGGGCAGCGTGTACTCCTTGTCAGCCTTGGTACCGTCGGTCCACTCCACGTTGTCACCAACCAGAGCGGCCGTGCGAACACGACCATCTGCGGACTCGGTCCACTCGATCTTGCCACCCTCGGTGGGCATGTCGCCAACCGGCTTCTCCCAGAAGACGTTGTCGTCGAACCCCTCGGGGTTGCACGGGTCAACGGACTTCGGCTGGGCCGGGATGTCGACCTTCGTCACCTCGGGCTCACACTGCTTACCCGTCAGCTTGGCCTCAACGGTGTAGGTCACCGTCTTGGTCAGGCTGCCGTCAGCGAAGGCGTGGCCCTTGTTGGCGTTGAACGTCGCCGTGTGCGTACCGGGCGTCGTGTCGAGGTCGCCCTCGAGCTTGGCGTTGGCCAGGTTGACCACCTTGGCGCTGCCGTTGGCCTCACACGTCGCAGGCGACGTGTCGACACCAGCGGTGGCGTCCTTGACGACCGGATTCTCACAGGTGACACCGGAATCCTTGGGCAGCGTGTACGGCTTGGGAGCCGTCGTGCCGTCCGTCCACTCGGTGTTGGCGGTGGTCAGGGTCGCGGTACGCGTCCGACCGTCCTGGGACTCACTCCACTTGACGAGTCCGCCCTGAGTGGGCATGTCGCCGAGAGGCTTGGTCCAGAACATGTTGTCGTCGAAGCCCTCCGGGTTACACGGGTCGGTCGAGTCCGGCTGGGCCGGGATCTGGACCTTGGTGACCACGACGGACTCGCCGCCGCAGATCTTGACGTTCGAGATGGCGGGCGTCTGACCGCCGTTGTTCTCGAGGTTGTTGTTGTTGAAGCTGCCGTCAGACACGCCGTCGAAGTAGAAGGTGTAGGCACTGGTGCCACCCTTCACCACGACCGCCTTGACAACGACGCCACTCTTGAGAACGTCGAAGGAACCACCGGTAGCAGTACCCGTGACCGAGACGACGTCGCCGCCGCTCTCTGCCACATAGGAACCACCGTTGAAGTTGTACTTCGCCAGCTGCGTCGTGCCCGCAGGGCACGACTCGTTGCCGCCGCCGCTGCCGGCGACCGCCGAAGCGGCCGGAACGGCCACAGCCACGGCAGTAGCCGCAGTAACGGCAAACACCGGGCGAATGAAGCGCTTGAAGCGATCACGCCACGTGAGCGTGTCGACGTCACCACCGTGACGGGGGTTGTGCTGGGACATGTGGTACTCCCTCTCATACTGGGGGGTCCACCGCGCGGGGTCAAAGGATCAAATGATGCAAATTGTTAAGGCGCTGTTAAAGAGCAACCTTAGCAATACTGCATCGCCTGCTCCTCTAGCCTCACACGTGCACCGGTCGGTGCATGTGGCTTATGCTATTTTAACACATTTAGTTAAAAATGTAAACTACTTTATTGCAGATTTTGCAAGCGGTTTCATGAGGTAGAATCGCTCATGGTTGCCATGCTCACCCTTTACTTCGCTATCTGCCTTCTGCTCGATAATATAGTAGCGTTTTACCCACGTTTCAAAGTCCTGTAGGATAGACCGCCGCGCACGGTCATTCTTCACGATACCGGTTTTAGTGAGCTGATCACGGCGTGCTTCGAACTGCGGCTTCACCATCGCAACCACCGCTGCTTGCTGGCCGGAAATCCGGGCAATATGGGGCAAAATCTGCCGCAGGCTAATAAAACTCACGTCCATCACCACAATATCGGGCACATCATTTGGAATAAAATCACGAATATCGGTTTTTTCATGGAGCTCGATCCGCTCATCACCCCTTAAATTAGGGTGTAACTGCTCGGTTCCCACATCAACCGCCACCACTCTGGCCGCGCCGTGCTGTAGGGCATAATCGGTAAATCCACCCGTACTACTGCCCACGTCAAGTACGTGCTTACCCACAAAGTCTACCCCCAGCGCCCCCGCCACACTGGCAAGCTTAAACCCTGCTCGGCTCACATAGCGTTCTGCACTTTTCACCTGCACAGTTTGGCCCGGTGCCACCAAATACCCCGCCTTGGTAATTACCTGCCCCGCCACAAACACTCGGCCCATACGAACTAAATTCGCCGCCTGTGAGCGCGTGGTAGCGTTGCCATGGGCAACCAAATGCTGGTCGAGTCGTTGTTTCATATCTTACTAGTATACCTAGGGGTAAAGGATTGTATCAATTTGTTTGGCGACATTGGCGATATATCCATACGAATAGCCCTTGGTCATAATTACCAGCACATAGGTTCCTTTGGGGTTATGTACAATCCCCGCATCATGAATGTAATCCCATAAAAAGCCGACTTTATCTTGTGTCCACCCCTTAGTACCGGTCGGTATGCCGTAGCGATACAGCTGCCGCCCCATCTTTTCGAGCAACATATCGCGGTTACTCCCGCTTACCAGTGTGCCGTTATACAGCCCCACTAAATACTTTGCCAGGTCGCCCGCTGTGGTGTGTGTGGCGTCGCTAAAGGTAAAACCGGTACCGTTACTGAACCCCTTGGCGTGCACATAGCTATTCAAATTATCACGACCATATTGACGGATCCATTCTTCAGCACAGGCATTCAGCGACGGCACAATCGTGCGCTCGAAACAGCCACCGGCTGTAGTATCAAGCATAGGTGTGTCCCACTTCAATTTACCACTGTTAATGTCATCAAACACACGCATCATCACATACAGCTTGTAGGTGCTCGCGCTCGGGATGCTTTCCTCCGCACGCCCCGACGCACTCCAGCCTGGGCTATCAAGCTGCTGCACGACAATCCGCACGTTCTGCGTACTTGTTGCGTAGTCAACATACGCCCGTAGACCCTTTAGCGAATGCGTGTAAGTGCGGTTGTATACGACGGGCGATGCGATGGGTACAAAACTCGCCTGAAGGAGCCCGGGGTCTTCCCCACTCACGAGTGCGCTACGAATCGTTTTACTAATCGTGGTGATGTTTAGTTGCTTTCCGGCCGAGCCGTTAGTGCGGCCGGTTTCTTCACCGTCTACCACCTTAACTACCGTCGCAGTAGGATTAACTTTTACTTTATCACTCACCCCTGTTACGTAGTCCGTGATGGCATCGAGATTTATATTCAACTCGGCGGGTTTTTTCGTCAGATCAACGCTCATCCATTCGGCTCGAGCAGCTGTATCGGGCGACACTTCGCCAACCCCTTCAATCGTAATGGTAATCGGGGCCGAAAGTACCCGTTTTGCCTGCATTACCGCTTCTTCTACATCAGCATCGCTGCGCGTCGGATTTTTCACTGTAGCAGGCACCGTAAGGGTTGTGACGCCATTTTCATACGTGGCCTGAATCAGCGTGTCACGCACGGCGCTTTCCGTCACGCTGCGGCCTTCCTTCGCTTCCGTTACCGTCAGGTTGCCTTTTTTTAGTTCTAAATCAGCATCAGTAGGCGCATACGATAGCTCATTGGCAATATCGTCGGTTGCTACTGCCAACTGCTGACCACTCACCAGCACGCTCAAGTGGTTCACTTGTGGCTGATACCAAGCAATTGAAAACGGCACCAGCCGCTGCCATAGTGGATAAGTAGTTAACTCAGACGTCATGACATCGGCATTTAAGACCGCACCTGTGTTTGGTAAATCAATTGTTACCGTATGACTACCATTTGTGAGTGCAACACTGGAATGCGCAAACATATCCTGGAAACGTGCGGCAAGCTTGTCGCTTTTTTCATAGGCTACCGACTGCCCCATTGCCCGCGAAAATGGCAATGCGGTGTCGTACGGGAATATGAGCTGATAGCTTAGTTCAGCAAGCAACAAAAACCCCACCGCAAAAACGATACGGTGGTGCTGATGTGCCCACATATGTAACCTGGCCCAACCTAGCTTTGGCATGCTCTTATTGTAGCATTCTAAGCGTAAGTGGGATACCAGGGGTGGTTCTGGTTATTTTTTGCGTTCGCGGTATGCATTTGTTTCGGTATCAACCGAAATTACGTCACCGGTTTTGATGAAAGAAGGTACCTTTACAACGAGTCCCGTTTCAGTGGTAGCGTCCTTTAATACACTACTGGTCGTGTCACCTTTTACCACATCTTCAGTGTAGGTCACTTCCAAGTACACATTTTTAGGGAGCGCCACGTTAATCACTTTTTCATCGAAAAACTGCAGGCTTAAATTGTCGCCTTCTTTCAAGTAATTTCCGGCATCATCGACAAAGTCGGCCGAAAGTTCAAACTGCTCAAACGTTTCGGGGTCCATGAAAAAGAATGTCGAGCTATCGTTATAGAGATATTGCACCTCGCGCGATCGTACATCGGCAGGTTCAATCTTTTCCTGACCCTTAAAAGTTTTGGGAATAACACTGCCATCAAGCAGGTTCTTCAGCTTTACATTCACAATGCTTCCACCGCGACCCATCACTTTTTGGCCATATTCAATCACGCGGTACGGCTTGCCATCAATCTGGCATACCACACCCTTTTTTAGATCCGTTGGCTGATACATCTGCCTACCCTAGCCTTGTGCGACGAATGGTAACAGTGCCAAGTGGCGAGCACGCTTAATAGCAACAGCAAGTTGGCGTTGCTGCTTAGCGCTTAGGCCAGTCTTACCGATTGGTTCGATTTGACCGTAAATGTTGATGAAGCGACGAAGTGTCTTTTCATCTTTGTAATCAAAGTACGCAGGCGTATCTTTCTTAAATCGTTTCATAATTCTCCTCTACTAAAACGGAATTTCACTTAAATCAATTGGTTTGTCATCGATGTCTTCAATCACGACATCATCTGACTTCTTAGTTTTTGGTGCGCTTTGGGCACTTGAGCTGCTGCCGCTATCGTCACCACGGCCACCACCGATGAAGTTAAAGTCTTCAACATTTACTTCTACCGCTTGGCGTTTGTTGCCATCTTTATCTTCATAGCTTCGTTGATCCAACCGGCCGCTCACTAGTAGTGGCGTACCTTTAGACGTATACTGGGCAATGATTTCGCCCGGCTTACCCCATGCGACACAGTTAATGAAGCTGGTTTGTTCTTGCGTTTGGCCGTCTTGGCCTTTCCAGCTGCGGCTGACTGCCAAACTAAAGTTTGCAACCGTTTGCCCACTTGCTGTCGTCCGCATTTCTACGTCACGTGTCAGGTTACCCATCAAGATAACTTTGTTAAACCCTTTTGCCATAGTGGCCTCCTTTTATTCCCTATTCTTCGTCAGATGATTCGTCGCCGTTTTCAGCGGCACGAGCTTTTGCTTCTTCTAAGAGTGCGCGGCCCTTTTCGTCTACTTTCACCAATAAGTAGCGTAGTACTTCGTCAGTGATGTTCAGCGTACTGCTGATCTTAAGGGGCGCATCAGCCGGTAACTTCACGTCCATGTATACATACACCGCAAAGTCTTCGTTATTGATGCGGTATGCTAGGCGCTTTTTGCCCCAGTTGTCTTCTTTGGTAATTTCACCACCGTTATCGGTCACGAGCTTACGCACTTTACCGAGTGGTTTTTCCAGATCACTTTCAAGATCTGGGTGAATAAGAACGGTTAGTTCGTATTCCTTCATATGGAACCTCCTTTTGGAATCCGTTATGGATGGTTACGCCTATTTCAGGTAACCTTGAGCTAATAACATTGCTAATTATACCCTATTTTGATGGGTATTACTAGGGGGGTCTAAGATAAATCTACAGGGCTGCGCGCTCGCGAAGCAACATAGCGTACGCTGAGGCATCTGCTTGGTCGGCACCTGCTACGTCCTGTTGGCGGCGACTGATGGCAATCCCTGCAGTAGTAAGTGCGTGTAAGTAAAAGTCGCGCAAGATTTCCTGGTATTTATTTGGTCCACCATTCGCACCTACTGCATAGGGATCGGTTGGTATCTCGTAGGTCCCGACATTTACATATGCGCCCACCCGGTCGCCTTCAGTGCGTATGCCATACGACATACCGCCCTCACGGGCGAATTCGGTGTACACATCCACGCCTTCTTCGCGCACAAACACATCAAAGACGCTGTTCAGTTGATCGTCACGTGAACCCTCGCGAGTAGCAAAGCTCAGGACAGTGGCGTCCTCTAACTGTGTTTCTATCGTGCGCCCTTCATATACTAATGCAAGCGAATGAACTACCTCGGCGATTGATTCGTGAGGGTCCTGCTCGAGCAACTCGCCCAAGATGCCGTCGCGGATCGACTCGAGTTCAAGCTTACGATCACCGCTACTAAATGCTGCTGGATGTGCTTCGATCTCCCTCTCTAAAGCACAAAGGTCGCTCATGCGAGCGACCATCGTTTCGAATACTGCGTCTACTTCCTCTTGGGTGGCAATACCCACCTCCTGGGAAGAGTGTTCAATTGTGGTTACCTTCATGGCCTTTTCCTTTTTGTATTAACACTATGTATACCTATTGGTATACTCCTGTCGCACAAAAAGTGCAAGTGGTTTTTAGCCCAATTCTTCGCTGGAACCGCCGTCAAGGTCATCCATGCTATGGATTAAGACTTCACGAGGGCGAGCACCGTCAGCTGGGCCAATAATCCCCTGCTCTTCCATTTCTTCAATGATACGCGCCGCACGGGCGTACCCAACACGGAGTTTACGCTGCAACAAACTGGTGCTAGCCTTGCGGCTTTCAACCACCACGCGGACAGCGTCGCGGAACATGTCATCGCCACCTTCGTGGTCAAAGTCCATCACCACACCGCCCTTGCCGTTTAGCTGCACGGGCTGGCTAATAATCTCATCATTATATTGTGGTGCGCTCTGCATGCGTAGGTGATCAGTAATCTTCACCACTTCTTCATCCATTACCCACGCGCCCTGGATACGCTTTGGCTTTGGCATGGTAGCCGTTTTAATCAACATATCACCTTGACCAAGTAGTTTTTCTGCCCCGATTTGGTCGAGGATGGTGCGGCTGTCTACCTGGCTTGCCACCGTAAAGGCAATACGCGCCGGAATATTCGCTTTAATGAGCCCGGTAATCACATCCACGCTTGGGCGCTGCGTAGCAAGTACCAAGTGGATACCTACGGCACGCGCTTTCTGCGCGAGGCGTACAATCAATGCTTCCACATCGCGTGCTGCCACCATCATTAGGTCAGCCAACTCGTCGATCACAATTACGACATACGGCATAGTGCTACCGTGCACTTCCTTCATATTACCTTCGTCGTCAGCAACTTCGGTTGAATCACGCTTGCTTACCTTGGCATTGTAGCTTTTAATATCACGCACCTTTTCTTCAGCTAATAAGCTGTAGCGGCGCTCCATTTCATTGGTGGCCCATTTGAGGGCGCTAATCGTCTTCTCGGGCTCGACAATTACTGGGGTCAAAAGGTGTGGCACATCAGCATAGGGGGCCATTTCAACCTGCTTCGGGTCGACAAGAATCATCTTCATGTCGCTTGGACTATTGCGATAAAGCAAGCTACAGAGCAAGGTGTTAATCATCACCGATTTACCGCTACCCGTCTGCCCAGCAATCAATAAGTGAGGCATTTTATTCAGCTCGCCGACCACCGCATTACCGGAAATATCTTTACCGACAGCAAAGGCTAGTGTTTCATCGGCTTTTTTCCATTCAGGGCTTTCTAAGATACCGCGAATACGTACATCAGCCGCCTTACGGTTTGGCACCTCAATACCCACTGCCTTTTGGCCAGGGATTGGCGCTTCAATACGCAAACTACTGGCAGCCAGATTAAGCGCAATGTTCGTTTCAAGTGCGGTAATGCGGTTCAATTTAATACCAGCTGGTGGGCGCAGCGTATACTGGGTCACTTTTGGCCCAATATTAGCGCCTTCCATTTCGACGTTGATATTAAATTCATGCAGTGTGTCCTGAATCGTATGGGCATTTTGCTGAATATCACCAGCATCGGCAGGGCTCTGCTTCTTTTCAAGTAGATCGAGTGATGGTGCCTTCCAGTTAGGGTCACTCACTGAAAGCATAGCCGCTTTTTCTTCGGCTTCCTTATCAGGCGTAACGCTACTCTTTAGGCTGCTGCGCTTCTTCTGCTCTTCGGCGGTCAATGTTGGCACACCGGCGTTAAGCTTAAAGTCGCTCATAGGCTCGCTACTCGCCGCCTTTTTCATAACTTCTTTATTTTCATCATCTTCAGATTTACGCCTAAACGGTGCCAGCAATGCCCCGATAAAGCTACCTGGTGAAATGCGGAGCATGAACAAGGTGGTAACAAAGATAAGAAGTACGTAAATAAACACCGCGACTGGAGTATTAACCAAGGCAAGTGTGGCGCTGTTAATCGTGTCGCCAAGCACTCCGCCAGTCGAAGCTTGGCCAACGGGGCGCATTAAACCAAATATGGCAGCAAACCATGCTACCAGTAAGAGTGACGCAAATTTGAGTACCCCGGGCAACTTGTTATCTTCAACCCTGAACACCTGAAACCCTACATAGATACCGATAATTGGCAGCACATAAGTGGCATAGCCGATTGAGCGCATACTGGCATCTAAAATCCAGTTGAAAATAGGCCCGCCTGCCCCAAACCACGACACGACAAGCAGAATCGAGAAAGCAATTAATAGAACAGCCAAGACTTGCGACCAAAACCCCTCGGGCAGCGTGTGCTGTGGCGCTTCTACCTTCTTGCTATTTTTTTTGCGTGAACGCGTTTGTTTTCGTTTTGCCATAACTGTTATTATTGTACTCTGTTTACTATCTGGTGTGTATAGATACATTGTAGCATAAATTACTACAAAATGCAATAGCCCTTATGGTTACACCCAAGAAGTAGTAAAAATCCCCGGTACAGGCCGGGGATTTTTAGTTAGTAGCTTGGCGTTTCAGGTGTGCCACGCGGGACAGCCGCTTCGCTGTCGGGTGTTTGCTTTGGGGGGAACTTCTTGTTTGAAGGTTGTGGCATTGGGCTTCGCTGTGGCTTACCCTGCTGCTTCTGACCGCCGCCATTATTGTTATTATTGTTACCGCCAATTTCATTAATCACCGGAATCACAATCGGTGTACGGCGCGTTTGGTCGTACAAAATGTGGGTCACTTCGTCTTTGATTTCCTTCTTAATGACGTCCATGTCGTACTTTTGCCAGCAAAGGCGCGAACGGCTTTTTGCTTCAAGTACTGGCGAATCATTCCCATTAGCTCTTCACTATCGCGCAGGTAAATAAACCCACGGCTAATGATGTCTGGGCTAGTAAGCAAGCGCCCACTACCCCGCTGTACGGTTAAGACAACGACAAACATCCCTTCTTGACTCATGTGAATACGATCTTTTAAGACGACTTCACTGACGATAGCACCGCTGTCGTCATACATGACGCCACCCGATGGCACGCGGCCAATCTTGCGAGCGCCTTCGTGGTCAAATTCGACCACATCACCTGGGTCACAGACGAAGATGTTCTGGCGTGGAATACCACATTCTTTTTCCGCGAGGCGTGCGTTATGCACCAACATGTGGAACTCACCGTGGTTTGGCAAATAGTACTTCGGGTTCACGGCGTTAATCACGCGGATATGATCTTCGTAGTAGCCATGCCCCGAAAGGTGGAGCGGGCCAACGCCTGTGAGGTGAGTTTTACCATTTTGAATGATTTCCCCGCCTTCGCGCATCAGGCCATCAACCGTACGCACAACATACTTTTCGTTACCTGGGATTGGGTTTGAGCTAAACACCACCACGTCGGAATTTTTAATCTTAATAAACTTATGGGCACCACTGGCCATGCGGTTCAGCACGGCGCTAAACTCACCCTGGCTCCCGGTACATACAATCGTCACCTTGTTATCAGGCAGTTTGATGATATCTTCCATCTTCATCACCGTGTCGCGCGGGATTTTAATCGCGCCGGTACGCAAAGCAACTTCAAGGTTTTGAATCATGCTGTAGCCAGCAAACGCCACTTTACGGCCATGCTTTTGGGCTTCATCCAAAATCAACTGCATACGGTGAAGCTGACTCGAGAAACTACTAATAATCACACGGCTGTTCGGATACTTTTCCATCACCTCGCCCATGCTGTGCTGAATGTCGAACTCACCGTGGTGGTGAGTACCATCGCTTTCACAGTTGGTTGATTCGTTCATGAAAAGCAAGAAGCCTTCTTTGGTGGCAATTTCAGTAATGCGTTCAAAGTCGAACTTCTTTCCGTCAACTGGATTGTCTTCAATACGCCAGTCACCACTAGAAAGGATGTTGCCAACAGGAGTGCGAATCACTACTGCGGTTGCATCAGGAATCGAGTGGTTCACACGCACGAGTTCAATACTGAAGCTATCGCTAATTTGCACTTTTTCGTGTGCTTCTGGGTTCAATTCGTTGTAGTCGGGAGTGAAGCTACCATCGGTTTCTTCCATCGTGCGCTGCAACATACCGAGCGTAAACTTGCTGGCATATACCGGCGCAGGCAGTTTTGGTGCAATATGGCGAAAAGCGCCAATATGGTCGAGGTGCCCATGCGTAAACACGAGCGCGCGGATACGGTGCTTGTTTTCTTCAAGCCATGTCACATCGGGGGTGATGTAGTTAATGCCTGGGTAATCTGCACCCGGGAATAAAAAGCCCATGTCGATCACAATAATATCGTCATCGTATTCAATGGCGGTCATGTTCTTACCGATACCCATTTCACCAACACCACCGATTGGGATTACCTTTAGGGTTGGGCGTGGAGCGCGTGGTTTTTTCGGCTGGTCAGATAGGCTAAACTGCTTACCGTCATAGCCGTTATAGATTGATTTGTTCACCGGCACATTAATGATGTGCTGGCTGGCCTGCATATTAACACCTTCGCTGGTGCGTCGCTGCGCACGGAATACTTCCCCTTTTCGGGTAGTGGTAGCGTTGAGTACGGTGTTATGTGAGTTTTGTTTGGGAGTATTTGGGCGTTTTTTTAGATTATCGCCCTGAGGTTTTGAGAGTCGTCGCTGACCCATAGATAGTTTTCTCCTTATTATTTTTGATTGGTTTAATTACAAAATCATTTCTGAGACATCAGGGGTGACGCGGTCGAGTTGGTATGTCTTCCCCTTACGCTAAGTGTTTTTATTCTAGCAAATATAGGGTGAAAAGTCAATATTACTGGCGCGCGAGCATAGCGACGGCAATAAAATCGTCAATAAGCGTCGAACGCATACCACCGTTATAGAGCGCGGCTGCTGGGTGGTATAACGGGATGACCAAATAGCGTGCCGCACCGAGTACAACGGTCTGGGCATGGCCGTGATCGCGAGAGATGACGAGGTCTGGAATAAACGCCTGGCCGCTGTGTCGCCCCAAGGTAATAATCACCTTCGGCTGAATAATTTCAAGTTGTTGCATTAAATAGGGCCAAAATTCACGCTTTTCTTCTGGGCTCGGATCACGGTTGTTCGGCGGGCGGTATTTCACGATGTTCGTAATATAAACATCGTTACGGTTTAATCCAGCGGCAGCCAGCATTTCGTTTAAAAAGCGGCCACTTGCACCCACAAATGGCAGGCCTTGCGTATCTTCAGCCTTACCGGGCGCTTCACCGATAAATACAATGTCTGCATCCGGATTCCCCGCCCCCATCACCAGCTGGGTGGCCTGGGCGGCGAGCCTCGGGCAGACGCCGTCTGTAATGATTGCTTGTTTTAGTTCGTCGAGTTGACGCTGCGTACCCATATCTACAGTATAGCGCTCTTAAACACGTGCCAGGTACTTACGTTCTTGCCAGCCATGCGTTGGCTCCCCATACATCTCATCCGTAGGAGTAAATCCTGTACGAGACAATACCGCTTTGCTGGCTTCGTTATCATCCTCACAAAATGCAATGAACACACCAACTGGCAACACTTGTTTCGCCCGACTCATGAGCGCCTCGACAGATTGTGAAATTAATCCACGACCACGAGCCGTTTTATCGAGAAAAAAACCAAACCCATAGCCATCCGGCTCAGGAGTTTGCCCGAAGAACCCGGGGTCTTTCCAGAAAGAAATCACCCCGACCAATCTTCCGTTTTCGCGGATGCCGTATCGGATTAGCTCTGGATCTTCAGCGATAATCGCCAGTTGCTCGTAAAAAGCCTTCTCGTCGATAACAAGTGCTGCAAACGTTACCCGCGAGCCAATCGAAGGGTCGCGGGTAATGATTTCTAGTAATGGTGCAGCATCGTCAGCCACAAGTGGTGTCAATTCAACTCCCTCACGCACCGCCACACGCTGGAGTGCAGCGATGGTGTGAAGATTGATTGGCACCTGAGTCATAGCTTATTCTGCGTCTTTAAGGCTCAGGCTTAAGCGGCCGCGGTCGTCGATTTCCATCAGCTTTACGCGGACTTTTTGGCCTTCTTTTAGCACGTCAGTCACCTTTTCAACACGGGCGTCAGAGAGCTTCGAAATGTGGACCATGCCATCAATGCCAGGCAGGATGTTCACGAACGCACCGAAGTCTTTGATGCTCACAACCGTGCCTTCGTAGGTCTTGCCTACTTCTGGTTCTTCGTCAGGCTCTTAATCCATTCCATGGCTTTTTCGATTGATTCACCGTCTGGGCTCGCCACCGTAATCAGACCATCTTCCTTGATATCAATCTCGGCACCGGTTTCAGAAGTAATCTTGTTGATCATTTCACCACCCTTACCAATGACAGCACCGATTTTTCTGGGTTGATCTTGATCTTTTCAATGCGTGGTGCATACGGGCTGAGCGCTTCGCGTGGGCTGCTCAAGTACCGTCAGCATGTGTTCGAAGAATGTGCGCTCGGCCAGCCTTGACTTTGCTCAAGTGCCAGTTTCAGCATCTCGACACAGGCAGACCGTGAACTTTCATGTCCATCTGCAGTGCAGTGATACCCTTTTCTGTACCAGTCACCTTAAAGTCCATGTCACCAGCAAAGTCTTCGGCGTCAGCGATGTCACTGAAAACGTATGGCGTGTCACCGTCCATCATTAAGACCCATAGCAATACCAGAAACTGGGCGCTTCAGCGGCACACCAGCGTCCATCAGTGCCAAGCACGAACTACAGGTTGCCGCCATGCTGGTCGAACCGTTCTGGCTCATAATTTCCGTGACACTGCGAATCGCGTACGGGAATTCTTCTTCTTCAGGGAGCACTGGGATAATCGCACGTTCTGCTAAGTAGCCGTGGCCAATTTCGCGGCGACCCGGGCTACCAAGGCGCTTCACTTCACCAACCGTGTAACCTGGGGCGTTGTAGTGGTGCATGTAGCGGCGTTCGCCGTCGCTAATTTCCATGGTGTCGACAATTTGTGCGTAGCTCAGTGGTGCCAAGGTAACGATGTTCATTGCCTGGGTGACGCCACGGGTAAAGATGCTTGAGCCGTGCGTACGTGGCAACACGCCAACTTCACTTGAAAGCGGGCGAATTTCGTCGAGCTTACGACCGTCTGGGCGAAGGTTATCTGCCACAATACCGTCACGTACGTCTTTATGTACGGCCATCGTAAAGGCTTCGTCGTATTCATCGCGCAGTTCTTTGGTGTATTCTTCCGCACCAACCTTTTCGGTCATGGCTTCGTGAAATGCCCAGCGAATTTCGTTAATCAGTTCATTGCGTTCGGGGTAGTCTTTGCGTAGTGAGGCGCCAAGCTTGCCCTTTACCCATTCGTCAACTTCAACTTGAATGTCTTCGTTTGGTAATACCAGTTCATATTCTTGAACAGCTGGGGCAACTTTTTCTTCAAGTTCTTTTTGCAGTGCAATCGCAGGCTGAATAGCTTCATGCGCCCATTCCATGGCGCCCACAATCACTTCTTCGCTAACTTCGTTCGCACCAGCTTCAACCATGGTAATACCGCTTTCGATTCCAGCAACCACGAGGTCGAGGTCACTCTGTTCGCGTTCTTCTGGGGTTAGGAAGGCTTTGTATTCACCATTCACACGGCCGACACGCACGCCAGCAACCGGACCATCAAATGGCGTGCCAGTAAGCATTAGTGCCGCGCTGGCAGCAATCATTGCCACGGCGTCAGGGCGGAAGTCTGGATCCATGCTAAGCACGCTTGCCACCACCTGTACTTCCTGGCGGTAGCCTTTTGGAAAGAGTGGACGAATCGGGCGGTCAATCAAGCGGCCAATCAAAATTGCTTCATCGCTCGGGCGACCTTCACGCTTGATAAAGCGACTACCGCTAATCTTACCGGCTGCATAAAATTTTTCTTCGTAATCCACCGATAGGGGGAAGTAGTCCAGCACCACAGGGCGTGAACCCACTTGGGCACTCCCTAGCACCACCGTATCACCGTATTTTACCAATACGCTACCAGTGGTACGAAATCCCAGGCGATTCACTTCAAGGGTCAGTGGCTGACCACAAAATTCGGTAGTAACACTAAAAATGTCCTTACCATTAGGGTTAATAATCGACATATATTTGTCTCCTTTCATAGATGTAGCGGAGAGTAACAGGTAGAATATCTTTTGCCCAGAACAGGTATTCTATCCATCACTATTCGCTTGCTTGTTACCCACTTATTGTACCACACCCCTTCTTTGAGCCACCTTAAGCATGCTACACTGGTACTACCCAAGAACGGTGCCGTTCCACTGGCATGCATGTCGATCCGTTCGACCTCTCGTTTACCATAATTTAATGTATAGGAGCGATTTACATGGAACATAAACGCCGCATTAACGTACGCGCAATTATTTTTCGGGACGGGCAACTGCTCGCCGTTATACATAAATCAACCACTAGTGGAAATACATTCTACTTCACGCCGGGTGGTGGCTTAGACCCACACGAGTCACTGGCCGATGGACTCACGCGCGAAATATTAGAAGAAACTGGCGTGAAAGCGCAGGTTGGCCGGCTACTTTTCATTCAACAATTTGCGTCTGAACGTGAAGGCTACAGCGAAGAACTGGAACTGTTCTTTGAAGTAAGCAATGTGAATGATTTCGATTCAATTGACCTTGAACAAACAACCCATGGCAATGAAGAGCTATCTGTCTGCGAATTTGTTGACCCAAGCAGTGTTGTCATCCTGCCAAAATTTTTACAGTCAATCGATATTGCAAGTTACATCGAAACACCACAGCCACCGCTGATTATTGATAATTTTAACGAATAACTTATTTTTTACGTGTAGCTGGCGTAGCGTTGATGAGAAGTGTTTTATTGATTGCGCCGATATCCATCACAATACCTGCAATCGAAATTTCTTTGCCCTTGCGCATCACGATTTTACCCTTATCGTAAAACTGCTTGTAGGTACCGTCGCTCGCTTTAATACGATAGGTTGTTTCGTAAAGCTCCGCCTTCCCTTCAATATGATCCGTCATCGCCTTCATCATCGGCTCGTAGTCATCGGGGTGTACTAAATCGGTAAATGATTTGTAATGAAAAAAGTCTTCCGCCTCGCGGCCGAGCATTTTTGTTTTGTTGGGGCTAAAGAAAATAGCGCCGCTTGGCAGTTCCATCCACCACCACGCCATACCAGCGGCATCGAGTGCCGTTTCTAGTTGATCAAATTCTCCAACGCTAATGCTAACCATTTAGATTATTATACTCCGTCTAAAAAAATAAGCTATATTTGCTTTAGTCGATCTGCTCGATTCGATATTCTTTACGACCAAGCATCACAGGCTCGCCAACTCTCTTCGCCAACATTGCTGCTGCGAGGGGTGCTTCACGGCTCATCCAAATCACTCCATCGTCATGTGAGCCGGCCTTGTGCGTCCAATCGCCCGCAATGCGATATTTGCTACCGTTATCCAGCGTTACGACACTCCCCACCCCAGCAGCACCACGCTTTGTCTTGGGTGGTGTGAGTGTACTTTCACGGATGAGCGTGCGCAGCTTATGTAGCTCCGCCGCGTACATGGCCTGTTTGTCGCGTACGGCTTCAAACGGCGAGTTGTCGTGCCACGTTTCGCTACTCTGCGCGAACGCGTCGTTAAAATCTGGCCCTAGCCCTTGAATCATATGCTCTAATTCACTAATCCGCGCTTCGGCGTATAGGCGATCTTCTGGCAATAAATAGTATTCCCGCTTCATGGCGATTCCTTGTTTAATTAGTAGTATCGCCATTGGTCGGGCTCGTCCCGATGTAGCTTATTAGTGGTTTAGTATACCACAGATTACCCCTTAGAAGCAGTTTACGGTATACTAGTCACATGAAAAAGCTCATCTTCGGGATATTCGCCCATCCAGATGACGAAGCGTTTGGCCCTGCCGCCACGCTGATTAAAGAAGTGCACGCTGGCAGTGACGTGTATCTGATCTGCGCCACCGCCGGCGAAGCGGGCGCTAACCCCGATAGCGTGCCCGATTTAAAAGCCACGCGGCTTAAAGAGTGGCAACAAGCAGCTGAACTCATTGGCGCGTGCGACACTAACCACCTAGGCTACGTTGACGGCACACTCTGTAACGACAATTTCCTCCCCATCGCTCACCAAGTTATCGATTATATTAAGCAGCACGTTAGCGGCGATGATACCTTAATCGAGCTGATGAGTTTTGATACCACCGGTATATCTGGCCATATCGACCACATTGTCATGTCGCGCGTGGCGCACTTTGTGTACTACTCGCTCAAACCCAACTACCGAGTCCGTCTTCGGCTTGCTTGTGTTGCCAAAGCACAATTCCCGGAAGCTAATATTGCCTGGATCTACATGGACGCAGGGCGCGAAGGCACTGAGATTACCGAAACAGTTGATGCCCGTGATATTCACCCACTTCATAAACAGGTTATGGAATGTCACCGTTCACAGCGCGGTGATTACGAATCACATCATGAACCTCGTGGCGAAAACGCCTCGATTAACCACTTTATTGTGATTGAATAACCCTACAAAAATCCCCTCTTAGGTAGAGGGGATTTTGGCCGCTATTTGCGTAGTCCGAGCTTGTCAATCACTGACTTGTAGGCGTCGAAGTCCGTATTTTCGAGGTATTTGAGTAGGCGCTTACGCTTACCTACCATCTGAATCAGGCCGCGGCGCGCCATGTGGTCGTGCTTGTTAGCCTTAAGATGTTCAGTCACCTCTTTGATACGAGCCGTTAAGACTGATACCTGCGCCTGTGGGCTACCGACATCCTTCTTATCAACCTGAGTCAAAGCAATTGCCTTAGCTTTTTCATCTTTTGTTATCATAGCTAGCAATTATAACAGCGAAGGGGTTAATTTTCAATACCGAAGTCGGCGAGCGTCTGCGCTGATGCTATATCCCATTTACCTGTGCGTGTACGGCGTAGCTGGTTGCAGTACGCGCCCGTACCAAGTACCGTGCCCATATCAACGGCCAAACTACGGATGTAGGTGCCACTCGAAACGTGCGCGCGCACCCTTAGCTCCGGGTAAGTATAGTCAATCAATTCAAGTGAGTGCACCGTTACCTTACGTTCAGGCATCTCTACCGCTTTGCCGTCGCGCGCCAATTTGTACGCCCGCTGGCCGTTGATTTTAATGGCACTAAACACCGGCGGCCGCTGAGTTATTTCACCAGTAAACTGCTGCAAACACTGCAAAATATCAGCATTCGTGGGCTTATGGCTCGAAAGGGTCGTGATTTCGCCCTCTGGATCGCCCGTAGAACTTACCTGACCTAATGTAATCGTTGTCTCATAGACCTTATCGAGCTTACTGTACGCCCCGGCATTTTTACACTCCTTCCCCACCGTTAGAATCATCAAGCCCGTAGCAAACGGGTCGAGCGTGCCAGTGTGGCCCACCTTTACCTTCTTGCCCGCCGCTTCAGAAAGCACGCGCCGTACGCGCGCCACCACACCAAAACTGGTCATACCGGCAGGCTTGTCGATAAAAATCATTCCATCTGTCATTGCTCCCTAGTATAGCACTTTACTAACATTCTTTAAAATGTTATTGTAACAATGTCAATTGTTGGACCTACGGAAGGATCCGCCATGACGTTCGTTTTCAGCCCTTGGATAATCCTCGCGACCATCGCGTATGCCATCATTATCGTGATTGCGGTTGCAGTTAACACTGTTAGAAACGATAAAACCGCTACACCGTCCAATAAGAGCTTCTTCTTTGTTCTAGTGGGTGGTGTCGTGATGTTCAATATCATCACGCTACTGATCAGTGGATATTCGGAGCGCCCCCACCTTCAAGCGGCTGAGGCCGCCGGTGCTCTTGGCCTCACTCAAGGCCAGGCGTATCCTGTACAGGTTGGTGAAAAGTCACACCGGCTCGATGGAAGTGGATCGTTCTTCTTCGGAAGTGGCAGTATTAAGCTAGAGAGCGGCTCAACGGTGTCGTTCAGCTTCGATGCCGCCGATGGACGCAGCTATATCTTCGAAGTTCCCGTACAAACCATCAATTTCAAAAAGGTTCCAGGTGCTGACACTACAGCCAGCCTGTACTTTGAAAACAATGGATGGGGGATGGGCCATATCGATGAAGTGCCGATTAATACCCGCATCATGATCCAGTCTGGCTACCTCGTTCGTGACACCACGTACAAGGAGATTCCCGTCCTCAACGAGGCCACAAAGCGACGTGGCCTTGCGCCCCTGGTTGCTGAGTATATCGACAGCGTCACGATGGAACTGTCCCCCGAGGTGTATGCCGAACTGCTCGGCACGCCGTAAAACGAACAACCCCGCTACAGGTATAGCGGGGTATTTTAATGGGCGATTATTGGCCCGGGATTTTGAACTGGGCAGGGTCCGGAGGTGCAGGTGCGGGTGCGAGCGGCCGTGGCGTTGGCATACCACTACTTTGCGGTGGACCAATGGTTGGCATACCACCAGGAGCATTTGGCGCTGAAGACGGCGGTACTGGCGGCAACGTTGAGAAATCAGGCATCGGAGGCAGCGGCGGCAGCCCTGTTGTGCCCTCATCAGGCGCAGGTGTCGGTGTCGGGGACGGGTTTGGTGCTGAAGCCATAGGCTGTTGCAGCGCTGCATCAATCGCACTACGAGCGTCATCATGCTTTGCACGGTTTTGTGCATCAATTTCCGCCAGTGTTGGCGCAGGAGACGATGGTGCTGGCGGCTGGATTGCCTCAACATGAGCAGTTGGAGCGTCGGGCGCAGATGCGGGTGGCGTAGACATCGGTTGAGGTGCTGGTGGCACTGGATCCTGCTTCGGCGCTGATGCTGGGTTCGGTGCATCATCAAAAATATCGTGTACTTCACCGGGGGCATTATCACCTTCCGAGGCAGCGTTAATCGCCGTCTGATAGGTTGGCTCACCTGCCATATACCCGCCACCATGTGAAAGAATCTTTCGGTTACGATCGTCGGCAATTTGACGCCGCTTATCAGCTTCAGCTTGTTCTGTCGTCGCGTTGAGAGTGCCGCCCATTGTTGGTGGTGCCGCTTCTTGGTCTTCAGAGCGTGTCTTCCATTGGTCGAGGCTGACTGCACCGCGCAGTTGTGGTGCATCGGCCGGTTGCGCCGCAGGACTACCCGCTTCTGGTACATGAGCGGCAAGTTGCTCAGCGAATCTGTCTTCAGCTGATTTTGGTTCTTGATTACGCTTTGCGAGCTCTTCTTCAGCAGCTTTTGCAGCTTGGTCCGAATTACGCTCTGCGACCTGAGCCGCTACTTCGTCGAGCGTACCTTCGGGCTGGTGCGAAATCGATAATGCACCGCTTGCGGCATCAACTGAAGAATCTGATTGTTCCCTATTAATCTTGGCTGATTGTTCAGCCGGTGCGGGCTTAGGAGCTGGGGCTGAAATGGCATCGTCTTCTTCAAGTTTTGTAGCAACCAACTGTTGGTTCGCACCCGCGGCCATTAACTGAGCAGCGATTGTCATAGTATTTGAACTGGTGCGTTCATTGCTAAACCGGTCAGTTGATGCGACAATACCGGTCAAAAACGCATTGGCAATCTGTTCATCAAGTAAGTTCTTGTCTTTCTTTATCGTACTAGCAAGGCTTGCCAGCATTTCGGAATAGCTACTGGCATCTGAATCAACCCACTGCATGGTACCAATCTTCGATTCACCACCCAGCGATAATGCGGCAACTGATGCATCGTGTAAGATTTTACCGTGTGCGCTTAAGGCAGCATCAAGATCGTCTTCACTTTGCACACCCAGTGCAATCACAAATTCAACGTTAAATTCGCCTTGGCTAAATTCTAGGTCATTTTGATCGATGGTTGTTTTATACGGTGTAATAAATATTTTCACCATATCGCCATCTACCTTGTAACGTAGGTGGTCAGCCTTCTCTTTATCGAGTGCAATGATGAAGTCTCGCAGACTATTCGCCGTGTTTTCAAACGTTTTTTCAGGTTGCAAAAATTCAATCGCAGGGGGAATTGCCCCACTAAACACCGCGGTGGCGTGCTTATCAAGCTTATTCAGCAAGAGCGTAATACCGAGTGCCGCACTCAATTCATCGACTGATGGGTTAGAGTTGACCGTCACCAAAACAGTGCTCACGTCTTTGAGCTTATCAGCAATCTGTTGCTTAATGTCGGTATTCGCCATGGTGTTTCCTGATTTATTTTTTTGTTTTTAGTGGTAAAAACTCCCTTTCACCATACCATAAGCATTGTGTAGTTGTCAACGGTTTTGCACCCTTTACAAACAGAGGTTTTTTAGCTATAATCAATCGTTGATTGCAATATAAATCTTATAACCCTAGTAAAGGAATTCTATGCCAATCATTAAATCAGCCGTAAAACGCATGAAACAAGCCACTAAACGCCGCGAACGCAACGTGAGCATAAAACGCGATGTAAAGACCGCCGTAAAGGCCTTCCTCGCTAAGCCAACTGCCGATGGCTACCGCGCTGCACAGAGCGAAATCGACACCGCTGTCAAAAAGAACTTGTTAAAAAAAGCCACTGCATCACGCCGTAAGGCTGCCCTTGCTAAGGTAGCAAAAGAAGCTGGCGTTAAAATGCCTGCTGCAAAGAAAACCGCTGCTAAGCCTGCTGCAAAATCAGCTGCTAAAAAGCCTGCTGCAAAGAAGGCTCCTGCTAAAAAGGCAGCACCAGCCAAGAAACCTGCTGTGAAAAAGCCAGCTGCAAAGAAACCTGCTGCTAAGAAGCCAGCCGCTAAGAAATAGTTCAGCTACTTCCGGGTACTTAGCCCGAACAAAAAGCGCTCCACACCCATCCATGGATCTGGAGTGCTTTTTTGTTTCATGTCTGCGTCAAGCTGCGCGGCGAGCTGCGTGAACGTACGAAGTTCTGTTTGTGAAAATTCACGGGCGAAACCCTGTAACTTTTCAACCACAAATGGATGAATTTTAAACTCATCTGCCACCACCTGTTTTGGCTGTCCGCTCATCCCTACCATCACTAGTTGTGACCACTCTTTTAGCACCATCGCAAACACACGATATGGTTCGTCGCGGTGACGTAAATCATCAAGTAGTAATTGCAGTTTTTTCTGTTGGCGATGCACCGCTAATTCGAGTAAATCAAATACAATTCCTTCGCTCGTGGGTGGCAACACGGCTTCAATTGCTTCATCGCTGATTGCCCCGGCGTGTTGCAATGAGCGCAGTGCATTCAACAGCCGTAGCTGGTCGATAACCGAACGCCCCGGCCGCTCCGTTGGTACCATCGCCCTTAGTACCATGGCATTAGCATGCTCGGTACTTAGTTCTACCCCTGCCGATTCCGCGCGCGCCTTAAGCCACGTGACGGCGAGCCGAGCGTCGCGATCAGTCCACTCTGCTAGTGTAATAATTTCACCGTGCTTGGCTAACTGCTTATAGGTTTTCGTGCGCTTATCAAGTTTTTGTTCCACTAGTACGAGCGTCGTTTCTGTATTAAGCCGCTCTAGCCACTCACCAAGCTTCTGCCATGCTGCGCTGTTTGCCCCTAAGCCATTCACTACGATAAACTGCGCGCTGGTAAACAGCGAATTACCCATCAGTAGTTCAGCCAGTTGCTCGGTGGTTACATCAGCACCATCAACACGCCGCTCATCACCTGGATGCGCTGCACGAAGTTTGCGTATCTCCTGCTCGGCTCGATACGCATTATCACCTACCACGACGTATATCATTACTGTCTATTGTATCACTTGGCAAGCAGGGCACAGGTGGGTTCCGCGGCCAGCGACCTTTGTTTTTTCAATCAGTACGTCCGGGTGGCGTGGGCACGCTGTCCCCTCTTTTCTAAAAACCCGTGCAAAATCGATGTAGCTGCCGCGCTTGCCTTCGGCGTTCACATAGTTTTTATCGGTACTGCCACCTTTTTCAATAGAAAGATTCATGACGTACTTAATTTCGCTAAGCAGTAGCGTGAGCTGCTCGTCGCCCACATCACGCACCCGCGCCGCTGGGTGGATTTTGGCGCCCCATAAGCTTTCATCAGCATAAATATTACCCACACCAGCTAGCACCGTTTGGTCTAAAATCGCCGCTTTTACCGTGGTATTGTTACGCCGTCGCATGCGCGGAATAAATTCATCAGCGGTAAACGAATCTTCCAGTGGCTCAGGCCCTACTTTTTGCATAAAATCAATGTTCGCCACTTCAGGTGTGGGGTATAGCTTCACCCAGCCAAACTTACGCTGATCGTTAAAATACAGCGTGCTACCACCATCGAATTCAATACTTACCCGCGTTGAACGGTCTGGTAGTTCACCCACCAGCGAATCGTTAGGGTGGCCAGCGCCAAAACGTATTGCGCTGCCACGGTAAACTAACTGGCCAGTCATTTTTAAGTGAATCACCAATGAATAGTTGGTCGAAAGGTCTATGAGTAATACTTTTGCTCGCCGCCGCACGGCCGTAATATGTGAACCAATAAAGAATTCATTTACTGTTTGGCTGTCATTCGGAAAGCTCTTGGGTGAATCGTGGACCGTTACCTGCTTAATCGTTTTTGTAACAATCAAGCCTTCAAGGCCACGCCGCACCGTTTCAACTTCTGGTAGTTCTGGCATAGTCTTATTATACCTAGGCTACGTCGAGCAGCTCATCAATTGCATCAGCGACTTCCTGTGCTTGGTCGTGCGGTGCATTATGCCCCGCCAAAGGATTTTCAAGTACATACACGAGCTTAATCCCCGCTTCAGCCAAACCACGCCGAGCCTCATGCTGCCATATAAGAAGATCAGCGGGTGACAAAATTGCATGATTTAGCATCGTATCGGGTAAGCCGCGAGCCTCTTCAATTACCCGTTTCGTGCTTGCCTTCATAATAGTCGTTGCGAGTTCCTTGCGGCCCTTTATGACGTAGGCAAGGCTATCAAGTCCAATCTTCACACCCGTCTTATAGCGATCCGCTGTCAGCCATGTGCCAAGTTCGATACTCTGGTACGCGCGCGTGGGGTGAACACCACCAAAGCCAGCCGGATTCAAAAGCGAGATGCCGCTCATATCACTCGGATCTTGCTCGGCCGCCTCAACCGCATGGATTGCACCCAGCGAATGCCCTACCAGCCGGACTGGCTTTTGGTATCTGTCGGCGAGCTCGCTGGCTACATCACGCACTTCGTGTGCACACATAAACGAACCCGATTCATGCGCCATCGTTGCCGCACGGTGACCATTTGCCTGCATGGCACGTGCCAGTGGCGCATAAACCGTTTGCTTAGCTAAAATACCAGGCAGAATAAGCCGCGTTTCATTGTGCGGCGTGTCGGTGTCATACACCGTCCATTCCACTTTTCGCCCACGCCACAAGGCACTATGTGCCGTAACGCTTGCCTGCTCTGGGCCCTGTTTCATATGCTTATTATGTACCTTTTCAATAGAAAGCGCAAGTAGCTACCAGCTGTACGGATACTTCACGCCGCCAACTACCCCACCGCCACCACGCGTCTGCTGGCTAAGGGTTGGGCCTGAGCTTGCCGCGTTAACCGTCAGCTCTGGATAGTAGGTATAGCCATCATCTAGTGGATTACCGTCAGACTGCGCCACCCTAAAACAATATGTTTTGCCGGCTGCAAGCGAACCGGTGTTGATAGCGTAATCCCATAATCCATCACCGCCAGCCGGTATATCTTTTCCACTAGTAAACGGATCGGTTTCGATGTATTTCTGGTAAATAGTCTGCCGACCGGTGCTGGTTGGGTCACCACTTATCACACCGATACTTGCGCCAGTGGCAACCGATGCGTTATCGAGGTAATCAATAGCGGTGCCAGTACTAGGAATGGTGTAGTGGACAGTGAGCGTGGCATAATCTATCCTTGCGTAAGATGGCGACGATCCATCACCGGAAATGTTTACCTGAAACCCAACACCGAAATTACTGTTGTTGACATCGTTATAGGTGAGTGATGTGTCCCATTGGTTAGAACTACCGCCGTAGTCCCTATCATGATCATATGGTTCCCACGCCGAAGTAACCTGCGATGTACCCACCATGCTGCCACTGGCATCGATAATTCTCGCATTTTGGTCCAAAACCGCTCCGAATGAAGCCAGGGTTGATTTAGCATACATATGAAACGTATAGCCGGTGATGGTGGCGTTCGACGGAATCGAAAAACCGAAATTGTCTAATTTCAACACCTCTGTAGACTGGCCTATCGCATCTTTGGAGTTCGACTGCACATAGTTCCCGTCTTGGACGGTACCATAGGACAACTGCGTCCAGCTTGGAGTGAGAACGTTGCCATCATTCACGGATGTGAAGCTGCCGGGCACCAATGTCGATGACATTGCGGTACCAGATTGTTTCACGTCACTATACGAAAGTGCCGAGCATGCCGCCGTTTTTTCCGCATATTGTAGCTTGAAATCTTGATCACCAGCCGAAAGTACAGAGCCCGACACAGGCAAACGACTACGTAAGCGCACTCCGGTGCCCGGCTCCACCGAAGTTGCCGTATTCTGGCTTGCCAGCGGTGATCCTGGCGTTACACTATCAGCATTTGCGAACCAGCGATAGTCGGACTGACCAACCGACGGCTGTGCCAGGGTAAGTTCTGGCACCTGGAAGGTATTATTGAGTAGGGCGCCACTCGACCTGACAGCTCGAATACAGTAGGACTTTGCCGTCGCATACGATATGGTTTTTGACGTGAGAAGCGCAATATTCAAGTTACTTGCTCCGAACAGCATCGAGCCATCCTTTGTCACTGCTGCCCCGCTCCATACGTAAGCACCGGTGTATTCATGCGTCCACGTTGTGCCGTAGTCGTACGAAATATACAGTCCGCCCGCACTGACAGACCCAATGGCTGTCGAGCCATCTTGAGATACCGATACACGAGTCCAAGCCTTTGTACCAAGCGAGCTCACGGCGTTCCACGTGACACCATAGTCGGTAGACTTATACATATTTCCTGAATTAACCGTCGCATACACAGTAGAACCATCACCAGACATCGCAATCTCGTTATACGTCACCGAAGGTGCGTTGGTCTGCTCGGTCCAGCTGCTTCCAGTGTCTGACGATGTGTATATCTTGTCTGACGTGCCGCCAATCGCTACCATGCGCGACCCATCACTCGACATCGCCACCGCAGATGCTCCAATACTACTCGGGCTATTCCAGCTTGTGCCCGAATCAGTTGAAACGTACACTCCCCCTGACGCACCTGCGATCACAGCACCGTCGTCTGACGTTGCGACGTCATACCAGTACACGGACGGTGAGTTTGTGAGCGTACCCCAGCTCGAGCCATAATTGGTTGAGTAGCGCAGAATTCCGCCATTCGGTCCGGCATATCGTATTGCACCGTTGCTCGACATTGCAAAACTGGCATTGCTTCCCCCTGTGCTGGTCGCTACGCTCCATGTCTGTCCATAATCAGTTGATTGTTGTATCGAACTACCTGCCGTAATCGCAACGGCGTAGTGGCCATCGCTCGAAACAGCCATATCCGTCCATTGCGTGGTACCGGTTGTTTGGGTAACCCATGGACCATAGCGCGAAGGCATGACTAATGACGCGTCCCATTTACCATCTTGGTCTGATGGGATGGTGGTTGCAACAGAAAACGGATTAGCCTCGATATAGGTTTGGCTCACCGATCCGCTGCCGCCATACGAAGCTGGATCATTGCCACCGCTCACGTAGGCAGCGCCATCACTTGGGGTTGGATTGTCATAAAATGCAACCGGTGTATGCGCACTTATATCGGCATAGCTTTCGCCTGTAAAGTTCACGTCACAAGTGCCAGATTTTTCTGCGTATTGAAGTTTATAGGTCGTACCAGATGGAATTGCCGCACCCGCGCTCCCTGCACCAATTCCAAAACGAAGCCGAATAGGCGTATCCGCATCGAGTGTCGTAGCGGCATCCTGACTTGCTGTTGGTGTAGTTGGGGTAGTACTGTCACTGTTCGGGAACCAGCGGTAGTGTCCCTGGTTGTGATATGTTACCGGCTTGAGGGCAACAATAGCAGACGTGTACGTCGCCGAGTTACCAGAAGTAGCACCAGTCGTTCCGGTGGACCCGGCCGTTGCAAGCACTCTATCTTCTATCCCCGCAGTGTTTTTTGTTGCTGAGTTTCCCGTGCTACTTTGTACTTGCCCTCTTATCGTATACGATCCGGACGCCGTGAGCGTAGTTCCGTACGTAACCCCAAACATCGCCACTACCATAGCGTTATCAACCGTCGTCGTCACATCCGGTGTCGTCAGTGTAGTCGAAGCAGTGGTAACACCCGCGCCCGACGATACATCAATCGGCGTAGAAGTATCAACGCCGCTATACGCCACAATAACCACGGCAGCCTTTTGTGAACCTCCAAGGCTAAACGTATATGGTCCCGCTTCGCTTGCCCCAGCAAACTTGTAGAATGCCGCACCGCGTACATCTGTTGTCGCAACGGTATTCGTGTTCGCTATTGCTGTCCAGCCGCTTGGCGTACTAATGCTGACCCCACCACGCACAGACACATAGGCAATCATAATGTCGCCCTGTAACGTCCCCGATGGCGTAGAGCCGTCAATTGTCGATGCGCCGCTTGTGCTATTCGTCGATGCCGCACGGTAGGCAACTGTCGCATTCGCATTTGGCACTGCTACCGTCACCATCAGCACCAGCGCAGTTAGCGCCGTAGCAACGCGAAATACATTAAGGGTAGTCGGCTTATGAATCCGGGGCATTGATATAAATCTATGCAAACTAACGCCGCATTAGTACAACCTATCATAGTTAAATTTAATTTCACCTGCTAACGCATAGCCGTCATTGGCGGCCGCTACGTGCACCTTGAACACCACCATGTCACCCGCTACCGGTGTACAGGCACCTAATGGTGATGCTGTTGTGTCGGTGTCCCATGCGCCGTTACTTGTTACGGCATTGCTACCGGTTGAACAAGCCGTTCCGCTCGCATCGCTGTACAGCGCCACGGTCACTACTTCGGTCGATGTCGACGTGCCCCAGCCAGCAATCGAGAGATTGCTGAGCGTACCTGTTTCGTAGTCGCTCGGTAGTTGGTAGCGAACATAAATGTCGTAATCTTGGGCGCTTGCTTCAGATGTTGTCCAGCTGTAGTAGCTATGGTTATCAGTTGCCGCACAGTAGCTTGTATTCACGCTTTGCCGTGAGGAACCAGAACAGAAGTCTGATGAAAGATCACCCGTGTTATTCGAGCCATCACCCGTGAAGGTTGCACCCGTATATTCTGGCGCCAAGGTAACCGTAGCGGTTTGGCCGGTCGCGCCACAGCTACCCCACGCGAGCGTACCTGGCGTGGACGTATTGACCAAACACTGCCCTGCCGAGCCAGCCGTACCAGGCAATACAAGATCGTAGCTAGTAACAGATGACGCAACGCTCAACGTCACCGCACCAGAAGTTGCGCCACTCAATTGCACTTCTGCACCCACAATTCCCGCCTCACCGAAGGTGGCCGCCCCCGATGACGTATCAATGTTAAAGATTGAGCCGCCAGCGGCATTCTGTACACTAAACGCCTGCGAATCAGCCTGTTTGATCGTAATACCAATACCACCTTCCTTTTCAGCCTGGCCGGCATACACCGTACCCGTACCAACGTCATTGATAGTATAAGTGCCCGAGGTCATAGTGTAGACGTTGCCTGACAGATAGTTGTCATCAGATGCTGAGTTCTCAATTGATATAGCGTAGTTGTTCGTAGCGGCGGTACCAGTGTAGTCCATAATGTTATCGCTAATACTGTTGTTGTCAGAGCTCGTCAACACAATAGCGTCGTTTGAGCTGGTGGCCGAGTCATCTGTAATTTGGTTATCCGCAATCTTGTTGTGATCGGCTTGTTCGAGCAAAATTGAGTCATTGCCCGTGGTGTCACCATTATTAAGCAACGTATTTCCTGTCACGGCGTTGTAATCTGAAGCTAGGATATAAATACCAATAGTGTCAGCAGTGACAGTGTTGCCAGTTACTGCGTTGCTATTCGAGCTTGTATCAATATAGATACCGTAGCTTGATACGTTCACCATGACATTACCAGTAACGGTTGAGCTCGTTACAGTCGAGAGGCGTACACCACGACCAACACCTTCCATAAAGTTGTTGGCGACGGTAACGTTGTCAGAATTACCGACACGAACAGCGTTACTGCTACTGGCAACGCTTCTTACGCGGTTATTAGTGAAGTTTAGGTTGTTGGCACCATCCACGTATACAGCCGAATTAAAGGTATCATGGACGCTGGTATTAGTAACAGTGGCGCCATCAAGGCTACTGGATCCGATGTTGGTCAGGACAATACCATACTGAGTGCCGCTGCTCTGGTTTGAACCGTTACCATCGAGCTGGAGGTCACGGATAGTCACACCTGCTCCGGTCACTTGGTCTGTGTTGGTAATAACGTCAATGCTTGCATTGAAACTGTTAGGTACAGTAATGACCGTACCGTTGCCAACACCCGCCAAAATGGTGTTGTTTGGTACCGAGATGCTGGCGTCAACGGTGTAAGTACCAGCCAGCAGGACAACCTTCTTGCCAGCTGCAGCCGTTAGGGCTTGGTTTATCTCTACTTGGTCACCATCGTTGGCGGTTCCGGTATTGCCGTCGCCAACGTAATCGGCAGCGTTCTTGTCGGATTGGGATGAGTCAGAGGCAGCAACCAAGATGGCGTCGGTAGAGTCAGCTTTCCACTTGCCGTTGGTGTAGGTCAAGAGCTGATTGTTTGTCGTGTCATAGCTAACTGCACCGTCGACCATACCTGTGTAGTTGTCGATGTTTGTGAATGTATCACCGCTAATAGTCAGGGTCTTGCCGGTAGCCAGTACCGTATCACTCTGTAGGTTAACCACACCTGCCGGCGCGATATTCACATCACCGCTGGTGGTAGTTTGGAGGGTCAGGTCGTTGCTGGTGGCATTGAGTGCTGCGTTGATGTCTGTCGATGCCAAGTTATCAAGTGCCGTAGTAGCACCGCCGCCCCCGCCACCACAACCGGTGCCAGTGGTACAAATCGTGTCGTCAGCGGTTAAGTCTGGGATGGTCAGGGTATATGAACCATTTGTTTGTTCAGCCGCAGCAATCGTTACTGTGTTCGGCCCGGCCGCCGTACCAAAGGCTAGCTTACCGCCAACTGCATTCACGCCACTGTTGTAATTACCGATTTGAACTGTGCCGGTCGATGTATTGACGTTAAAGACATCCACACTGTTGGCATTTTGAACTTGCAAGGCCGAAGCGTTCGCAGTCCTGATTAAATTCGCTCCTGTCCAGGTGTTATTCGTAGCAACACGGCCAAATGCTGCACTGTCATAGCCATCTAAGGTGTCGCTATTAAACGCGTAGGCACTGGTGCCTAGTTTGTTGCGCGGTGTCATCGGGCCTTCGGTGTAGCTTTCACACGACGCAGTAGTACAGGTGGCGGTAGCTGGAGTTGGCAGTTCAATTTCGAAATAAAGACTAGTGTTGGTAAAGATACCCACCGGCAGCGGTGTTACATCACCCAGCTGGACCGAGAACAAACCATTCGTAACGGTAACGCCACTACTACCGCTATTCGCACGCTGCTCGCTCCATTCTAGGGTTCCACCGCTCGAAGCATTGTAGATGCGGAATTTCATGTTGTAGGTGCCATCAGCGAGTGCACTCCCACTAGAATCGGTAATTCGCCCCTGGAAGTTCATCTTATACGGTACGGTTTGCACAGCGTGTGCTTCATGCGAAAACGCAAAACAGGCTAGCAATAGGCTAACCGCGAGTACAGTTAAGAATGTCACCCAAATGGGCGTTTTTTGCACGTTTGCACGCATGTTTGTTTACTCGTTTTAGAGTGTTTTTGTTCTTCTACCCTATACCACCACAGTATAAAGTTAGTGCTTATTTTATACGTTGTGAATTATTTTGTCAAGCAAATCGTAAGTTTTTTTACAACGTTAGGCTCTGCGTTTTTTATACAACGCGAAACCGATGCCGCTAGCGACAACTACCCCTACTATCAACGGGAATAGCCATTGCCACACCCCCGTGATTGCAAATACATAAGTTGTTTTCTCGTTTTCACCCGCTGATACACTCACCCTTACCAAGCCCAAATAGTTGCCTGGTTTACGGTATTCCACCGAACGAACATTCCCCTTAAACACCAGTGGTCCTTCGGCCTGGCTGCTCCCATATGGCCAAAAATTGTATTCAAGTAGCGGGAATACCCCTGTGGTATTGGGGTCATCCGATTCATTCGCCACATCGGCCGTCACTACCATCCCCTCGCCCAGCTGAAGAAACGGTGCGCTCACTGATTTGACCGTTGCCGTACGGGGTGTTGGCGTGCCGTTAGTAATTGATAGCAGCGATCCAACCCGCAGCGACTGTGCAACGGCGGTATCTTCCTGCTGTTGCTGGGCAAGGATTGCAGCAAACACCGTACCGGTTGGCAGTTTAGTGCCATCGAGTAAGTAGTACACACGAATTGTTTCTTTGGGGCCAAGGCTAAAATCGTTTAAATCAAGCTTCACACCGGCGCGCACCTGTTCACTGTCATAAAATTCTAAGCTACCATCGGTATCTGTTTGCTTGAACGCTTGTACTGTTAACTTGATGCGCGCAGTACTCGCGGTGGGGTTTGCTATATCCACAAATCCCTTCTTTTTCTCACCCTTATCAAGTTCGATTCCCTTATTGATCGCCGGGGCAATCTCTAGGGTGTCAGCCATAACGGCACTTGGTGTGATCACCGCAATCAAGGCCATGATAGCCATCACTGCAAAACGCTTCATCATGGCGTAATTGTTCCCGTAGTTGTAATCGTATTTGTATAATCACCAGTGAGCTGGCTGGTTGCAACATCAAGGCGCATGCGTAGGGATATATAGTCTGACGCACCCCCGCTATAGCCCGTGCGTGTATAAAACGTTGTTGCAGTGCCAGGAAAGGCTGCGTACGAATCGCCACTATTCCACTTACCAGGGATTGCTGTTGCGTTCGTAGCGTACAACGAGAACCCAAGCCCCTTGGTAGTCCCCTCATTCCACGCAGCTGGGCTCGCAATCGTGCCGCCAACCGCTGGAATGGTATTACCACCACTGGTCAGATTTTGGTCTTGATTAACTGCTAAGCTATAACCGCCCGCATCGGTACGCACAATCACGTCATAATTTACCGTGTTAGATATTCCAGGAACGATATCACCTAAGCTTACCCCCGACGCGTTGCCGGCATTCTGACCTTGATATTCTGCCTTCACTTCATCAGCCGTAAGGACACGATCAAACACTTTCACGTTGTCGATTTGACCGTTAAAATAATTTGCCCAGGAACCTGTGCTCGACGCACCAATTGCTGGCTGCCCCGTCTGATTGACCGGTGTCCATGTACACGTTTTTTGTTCAATTCCATCAACGTAAATCACCGAACCATCCGTAGTGCCACTATCCAGTGTCGCAGCAATATGGTGCCACGACCCATCTGCCACCGATGGTGTGGTCGAAGCGCATACACTCGCACCCGTCCAATCATATATCGCCGCGTAGCCGTCGTTAACTCCTAGCAGGAAGCTATTACCCTTCGAAACCGCTGCCATCAACCCACTACTCGTTGACGTTTTTACCCAAGCCCCTAGGGTAAGTGTTGTTCCCTGTAGTGATGATGTTGAGCCCAACTGTACGTATTGCGAGCTGCCGTTAAAGCTGAGTGCACCATCAAGCTTTCCGGTTGTTGATGATGGCGAGCCTACGGCCGTGCCGTTCACTGTATTTACTGAGTTATCAAATATCGTTGGCAGCACCGTCTCATCAAGCGGATAGAGTGCCATCAGTCCCTCTGGCTGTACCGACATACGAAAGCTCTGCTGTAACTGTGCGGCATACCCTGCACCTATCTTGTAGCTACCGCCTGCACCATTGCCTACAATGCTTTCCCCGCCGGTGCCCACAACTTCATAGCTACTCGAACTACTTTGGCCACCAAAGCTATCGTTTACACTAGCATCTATCACGTAACTCGTTGAGGTAAACCTGGCAGCTGAAACCGACTGTGCCCACACCAAACAGAGCGTGAGCGCGAATGATACCAATACTCCCCTACGCAATTGCTTCATCTAGGGGTTATTATACCACTTACCTCATGAAAATAATGGGGATAAGGAAAGTTGAAAAGCCAAGGACACGAATTGCGAGTACGGTTTTCGTTGTCGCAACCGCCGGCACGTGCGGCAATATATTTGCCAACATCGTCATCTTTAAGCCGCGGTAGCCCGCATAAAGCGCAGTTGGAAACACCGTTGCCGTTAACCCTACGGCCGTGAGCGTAAACCGCCCAACATTGGCCGGCACCTGTTCAAGGCTTGTTCTACTGCCAAAATCCATACCTACGAGCGCGTTATACATTAAACCGGCTAGCGCCCGCCCTACTGCTGATTGCTCAAAGTCTGAAAGCGGTGACGGCTCTGGGATTTCTGGCACTTTGCCAGGCACCTTAACGCTATTACCATTCGCATTCGGGCTTGGTACCGGCGCACTCGCATTTAACGTCAACACGAGTGACTGTTCAGCGTCACCTAATTGACACGAATCAATACCGGTCAGCGTAAGCGTATGGGTACCGGCTGGCATACTATACATAAAGTTATAAGTTGTATCGTTCGGGGTAGTGGGAACAGTTTTTACGTACGTTCCATCCAACTTCAACCGTATCTGTGATACGCGTGCAATCGTCCCACTAATTTGCACAGGATTCTGCGCCACTGTTGTACCGCTTAGGGGTGAAGTAATTGTAAGATCTGCCGGGATATTGCTACATACCACCGCCCGAATGGTAGTTTGCGCTACCGCCCGCAGCGGCAACCATGCGCTTACTGTGATGGCGCATATAACCGCCGTAACTATAAGGCTATTTCTTACGTTGTGCCTTGCGTATTCCATAGAATACCCCTGCACCGCCTATTGCAATGATTGTATACACAAACCATGTGGGCGCCATTAACACGTACGAAGAATGTTCGGTTGTTTCATCAAGCGCCGTTACCGCCACGTTTACCTTGTATAGCCCCAGCCATGGTACGTCTTCCCACACCACCTTAATTGGTCGTGTTGTTTCAGGAAACACCACGTAGCTTTGAGTTTGCTGGAAGCGTGGATTACCAAATATATCTTGCACATCATAGCGTACCGTAGTATCAAAATCTGTGTTACCACTATTTTCAACCGTTACGTTCGACGTAAGCGGTGCCTTGTTTTGGAACCAATTGGTTTCAATGCTTTTAGTAGTTCCGGCAAGGTTTACTTTGCCATCTACCGTCACCCGAATAATCATGCCGACACGCTTCTTTCGTGAAATCGTCTGCTCAACATCCTCGTTCGGCTGAACTTCAGCAAACACTACCCCATAATGACCGCCTGGTGAGGCTGTTTTTGGTACATTTACCGTAAACGGCACCTTCACCGTTTCGCGTACATCGGCGCGATAATCTGTTTTTGCGAATGACACCCAGCGATACACATCTGCATTGGCTTTTGTACTCGAGTAATCCGGGTTATATGTTACCGGATCAACCGCATACGGGTTTGCATACACACTAAAATTAAACGGCACCTCACCGTCGTTAAGTACCACCAGCTCATCGGTGATTGATGTACCCGCTTTTACGTCATAGCGCTTGCTTGTGGGTGAAAGCGTAATACTTTCATTCTCAGCTGCATTGGCCAGCGGCGCAAATGTGCCAACAAACACTAGGGCTGCAAGCAGCCCTAGTAGTAATTGGCGAGTATTCGCTAAACGTACCATTGTTAGTTAGTGGTTGCCGTATAGGTAATCGTACCCGTGTAGGTACCACTTGGCTTCGACGTATCAACCTTCGCACCGTAGAAGATGTCAGTGGTGTCACCACTTGTTGCCGCCGTACCGGTTACTTTGATAGTGCTATCGGTTGTTGGAACAGCTGCCCAGGTATTCGCAAGGTTTGCCTGGTTGGATTGTGCTGCCGTTGAGTTGTCACCGAAGTCAGTATACGTACCATCGGCGTCATCATAGCGGAATCCCCATGCGTTGTTATCAAGGGTTGCTGAAGACAAAAGTGTACCACTTGTTGCAGCAAGCGTGTCGGCGCCCTTATCGAGCGTTGCTGCACCGGCGCTAATCTGAAGGGTATACCCACCAGAGTTGTTTGTTGTCACAACGACCGCGTCAGAGTCGCTGGTTGCAGACCCACTGACGGTTGGTGTGATGTTAAGATCAACCGTTGTGTCGGTTGCAATACTAATTGCACCTTGTACGTTGGCATTAACTGTTGTATTGCCCGTGACGGCGTTCGCAGCAGCCGGAGCCAATACGAGACCAACCACAGCAAACACGCCTGCGCCTAAGACAAGAGCTGATTTAATAGGTTGTTTCATGTTTGTTTTTCCTTTTTATTGGTGCTTCTGGCCGTGATTATTACATAAAGCCTATGCTAAAGTCAACTATTTTGTTGTTAATTTAACAATTCATGCAGCTGCGACAGCGTACGTTCGTTGCTGCTATGTTGGATGGCCTGCATGCCAGCACCGCGCGCGCCTTCACAAAATGCTTCCCTATCGTCAATCATGACGCACTCTTCTGGCAATAGTTTCATCCGCTCGGCGGTACGGAGGTAAATTTCTTTTTCTGGCTTAGCAAAGCCCTCTTGGTACGACAACACAACCGTGTCGAACAATTCACCTCGTTCTTCTGGTGCAAAGAGGTCGTCCATTACCCCTGGCCCCACATTACTGAGCATGGCGAGCGTATAGTGTATACGTAATTCGCGAATTTGTTCCACAAGCGCTTTATTGCGCACGTGGAACTGCTGCATTGATGTTCGGACTTCCCCTTCACTCACGCCAACGCACCGACTAATGCCCGCTACATATTGATCGTGGTCGATGTGTCCATTGTCGTATTGGTAATTATAGTCGGATAGTTCTTGCTTCCTATCATCAGGACAGCGCGCTAAAAAAATATCATAACTACTGCCAATCAGCACGCCAAAGCAATCAAAAATAATTCCACGTATCATAATACGATTCATTATATGCTACCTGGCTAGTAAATACGATCGAAGCGAGGGGTGAAATCAGGGATTTGATTGGCAAAAAGGGCGTGAATTTGCGCGACATTGGCGCCGAGTGTTCCCTTCGATGCAGGGCAGGTTGAACTCCATAGCATATGGGTTGACTCGTTGTTGCGCAGCGTTTCGAACGTGTAGGCGAGCCCATCGGTCGCACATACACCCCGAATATCTTCGTCTTTCACATTACGTGTTTTGTCGATATTTGCTTTATCAAGGGCGTGCACAAACTCGTCGTACGCTTGCGTGTTGTTGCTGTATGAACGTGTACTTACTTCACGGTCTAGGTAGCCGGAGTACACAATATAAGTTCGTTCGTCGGGACCAACCGTAATCTGGTATGACGTAAAGTTTTCGTTTGCCACGATCGGGCCGCGTACCGTCCAGCGCACCGTACTGCCTACACTGGTATTAAGTACCTCCGCCTGAAGTGAGTCTGTCGGGGCAGCTGTTTCAGAATCACTTGTGCCTGAAAAAATTACACGACCAATCGAAACCAGCGCAGCAATAACTAACGCCACCACTAAAATGACAATAATAAGGGGGAAAATCCGTGGACCAGAACCTCTATACATGTTCGTATCATAGAACTTTCTATTAAATATGTCAAATAGTGCCATATATTCTCCTATTGTTAGCTAGCAAGACGAAGGTTTGATTCAGTTTCATGAAGCGTCTCTGGATGCAAAACGCGCTCGCCACCCTCTTGCGCGCTGCGAACTTCTTCAACGACACGAATCATGGAATGGAGCGCTTCGATATCACCGTACTGAATAGCTGGCTCCCTTCCATCGCGGTACTCAATCGCCGTGGTGTGGTACAGCGGGTCAAGCACGGCGTGAACTCTAATTTGGTCAGCAGGTAAGGCGTGCTTTGCTGGATGCATACCGGGCGGCCAGTTACTGTACCGCTTGGGCGCAAGCTGTAAACGAAGTTGATGCGCACGCTGGCCCAATGCCCGCTCATACACACGAGCCGATAACACACGCGGTTCAACGTAATTACCTGTGCCAAGATTCAGTTCAGCGAATAACCATGACGCCGGATCGCTTGGGTCCGTCCATGGGTCCTTGCGCACAACGCATAACGTATCTGTTTGGGTTGAATACCCAGAAAATACCGGCACCGAAAGTGTCCGTATATTCCCTGTTGCATCAGGCCGCTTCAGCCACGGGTGTCGCCCATGAAAACGATTATCATCGCTTGGATCACCGCTGAGTTCCCACATCGCTTTGAGGTATCGCTGGTAGCGTTCTTCGTCGGTAACAATTCCTTCGGCATAGTCATACAGCGCCTGCTGATGAGGCTCTGTCCACCGGAGTGATTCCGCGCCCTGCGCCATGTGAGTGCCCGTCCCCTTTTTTGACTTTTTTGTTTATGGATAAAAAGCCTATGCTTAGTATTACACTGGCGTGCAAAAAAACGCAATATGCGCACTATGCGTACTTAGGGCCGAAGTGACGATCCGCTAGTCCGTGGTCGCGAATCAAACGGTTGAGCATGGCGTGTATCGCAGCCTCATCTAGGAAGCGAAAGTGTTCGATATCACCGAATGCATCAGGCAATACGCACAGCACGATGATTGGCGTTTTATGCCTGCCGGGGCCGTTAAACTCAACGGCATAATGGCGCTCGTCGGCAATTAATAATTCACGCGACGTCAAGCGATGTTCATGAATTAAATGTTCCAAGCGGTGCCGAAACGATGATGGTGATTTACAGTCGATATTAACGTAGCGGCCAGATTCCGGGTCGCGTATTTGCATATCAATCCCCAGCGCATCGCTCACGCGGTCGGTCATATAGGCATCGAATCCACTATGTTGTGCTGCTAGGTACACGGCAACTTCGCGCGACAGGCCGCGAATAATAGCTGCCCACTGCTCGTTGCTATAGCACGGTGCACCCACACGTTTACACACGCGGTCGCACGCTAGCTTAGCGCGCTCACTAAATGCCGCGCGATGCTCATCATCAAGCACCAGCACAGTCGATACAAGTGTGTCATTAAAATCGATTAACTCGAACAATCGTTCGCGCTTATTGTGATACCCGTGGGGGTGCTTTTCCATCTGAATTTGCGCCAGGACCGCCCGAGGTGCTTGCGCAAGCAGCGCAATTAATCCATCCATTGGTTCCTTTGATTGAACAAATTTTTTATGCAGGCTCACAATATCTTTATCTAGGTCATGTACCTCTGGACGCCGTTGTAACATTGCCACCACCTGCTGTTCGGCGCAGTCAAACAAATCAGTATCCACACACATGAATTCCGGTGTTTCTTTAGGCAGTAAATACGGCCTGTCATGCCGACGGTCGCGGTGCTTATAGTGTGGCTTCCGGCGCGGTCGGTAGCGCTGCCAATGGTCGCGGAGTGGATAATTCATAACCATAACCAGTATAGCAAACGTAGGGGCAGGTTATTCTATTTCGCGGTATTCATCGTGTGCGAAAATCTGGCGCACACCACCGCGTGGCACCGCTACGTCACCCTTCCAACGTGGCATGAGGTGTAGATGCAAATGGTGCACGCTCTGCCCTGCTTCAGGGCCGTCGTTAATACCAAAGTTAAAGGCATCTGGTGGCGTATCGTGCGAACGTGCTTGTGAAAGCGCGCGCTCAACAAACGGGCGACTTTCGTCGGTCGCATGCGCTAACATGTCTTCATATAGTGCAGTAAAGTCAGTGGTTTCAATAATTTCTTGAACGCGTTTTGCAAAGGGCATTAACGCAGCAAGTTCGTCACTGGTTAGGTCTTTTACATACTGGGCGTGTCGCTTCGGCATTACTTCTGCATGCCCAGGCGTTGCTGGATATTTATCCCACCGTGCGAATAATAATTCATTTTCTAGAATGTTCGTTGAACTGTGCTGCTGCTCATCGCAAAATACACATTCAGTATATTCCATCTGTTAGACTTCCCCCCAGTTATCCCCGACGGTTACGTCTACCTGCAGACGCACCCCTAAATTGGGTGCAATTGATTCCATCGTTTCGCGCAAAATTTCACTTACCGCTTCGGCGTTGGCGCGTGGGCACTCCACTAAAATCGAGTCATGTATTTGCAGTAGTTGTTCGCCCAACCCCTCGAGTTTTGGATCGACTTTCAGCATGGCCATCTTCATTAAGTCGGCTTCGGTGCCCTGAATGGGCATGTTGGCAGCCGCCCGCTCAGCAGCTTGACGCACCACAAAGTTAGCCGACTTCACATCGGGCGTTGGCCGGCGGCGGCCATACATTGTTTCAACATAGCCGTCATCGTGCGCCTTTTTTATCGTTGTATCAATGTAGGTACGAATTCCCGGGCGTACCCGGAAGTATTCATCAATAAACGCCTTCGCTTCAACGAAACTCATGTGGGCAGCCGCAGCCAAACCATGCTGGCTCATGCCGTACAGCACCCCGAAATTAATCACCTTCGCTGCCCGGCGCTGGTTCTTCGTCACGTCATCAAGCGGGATATGGTAGACTTCGCTGGCTGTTTTTGCATGAATGTCAGTGCCGGCGTTAAAGTCGTTAATCATCTTTTTATCATCGGCCAGCACCGCCGCAAGGCGCAGTTCGAATTGGCTATAGTCAGCGCTCACAAACACATTCCCCTCTTCTGGCACAAAGGCTTCGCGGATGCGCCGCCCCATGTCGGTACGGATTGGAATGTTTTGTAGGTTAGGATCAGTACTACTTAAGCGCCCTGTCGCAGCGACATCTTGATTAAAGGTGGTGTGGATACGATCTTTTTCATCAATCAATTTTGGCAACGAATCGATATAGGTGTTTTGTAGCTTTGTCAGTTCACGGAAGCGTTCAATTTCTTCAATGATTGGCGAGTGGCCGCGCAGCTTATCGAGCTCGCTTTGGCTGGTTGAATAACCGGTTTTACCCTTTTTAATCCCGGCTGTTGGGAGTTGTAATTTGGTAAACAACACCTCGGCAAGCTGCGCCGGGCTCGCAATATTAAATTCGTAGCCGGCCATATCGGTTATACGTGCCCTAATCTCGGTCAGTTCGCTCGAAAGCTCTTCATCCATGGCAGCAAGTTTTGCGGTATCAAGCTTGATGCCACGGTGCTCCATATGCGCGAGTACGGGAATTAATGGGAAATCAATCTTTTGCGCCACGTGCTGTATACGCGGCTCTTTTTCAAGTGCCGCCAGCTGCTCGTCAGCCAGTGCCCACAGCACACTCACTGCCGTAGCCGCATCATCAATCGATTCAACACCCGCAAGATCCGCTAAGATACGCGATTTACGGAGCGGATTGAGTAAAAACGACCCCTGGGCAATGTCGTGATGAATAGATGGTAAGTCACGTACGCCGTGTTCAAGTAGATGGTGCAGAAAGTCTTTGGTATCATGACCAATAATTGCCTTACCAGCCAATACCCGCGCCGCCTCTGCAGTCGATAGCTTAGCAACCTTACCGCGCGCCGGGCTCACCCACACGTCATCTCCGTCTTCCCAGTACACCAACAGCTGATCGGCCGCTTCAAGCTGGTGCGCCGCATCAGACTGCGCCAATGTAGTTGTCGTTTCTAGCTCCATGCTTGGTTGCTGTTCACCCATGTCGCGCATATGTTCGGGCAGGTTACGGAGCAAGGAACGAAACTCTAGTTTTCCGAGTAGTTCTTTTAGCTTCGCCGTATCAAGCTGGCGTGCGTCAACTGCTTCTAAATCGAGTGCGACCGGCGCATCAAACCACAGCTCGGCCACTTGTTTACTTACGAACGCCATATCTTTGCCCGCCTCAAGCTTCTTACGTACGCTCTCCTTCACTTCGTCCAGGTGTTCGTATACACCCTCAAGGGTATCGAACTGCTGTAACAGTTGTGTGGCGGTCTTTTCGCCAACACCCGGCACACCCGGGATGTTGTCGCTCGAATCACCCTTAAGCGCCTTCAGGTCAAGGAATTGCTCAACCTTAATACCATACTTTTCTTCAAAGCTTTCAGGCTTAAATAGGTCGATATTGGTGAGGCCTTTTTTGAGCGCATACACATGAACCAGTGGGCCAATTGCCTGCAAGGCGTCAAGGTCGCTGGTAATTAAACATACCTCAATCCCCTTTTCACTCGCCTTGCGTGCCAATGTCGCCATAATGTCATCTGCTTCATAGTCATCAAGCTCATATAACGGCCAACCAAACGCTTCGAGCAACTCGTGTAAGATGGGGATTTGTGCATAAAAATCAGCCGGTGCTGGCTTTCGCCCGGCTTTATACTCTGGCCAGATTTCTAAGCGCTTACGAATATTCGTTTTTGGCTTATCCCACGCAACGCATACGTAATCGGGTTCAAGGCGCTTAAAGAGCTCGAGCGCCAAGGCAGCAAACCCATACACACCACCAGTTGGTGTGCCGTCGGCAGTCGAAAGTTGCGGCATGGCATAGTAGCCCCGATAAAAGACACTCTTCCCGTCAATGATTACCAGCCGCTTCGTCATAGCCTTATTATATCTGATATGATGGTGATATGACGAAAGAAGAGAAAAATGTGACCATCGTGGCATTCGTTGGGTTAGCCGGTAGCGGCAAAAGCTCAGCGGTAGAATATTTGACCGAAAAAGGCTGGCCGAAGATTTATTTTGGTGGAATTTTCTATAAAGCGCTTAAAGAAGCAGGTATCACCCCTGGTGATTGGGAACGCGAAAACCCCTACCGCAAGGAACTACGCGACAAAGAAGGCAAGGACTTTATCGCGGTGCGCGCCGCCAAAGAGGCGCACGATTTGATTGCCGCCGGCCAACACCATATTGTGCTCGACGGGCTGTATAGCTGGAGCGAATACAAAATTTTGAAACATGAATTCCCCGGCGAACTGGTGGTAGTAGCAGTGGTTGCACCGCGGCACCTACGCAAACAGCGTATGGCCGACCGCCCTGAACGGCCCATGACAGCCCAAGAGGTTGATACCCGTGATTGGTCGGAAATTGAAGAAATTGAAAAGGGTGGCCCCATCGCCATCGCAGACTACTTCGTACATAACGATAAAGATATCGTTAACCTCCACCATCAAATCGATGCAATATTAGAACATTGCCATTTCTCAAGCTAAGACGCTCATGCTACAATAACGTTAAACAACTACGAGGGGGGTATTAACCATGGACAAGAACGACCAGCCAGAACCAACAGCACAAAATGATCAGCTTGAAAGCCCTGCGCCCGAAGCGCAGCCACAGCCAGAACAGCAACCACCGGTTGCACCTGGGCCTGATGCGCCACAAACCGCAGCCGGACCACAACCACAACCGATGCAACCAGCAGCACCTGGGCCGGTTGAAAATCCAGGACAAACGCTTGGTATTATCGGTCTCGTGCTTAACTTCCTCGGGATTACCATTGGTGGTATCATCCTCGGTGTTATGTCACGCAACAAATCAAAAGAGGCTAACATGTCGACCACACTCGGTACAATTAGCCTGGTATGGGGTATTGTTGCCACAGCACTCGCTGTGCTTGCAATCCTGTTCTTCGTGATTATTATGATTGCCGCTGCATCATCAAGCACGGCCACCGAGACTGGCGCGTCCCCAGACTACTCAAGCTCAAGTTATTCATCAGACAACTAAAGCAAATAAAATATCCCCGCTAGATTGATATAAGTGGGGATATTTTTATGCAACGATTTATTTCAAATAGTCGTGTAGTTTGCGCGAGTCTTTATGTTTGCGTAGTTTCGCAAGCGCTTTCGCTTCAATCTGGCGAATGCGTTCACGGGTTACGGCAAATTCCTGCCCCACTTCTTCGAGTGTGTGGCTCTTACCGCCATCAAGGCCAAAGCGCATCTTGATAATTTTCTGTTCGCGATCACTCAGGGTTGAAAGCACCGATTGTACCTGCTCTTTTAGCAATTGCGTCGCCGCCGATTCTTCTGGTGTAACACTGTCCTCGTCTTCAATAAAATCTTGCAGCACGCTTTCTTCGTCTTCCCCGTCGCGGCCTACACCAGCGTCAAGACTCGAAATATCCTGCTTAATCTTAATCACGTATTCAACCTTTTCCGGTTCCATTTCAAGCTCTTTTGCAAGCTCTTCAATGGTTGGTTCGCGGTTGAGTTCTTGGGTCATGCGGCGCTGGGTACGGAGCAATTTGTTAATAGTTTCCACCATGTGCACCGGAATACGAATGGTTCGTGCCTGATCGGCAATTGCACGGGTAATCGCCTGGCGAATCCACCACGTCGCGTAGGTACTAAATTTAAAGCCCTTATCTGGATCAAACTTTTCAACGGCACGCAGCAGACCGGTGTGCCCTTCTTGGATTAGGTCTAAAAAGTCGAGGCCACGGCCCGAGTAGCGTTTGGCGATACTCACCACGAGGCGCATGTTAGCTTCAGCCATTTTGTCTTTAGCTTTTTTGTCACCGTTCACCACGCGTTGTGCGAGTGCTAATTCTTCCTCGGCGGTTAGCAGTGGAATCTTACCGATTTCACGCAGGTGTAACCGCACCGAGTCATCGCTGATGTCATCAAGGTATTGGCCATTGTTCAATACGTCTTCCGGCGTATCTTCCTCTTCCTCAATCAGCTCCTCTGCATCTGGTTCTTCGATATCATTTACCGATAGTGGACCACTAGCTTTTACTTCAATTTCATCTTTTACTTCGTCATCGTTTGCCACGGGCAATCTCCTTGATTAACGGTATCAGTTGCTCACGCACAGCCTGTGCGGTTGCCTCATCACCTTGAGCTTCTGCATCGCGCAGTTGCTCGTCTAGTTGCTTCTTTTTGCTTTTCTTGTGTTCATTCTCGATTTGCCGCAAAAGGCGTGCTGTTTCGTAGTAACGTTCGTTACCATCCCACTCTGCATAACGCGCATCGGCTTGGGTTAGTACGATTGTGACATAGTCGTCGTAACTTTGCAACTCCTCCGGGGTGCGCTCTAATCTGTGGTTATGATGTTTTGCGAAATAACGCGCCAGCGCTCGGCGCGGCTCACCATGCAGCGTATCGGCGTCCACATGCGCAAATAGTTCTTGGCTTGGCGGGTCTATACACGCGATTGCCAGCGCACTATCCTCATGGGTATACGTATCGGGTGTTGGGTCGAGCTTTTTTGCCTTTACCTGTTTAAAGCTTTGGGTTTCTTCAGGATTTTGCGCCAGCTTCATGCGCACGGCTTCAATGCTGGAATCGGTCATTTTAGCAACTTTACGTTGGTAGTGTTCGCTTTCTACCGGGTCGCCGAGTGTACGTATTACCCGCAGCGCGGTTGTCGTGAACTCACGTTTTCCCGCCGCGGTTTTTAGGTTGAGCCGCTCTGAATATTGCGCCAAGATCCAATCAACTGCCGGCTGCGCCTGTTCAATCGCATCGCGCCACGCATTAACATCGTGTGCCAACAATTCGTCAGGGTCTTTTACGCCTTCTGGCATGGAAATAATGGTGAGTTCAATTCCGAGCGGCGAGGCAATCTCGATCGCACGCTCACTCGCCGCGATCCCCGCTTTATCAGCATCAAACGCCAATCGTACATCAGTCGTCAGCCGCTTCAGCGCCCGTAGATGGTGTTCGGTTAAGGCCGTGCCCGCTGTTGCTACTACCTGCTTTACACCTGCTTGGTGACTACTCACCACATCTAAGTTTCCTTCAACAATCACCACCTTACCACTACTGCGAATAGCTTCTTTGGCCTGGCTTAAGCCGAACACATGTCGGCCCTTGTCGTAGACCAAGGTTTGCGGGGTGTTAAGGTATTTCGGTGCACCAGGCACGTCTTCTAATATTCGCCCCGTAAAACCAATCGTCTGGCCACTCGGGTCCATCAACGGAATCATCATGCGGCCACGAAACATGTCTTTGCCATAACGGCTCACCAGCCCGGCTTCACTTAATTCATTGGCACTAAAGCCCTTCTTCTTCAAATACGTCGTGAGCGCCGTCCCAACATCGGGTGCGTAGCCTAGGCCAAATTCACCAATTGTTTCACGGGTGAGCTTGCGAGTACCGGTCACGTAATCGAGCGCATGTTTATTACGCACCAGTGTGTGCTGGTAGTACTGCCCTGCCAACCGATGTGCTTCACGGATACGATCTTTACGCTTCGTGAAATCGCCACTACGCTGTGATTCGTACAAACTCAAATCAACACCAGCCTTGCGTGCTAAGTGTTCAAGCGCCGCCCTAAAATCCATACCTTCGACTTCCATCACGAAAGCAAATACATCACCGCCCTTATTCGAACTAAAGTCGTGCCAGATATTCTTTTCAGGGTTCACAAAGAAGCTCGGCGTTTTTTCGCTCGTAAACGGACTCAAACCCTTAAAACTACGCCCGGCGCGCTTCAGCTGCACATACTCGCCAATCACGTCTTCGATGTTCAGCCGTGCGCGGATATCCTCCTTTGCATCCATGCATTTTATTATATCACCCTTTACCCCTGTTATTGGTTATGGTTAAATAGTGGTGATGAACCCAGAGCAGCCCCAGCAACCCCAGCCGCAGCAACCACCTCAACCGCAGCCTGGGCAACCCGACCCTCAGCCCCAGCAACCCGCTGCCGGCCAGTCTTCATTTACCCCACCGCCACAATTTAATATTCCAGCCCAGGGTCCTCAACCACTGAATCAACAGCAACCACCAGAACAAATCGACGTAAATTATCTTGATCAAATTGCCCCGCAGAAACAGGTTACACTCAACCGGTTCGCTGTATTCGGGCTTATTGGTGGCGTATTGATGGCCGCGCTCGCAGCCGTCCTCATTCTTGTTAATAGTGGTGGACCAAATCTTAACACGCAATTACTCACTATTCATTCCCGGGTTGGTACCCTACAGGAAGTGGCAAGCGAACAACGGACCCACCTTAACGAAAACCAAATAAACCAAGCTAACGCCACACTCGAATCTGCCCTCACCACCATGGACACTGAACTTACGTCTATCCTCGAATCGAAGAAGATTTCTATCAAGTCCGGCCAAGCGAAAAATATCGACAAAAAAGAGGAAACCTACGCCAGCGCACTTAAGCAAAAGCTCGACGATTCCTACCAGCGCGGTACACTGGATAGAACCTACACCACACAGATGACCTACGAGCTCACTATCTTCAAAAATAAACTCGAGACGCTAAAACGCGAAAGTAAAAGTGAATCAATCGACACCTTTTGTACTGATGCCATTGCTAACCTTGATGCAATTTTAGCCACCTACTCAGACTTTACGGCTACCAAATAATTATTCTGTTACTAAGCGGTAGCTTAAGCGCGCTAAGTCTTTAATTTCTTCATCACTAAGTTGGCCAGTGCAAATAATCGTGTTCCAGTGCTTCTTATTCAAGTGGTAACCCGGCAAGACACTTTCATATTTTTCGCGTAAATTAACCGCAAGTAACGGGTCACATTTTAAGCTGACGCGCAGCGGTTCGGAGCCTTCCTGGATAATGGCAAATAGTTTTTCAGAGCCACCTTCAGCCTTTTTCCCCACTTTATACACCGCCGTGCCTTCGCCGAACGGGTAATCGAGCCAAGCGTCATCGAACTGCAGTAGGTAGTCTTCTAATTCTTTGTGTGTCACGAGACGCGAAACTTCCCTAGATAATATGTTAATTCAGCAATACTGCCACGAATATCTTCCAGCGCACGGTGGGCTTCGGGCTTAGCAAACTTTTTGCCAAACTTACCCTCCATTACCACTTTCCACGCGCTGACATCAAGCATACGGTAGTGTAATAATGCATCAACATCGTGCCACTGCTTTTCAATGAAGCGCCGATCCATGTGGATTGAGTTACCAGCCAGGAGCACAGGGCCATCATCACCAATAGTGCTACGCACAAATTCAACTAGCCGCGCTTCAACGCTTGCATCACCTTCATCAGCCTCGCGCGATTTTTGCGTTAGTCCACTAGCCCCGTGCTGCGCCACACACCATTCATTCATGGTTTCTAATACCTCGTCCGGTTGGTGAATGACCGCTTCAAATGTGCCTAGTTCATGGAATTCCCAGTCGGTCACAATCGCAGCGACTTCTAAAATTTTATCGGTATCGGGGTTCAGGCCGGTCATCTCTAAATCGACCCAGAGTATCTTCGTTGGTTTAAATGCAGGTTTTGTCATCACCCTGTATTATACCTACTTCTTGGTATCTGGTGCAAAGTTCAAGCATACACTGTTAATACAGTAGTGCTGACCATTCGGTGATGAGTCATCCGGAAAGAGGTGCCCAAGATGGCTGTGACAGGTTGCGCAGGTTACTTCTGTGCGGTGCATTCCCATGCTCGTATCATCTTTTAACTCAACGGCGTTGTTATGCGCCAGTTCAGAAAAACTCGGCCACCCAATTAACCCCGGTGTGGTAGATTCATATTGATCTTTGCTTGAAAACAGCTCGCTATTGCAGGCCGCGCAGGTATATACCCCATCTTCAGTCGGCGGCAGTATGTACTTGCCCGAACCGGGGTATTCTGTACCCTTTTCGCGCATAACTGAATATTGCTCTGGGCTTAGCTTACTGCGCCAATCATCATTGGTATGGTTCATGACACTTATTATACGCACTTATGCATCAGGGCGTAGTACGCGAACATAGCGCCCCAAGCTAGCGAGCGCACTTTCCAACGCCCCCTGTGCACCCTTAACCGATTCGTTGTTAGCCTCACCATCCTCAGTAATTAAGTCATTAAAGCCAACCATACCAACAAGAGCGACAGCTTCAGGGATTGGCAACGCGCCAACATTACTACGTAGTACTTGGGCGAGTTGCTCACTCGAGCGTACACCGCCTACGACGCCATGCGACACAATCGTCGCTGGCTTGCCTTGAAGCTGAACATCAACATGGTCGATTGCATTCTTTAAGACAGCCGGCATCCCGTGATTGTATTCGGGTGTCACAAATACAAAACCATCGGCTTCAGCCAGTTTACCCATCCAACGCTGCGCAGCTTCGTGTGGCACGCGGCTTTCTGGATTGGCCAATGGAGGTAGGCCCTCTTCGAAAAACGGCATGTCGTAATCCGCTAAATCAACCACCTCAACATCCGCATCCTTCAACTGAGCGGTTGCGGTACGCTCTACCCATTTCGCTACACGAGGTGTGGTGCGCCCCTCCCGGGTGCTTCCGATAATAATTTGTACTTTCATAATTCTCCTGTGCTATACTTTATATAGTATCTAGTATACGCCGTTACTATACTTTGTAAAGTATCAATTATGAACTCTGTAGAATCGCCCATCAACCAATCCGTTCCAATCGAACCTCACATCGGTTGTATTGCTGCTGCTACCAAGGTGCTCGGTAATAAGTGGACTTCCCTACTACTGCGCGATCTCGCCAGCGGCCCAAAACGGTTTACTGAACTTGAAAAGTCGGTGGATGGAATAAATCCGCGCACTCTCAGCCAGCGGCTCGACGACCTTGAAATGCACGGTATTGTTAGTAAAACCTGCTACAAACAAGCGCCGCCACGCATTGAATATACCCTCACTCAAAAAGGTATCGAACTGATTCCTATCTTACGTAGTATGGCTGAATGGGGCGCTAAACACCCCGCCTAGGATTTCTTTTTATCAAGTCGATCAAGCTTCGCGCCGTGAATCACTAAATACACCACAAGTGCAGTTGCAAACAACGTAATAAGTGAACCGACAATCGCACCCCAACCAAACGTCAGCTCTACCTCACCGTTACGAATTCCGGTATGCAATACTTGGCTAGAAAGGTCACGGCCGCCAATCATAAACGCGACAATTGGATTAATAAAGTTATCAACAATCGACTTCACACTCGCACCAGCAGCGGCACCCACAGCCAAACCAACCGCTAAGCCAATAACACCCTGTTCACGGATAAAATTCATAAACCCAGCTGCTTGCCCGCCTAATTTTGCTTTGGCCACACGAGTTGCCTGCGCTTTCGCCGCCGATGATTCTTTTTTTGCTGCTTCTGCAGTCTTTTTTGCTTCTTCAGCTACTTCTTTTGCGGATTTCGTTGCCATGTCGTTTATTATTTCTCCATTTATGTACGTAAGTTAACTACATCTTATCAGGTGCGTAAATACCCAAAACCGCAAGCCCTGCATGTAGCGTGTCTGCATACGCCGCCACAAGCGCTAAGCGGTGGTGTTCTTTTTCGTCACCAATCACGCGGTTAGTTTCGTAGTAGCGGTTAAATTCTTGAGCGAGCTCGAATAGGTAAGTACAGATGTGGTGCGGTTCAAGCTGTGCGGTCGCACGGCCTACCACTTCATGATATTCACCCAGTTTTCGCACCAAACTGCGATCTTCAGGCTCAACCGTTTCAGGGTAGTGCGGCGTGCTTTGTGCTTTTTCTAAAATACGCTTCGCCCGGGCGTGGGCGTACTGTAGATAACTCCCGGTGTTACCCGTAAGACTTACTGCTTCGCTAATATCAAATACTACATCACTACCAATCTTTACTTTCAAAAACTGGTAACGCAACGCACCTGCTACAACTTCGTTGCGCGGCTCACCGCCACGCTTCGCAATCGCTTTAGCAAATTCATCAAATAACCAGGCAATTTCTACCACGTCCCCGCTTCGGCTACTCATCTTGCCAGTACTTAGCTTTACTGTTCCGGTCGATATATTGATTGTGGTGTCTTTTTTATCTGGCCACACCAACCCAGCCGCTGCAATCACACCCTTAAAATAATCACGCTGCTCTTCAGCAGTCACAATATAGCTATAATCTGCGTTGAATGCTTCGGCCTTTAGCTGCATCAGCCCTAAGTCGCGTGCTGCATATAATCCGCGGCCGTTACGACCAACAAACACGTTATCGAATGCGCCGTGTTCGCTGCCCTTAAATATCAGCGCCCCATCGGATTCTTGGAAGACGTTTGGCACATTCGCTTTTACCGTCGCAACCCCTTTAGCATCGGCCGCACTTTCTAAAAAACGCTGTTCAATCGGCACATTACCGAGTCGCTTCACCGTTTCATCAATTTGCTCGAAACTCCAGCGTTTACACAGTTCATAAATCTTGCCGTACACGTCATCGCCAGGGGTAAACGAGCGCTCAGCCAGTGCATCGATTTCTTTTTTTATTGCTTCGTCTTCTTTGTATAATTTCGAGCCTTCAGCGTACATTTTGCTCATAAAGGCATTGCGATCTGATTCGGGGATGTTTTCAATCTTACTCACATCTCCGTCGGCATAGGCTAGCAAGCTATACATACTTCGGCCAACATGCTGGCCGACATCGCCGTGATAACTCACGCGGTGCACCATTGCCCCGCTCACCGCCAATAGGTTCGCAATGGTATCGCCCAAAATAGCGTTAAAGCCGTGGCCAATATGCATGGCCTTAAACGGATTAGGGTTATTCGTTTCAATCACCACTTCCTGGCCACTCCGCGACGCAAGTGGTTCTTCACGCATCACTGCAAGGAGTCCTTCACTACTAAGCCGTAGGTTAATGAAGCCCGGGCCGGCAACCGACACTTCCTCAAGCCGCTCACCGCCACGCAGTTCGCTCGCAATCGCTTCTGCAATTTCACGGGGATTCTTGCCCACCTGCTTCGCCAGCTGTAGTGCGGCATTCGTTGCGTAATCACCAAACTCTGGCTCGGGTCGAGTCAGCTCAACGGTGGGGCGAACGCCGTATAGGCGCTCCACAATATCTGCAATCTGAGTATCCATTATCCCTAGTATAGCAGAGGTAGCGAATTACTTATTGTTGCTTTTTGCAGGCGTTCACAAACCCAACGAACAGCGGGTGTGGGCGCGTAGGGCGCGACGTAAACTCAGGGTGTGCCTGGGTGGCTATGAAAAATGGGTGCTCAGGTGCTTCGATAAACTCTACGAGCTTGCCATCAGGTGAAGTACCGCTCACCACTAAGCCACCTTTTGTAATGTCATCTAAGAAGTGTTGATTTACTTCATAGCGATGGCGGTGACGCTCGGTGATGTCACGTGCACCGTACAGTTTGGCCGCCAGTGAACCGCGCGTTAAGTGCGCTGGGTAGTCGCCGAGGCGCATTGTACCACCGGTAGATTCTTTGCCTGCTTGGCCCTCCATGATATACACCACATTATGCGGCGTGCGCCCGTCAAACTCGCTACTGTGTGCTCTTTTTAATCCACCTTTACGTGCTGATGCAATCACCGCCACCTGTAAGCCAAGGCAGAGGCCAAGGTACGGGACGTTGTGATCAAGCGCATAGCGTGCTGCTGCAATCTTGCCCTCTACCCCACGCGACCCAAAGCCGCCCGGCACCACAATCCCATCCACACTCGCAAACTCGTTATCGCCTGCGGTTTCAGCATTAATCCACACTAGCTCAAGACCAACATTGCCTTTCCAGCCAGCAGCCTTTATCGCCTCAAGTACCGAAATGTAGGTATCTTCGTTATCAAGATATTTTGCCACAATACCCACACGCACGGTGCGCGCTGGTTTTGCCAATTGGCTAGCCACTAGCTCATCCCACTTATCTAACTTTGGCCGTTTTGAAATGCCAGTGAACCGCTTAAGGGCGGGCATTACACTACTTTCAGCAATTGTCAGCGGAATACGAAATACACTATCAACATTCGGCATAAGTAGTACATCTTTATCATCGACTCCACCAAACATCGCAATTTTACGGCGGATACTTTCGGGTGCAGGGTCGTCAGTACGCACCACCACGGCGTCTGGCACAATCCCAAAGCCACGCAGGTCGTTGAGTGCATTCTGCGCTGGTTTTGACTTAAACTCCTTACTCGTGCCGATAAATGGCACATACACCACGTGAATATAAAGCGCGTTTTCACGCCCCACTCGGCGCCCAAACTCACGAATTGCTTCAACAAAACTCAAGCCCTCGTAGTCCCCTACCGTTCCGCCAATTTCTACAATGTGCACATCACTATCCACACTAGCTTCCACAATCGCGTCTTGAATTGCACCAGTTAGGTGGGGGACAAGCTGAATTGTCTTCCCACCAAACTTGCCGGCCCGTTCATCCACAATAAGATCACGCAGTAAGCGCCCAGATAGCGTCGCGTTCTTCTGTGTCAGTTCAATATCCAAAAAACGCTCATAATGCCCAAGATCAAGATCGGTTTCCGCACCATCTTTGGTTACGAAGCATTCACCGTGCTCTGCGGGATTAAGTAAACCCGCATCTACATTGAGATACGGGTCACATTTTTGGATTGAAACGGTTAAGCCTTGGCCTTGAAGTACCGCACCGATACTCGCAGCCGTAATGCCCTTTCCTACCCCTGAAAGCACACCCCCCGTTACGAAAATATATTTTGTGTCTTTGCCCATAGATTTTTTTCTTTCCATGGGATTATAGTATACCACGTAAAACTACTCGTACGCTATATCTAGCGTGCCACGTTGTTTATTCTACCCTATATATAGTGATGGGCCACGAACTCTCCCGAGTATCTCGGCCACATTGTACCCTACCATTATCACTCAGAGCCCTAGTGTGATGCAAGCATTTTGCGGTGTTTTATCGTGACAAAGCCATGCGTTGACGGGCGTAGTAGGTAAATCCGGCAGCAAATGCCAGCGTTACTACCCCACTCACACAAGCATGTGGCAGTGCAGTGGGCGTAAGGGCGACGAGCAACACGCCGCTCATGAGTGTTGCAACCATGCCGGTAGTAGCCGCACTAATTCGCGTACTACTCGGGCGAAACGCCGCATACAAGGCACCACCAATCGTGGCGAGTGCAATAAGTATATGAAGCATAAGTATCATACTTCATAGTCTAGCATATCCCCATTAAAAAATCGGCACTAACGCGGCCGACAGGCGCTGGCATTCTGCCAGGTTGTTTACGAAGCCATCTGGATGACCGGGGGGAGCCGAAGCCGAAGGCCATCACACCCCGCCTTGGTTGCCTCATTGATCATGATCTTCACAATCTGTGAATCAACCGGTGGCTTCACTAGTGAAAAGTAGCCCTGCTGCATCAATCGGTTCATGTGATCATAGATGCCCGTGCCGCCAACAAGCGGCGAATTCAACGCACCACAGGTCTCCTTCATAAATGCACCAAACTCGTACTGCTCAATCGGCGCGTTATACGGGCGCGTGAACGTCACGTAAATCTGAACATATTGGCTGAACGTAATCACGTTCAAGTCGAAATACGTCTGGTAACCGCTGTTGTACTGGGGACACAGCGCCACCAACGCAGCCTTGGCGATTGCCGCAGCACCGCTCTTGGTGTAGCCAAATTCCTTTGCCCAGGTGTCCTCAATCGCGGTCATGCCCGCACCACGAGCCCTGGCCGCACACACGCCGATTCCATCGATGTACAAGGTCTGGGCGTCGCGACGATCCTGGGGTATCTGCTGCTCGTATTCCCACCAGGCGAGATACAGCTGCTTGGCTGCGTCACCGCTGTCGTAAAACTGTGCGGATGGTGCAGCGTCCGCACCGGCCACGCCGCCAGACGGCAACGCGAGCCACTCCGAAGCAAACGACGATACCGGCTTGGGCGTTGGCGCACCATTTGCGCCCACCGCACGCGAATCGGCCTTATATTCACTCACCTGCTCGCTCAGTACCGGCAGCGCTGCGCTCTCTACGGTGATTGCGCGCGACGTCGGCACAGTGAGCGCCGCAAGTGCAACCAGTGCACAAGCGACCAGTGCGAGGAGAACTCCTCGGTGACGTGAAAGGTGCATGGCAGCTCCTTACTAATCGCTGGAGGGCCAATAATATGGCTTGTCGGTAGTATAAAGTTAGGTGCGGCAATCAACAAGCATAAGCAGAAATTATGCAAAGAGAGTAAGAACAATTAACGCTAGATTAAGCAAACTGATAACCACAACAATTGCTGTCAGAAGCCATGTTAGCCACGGTTGGTTGCGGTAGTCGCCCATAATCTTTTTACTACGCGTCACAAAAATCAATGGCATTAAGGCAAACGGAATGCCAAAACTCAGCACCACTTGGCTCAATATCAGCGCAAACGTTGCGTCTAACCCAAGGGCAATAATAAGCACTGCAGGAATCAGCGTAATGAGGCGGCGCATCACCAGTGGTATACGACGATTAATCATGTCTTTCATAATCACCGCGCCAGCTTGAGCACCCACAGCCGTTGAGGTAAAGCCCGCCACCAGTAAGCTCACGGCGAACAGAATTGCCACCACCCCGCTCACATTAGTTTCAAGCGCAGCAAAAATTGCCTCCAAGCTTTCACTGTCGGGCATACCGCGCAGCGCACTGGCAGCCAGCAGCAGCATACCAATATTGACGCTCCCGGCTATTACCATGGCAATGCCGACATCAACTTTTGTCGCGCGCAGCAGTTCTGATAACCGTTCCGGGATAACCTTACCGTGTCGATCGCGCGCCAACGCCGAGTGTAAATACACCACATGCGGCATCACTGTGGCGCCTAACATCGCCGCAGCAAGCAGCACCATATCGGCGTTTTCTAGCCGTGGCACCAACCCAGCCAGCACATCACCCGGGTTCGGCGGAGCAATAAATAACCCGACAAAAAAGCCAATTGGGATAATAAGCAGCATGCTAATAATCACTCGCTCAAACACTTTCACCTGCCCCTTACTGTAGGTAGCTAATATCCCCATCGATACCACTCCGGTAATCAACGCACCGAGTAACATTGGCACATTAAACAGAATGTAAAGCGCCAAAGCGCCACCAATTACTTCCGCAATATCAGTAGCAACCGCCACGCCTTCGGCTTGTAACCAATAGGCAACGCGCGACTTTTTACCCATGTTTTCAGCCACGATACGCGGCAGGCTTTTACCGGTAACAAGGCCCACTTTGGCACTTAAGTATTGCACCAGCATAGCCATCAGGTTGGCCACGACCAAGACCCATAGCAACGTGTATCCATACTTTGCACCGGCCGAAAAGTTGGCGGCAAAGTTACCCGGGTCAACATACGCCACCGCCGCCACAAAGGCGGGGCCAAGCAATCGAAGCAGTTGTTTGTGTTGTTTCATACTATATATAGTGTACACCACCCATTCACCCACACTAATACCCTTATGCTTGTAGATTTTACTACAGGGGCGCACCTCTTGACTTTTTATACTGTTTATGCTAATATGAGACAAGTTCATTAACCAAAAACAAACAAATGTCAGCACCCACCAAACCCAATGCACATCAAAACGTCCGGCACCCAATACCACCATGCCGAGAAGGAAGTTGCCAAATGCCCACTGGCGCTGAACTGCCACGCGTCGACCTCGTCCCATTCCGTGGCGGTGACGAATACCGTGCTGAGGTGAATGAATTTTTGAAGGTTCACCGCCAGCTCCGCAAAAAAGATGGGCCTAGTGACCTTATCCAATATATGCGACAACCGCTCTTTATCCGCCACGAAGATACCACCGTTGGCACCTTCCTACTTGAGCCCTACAGCCACACTGAAACCGAAATCGATACGCTCGTGATTGATCAGAAGCTTCGTTACCGCGGCTTTGGCACCGGAGCACTCACCGCACTCGAGCACCTACTGCGCGGCGAGGGGATCCACCGTATCAGCCTCACACCCTCTAAACATGCAATTCCCTTTTATATGAATGCCGGGTACACCCAAACGATGCCGCTCAGCAACAACTGGCTCCATAAAGACATCTAATCCCCTCATGTTTTTAACTTGCGCGCTGGTTCGCTATACTACGTCGTAGTTATTTACGGAGGGATTTATGTCAGAACACTACCGCGCAGCTATGCATGCCGCTCTTGAAACCGCTACCACCAGCGACGATCCATCAACGCAAAACGGTGCTGTGATTATTAACGAAGCGGGCAATATCCTGGCCCGCGGCGCCAACAACATGCCGCCCGGCGTCGAAACAACCAAAGAGCGGCTCGAACGCCCCTTAAAGTACTGGGTACGTGAACACGCCGAGCGCAGCGCGATTTTCGCTGCATCAAGCGAAGGAATTGCACTACGCGGTATGACAATGGTCACCCCCTGGGCAGCCTGTAGCGACTGCACACGAGGCATTATTTTAAGTGGTATCGACACGGTGGTCTGCTACCCATGGCAATACGGTGGTAGCCACTGGGATGACGATATCGCCACGGGCCGCGCAATGTTCCGCGAAGCTGGTGTTAATGTTGTTGAAGACAATTTTGCAGACCTTGAAATCCCGGTACTTCGCCGCAACTACGAAATCTGGGATCCAAACGCTTAATTTTTTGGCGTAAATACCGCTGGGAGTGGGTCTTCAAAGCGCACCTGGGCAACATCAATGACGCCCCGTACCCCATCGGCAAAATCATACAGGCTCTGGTAAATCACGTCAGCACCGCCAAACACGGCGTCTTTCCAGTCAAACCCTAAGGTATCCGCTGCTTCACGCACCGCCTCTTCAGACGTACCTTCAATTTCAATGTATGGTGGCATCCATGGCCATTCATCGATCACCACCTCTACGTCATTTAGTCGCCAGGTTTCGCGCCGTGATTCTTGGTAGGTAACGAACTCATAGCCCATGGCTTCGAAAAGCGCCTTTGTGGTATCAAAATCACCAACTGTTGTTTCAATTTCATTAGCGGCATGTACGCTGTCTTTTAAATGTTGTTTATATGTCAACGTCACTCGATTACCTTCGTCTCGTAAACGCACAAATGCATCAATTGGCTTCATGTCATCTGTTTCAATCAGTGCCCGCCGCATTAATCGCATTGGCTCTTCACACACCGCCCCACTACGCGCCAGCAGCTCTCGCACGGCATCGATATCAATATCGATAAACTTCACTTCAATTTCTTTGTTCATAAATCCTAGTATAGCAGTACCCCCGGCGCTTACCGGGGGTACATAATAAGCAAAACAGCGTAACGACTACTTGTCGCCGTTTTCGGCAGCTTCTTCATGCATGATGCTGCTGTCCGGGTCGCTTTCGCCGCGGGCGCCGCTTGGGATACGTGGGGCTTCTTTTTTCAGCGTACTAGCACTGTTGCCAGCATTTACTTCGTAGCTGGTGTTGGTACTTTCAAAGAAGTTGACGAGTTCGAGTGTGTCGTTGGCGGTCGCCATCCATTTGGCTGGGTTTGACACCTTGTAGTGCGGCTTCAAAGCCAAGCTCTTCAAGGCGGCGGTCGGTCAGGTACTTCACGTACTGGTTGACGTAGTCAGCGTTAAGGCCGAGAATACCCTTTGGCAGCATCGCCTTGTTGTATTCTTCTTCCATTTCGACCGCGTCGAGAATGGTTTGCTTGATTTCGTTCGGCAAACTCTTCGGTTTGGAGGTCTTCGTTTTCTTCAAGTGTGGTCAGAATCAGGTTGATACCGAACTTGAGGTGCAGGCTTTCGTCACGCACCACCCAGTCAATCAGGCTGACGCAAAGTTGCGTAGCAAGTTTCGCTGGCGGAAGCTAAGCGCCACCATAAAGCCTGAGTAGAACCAGATTCCTTCGAGAATGATGTTGTAGGCGATCAGGTTGCGGATGAAGTCCTTCTTCCCTTCAGTAGTACGTAATATCGAGCGTCTTTTCGGTCATGCGCTTGATGGCTTCGGTTTCGAACTCTTCCTTGCGTGCCATCACTGGCTCATCGACGTGTGCCGCATAGGCTTTGTCACGGTCGATCGGGAAGGTTTCCAGCACGTACTCAAACGCCATACAGTGGTTGGCCTCTTCCCACATCTGCTTTGCAAGGTACAGGTGACATTCAGCGGCGTTGACGTACGGATACACACCAAACGCCAGCGCTTTGTTCACCAGTAGTTCGTTCGGGTTGAAGTATCCCATTAAGAACTCTACTGCGTGCGCTTCCTCATCGGTCATTTTCTTCCAGTCGGCTAAGTCTTGCCCAAGCTGGATTTCGTTCGGGAACCATGTGTTTGCAACTGCTTGGTCATATAGTTCCATTGCCCACGGGTAATGAATTGGTTTTAGCAATAGTCCGTCCTGAATACCGCTTCCTAAAATTCCTGCTCATAATCGCTATTCCTCCACTGCGAGACCGAGTAAGCTTTCTTGCCCGAGGCCCCGATTTATCGTTACTAATCGCTGCTCCCCAGCTCTGTCGGGAAGTCTACTCACTCGCATCTTCAAAATGCCTTAAAGGAAGCTGGTTGTCAATGTGAGGCATCGATTCAACAATCGGATTGCCACGCATATCGTGCCCAACCACCACACAAACTATGGCCGTTCGCGGTCGATTCGTATTCACCCACAGCGATAAGTCCGGTGTACTTGCTCTAATACCGGTAGAGCTCATCGTTTACTGGCACCCTTCGCACATCGTCAGATCTGCTGGATCAATTGGTGCGGCAACCTGGCCGTTTTGTGCGGCTGCTTGGTTGGCACTGGTTTGCGCCTGTTCCATTGCATCACTGATGGCTTGCTAGTTTTTCTTCGAGTGTCATTTCGTCGTTGATGATTGCGTTTGCGTTCATGGTTATTCCCTCCTTTATTGTTTTGTTAGTGACTGCTGTTTACATTATGCAATTATCTTGTCCATCCTATGCTCATACCGCCTTCTTTGCAAAGCCGAAGCCGCTGCGTTTCGCTGACCACCTGACTTCTTTGCCATCTCTTCAGTTTTATTCACTCGGGTCGTTGACTGTTCGGCTTGATGGCGTGGTTTTACGTGCAAGTAGTAGGTGGTCTTCAACCCGCGCTTCCAGGCTTCGGTGTAAATCTCAACGTAGTCGTCGATGTTTCGGGTTTCAAGGTACATATTGCGGCTGATGGCTTGGTCAACCCATTTTTGAGCGCGCGCCGCTACTTCAATGAAGGCGTATGGGCTGAGCTGGAAGCTCGTTTTGTACACATCTTTTACATCTTGCGGAATGGCGTCGATGGTTTGAATATCACCCTGATTTGCCAGTACTTCATCTTTGACCTCGTTCCCACAGCCCAAGTTCTTTCAACTGGCGAACCATATTGTGGTTGACTTCGAGGAACTTACCGTTGAGGGTTGCGCGGCTAAAGATCTGCGCAAATTGTGGATCGAGTCCTGGCGTTGTACCGCTGACGTGTGCGTTATTAGCAGTTGGTGCAATCGCCATAAGCGTAGCATTTCGCATGCCCTTCTTTATCTTCTTGCGGAGTGGTTCCCAGTCAAGTTTATGCTTGCGGGTAATCGCTAGTTTGACCTTTCGGTCTTTTTCAAGCACATCGAGCGTGTCCATTGGCAGCATGCCCTTGCTCCAGCCACTCCCCTTAAAGTTCGGGTAGCTTCCGCGTTCTTGGGCTAAGTCGGCTGATTCGTCAATCGCATGGTAGCTAATAAATTCAAGAACTGATCCATTAGGTCGTAGGCTTCGTTTGCTATCGTAACTAAAGCCCAGTTTTTCAATCACATCGGTAAAGCCCATCACGCCTAGGCCAACGGCGCGGTTTTGCTTGGTTCGAGTGCATTGCTTGTGGAATTGGCGTATTGGTAAGTGTCGACAGGTTATCGAGCTGGCGCACGGAGCTGCGTACTGCCGCTTCTAGGCGCTTCCAGTCCCAGGTCAATTCATCTTTCAGGTGAACGCTGATAGGTTAATGCTAACTAAGGTTACAGACAGCCGTGTTGTCTTTGTCTTGTGGCAACGTGATCTCAGTACACAGGTTCGAGCAGTGAATCGTGCCGGTGTTGTTGTTTAGGGCGCGTACGTTCATGGTGTCCTTCCAGGTGAGCCATGGGTGGCTTGTCGCCTGAAGCACGGTCAAAATCTGGCGGAACTGCTGGCGTGCAGGGATCTTCGCGTGGTCGCGCAACTTTGCCTTCTTCAGCCAATTTTACGTATTCAGTGTAGCGCTTTGAGAATTCCGCACCATACAGCTCGGTAAGATCCGGCGTTTCAGCTGGGTCGAACAAGTACCAGTCTTGGTCTTTTTCGTACGCGCTTCATAAATTCATCGCTTAATACCACTGCGGTGTTGGCATGATACGTGTACGCAGGTATGGGTCACCCGAGTTCTGCTTAAGATCCAGAAACTGCGGGAAGTTAAGGTGCCAGTTTTCCATATACATTGCAGCTGCACCCTGTTTTTTACCTTTTCGTGATACCGCAAAGAGTGCCGTGTCGATCATTTTCATGAATGGAATCGGGCCAGTGACTTTCGGTGTTAGTCGTCTTTACGGGGCTCCCCGCTGCGCGCAGCTTGGTCATCCCAATCCCAATACCACCTGTTCCTTTAGCAATCCACATCGTGTCGCGCACGCCTCTGGCAATCGCTTCCATGTCGTCTTCGATTCAAATAAGAAGCAGTTTGAAAGCTGTGGGAATGAACCACCTGCGTTAATGCGGGTACCCCCGGCAGGGTTAGAGTCGAGTTTAGAAATATATTCGTAAAATTCGAGTGCGACCTTAGTGGGGTCATCTTCACAGAGTGCCAGCCCCATTGCAATACGCATGGCAGTAAACTGTGGCACCTCCATAGGTACGCCAGAGTTTTTGCGCAAGCTATAGCGGTTACGACGTTGTCACCACACCCAGGTAGCGCATTAAGTTGTCGCGCTCAGGATCAAGCGCTGCAGCCAGCTTTTTATGATCAAATACTGAGGTGTCAGCCATGCGAGGGTCAAGCAAACCATCCTTCACACCCTGCTTCAGGTACGGAAGGAATTTTTTCTCGTGAAGTTTCTTAAGGTCTGCCTTTGTCTCGTAGTCACCAAGAATGTTCTTGTAATCATTCTTTAGCAGCAACCGTGCAGCGATGGTGTCGAAGTCAGGATCGTCCTTAACGTTTTGCAGTGCGGTATGAATCACTGCTTCATCAAGCTGTTCACTCGTAATGCCATCAAACAACGTAAGCTGGAGTTCAGTTGCCACCTGCACAACCTTCTGAATTTGATCTGGCAGGCCTTCGCTAGCCTTTACGAGCGCTAAATTAATTTTATTAGCGTCGAATGGCTCCTTGGTGCCGTCTCGTTTTACAACATGGATTTGACTCATTTCCCCTCTGCTTTCGTGTTTGTTAGGCTGCTATTTCGCATTACAAGAAAATCAACCACTAGTGTGGCGCGCTAGCTTTACGATATCCTTGCGTGTGTGTCTATTTTGCTGAACTACTACATATGTAGTGTCTACTTAGCATTCTAGACGCTATATATGTGCTTTGCAAGACTTTCATGTGTGTTTTTTTCACCACAAACACAAGCACCTCTGGAGCGTTTTTGCCTAGTGTGTATTGTAGTATTTACTACGCTATATATAGCGGTTTACTACACCATTCGTCAGTTTATTCTGCAATTGACTAAACTACGTATCGAGTATATAGTAGTTATTGACCCTATCCGCTCGATTGAGAGGGGCTCAAAGTGAAGATCGAACGTTGGAATCCCTTTTCGCGCAGCAACCCGCGAGGTCGCATCTACTACCTCGATGGCCCGGTCGCCGATGGTTACAATCCAAGCGGAAACGTCGATGGCCAGCGATCAACTCTCTTGTGCCGAGATGAGGACATCGCCAGGCTCGAGCAGGTGCTCGCTGTCAAAGGCGTCCACCACGTCAACATGGGCGTTCTGTTTGCCCCAAACGTTGTCGAAGTCATCCTTGGGAAAAACGCCGAGTGGGATGATGTCCACCCCAGGCTTGAAGCGGTGTTCGCCGCCATGGAGCCAGCCAGCCAGGCGCCTCAGTGGCGCTAGGCTAGCACTCTACGACACGGCGCGGCACCCCTGCCGCCCACCGTGTCGTTTTTTTATTTACAGAAACCAAAGATAATAGGTATATGGAACGATTAGTTGTTGTACACAATCCCGACAGTACCCGCGCCGCACATGTCGGCCGCGGCGTATTCGATGTGCTTGACGCTGCGGGGCTTACCTACACCCGCGTTGAAACTCGTTCACCCGCTACCGAAGATAATATTTACGATATGCAGAATACTTTGCGTGATGGCGACCGCGCACTGATTGCTGCCGGTGACGGAACCGTTATGCAAGCTGCCAACGCTATACTACGCAATGGCCTCCATGCCTCGATTGCCCCCCTGGGCTATGGCAACTTTAACGATCAAGCACGCGGAAGAATAAACGTTCTACATCTGGCGTCGCCCACTGCAACCACATACCTCACTATCCCATTAACGATCGAGGTCGATGGCCAGTATTGGCGCCATGCGCCTGCCTATTTTACGGCTGGCTGGACTGCCACGGCGGCAGAGCACGCCGGGAGCCAAAAACTGCGCGAGCGTGCCAAGCATCAACCCGAATATTTACGTATGGTAGCCAACCTCGCCCAAGCTGCGCTGCAGTATTTTTCGGTACGTGGCGGCCATCTCCCGTCGTTTTGCACCGCTGATGACCCCACGGAGCGCACGAGTGTAACTGACATCGCCGCCATTAATAGTCGCCGAGCGGCGGGCATTGTCGGTTCGTCCCAAGATTGGGGCGCGAATGATTCGTTCGGCTACCGCGAATTTAACCTGAACCGCGTTCCACCGAATATCCCTTTTATTATGCAGTCACTCACCGGGCACGCTCAGTTAACACCGCATACCGAAGCTGAAGTAATCTTTACCGAACCCGCTACCATCCCCGCGCAGAGCGAGGGTGAATTTCAAGTCTTAGAAGATATTACACGCCTGAAGATATATAAGAATACGTCGCAGGCGCTAAATTTCGTCCGATAGCGCTTCGCCTCGCTGCATGGCGCGCTGGAACGCAAGGGCATATTCCCGCGATGAATAGCGTGAAAGCTGTGAATACCGTCCGCCATCAGCGGCGTAACTTCGTCCCATCATGCCTACAATAAACTGCCATAGCTGCTCGTCAGCAACCGCCACCGTTAGTTCGGCGACACCATCATCATCGCCAATCGCTTCAGTTGTAATATATGTGTAGCCATCGTGGCGCGTATCAACCGCCGCAGTTGCGTTATCAGACCCATACATCGAATAAGTTCGCCGCGCACCCTGCGCGTTTATACCCATAGTCTGCTCAATCACATGTGGCGATATCGTCCCCTGGGCATCTTCAGTTGGCGCCGCACCATTTGCGGTGAGCGATCGTAAATGATGACTCATCTGCTCAATATCGGCAAGGCCCGTTTTGCCCCTACGGCTCAGCGCCCAGCGGCTCATCAATTGTAAGAAAATTGGTGCTTCGCCGGTCCAATATACCGCATGGTGCTGCGTGGCTTCACCACCTTCGCTTCGAACATCAAAAGCAAAGTCACCAAAGCCGCCAGGAACCGACATATCAATTTGCCGCTCGCTTCCATCGGGTTGCGTGAATGTAAACGTCTGCAGCTCACGAAAGGCTGCTTCGTGCGAACGCAATCTATCGTGATTTGGCCGCTCTTTCATGGGCATAATTATATCACTAACCATAAAACGACCCCGTCGAGAGTCGTATCATGGCGGAGAGGATGGATGGCGCTGCCGCTTCTCCGCTCCATACTGTCGCTCCGCCGAACCCGGGTTCAAAACCCCTCTTTGCCAACAAAAAAATTCTTTAATCGAGCAGGTGCTCGCTCAAAGAATTTCTCCTGGCGGAGAGGATGGGATTCGAACCCACGGTACGGGTCGCCCCGCACACACGCTTTCCAAGCGTGCGCCTTCAACCACTCGGCCACCTCTCCAATATTCCTATTGTAACAGTTGTGAAATTTACTCGCCGCTACGGTTGCTTTAATCCTGTTGCCCCCTATAATAAGAGTATAATGGCGCCAGCAAATCAGCACAACCAGTTATCGAACTTAAAGATCTGAAGAAAAGGTATCGGCATTGGAGACGCTAGACATTGAGCGCTCTTGACGCTGTCGATTTGACGTATCGAAACGGTGAGTTTATCGCTATTATGGGCCCGAGTGGCTGTGGTAAAACCACATTATTAAATGTTATCGGCCTTCTCGACCGCGCCGACGAGGGCGATTACTATCTCGACGGCACCTCGGTCGAAGATCTATCGGGCGCCCAGCACGCCCGCATTCGCAGTCAGCAAATCGGCATTGTCTTCCAAAGCTTTAATCTAATTAATCGCATGAATGTGATTGAAAACGTTGCACTGCCCCTCACCTACAAAGGTATGCGCCGCACCGCTCGGCTAGAGCGCGCCAGCGAAGTGCTCGAGCTATTCCACCTTCATGAACGTGAATATTATATGCCGTGGCAGCTTTCGGGCGGCCAAATGCAGCGCGTTGCCATTGCCCGTGCGCTCGTCAATAAACCAAGTATCATTCTAGCCGATGAGCCAACCGGTAACCTCGACAGCCGTTCAAGCCACGTCATCATGGAAGAACTTTCTGAACTACACAAGAAAGGCAACACCATCATCATGGTGACCCATAACCCTAACCTTACAAGTTATGCCAGCCGTGTGATCAAAATGCTTGATGGCAAGATTGCCAGTGACGTCAAAATTAACGTGGCCGTTGATGCGTCGAGCGAAGCGACGGTGATTAAACTAAAAACTCCTACCAAAAAGAAGCCAGCTGAAAAACCAGCAGCGAAACCTGCAGCCCGTAAGAAAACCGCTGAAAAAGGTGAGAAGACCAAGAAAAGCGATAAGGTCGACAAACCAAAAAAGGCTACTACCAAGAAGACGGCAAAGAAACCCCGCGCTAAATCAACCAAGAAAACGAAGGCGGCAAAGAAATGATATTCACCATCTTCAACCACTTCGAAAACGGCTATCATACACTGCGCCGTAACCGTGGGCGCACTATCCTTACCACGCTTGGCATCACCATCGGTATCGCTAGCGTCACCTGTATCTTGGCACTCAGCGATGGTGTGACCCGTATGGTTACCGACCAAATTTCGAGCCTCGGTGGCAATTTAGCCATTATCCGCCCAACCCTTAAAACCGACGACCCGAACGCTGTTGCGAACCCGCTTGGGCAGCAGTCATTTAGCACGAGTTCGCTTACCAGCAAAGATATTTTAAGCCTGCGTGCCGTACCTAATGTGACACGTGTCGCGCCACTTTCGAGTGCTGTCGCCACCCTCGCTTCCGGGTCTGAGGTAGTTGAAGATACCGTTGTTGTTGCGACAACAAAAGATCTTGAGATAATCTCGGCGCTCGGCCTATCGGCAGGCGAATTCCTTGATACATCTGTCCAATACGACACTGCTGTTGTAGGCTCGCAACTTGCAATCGATCTGTTCGGCACCAATAAGCCCATTGGCCAAACGTTTACAATGCGGGACATGACCTACACGGTGGTGGGTGTGTTGCAATCAATGCCGATGCCCGTCAACTACAACGGCATCGATTTCAATAACGCGGCAATCATCGACTACGAATCGGGGCGACCAAAAACCGGTGCACCGTGGCAAATTCAGCAGATTAACATTCAGCTCAGTGATGCGGCACTCATGCCAACCACGCGTACCGATGTTAGTAAAGCACTGACAAAAAATCATCAAGGCGAACAAGATTTTACGATTGTAAGTGGCCGAGATGTCAGTAAACCAACCAATGAACTCTTCATCGCACTCACTGGGGTAATGTCGGCCATCGCAGGCATCTCGCTGTTTGTCGGTGGAATTGGCATTATGAACATTATGCTGGTAGGGGTTGCCGAACGAACGCGTGAAATTGGTATTCGAAAAGCCGTTGGCGCCAGCAACACTACCATCATGATTCAGTTCCTCGTTGAATCCTTAATGATTAGCCTGCTTGGCGGTATTACTGGCTACTTCAGCGGCTATATTCTCGCCTTTATTGTCAGCACGTTCCTGTACTTCGCGCCCGCCTTCAGTTGGGAAACCCTTGGCACCGCCATCGCCATGGCAGTTGGTGTAGGTGTACTGTTTGGTATTTACCCGGCCATAAAAGCTGCCCGCAAAGACACTATCGAATCACTACGCCAGTACCACTAGGCTAATTCTTTTTTGAACTTCTCTATCAATTCAACTTTTGTTGGGTCAACACCATTTAAAATACCTACATAAATACTCACAAAATCAGCTAAAATCGCACCCCACAGCATTTGGCGAACAACGCTGTCGCCTTCAAGGTGGACGGTAGTACTTTTTGGTCGCTTGCCACTAAGTAAGCGGTCGGTCAATTCGAACCGTTTAATACGCGTGGGTGTTCATGATCGCTCACTAAATCAAATACCGCAAAAGGCTTTTCAACCGGATGGCTCGTCCAGCCAATAAATTCATTGTGGTTAAATTCTGGTAAGTAGTTCCAAAACGCCGTGTTTTTGGCATTTTCGTTCCAGCTAATCTTCCACTTATACGCCAAAGGCGCCATCACAGAGCCGCCATAAAATACCGGTGTTTTTCCGACTGTTAATAGGGCCAGCTGCTTGGCATAATTTCGCTCGGTGGGCATATCTTTCGCCCAAGCGTCAGACGCTTCCTGAAGCCAAGTGGCCGCTTCGGCAACTTCGTGGTAGCGATCGTGGCCAATCACCTTAAAATCTGCCAACACAGCCAGCAGGCAGCGTAGCATATAAATCGTGCCCATACGTGGCTGTGTATCATGAGGTGGTTGCGCATACAGCACATCATGCTCTTTTGCTAAATCAACCAATGTTCCGCCCGTGGCAATCACTGCCAGCTGTGGGGTGTCTGTTTTATGAAGTGCCTCTTCGAAACAACTCACTGTTTCTTCGGTATTTCCCGAGTGACTACTCGCTATCACCAGTGTCTCGGCATCAACATAGTGTGGCAGTTCATACCCTTTGACCACCTCGTAGCTTACATCGAGCGACTGGCGCAGCATGGTTTTCGCTAAATCAGCGGCAAGCGCCGATCCACCCATCCCCGCCACGACCACCTTTTTAATTGGCCGATTGTCGTGATCGGTGTTTTCTAACGCAACCTCGTACGTGGCCTGCCGCCACAGGTTCGTCGCAACACCCAGCGCATCTTCTGGATCACGCTGCTTTAACACATTTACATCATCAAGCATAAAGTCCCTTTTCTCTTGCGGCTATTACTCCTTCCATGATACAGTAAATGCAGTTAAGCATAAATAGTTTGAATTCAGAGGTGGGCATGGACATTCAACCGCAAACAACGCAACCAATTAATGACGATCAAGAACTAGCGAAAGTACTCGCTGGTGTTAATATGTCAGACGACGACCAACAAGAGGCAAAACTTCAAGCTGTCGGCGACACGCCAGCTCCAACCGCCCCTAGCACGCCGCCGCCTGCCGCAAGCGATGACAGCACAAGCAGCGATACGAGCACTACCCAGGATGCACCTGCCTCGCCAGACACGAGTGCTCCGTCAGCCGAAGCAACAGAAGCACCGGCTGCGACGATGCCAGCACCCGTTGTCCCTGAAACCTCATCATCGACCCCGGACTTTTCGCTCCCTGCAATGCCAGACACCGCAGCACCTACTCCTACGTCTGCTCCTGCAGCGAGTGGTGAGCTCGATGGTGTAAAAAAGGAAGCAATCTCAGAACTTCGCCCACTTGTTGATAAACTGAACCTCAACCCTGAAGAAAAGTTCGACACCCTACTTCTTTTGATTCGCTCAACCGATGACAAAACACTCATCGCGCCTGCTCATGACGCAGCTAAATCAATCGCCGATGAATCACGTCGCGCCCAAGCCTTGCTCGACATCATTAAAGAAATCGACTTTCTTTCAGGCCAAGCACCAGCTGGCGCCTAACATTCGCGCATTCCACCCCTAGCTTGCTACAATAATAGCTATGACAATACGTGAAGCCACCGAGCAAGAGATTGCTCAATGGAATGAATTACTTGCCCACAACCCCGATGGTGGTAATGTGTTTGCGTCGCACGAGCTCGCTGAAACAAAGCGACTAAACGGCTGGAAGCCTCATTACCTGCTTGCTGATAATCTTGCCATCACTGGACTTGAAAAGCACGTACCACTCTGTGGCAAGTTTTGGTACCTTCCTAAGGGGCCAGGCCTTACCAGCGTTGAAGCAATTAACAATCTGTTGCCTGATCTACAACAGTTTGCACGAACTAAAGGCGTCTTCGCCATCAAGCTCGAGCCAGAGATTATTGAAACCGACGAAACGCTTGCAGCCCTTTCAAGGCTTGGTGTGGTGCGTACCAATCCCGTACAACCAAACGTTTCAACGGTGCTTATCGACACCGCGCCTGAACTCGACGATATCTTAGCCAGCTTTAATCAAAAGGGTCGCCATGCCCTCCGCCGCGCCGAACGTGATGGCGTAACGGTATACCCCGCCGAAGTGAATGAACCAAATATGCAGCAAATGTATCAATTGCTCGCCGCGACTGCAGCCGGTCGCTTCGACGCCTCACTACGGAGCTACGACTACTACCGCAACTTTTGGAAGAGTTTTGCCGAAAATGAAACCGGTAGCCTATTTTTTGCCGAATTTGAAGGCCGCATTGTCGCCAGCGCATTTTGTATGTACCTCGGGAAAAAGGGAACGTACAAAGACGGCGCCAGCGAACGTGATAAATCTACCTATGGCGCCAGCCAGTTATTACAGTGGGAAGTAATTAAGTGGATGAAAGAGCGCGGTGTTACCAGCTACGACTTATGCGGCACGCCGCACTCCAGCCGCATTAACGACACTACCCACCCCCACTACGGCATGGGCCGTTTCAAAACCAGCCTCAATAAACATGTTACCGACTATGTTGGCTGCTGGGACGTCGTGGTCAATCCACGTGCTTACCGCCTGTGGCAACGCATTATGCAGCGGGTGGTCATTAGCGCCAGCTGGCGCCTCAAGCACCGCCAGTGGCTTTAGGAGCAAACCGCCCATGGTTTGCCTGGCCACCCCTGTGGCATACAATAGGCTCATATGTCAGAACTCCGTACGCCACTACGCGACTACCTTCAAAACGACTTCAACGCCTTCGTTAACGAACAAGGGCTTGATTCGCATGAGGCGTACACCGTCCTAAAAGAAGGGTTAGCGGCGCGTGGCCTTCACTACGACACCTACGCCCAGGCGACCATTACCTCTGGCGGGCATGCACGCAATACTTCGCTGGACTGGCTTGAAATTGTCCAACGCAACGTGGCCTATGCCCAAGAAATGGCAAGCGAACTGTACGCAAACGGCCAACTGAACCCACGTAGCACCATCGAAGCCGCCACACTCGGGCTCATCAGCCACTGGAAAGAAAAAGATTACATTACCTTCTGGTTTAATACGCTCGCCCAGCCCGACACGAGCGGGCCTGGCAGCGCCGCCAAAACTGATCGCTTGCGCCGCATCTTCGACGCCGACGTCCATTCTTATCACATTGATTTTTCAAAATTTAACGATTACTCACTCACCAATGATGAACGAGCTCACCACTACATGCGCTACGCCGATATGGCCGTAGCAGCCATGCAAGAATTCGGTGATTTTTCGCATGTCGACCGACTGGTTGCAGTATCGGAAACCGTCGGGTCACTCGGCGCCAGCACCGAACGCTACTTCACGAAGAAGCTAGGTGGCGCCGTGTTTAACCTTGCGATTGCTCACTTTGCTCAACACCCGCTCCAGCCCGGCGATGCTCATCCCACCCTGGTGCGAGATACGTCCGAGCTGGTGCACTACGGTGCGCAAATATTCGACCCCCGTAGGGGGCAACAGATCGTACTTCTCAAAGAAGACTAGCACCCCCTTACGCTGCTTGACTTTTTTTACTGTTTATGCTTAAATGCATATAGATTATTTAACAAACAACCATGCAAAAACCCACCACAGAACATCTAGAATCGAACCCCGAGCGCCAAACGCGTATTCTCGCCAGTCGCGCCATGGCACACGAAGCAGTTCGTGGTGCAGCACTTTCGGCAAAGCAAGATTACCTAAACCCAGAACGTACGCGCGATACTATGCTTGCGGCGTTTCAATCAGCCCACCTCTCGCTCGCCGAAACCGAGCAGGACCCCTACGCCAGCGCCATGCACACCGCCTGCGCCCGGGTGAACGACTTTGTCGAAGCGCAATCGCGGCTCCGCTCACTTGACGATAAAGACGGCCAGCCACTTACCCCTGAAGAGCACAAGCTCCTACGCGAACTACGGCCCGTTGTTATGGAGTTTAATGCCGCCATAACCGAAACCATCCTCACTGGTGATAACCGCGTTTCCTTTAGCGAACTTGTCGAAATCCTGACCCGTAATTACTTAATTATGAATGGCCAGGCAAAGAATGCCGACCAAGCCCAGCAGTTCCCTGCCCATGGCTTAATCCGATCGACTGTCATTGGTATGCGTACCGAGATTGGGTTTGAAGACGTCGTAGATGAACTTGGGCTTCGCTGTGAGCGTGGCTCGGACATTAACGGCGACGACTACTGGGTAGAAGGCGCGAAATTCGATATTAAAGCCTCTGATTTAGCCGAAAAAAAGGGCCAAGCAAAAGCAGCGCAACACGGGCACAACCCTGCGTCGGTATACTACCCGGGTATCAACTTTGAAAGTTTTGATGGCCGCTTACGGCTCCCACACGATGCGGTGGTGGCACATGCTGAGCGTATTGCAGCCCGAACTTACCAGCGTATCGCTCTGATTGAAGCACACTCGTCGCGTAAACGAACCAGAAGCGGAGCCGCATAAATGGCAAAGCGCCGTGGATATGAAGTGCCCCAGCCGCAACGTCGACAACCGGACATCGTGACTTCACTTGATGGCCGACCCCTATCGTCGCTACCAAAAAGTCAACGACGTGCCGCCAGGCGCGCTGTCCAATCAGCACTTGCAGAAAACCCCTGGGACAACGCCCATATCGATCCAGAATCCCTGCGTCGTCAAGCCCATATTGCGGCCAATTCGCGTCACCGCGGCAACCCAACGCGTGCTGCTTCAAACAATGCAGCCATTCGCGCTTCGCGTGGCGATTGGTAATTATTTCTCTAAAATTTCGCGCACCACGTCACCATCATTCCATGGGATACGTTCGCCCGCTTCAATACGATACATTTCATGGCCAAGGCCGGTAATTAACACCATATCACCCTTGGTGGCAACACCAAGTGCTTTTGTAATTGCTTCACGGCGATCGGCAAGCTCGGTGGTTTTCATCGCACCACCTTTGACGTTTTCGATACCCTTATAAATCTGTTCACGGATTTGACCTGGGTCTTCGTTGTAGCTCTCTTCATCTGTTAAAAAGATTCGATCGGCGTGTTCTGCGGCTATCTCGCCCATAATTGGGCGCTTGGTTTTATCGCGGTCTCCACAAGCACCAAACACCAAAAGCACACGGTTTTTGGTGATTTTTTTGGCTGCTGCTAATAATTTTTCAAGCCCATCGGGGGTATGCGCATAATCAACAATCACATCGTACGGCATCCCTTCAGCCACTCGCTCAAACCGGCCGGGAATTTCTTCTAAGTTCGCCACACCTTCTACGATGTCGCTAATATTTACACCCAATAAATACGCAGCCGAAACAGCCGCCGTCATGTTATAAACATTAAATTCGCCGGGTAGCGCCGTTGCAAGCTCCAGTTTCGTCTGGTGATCGATGACCACGCTCGCTTCGGTACCCTTGCGGTATAATTTCACTTTTTCTATTTTTGCTTCAGCCTCTTCATGGGTACCGTACGTGATTTTTTGGGCACGCGCTTCAAACTGGTTAAAGAATTCATACCATTCATCGTCACGGTTGAGCACAATGTACTTTGGCTTACCGGCAAACAGTTTGCCCTTCACGGCCGCGTAGGCCTCCATGGTGCCGTGGTAATCCAGATGATCCTGCGTGAGGTTGGTCATAATCGCCATTTCGACTGGTACACCAGCGAGCTTTTTCTGATGGATGGCATGGCTCGGAAACTCCATCACCACAAAATCAACCTTAGCTTTTTTCGCTTGTTTAAAGAATTTTTGGATTTGGCTCACCGTTGGCACCGTCGCGTTGAGGTCATTACGCTTCGCCTCACCCGCCACTTCAATCGTGGCCGTGCTAAACATAGCAGTGGTATGGCCCGCCTCTTTTAAGATTTCATTCAAATAGTTCACGACGGTAGTTTTACCGTTCGTTCCCGTTACCCCAATTACCCGTAAGTTCTTGGCTGGATTACCATACCGCGCGGCGACAGCCTTAGCCCGAGCACCTCGATACGAATTTTCAACACTGCGTACCGTACCTTTAGGTAGTAACGCTCGCACTCCACTTGCTAGCATCTTCTTCATACGGCTATTTTATCACTGCAGCGCCTGCGGTGCTATAAAGATCGGTAGTGTTCAAGTGCGGAGTCTAGCTCTTCAATACGTGAAGTAATTTTATCAACAAATACATCGTTTGGATTATTGGCCTGAAGGGTGTTACGTAAACATCCAAGCATGTGAATCTGCGTCTTCACTGACTGAACGTCTTCTAGGTTTCGTATACCTGCAAAGAATATTCTTGGAAACGTGTTCCGGATATTCGCATAAAAAGCGGCTGCTGCAGACCCGTTAATACCATCGGCTTCTGGAGCGATATCAAGCATTGTCATGGTTTCAGTTTCGGGGTCATACAAAATGTTATTGCCGGTTCTATCAAACGCCACACCGCGGGATTCTGCAATGATCAAGTTCTTGTACAGCTCATCGTAGGCATGTTGTGGTATTGCCCTCAGCACTTTGTGGGTAAGTTTTGGAAGGAGCGAGCCGGGGACGAATTCCGCCACAGTCAGGTTATCTGTATACGACGCAGCCACTACGTGCTCGATGTTCGGCACATCATGCACACGGAGCGAGGCTTCAAGGTGCTTATTCGATTCTTGCAAGCTCCCCCGCCGCGGACGGCGCACAACGTAGTCAGTGTCGCCCATTGTAAACCGCTGGGCATCAGAAAACGATCCGCCCATAAACCAATTAGGGTGATAATTACCGGCAGCAACCGTATTCATAAATGACGTATCGTACGTTTCGAGCAGGGTTGCAACACCGCCCAAGATTTCGCGGCGTTCTGGAGTTAATTCCCGAAGATGTGCGTGATAGTTATCGGGAAACTCCCGCATATCATCGTCGTTCACCATTGGGTTCGCATCCCGAAATGCCTCCGTACCAAATGCCCGATCGCCGTGTTCGAGCAGTTGACCAACGGTAACTCCCATTTTTCCAAATGAAAAGCCGCCCGGGACATCACCGTGCAGCATATAATCACCTAATTGAGCTTCAAGGGTATACGGTGATTTAGGCCTGATTGTCATAGTATATATATTAGCATAAACTCTATACAAAGTCAATAGTATCACCCCTGTTTTTGTGCTATACTATATATCTATGAGAATCTTGGGAATCGAAACCAGCTGCGACGAAACGTCTGCTGCGGTCGTCGAAGACGGCACGCGCCTTCTTTCGAATGTGGTTGTGTCACAAATCGATATTCACGCCCACTACGGCGGTGTGGTACCCGAAGTAGCGGCACGAAGCCATATTGAAGCGATTAACCCTGTGATTGAAGATGCCCTCGCCCAAGCAAAGTGCGATTGGGATGATATCGACGCTATTGCCGTTACCTACGCTCCAGGGCTGATTGGCTCACTACTGGTTGGTACCCTTGCCGCCCGCACGCTTGCGATTATTCACGAAAAGCCGCTCTACCCTATTCACCACGTGGAAGGCCATGTGTACGCAAATTTCATTACCGAAAAGGCCGATTACCCCGAACTTTCAACCCTCACGCTGCCGTCAAAGCAGCCAGACTTCCCTATGCTTGCACTGATTGTCAGTGGTGGCCATAGCCAACTCGTCTTATTCCGCGATCACGGTGATTATGAACTGCTCGGCCAAACTCAAGATGATGCCGTGGGTGAAGCGTTTGATAAGGTGGCGAAAGTGCTGGGCCTCCCCTATCCTGGCGGCCCTTCAGTGAGTAACGCCGCACTCAATGGCAACCCAGAGGCCTACGTATTACCAAAGGCGAAACTAAAAAACCCATATGATTTTTCGTTTTCTGGCCTTAAAACAGCCGTTTTACGGGCCGTTCAACGCGAAGTAGGTGTGGACACTACTTTCCCTTCATTTGAGCTTGCAGCGCGTTTAAATGACGTTCAGCGCAATGATTTTGCTGCTAGTTTCCAACGAACTGCCGTTGATACGCTCGTTGATACCTGCGAGCGAGCCTTTAGCGCCTATCAGCCGGCGTCAGTCGTGATTGCTGGCGGCGTTGCAGCTAATCTGGAACTGCGCACCCGCCTGGCCGAGCGATTACCAATCGCTATCGAGTATGCCCCTATGGCACTTTGCACCGATAACGCGGCAATGATTGCCACCCTCGGTTACTACTATGCGCAATCACACCGCGCACATGACCCTTATAATGTCGAGGTAATTCCTAGTATTTCAATGGTTGATACCGCATGGGCGAAATCAGCATGAGTATACATTCAGACACCCTAAAAGACAGCGCATTTCTTGATAACCTCATGGGCGATGGCGTGGGCGTAATTCCAACCGACACAGTGTACGGGCTGGTAGCGCGCATCGATTCGCCGAAAGCAATTGAAAAGCTTTACCAGGTAAAATCACGCGCCGCCGCACCCGGTACCATCATTGCCGCATCGGTAAACGATTTAGAAAAGATTGGTTTTTCAAAACATCAACTAAGCACTGTGGCTAGTTATTGGCCCGCACCCCTTAGTGTTGTCCTCGATGCGAGCCATGTCCCCAACTACGTGAAGCACGTGCGCACTGATTTACCTGTTCGAATTCCCGATGTACCTGCACTGCGTACACTTCTAAAAAAGACTGGGCCTCTGATGACCACCAGTGCTAACGCGCCCGGCGAGCCAACCTCTGGCACGATTGATGATGCAGTTAACTATTTCGGTGATGAAGTCGATTTTTACGTTGATGGCGGCGACCTACGCGGCAATCCGCCCTCTACCATTATTGGGTTTGACCCGGTTGGAAAAATCATCGTCTACCGCGAAGGCGCAGTGCCAATCCACACCCTAACGCGAAACTAATTTTTTCACGTTACGTACTGCCCGCTTGGCGCTTGGTAGTAGCGTTGTCCACACGCCGTATAGGGGTGAAAGTGGATAATCATAGGTACCCACCAGCATGTCTTCGTGGTCGGCAAACCCCCGCTTAAACGTGCTAATACCGTCGTTTAGTAGGCCATTCATGTCGTAGCGATTCACTCCCCACTTTTTACAGGTCGTAATCGCGTGCCATTTCAGCATGTAGTTAGCGCGTAGCGCCTGGCCCTCATCGGTTACACCACCATATAGTTCAAACGCCGTGGTGGCACTAAGCGCCGCCCACACAAAAGCAACCGGTTCATCACTTCCCTGTTTATAGGCGGCAAAAATCAGCGACGAGTCCCCTAGTTGTTCGTGCACATCGTAGTAGTAATCGTCGCCGTGAATCGCAAAGCCCGCCCGCGCAGCCGTGCCGTGGTAGACATCCAAGCATTTTGCCAGTGTTCCAGGGGTGGTAACCTGCCTGACTTCAAGCCCTTCCCTACCCGATTTACGGATATATTGGCGCGTTTTCTTTGTCATAGCAGCCAATAACTCATCTTCGCTCTTTTTCAGATCGAGAATTAGTGTCGATGGAATCAAAATCGTGTTAGGTGACTGTCGCCAGCCCGTTATTTTCGGCAGCTCTGTCGTATCTGGTTCAATCGTTAACACCGTGCCGCCAGCCCGCTTGGCGTGCTCAGCGAGTGCTTCTAACACCTGCGGGGTGTGGCCTTCTTTACATACTGGCCCACGTGGCACATACCCAAGCTGCTTAAACGGCCACGGCAACTTACGCCATAACACCTGTGCTAAGCCCGTCACTTGGCCAGATTCATCGCTGTACACCAGGCGCTCAGCGCGCCAGCCATGTGCTGCCTTCACCTCTCCCCAGCCCCATAGCTGGAGTGGATGCCCCCCAAGGTCATGAACAAGCTCATCCCAGCCTTCTTTGTTTTCTTGTGTGTCTGCAGTCATATCCCCCATTATACGTGAGAACGTGCTATACTGTACCCTGAACACACACATGCGAAGCATAACAGGGGTCACCCAGAGGTAACAGAGGTCAACAGAGAGAAACTTTTCACGTGAAAAGTTTTTGCCCCTATACCTGTGTCGTATGTTTCATGTGAAAATTTTACAGGATAAATAGAGAGACAATGAAGTTAGCAAAAGCCTATACACCCAACGAATTTGAACCCAATATCTACGCGATGTGGGAGCAGTCTGGCGTGTTTGACCCGAAAGGGGAGGGTGAGCCGTATGCCGTTGTCATGCCACCGCCAAACGCGAACGGTAATCTCCACATCGGCCATGCACTCGGTACTGCAGTTGAAGATATCTTAGTCCGCTACCAGCGCCTCAAAGGTAAGGATGCAGTATTTATCCCTGGTGCCGACCACGCAGGCTTTGAAACCTGGGTTGTTTACGAAAGGGAACTTGAACGGCAGGGTAAAACCCGCTTCGATTTCTCACGCGATCAGCTGTACGCCCAGGTGTGGAACTTTGTCGATAGTCAGCGTGGGAATATGGAGCTCCAGCTCCGGGCGCTTGGGGCAGGGGCAACCTGGAAAAATCTTACCTTTACCCTTGATCAGAAAGTGCTCGACACGGTATTCGACACTTTTAAACGGTTGTGGGACGAAGACCTTATTTATCGCGGCGAGAAGATTGTCAGCTACTGTACAAAACACCGCACCAGCTTTGCCGACATTGAAATTAACCATAAAGATGAAAAGTCTAAATTATGGAAGATTGCCTACCCAACGTTCGATAAAATCGGCGAAATTGTGGTGGCAACGACTCGGCCAGAAACCATGCTGGGCGACGTCGCGGTAGCCGTACACCCCGATGACGAACGCTACAAGCATTTAGTGGGAACCCGGGTGTTACTGCCAATCCTGAATAAAGAAATCCCAATTATCGCCGACGAATACGTTGACCCTAGCTATGGAACTGGCGCGGTAAAAATAACACCCGCCCACGATCCGAATGATTTTGAAGTCGCCAAACGCCATGGCCTCGAGCCAGTGCAGGTGATTGGCTTTGATGGCAAGATGATGAACGTGCCATCACAGTTTATGGGCATCCCAGCCAGTGATGCTCGAAAGCGTATATTAGCCGCCCTTGAAGCCGAGGAAGTACGCCGCGGTGAAGAGGATATTACTCACGCAGTAGCACACTGCTATAAGTGCGGTACGGTCATTGAACCGCTTATTAAAGAACAATGGTTCCTCAAAATGGAAAGCCTGGCCCAGCGCGCCATTCAAGCAATCGAGGCAGGGGAGATTACCTTCACACCCGCCAACAAGGGCTCGGTTGTGATTGGATACCTCAAACAACTCCGCGACTGGAACCTAAGCCGGCAAATCCCTTGGGGTATTCCCATTCCTGCCTTCCGCAGTAAGCAAAACCAGGACGATTGGATTTTCGATAAGCGGGTAGATGAGAAAGAAATCGTTGTTAATGGTACAACATATACCAGGGAAGAAGACACCTTCGACACGTGGTTTTCAAGTAGCCAATGGCCATTTATTACCACCGACTATCTCCAGGGTGGTGACCTTGCAAAGTTTTACCCAAATGCTGTAATGGAGACCGGTGGCGACATCCTGTTTGCATGGGTAGCCCGTATGATCATGATGGGCCTCTATGTAACTGATAAGGTACCGTTTAAGCATGTCTACCTGCATGGCCTCGTGCTCGACGAAAAAGGGCAGAAGATGAGCAAGAGCAAGGGGAATGTAATTAACCCAATGGAAGCTGTAACAGAGTTTGGCTCCGATGCGCTGCGTATGGGCCTGATAACCAGCCGAAGTGCCGCCCAAAACCAGGCGTTTAGTAGTAGCAAGGTGATGGCCGGCCGTAACTTTTGTAACAAGTTATGGAACGTAGCCCGCTTTATTGAAGCAAATGTCGGCGATGTTCGCCCGACCCCAAACCCAGAACCAAAATCACTCCTTGACCACTGGATTGTCAGCCGACTTAATGCTGCGACAGCCGACCTTGAAGGCCAGCTTGGCAGTTACCACTTTGCCGAAGCCGCCGAAACCGTTTATCACACGCTATGGGATGACGTAGCCGACTGGTATGTCGAAGCCAGCAAGGTAGAAAATAACACCAGTATGAGCGCCTACGTGCTTGATACCGTGTTGCGCCTGACGCACCCGTTTGCGCCGTTCGTAACGGAAGCCATTTGGCAATCACTCAGCTGGCATGACAATCTGTTGGCTGGCGATACCTGGCCAACCCAAAAACCCTGCAATGACATTGCTGCAGGTGAGTTCGAGCGAATTAAACAACTCGTCAGCGAAGCCCGCTATGTAATGAGCGAGCTACCTGGCAATAAGCGTTATGATTTGCTGTACCAAACCGATTCACTGATTGACGATAACCGCGCATTGATTGCCCATCTGGCGAAACTGAGCGACGTAAAACACGTCGATCAAGCCAAAGGTATGCGCCTGGCTGCTAGTGGCCGTGATGCGTGGCTTGATATTGATGCAGATACGCTCTACGAACACCAGTCTAATCTTGAAGTACGTATTGCCACCACCAAACAAGATGTCGCCAAATTAGAGGGCCGCCTGGCAAATGAACGCTACGTTGCACAAGCTCCACCAGAGTTAGTAGAAGAAAGTCGCCAAAAACTTGCCGAAACCAAAACCGCACTCGAACGCCTTGAAAACGAATTGAACGTTCTTACCGCTTAGGCGATAATTGGCAGGTTTGTGTTATCGAACGCGTAGTGTCCGCGTGTTTGATACAGCTGTAACAAATGCTTGCGCTGATGCTTCTGCTCACGGGGTGGAAAGCTCGGTGATTGGTATGAGAAGTTATTAATCAGTGAGCGCATCGACATGGGGTCAACGTGTACATGGGGGTTAGATTCAATAACCGCACCGGGTCGTAACTCTGGCCCATGCGGGGTAATGTGCGCCCGCGTAGGCTGCACTGCGTGCAAGACGCTTTCTGCGCGAGCATCGTGCATAAACACGCCAAAGGCAGTGGTAACGCTGAGAAGGGTGACAAGTACGGTGTTAAGGGTGGTGGTAAACATATTTTTTGTTTTTATTAATTAACACTAATCAATTTAGCATAAACTTTTTAATTTGTCAATATGTTGTCGTACTATTTGTGGTGGTAACCGCTACCCTTGGCAATCTCTTGGCTTCGGTAAAGCTGCTCAATCAACATAAGGCGCACCAGCTGATGAGGGAAAACGAGCTTCGACAGAGACCAAACGGCATCAGCACGGGCACGTAGATCATCCGTCACCCCGAACGCGCCCCCCACAATGATGACCGGGGAGCGAGAGGAAGTGAAGCAATCAGTAAATAGTTGCGATAAGGTAGGGGCGTCATACATCTTGCCGCGCTCGTCCATTAATACCACGTAGTCTTGGGGTTTAAGGGCCTTTAATATACGCTCAGACTCGTCCTCGCGGGCGCTGTCGCCGCCTAGTGAACTGTGCGGTAAAAGTACCCATTTAACGTCCCACGGAGCACGCAGGCGCTTAGAATAGCGCTCCAGGCCATCTATAATCCATGGTTCATGCTTCTTCCCGATGGTGATAATTGTAATCATTTAAAATCGTAGCTTCTCGGCAAGCGCGGCCAGCGCCTCTTGTGACTGTTCGCCAATATCGTTTTTACCAGGGCCTAGGTGTTGACCCACATTAAATGGTTCAATGTGCACGTGTGCGTGGGGTACATCCACCCCCTTAACTACCACCCCAATTCGATCAGTCCCAAGCTTCTGCTGGTGATTGTTTGCCACTTTTTTTACGGTGGCCCATAGGGCACTGTAGTATTCATCGGGCAAATCGTTAAACTGATCAACCTGTACCTTCGGTACAACCAGTGTGTGACCAATTACTGCGGGCTCGATATCTAAAAAGGCAAGTGTTCGCTCGTCTTCATAAATTTTATGGCAGGGAATTTCGCCTTTGATAATCCTCGTAAATACTGAATCTTCCATACCACCAGTATAGTACATTGAAAAAATTGCTTGGTTCACCTTTGGTGGGCGGAGTGATTTCGGGTACAATAAAAGGGTTGTACAACCGCCGCATGGAGAGGTGCAGGAGTGGTTGAACTGGCCGCTCTCGAAAAGCGGTAAAGCGCAAGCTTTCGAGGGTTCGAATCCCTCTCTCTCCGCCACGCAAAACGACCCATAGATAGGGTCGTTTTGCGTGGCGGAGAAGAAGGCGACCGAGAACCCTGCTTTTGCCTCAGCAAAAGGGTTCGGCGGAGCGAAGTGCAGAACAGAAAGCGCCCAGAGGGCATTTTCTGTTCCAGCGAGCGGAGGAGCAATCTTTGATTGCGATATCCCTCTCTCTCCCATATAAAATAGCCCGTGTGGGCTACTTTATCGTAACTATTACCTTACCGCGTAGAAGCGCCGTACGACGAACCACTCGTAGTCGAGCCAGATGGAACAAAGCTGTTAATGACAAAGTTCACCGCCGCGTAGGCCAAAATTGCCACAATCACCCCGACAAGGGCATACAGAATAGTATTCTTAGCAGACTGCACCTGGCTAGCGTCACCACCGGAAATCACGTAGCGTAAGCCACCAATCACAATCATAATTACTGCAATCGCACCAACAATGAACAGTAGTACGCTGCTAATGGTAGAAAACACCCCGGCGTTTCCGAACAAATCAGCTGGCTGATCGGCACCTTTTGCAGCATCAGCACCTTCGCTGATTGTGCCCACGGCCAACGCATAGTTAGCGTTCAGAAGTAACACGGTAAATGCAGCAACAACATAAGTGGTAAAGAGTTTCAGGGATCGTTTCATTCATTTACTCCTATTTTGCGTATTTATATTAATCAGTATACACTGTTTTATGCTTCCTGCCAGCACCCCTGTACGCACTGATTGGTTTATGCTACTATGGTGAAGCCGTAATATAGGCAAGAGTTGCGTGGCAACACAAGCTCTGGAATCCTCATTATGCGCTGCGCTAGCAGAGCCTTTAGGGGATAGGAGGTTTTCGAACGAATTTATTTCGGCGAAAACCGGAAAGGGTTGGCCCTTTCCTAGAAATGGAGGAGTACCCAAGTGGCTGAAGGGGACGGTTTGCTAAATCGTTAGTGTGGGGAGACCTGCAGCGGGAGTTCGAATCTCCCCTCCTCCGCCAAGAAAAATGAAGTCCATCTGGGCTTCTTTTTTTTGATGAGGGCGATTCGAACTCCCGCGTACTCGCCAGCAGCGAGAGCGGGAAGTTCGGCGCAGCGCAGCGCAGCCAGAAAAGCACGAAGTATTTTTCTGGTAAGCAAGCGGAGGAGCGAGCAGCGCGAGCGATATCTCCCCCCTCTATTCCGCCCATGCTATACTGAAATCATGCAACCCGAACAGGATAAACAACAGGAGTGGCAACAGCCACAGGAAACGCCGTCTGGAGCGCCATTCCAGCCTACTGCGGCAGATGAAAGCGCACCAGCTGTGGAAACGCCACAGCCAGATGTACCTCGTACAGAAGATATGGACCAGCCAGCGTCTACTGAACCTGCCGTGGACGACACCGAAGATGATCAAGCGGTCATTCGCTGGCAGGCAGCTGAACATATCGAACACGAACGGAGCGGCATGTGGTTTGTAATTTTCGGCATCGTCGTTGCCGTATTAATGGCAATTGCCTGGCTTCTTATGCGCTCACTCACGTTTGTTATCCTTATTCCCGTAATGGCCGCAACGCTAATTTTGTACGTTCGCCGCCCACCGGCAATGGTAGATTACACCGTCAGCCGCAAAGGGATTCACATTAACGACAAGCTATTTACCTACGAACAATTCAAGGCCTTTGGGGTAGTGAGCACCGATGCGCACCATTCGGTTATTCTTGTTCCCAGAAAGCGCTTCCAAATTGGCCAAACCATCTACTTCCCTGAAGAAGTGGGGGAGCCACTGGTTGATATGCTGGCAGAACGCCTACCAATGCAAGACGTACAGCCCGATGCGGTTGACCGCCTCCTTGCGCGACTTCGCATCTAACAACCCTTGCCGTGTACCTCTGTTTATGATAGTATAATTTAGCAGTGCGCACCCGTAGCTCAGCTGGATAGAGCGTTTGCTTGCGGAGCAAGAGGTCACACGTTCGAATCGTGTCGGGTGTACCATAAGCGGTTTGATAAATAGACTCCATGACGGAGTCTATTTTTTGTTATCATATCAATATGACATCTAAGCAAATTATCTTAATAGGTGGTGCACCAACGACAGGTAAGACGACCGTTGCTCGAGCTTTATCTAAGACTTTAGACCTCCCTTTTATATCTACAGATCAGATCCGAACAATGTTACGATCGGTTGCTAATAAAAACGAACATCCTGCATTATTCAATTCAAGTGAATACACAGCTGAGCGATTTCTTACAGAATTAACAGCTGAACAGATTGTTGATATGGAGTTTGAACAAGGTGAAGCGACTTGGCTTGGGGTTAGAGCACTTATTGATGAATGTTATTACGAGTGGAAGAACGGCTGTATTATTGAGGGTGTTGGCATATTACCAAAAATGGTTAACGCCAACTACATGAATGACAACAAAGTGAAAGCATTGTTTTTAGTAGATTACGATACAGCCAGAATGAAAGATGCCATTTATACTAGAGGGCTCTGGGATGAAGCTCACAAATATGGAGATCACTTGAAGGAAAAAGAAGTAGAATGGGCATCGTTATACAGTAAGCGCTTGGAAGATGAAGCGGAGAGATATAACTGTCGTGTAATCGAAGTCCATAAAAATGGAGAAGACACGGATAGAATATTGGCGCTCTTAAACTCATAGCAGGTTCTAACAGTGAACAGTCAGCTGTACCAAAGAAAACAACTCACCAATGGTGGGTTGTTTTCTTTAGTGGCATAGTTGTCGTACCAGCGCTCAATTTGCCCACCCCTATGCCTTGCGGTAAAATAACAAGTAATGGAACACCACGTACCGCATGATGCGGGTGAGCATCAAACCTGGCTGGGGCGTGTTCGACGCGTGGGCACAAAAGCTGTATCGGTGATGATTATTGGAGCCTCACTACCCCTAACGTCACCTGACACCACAAACGCTATATGGCAAGAGGGCACGCGGATTGTACGCAACTATCAGTACGAACAAGCCCTTGCTCACGCCGCCTCAACAAGCGAGCGTAGCGACATTATTGCAGCCGAAGTACGCGAACGTGTTGCAGAGGTCGCGAATCAGTTCACTGGCGACGCTGTCCGTATCGTGGTTGCGTCAGATACTCACTGTAAAATAGCAGCAGGCGATGTCGTCCAGTCACTCGTTGATGGTGCAGGCGCGAGCTATGTTATCGTTCCGGGGGACCTCACTAACTATGGCAGTGAAGCAGAGTCAACATCGTACCCCAGCTGTATACCCATCGCACCAAACGGCGCGGTTAGCTTCGCCGTAAATGGTAATCACGACTCTGGTATTGTCCTTTCGATGCTTCAAAATAAGGGCTGGAACACCAGCAGAGCCACGATCGTACCACCTATATACGCTGGCGATACCTCACTAGCAGTCAGTCTTGTCGATGATCCACGAGCTGGCGATAAAGGCGCCTTGCGCCAACCAGAAAAGCCGCTTATCCCACCCAATTACCGCGAAACGACCACTGATATGTTGTGCGAACAACAACCTTCTGTCATTGTAACGCATGATGGTAGACTGCTTGATACCGAACGGCTAGGGGAGTGTATCGACTCGCCAATCCTTATTTCAGGGCACACCCACCAACATGAGCTGAGTGATCAAAGTGGTGTGTGGCACTTAAACGCCGACAATGTGTCTGGTGCCAGCCCCGAAATGATGCAATCATTTCCTTCAGAACCATCTACGTACTATATCCTCACCCTCGATAATGACGGTGAACCGAGCCAAATGTTACGAGTTGAAATTGCCGAAGGTGGTGAAATTAACCTCATCGGCCCATCGGCCGTACGGCCAGAGCTATTTAATCCGGCCACCAATTCGCAGCCAGGTGTGCCGCGCTAAATTTGCCAAAGAGAAACGCCGCCGAGGTGCTGTAGCGGCGGCGCGGTGGGCAGTAAATTGGGTAGGAACGAGTTATTTACGCGCTCGTTAAAGGTTTATTCGAGTCGAGAAAATAACTTACTTCATCCATAATGCGACCTTGTTGGTATACGGTAATGCGCCGTGAGCGCGTGTCGCTGAGTTCAGGAAACTTACGTGTCTTTTCCGCCATAAATCGCTTAATACGGGCTTCTGTGGCGAGATTTGATTTCTTCATCATGTTGCTACACCTCCACTTGTGTTAACAATACTCTTATTCTAGCCCTCCCATAAAGCATGAGCTGTGATATATGTCACACAAATGTGAAAAACTGAAGCCTATTAAACGACGTACCCCACACTGTTCATCGTGTGGGGTACCGGTAGTAATTATTTCTTATGCCACTTGTCGTCGGCACCTTTTTCGTAGGCTTGCTTTACCGCAGCCCAGGCGACCCGTCGCGCCGTTTCGTCACGCCCGGCGTCACCGCGCCGATCGCTTGGATCCTTGTACTCTTCGTAGGCGCTATTAAATGCTTCTTTAAAAATATCTTGAGCGTGTGGTGGTAGGACATTCCGCACGTTATCTGGTAATTCAGATGTTGATTGGTATGGCATATCTACCTCCTTTGATAATTGCTTGGCGGAGAGGGAGGGATTCGAACCCTCGGTGAGTTTGACCCCACGCCGGTTTTCAAGACCGGTACCTTAAACCACTCGGTCACCTCTCCATATGGAAGCTTTCGTATTTTAACAGATGTCAGGCCGCCTTGTCGAGAGGTTGATAGGCGAGTACCGCCACCCATACCTCGTCTGCACCAGCCGCAAGTAGCGTTTCGGCCCCATAGTGCATGGTTGCACCGGTCGTCATTACGTCATCGATTAATAAATAGGTGCCGCCGCTCAGGCTCGGTGCAGTAAACGCCCGCTTTGCTTGCTCGATACGCTGCCGCTTACCAGCGCCGCGCTGCCCCTCGTTTCCAATTCGCTTAAGCACTTGCCGGTAGGGTAGTTGGCGTCGGCGAGCAAAGGCACGAGCCATTACGACACTATGGTCATAGCCACGAACACGCCTGTGGCTTGAAACGGTCGGGATTGCGACGACGTATGTATTAGGTGGTAGGTCGGGGAGGGTTTCATCTAATAATGCCGCACATACACTACCTGCGCTTTTTACTCGTTCAAACTTATAGTCATTAATTAACGCCTTGAGTGCGCTCAAGCGTTCACCAACACACCAGGCTTTGGTATACGGCGTACGGCACGCACCGCACAGCGATGAAGCACCACTGGCTGGGCTCCCACACACCACACAGGCCGCATAAGGCTCTGAAACGATGTTGAATTTACAATAGCTGCATAAAACACCGCCTATCTGCCCGCAAGAGCAACAGTAGTGGGGTGCGAGAATCGAAAGTAGCGAATCGAGCATTGTATTTTTTACGTTTACCTCTAGTATTATGTTGATTATACCCCAGGACTCGTTTATAATTATCCACAGAAAAGTGCATTAGAGCCTGGAGAAAAGTGGAGGATATCATGGCCCGTAAGCAAAATGACGATCTATTGATCGAAGATGAATTGGCTGCAGCATTCTTAAATGATGACAGTGTGGCAGAAGACGTACAAAATGTTCCGCAGGAACAACAGCAAGCAGCAGGTGACGACGCATGGGCGGATGGTTCAGAAGACGAATTCCCAGGCCAACTCGCTGTTGACGTATACGAAACTGACGATCAGTTGATTGTGAAAGCTCGTACAGCTGGTGTAAACAAAGAAGACCTTGATGTTAGTATTTCAGACGGCATCCTGACAATCAGCGGCACTCTTAGCAGTGGCGACGACACTGAAGTGACGAACTGGCACATCCAAGAATGTTACTGGGGCGAATTTAGCCGCACCGTAGCATTACCTGTACCAGTTAAAGAAGATGAAGTTGCTGCAGTCCTAAAAGACGGCGTGCTTACCATCAGCTTTAGCAAGGTAAAGCAAGAGCAAGCTAAGAAGATTACCATTCAGTAGTAATCACTCGTTTGTAACTAGAATAGCCCCGCATAACCACGCGGGGCTATTGTTTTATGTATGCATACACGCCCCCCTTACATACGGCAAACAAAACCCCCGCTACATAATCGAGCGGGGGTTTTGGTAAGTTTAGTGATTTACTTACTGATTTGCGAAGCTACCGATAACGAAGTGTACCGCAGCGTAGGCAAGGATTGCCACAACCAAACCGATGATGGCGTAAAGAATGGTGTTCTTTGCATTTTGGACTGCTGTTGAGTCACCTTGTGATACGGTGTAGCGAATACCACCGATAATCAACATCACAACCGATACGGCACCGATGATGAAGAGCAATACGTCGGTAATCGTTTGGAATACTCCGCCGTCTGCAAATAGATCAGCTGGTTGATCTTCACTCTTGGCACATTGTGCTGCGCCGTTAATACCTGCACTAATATCACAGTCGTCGACCGCGTAGGTTACTGGTGCAACCACTGCGCTAACGCTGAGAGCAAGTGCTGGGACCGCAAGCAGGGCTAGCAAGTGCTGTTTCAGGTTTTTTAATTTCATAACTCTGTTATCCTTTCCTTTCCTAGGTCTGGTTGGTCTTGTTTTATTTATACCAGATAACTATCTCGATGTGAAGCTTTAGGTGAAACTTGTCAATACAAAGTTGACGATCGCATAGGCCATAAGCGCAATAATTAGGCCAATTACCGCATATAAAATGGTGTTCTTTGCGTTACTGACCGCACCGGAATCGCCATTCGAAATGGTGTAGCGGATACCGCCAATGACAATCATAATCACCGCAACCGCACCGAGAATATAAAGCAAGATATTCACGATATCTTTAATAAATGCACCAATGTTCGTGTTGTTGGCTTTGCCGCCCGATGCATTAAGCCCATCCTGCGCACAGTCCGCTGCAGACGTACAGTTAGCAGCATATGCTGCGGGCTGGGGTACAGTAACCAAGCCAACACCCATACCGAGAACGGTCAGTGCACTTACGATTGATAGTTTTAGGTTGCGCATATATATTTCTCCTTTTGTTTAACCGAAAAAGTTTATCACTAATTGTACTGCCCCCGTGGCAAGTAGCGCAACTACCAGGCCAACCACAGCGTACATGATAGTGTTCTTTGCATTACTCACCCCCGATGGGTCGCCGGCAGAGGTGGTATATTTTATACCGCCAATCACAATCATCACTACTGCAACACCAGCGAGCACGCCCATCACTACCTGAATCACCCGCCAAATCATATTATTGCTCGAGTTATCGAGGTCGTCTTCTTTCAGTGTTTTACACTGGGCAGAGCTTAGGTTGTCTCGGCAATTCGGGACAATGTCGATTGCGCCCGCAGGCACCGCAGCTGCTGCCACGAAACCAATCACACCAACCGCGCTCAACATACTAAATATTCGTTGTTTCATACTACTTCACCCCCTGTAATACCCATGTGGTAATCGCAAAGGCGCTCAAAATAACCGCCAACCCCACACACGCCGCAATAATCGCGTTTCGCGCACGGGTGACCTGTTGTGCGTTACCATTAGCTGTGGTGTACAAAAACCCGGCGACGATAATCACAATTACCGCCAGGGCAGCACCCCAAAAATAAACAGCGCTGAGGACATTCGGAATGACATTTGATCCGCTTTTCACGCCGGTATAACCAATATCGCCTGGTGAAATAATTGCGGCTAATATGATATCGCGCATAACTATAGAATCCCCGCTATCGCGTTAACAATTGAAGCTGAAAGAACGGCGATAACTAATCCAATCACTGCATTTGTAATAGTTTTTTTCGCGCTCTGCATTCCATCTGGCGATCCAGCACTGGTAATATACCCAAATCCACCCTTAATGATGAAGAATACCGCCACATACGCTGCCAGCACCAAACCAGCTTGAATAACGTTCATCGCAATATTAAGGATAAACTTCGTCACGTTTGCATCACCCTTGCTGTCCTTCGGTATTTTTACATTACATGAGCTATCTTGCAGGTTACGATACCAGGCTGGAATACCCATCAGTGAATCGCTACAAGCATAGGCAGGGGTCGGCATTGTTACGCTACCCATAAAGGCAAGGGTAACCATACCAACGAATAGTTGTATTTTTTTCAACATTAGAATACACCCCCTGGTATCAGCCATTGCAGGACCACAAACATCAGGGCGTACGCGACAATACCAATCACCGTATTGGTAATAATACCCTTTGATTTCGACACTTGTTCAGAGCTACCGCCAGCACTCGAATACAAAATACCCGCGTAGATAATTGCGCCAATCGCCGCAATACCCACACCAGCAGTCAGGATTCTCATAACCCAAATCAGTAGCAAAAGAATACCGGAATTTTTGACATTTGTTGTACTGTCTTTACTGGCCGCATTACAAATATTGTCGGGTAGTATGGCACAATCAACTTTATCAGCAGCATAAGCGGGCGTCATCGGCGTCAGCAGCGCGGCAGCCATCATAAACGGTAGGGCAAGGACGGCAATGAAGTGTGTGTATTTCATGAGGTGGAATATTCCTTTTTATGTAATAAGTGTAGCGGTAATGGCTAATATATGCAAAGATTATTTTTTTAACAGAGGTAGAAGGCTATTGTAACAGATTGACTTTTTAGCAAGAAAATGGTAGTATACAAAGTGATATGTGGGAACTGTTTTCAAAGCTCTCGCACGGTAGAATATCGTTGCGACGTATTTACTTAGTGGCCACAGTTATTGTGTTGGCCATTTTTTCCGCTACGAGCTTTTTTGATCAGCCGGTTGCCGCCGCTGACGCAACGCGCACCGACGGCACGGTAGTGTATAACGAAAACACCTACACCCCCCTTGGCCAAACTCAAGTTCCTGGTGATATGCCCTCTAGCACACAAGGCTATGTTTATATCGACGAAGCAGGCGACACAGCGTACTTCTTGTTTACCGATGGCGATCCAGCGACCGCTACGTCCGCCGAATACGTCACCTACCGTTACACACCACCCGATAACTACAGTGGCAAATCACCACCAAAAGCTATTTCGATTGCCGATGCGCCAGGGAGCGCCGAAGAAGCCGGCGGCCAAACCAATTGTGACGGCAGTATCACCGACGGACTGGGGTGGATTCTTTGCCCGGTTGTTAACTTTATGGCGAGCGGCATGGACCACCTCTACGAAGTGTTATCGAGCTTCCTCGTGGTACGCCCCGTGCAAACCGACACCTCAAGCTCGCTATACCGCATGTGGGCAATTGTCCGCGACATCGCTAACGTTGCGTTCGTGGGCGTGTTCCTGTTTGTGGTGTACTCACAGGTAACCAGCATTGGTATTACCAACTATGGTATTAAGCGTATTCTGCCACGGCTGATTGTCGGGGCTATTTTGGTCAACATTTCCTATTGGATTGCCTCGCTTGGCGTGGATATATCAAATATGCTCGGCTATTCAATTCATGACTTATTCTCGAGTGTGTTTAGCTCGCTTAATAACGCAGCGCAGTATAAAGATGTTGAGTCACTCAGCTGGTCGAGCATTACCGGCGCCATTCTCTCGGGAGGTACCGCCACTGTTGGGCTTGGGCTTTACGCCAAATACGTCATCTTAAGCCAGGGGCTACCAGGCGCACTGACGCTGATTATCCCAATTCTCGTTGGTGTATTAATGGCCGTGCTGATTGCGCTGCTGATTATGGCCGCTCGCCAAGCACTCATTACACTGCTTGTCATAATTTCACCGCTGGCATTTGTGGCCTACTTGCTGCCGAACACCGAAAAATACTTCGAAAAGTGGCGTGATTTGTTTGTACGTATGCTGATGATCTTCCCAATGTTTGCAGCATTATTCGGGGCCGCCAAACTCGCGGGGCTTGCTATTATACAAAATGCCAACTCACTAAACCTTATTATCCTCGGGATGGCGGTCATGGTGGCACCAGTAGTAATTACGCCAATGTTGATTAAGTTCAGTGGCTCGCTGCTTGGGCGTATCGCCAACCTAGCCAATAACCCGAAGAAGGGGGTCATCGACCGTACCCGCAACTGGGCGCAGGACCGCGCCGACTTGCAAAAAGCCCGCATCTTAGCCGGGCAGGGCAGGAATAACTGGGCGAATCGCCAAACTCGCAAGATTGACTACGACCGCCGTAAACGTGAAGGGTGGAAGAAGGTGTATGAAGGCCGCGCCGATAACCGCTTTAGCGACACCCACGAAGGCCACCGCATTCACGCCGAATCAACCCGTGTAGGTACCCGTAAACAAGAAATCGAAAATGCCTTCGGCCGCACCGCACTTGGTAAGCAAGTCCAGTACGAATCGCGAATGGTTAATATTGATAAAGATAACGTTGAAAATGAATTCAATAATTCGAGCCAGGGTTACCGAGTAGACCGTGCGCGCCGCACGACAGAGCGCGATAAAAACCGGATTGCCAACCAGCAAGAATTTGCCTGGAACCGTTCGGTTGTTCGCAACCCTGAACAAATGGTGAAGGAAATGGAAGCACGGCGCGCCGAAGAGCGAGCAACCCAATCGAAGGATCGCGTTGAACAGTTCCACAGCGAAGTTGTAGCTCAGGGTGAAAATACCGAATATATTATGAATCTGCGCGGTGCAACTGCCTCACAAAAGAATGGCATGCTTAAGGTGGCTCGCGATATCAAAGATACCCACGAACGCAGCGCCTTTATTAAGGACGCCAAGAGCAATGCCGAGCGTCAAATCGCAGAAAATAAGGTGAGTATCCTTAAAGACAACTCGATGATTATTGAAGGCAAGACGGTCGTTGAATACGCCGCTGGCGTGAAGGGCGCGGTTGGTCAACGCTCGATTGTGGCCCGTGCCAAAACTGAAAGTTCTAAGTTTATGTTAGACGACATTAAGAATATCGAATCAACGCTTGATTACGATATTTCTTCAAACGTCGATAAGCTCCACGAGCTATTTAGGACTGCATCGACCGATGAAGAACGCGTGGCCTACACCAGCATTATGGCCAAACGTGGTGGCCCAGGTGCGAACAAACTACGCGCTATCGTAGAAGAAATGGACGCGCGCCACGCCGCTGGTACGATTTCACAAAGTGATCTTAACGACTATAAGGAACTGGTACTGGCGCAGAATCCAAACATTAATGGCCTCGGTAAGGACCTCGAATTCTACTTTACCAACGCATCTTACTCAGCTGACCACCCAGACCCAACACTGGCGGGTACCAACAAGAGCTTCCGAACGATTGCGAACGAAGTGGAGACCTGGGCTAACCTTACCCCTGAATCGTTCTCTCGCATGAATATCGTAAACCAAATGCACGGGCTCCGTATCTTGGCACATAAAGCACCCGATAAATATCGCCAGCTCGTTGGTGGTGTCTTAGCTAGCCCAACCAGCATGGCTAACATGAAGGTTGATGTGATAAATGCGATTGCCCAACGCGACAGTGACGGCGACTTCATTCGTGACGAAAGCGGGAGGGTGCGAATGATTCCACCAGAAAACGACGAGTGGTTCACCGGGCCATACAACACCCCGAACCCAAGCGAACTCACTGAGTTTGAAGCCCACTCACTATCTGATGATGTGTACGAAGATGATGTCTTCACGCCACGCCCTGGCGATGATCGCGACGCTAGCTACTGGCGCGACCGCTACTATGCCCAACGCGAAGCGACGAGGGCACGACTAGAAGAAGCACGTGAACGCGGCGCCGACTATACAAACGACGAATCAGACGAAACCTAGTCCTCGCTATACAACATCACTTAGCTCGTGGTTAAATGAATATAACGATTAGCAAAAAGGAGTAACACATATCATGGCAAAAGTGACGCCACGCACCCCCAGCGGCTTCAATGAATATCTCCCCTCGGAACAGATTGAATTCAATCGTTTATTAGATATTATTCGAAGTACCTATGAAAAATATGGCTACACACCAATTGATACACCCGATATTGAGCTGTCAGAAGTATTACTCGCCAAAGGCGGCGGCGAAACTGAACAACAAATCTATCGGTTTACTCGCGGCCGTAACGACCTCAGCCTGCGGTTCGATTTAACTGTACCGCTGGCACGTTATGTAGCCGAACATGAAGGTCAATTAGTCTTCCCATTCCGCCGCTACCACATCGGCAAAGTTCACCGCGCCGAACGTGCTCAGGCTGGTCGCTTCCGTGAATTTTACCAGTGCGATATCGACGTCATTGGTTCGGAAAGTCCCATCATCGATGCTGAGTTCCCGGCGGTAATCAACGAAATCTTCGAACAATTCGGGTTTGGCGAATTTACCATACATATAAACAACCGTATGGTATTAAACGGCTTTTTCGAAGGCTTGGGGCTTAAAAGCGTATCAGCCGATGTACTACGCACCATTGATAAAATCGAAAAAATTACCCGTGATGAGCTGAAAACCGAACTAGGTACAATCGGCCTCAGCGAAGAACAGATTGGCCGAGTGTTAGAATTTACCGATATTAGCGGTGATAACGACACGATCCTCGCGCGACTTTCAGAAATGGAGAGTAATTCAGAGCTCTTTTCTGAAGGTGTCGCCAAACTTTCTGCACTGGTTACAGCACTCCGCACCATGGGTGTACCCGAATCGCGCTTCGCCGTTGATCTGCGTATTGCTCGCGGGCTCGATTACTACACCGGCACTGTCTACGAAACCACCCTCGACGATCACCCTGGGGTAGGGAGTGTGTGTTCGGGTGGCCGCTACGACGATTTGGCAAGCCATTACACCAACACCCAACTAAAAGGCGTTGGCATTTCTATTGGCCTGTCGCGCCTCTTTTATAAACTGCGCGAAGCTGGCGTCATCACTCCAACACATCAAAGCCTGGCTGATGTAGTGGTAGCACCCCTTTCAGAAGCTGAAGTACCGATGGCGCTCGAAGTCGCCCAAACACTACGCGCCAGTGGTAAACCAGTGATTTTATATAGCGAGCTCGGCAGTATGAAAAAAACCATGAAGTATATCGACCGCATGGGTTGTCGCTACGCCGTGCTAATCGGTGAAGATGAACGAACGAAAAGTGAAGTATCAATAAAGAATATGACTACCGGCGACACCGACCATGTGCCGGTAAGTAATGTCACGCAATATATATAATATATATACCCTTCAGTCTGGCTTACGCTTAACTATTGACAAATAGCTTATGTTGGTGTATAATGCACAGCATAATCCATCACCAATCTGTATCAGATAGAAGGAGAAGCAATAACCACCATGGCACGCCGATCACCAGAACAACGCACCCCTCTATGGGTAAAGATGACTGCAGCAGGCACTGTTGCCCTTGGGGCAGCTGGTTTAGCAGGCTGTAGTAGCGATAATGGTACCACTCCTGAAAAAAGCCCAACGACTGCGTCTGCAACCGCAACCCCTGGCGCAAGTGAAACGCCCACATCTACTACTGAACCTACGTTTAATGAAAATGACCCAAGCCAAACGTACGTACCAGAAGTATATCGCGACGTACCTGCGAATGTGCAGGAGCTTATCGACATGGACGTCGATCAATTTTTGCAACTTTCCCGCGACGAACAGAAGCCACTTCTTGAATGGGTATACGCCCACCCTGGCAGATGGGTACAGGGCGGACCGGATGATATATTTATCGCTCGTTACGAAGAAGGTAGCTTCCTTACCGCCATAACCCCAGAAGAGTTCGCAAAACTAAAACCCAGCAAAGATGATTCTGCTAAAAAAATTATGAAAATTATTAGCTACAAACTTCAGGTTGCGACTAGCTTTACCCAAATCAACGAATTCGGCTATGCACTGAATGACACCGATATGAACCAGAAGCTGCTTGGCGCTACCTTTACTTCTTCTGAACCTGGAAATCGAAGTGCATACCTTAATAGAGAAATCGAGTTCTACAATACACTCCTTGATGATGGGACTATCGACAAGATATACAGGGAATCACCCTTTGCGCCAACAGAAGACTCGTTAAAGTCACCAATCCTCGAAGCACCCGATCCTTTTACTGGTGAAGATACAGAATATGTAACCATTACAAATACACGTCGTGTTATAAAAGATGACGAAGGTACTGCAATAGACTATGGCCCCGACCGTTACTTTGCAACCATGGCGTTTATCGATGGCGACTGGGTACCAGTTGAATTAGCAACTGGCTAAAGTTCATAGAAAATTTCATACTCAAGAGCACTCCCTTTGGTAAGGAGTGCTCTTGCTATTTACATACCTCTTACGCATAATAATAGCCATATGCGGTATACACGTGCTTGGTTATCAAGACGGCTCCTGCTTACGGTAGGGGCGGTTCTTTCAATCATCGCGTCGCCACTTGCCGCCGTGCTACCAGCTAGTGCTGCAGCACCCGGCAATTATGCCTTCCAGAACGCCTACGCAATTAAGGGGCCTTGTGACCCAACAGACGGCAACTCAAAAACTTGCTACTTTGACGGGCCTACAGGTAGTGCACTTCCTAATGTAAATAAGAGCTGGAAGAACCTCACGCCAATCAGTAGTATGTGTGGCGCTGATTATATTAACCAAACCACCAGTGGCGCGTTCTTCCGTTACTACACCAAAAAGCCTTCGTCGTCATCTAACTGCGGCACATTATCGCCAACTAACGACCAAATCTTTGGTATGAATCGTACCAAAGAAGGTATAGTAATGCACCAAACCCCAAATGGTGACCTAAAACCAATCAATGGTGCAACTAGTGCAGTTTGGAAAAAGGTAAGTGTTTCAGTACCTGGTATTTCACAGGCCTATGTACAAGACGCAGCGAGCGCACTTGGCGGCGGCTGCCCATCGATTGTAATACAAACTACCGCCGGTACCTGGGGCGTGATTAATGGAATTCGCCCAGAAAACATCCCAACCGGCTCAAGCGAAGTCACGTCATCAAATAATTATCGTAAACTGACCACACGTAGCGATGTAACGGCCTGTTACTTTTTTGATACCGACGGTGTTCGAAGCGCTGAGCGCTCGAACTGGGAGCAATTAGTTGGTAGTGGTTCAAAATACGGGTCATGGACAGGTGATAGCTACTTTGCAATTTGGAACCAATCAAACACTGTACTCGGGTTTACCGGGAAGCCGTTTGGACTAACGAGTTCAGTAACAATCCCTGAAGCATCTTGCGGCGGTGGCTATGTGTGGAATGCGGCTACAAAAAGCTGCGATAAGGAAGTGCAGCCTGGCGACACCAATGATGATGGCGGAAAATCTAACTGTAATATCGACGGTGTAGGGTGGCTGGTTTGCCCAATTATGAACTTCCTCGGCACGGTGCTTGACGGCGCATTTAACTTTTTAGCTGAAAACTTTTTACAAACCGACCCTAAATTAGTATCAACCTCCAGTCAAACCTACAAAGCGTGGGACGTGTTCCGTAGCTACGCCAACGTGGCGTTTGTGATTGTCTTCTTAATTATTATCTATTCACAAATTACCAGTGCTGGCATTTCAAACTACGGCATAAAACGAATGTTACCGCGCCTGGTGGTAGCGGCAATTCTGGTCAATGTTTCGTATTTCGTGTGTCAGCTTGCGGTTGATGTGAGTAATATATTAGGTTTCGGGATTGTCCAATTATTTAACGGGGTAGGCGTACAAGTCACGAGTGCTACTGGTGGTGGCGATGTACCGAGCTGGGCAACCACTATCGCGGCCATACTGATTGTAACGGGTGCGGCGATTGGGATATTACTCGCACTATCTGTATCGGTTGTACTAGCGGCACTGCTTGCGGTTGGTATGGTGGTATTAATACTCATCGCCCGTAAAGCATTGATTGTGATTTTAATCGTCATATCACCGCTAGCATTTGTTGCGTACTTGTTGCCCAACACTGAACAGTGGTTCAAAAAGTGGTGGAAGATGTTTAGTACCGTACTAATGGTATTCCCAGTAATTGCATTGGTATTCGGCGGCAGTAAGTTAGCTGCAACAGTTATAAACAGCCCCGGTGCCGACAATTTAAATTTAACCCGCTTAATTGCCCTTGGTGTAATGTCGATTCCATTCTTCGCTGTACTTCCATTATTGAAGTCGTCGATGAACGCCGTACCGGTAGTTGGCAATAAGCTGCAAGGCTGGGGTAATAAAGCAACCGGACGCGTGGGTGGAAAAATTAAAACAACCTCTCGTATGGGTGAAGCACAACGTGCATTCCAGGCGCGAAGTGCTGAATCACGCGCGAAGCGACGATTGAATAGTAAAAAGTCACAATGGCTCGATAGTGGCAGGACTGGTAGGTTACTGGGTGGTGATAAGGGTTCAGCAGCTGCGGCAGCGGCCGTCAGTAAGGCACGTAGTGAAGAAGTTGATAATGAGGTTGCGCGCATGCACAGCACCTGGGAACCGCACGAGGAGCGTGACAAAGCACAAGAAGCCTACCTTGCAGCTCTTAAAGATAATGACATCGTAAAAGCTCGTGCCGCCCAGAAGGTACTACTCAGTAAAGGGTCTGCTGGGGTTAAAGCACTTCGGTCCGCTGTTGAAAAATATGAGGCTGACGGGGGTGGAGTGAATGACGCTGTACAGTTCGCAAAAGGCGACCTTTCGGCAGCAGGTATTAAGGGTAAAGATGCAGGACTTAATGGATGGAGCTATGACGCCGAACAGCGTTCTCTATCTGCCATGGATAGCAGTTCAGCCACGTATACCGGCCTTACCGACCAAGAACTTGCTGGACAAACTGATAAAACACTTGAACGTGCTGCAAGGGCTGGCGGATTAAGTGTTGAACGTGCACAAGGTATGAAAGATAATGACAATGTTTGGCAGAACCTTAACGAAGATCAGCGGAGAGTACTTGATCAGGTTATCGCTGGGCAAATTCAGCCTGGAACCCCGCCATCTGCCGGTTCCGGCGGCGGCCCCACACCAACACCCGGTCCATCTCCAGCACCAGGCCCATCACCAACACCTGGTCCTAATCCTAGCGCACAACCGGCACCGCTAAACCCTAGCGCTCCAAACGCAGCGCCCACACCACCGCCATCAAGCTCGGGCGGCACACCGGTAGCGCCACCGCCAGCTGGTAGCCCTGCCACCCAACCTGCGCCGCCAAACCCAAGTGGTGTAAACCAACCATTTACACCCCCACAAACAGATTCGAGCGGCTATTCAGGCGAACTCGACATCCACGGCTCTGATGATACCGACAATGGTTCATCCGCCTTTGGCTCCGGCTCAAATAGCGACGACAATCGATAAGCTTAGCGCTCTCTAGTGTCTCTGGTATACTATAAGCAGTATGGCAGTGTATAAAGTTGCACAAGATGTTGAGGCTGACGACAAGCTGATTGGACCGTTTAGTTTTCGGCAATTTGTTTATTTAATCATTGTTGCAATGGCCGGGGCGTTGGCCTGGGGGCTTTCACAGTTGTTTATAGGCCTCGCTATTATTCCACTGCCGATTATTCTGTTTTTTGGTGCGCTTGCATTACCCCTGCGTAAAGACCAACCGATGGAAGTATACCTTGCAGCGATTGTATCGTTTTATTTAAAACCGCGCCGCAGGCTATGGAGTCCTGATGGAATTGAATCGTTGGTACACATTACTGCACCGAAGGTGGTTGAGGTACAGCGCACCAAAGAATTGTCTCAAGATGAAGCCACCCAACGGCTTTCCTACCTGGCAGACATCGCCGACACGGGCGGGTGGGCGATTCGCCATGCATCTGCACCGAATATGGATAGTCCGATGAATAGTACCGCCTTCTTAGAAGCTCAGCAAACCGAGGATGTATTAGATGCGCAAGGTGGTGTAGCTCGTTCGTTCGACGACATGATTAATCAGGCCGATCAGCGCCGGCGCCAAGAAGCAGTTGATCGCATGCATACACCGGCACCAGCATCAGCATCAGCAACACCAACCTCGGCACCAGCTGCGTCAGCAGCTCCTCAATCATCACTCGATACCGCCTACGCGCCCACACAAAGCTACGCGCCACCTCAAGTACCTACAGCACCAGTTAGCGATCCACGGGTAAGCTTTAATCCGTATCCAACGAATATCCACCAGTCGGTTGTTCAGCCGCTCGACCCCAACGACCAGCTCGCTGGTCAAGAACCTGAGGTAAATCAGGCGCCAAGCACTAGCGAAAAGCAGGTCTCACCTGATATAATTAACCTTGCAAATAATCCCGATTTATCTATCGAGACGATACAGCAGCAAGCCGATCGCATCCAGAAGAAAAACGATGACGATCAAGAGGTGGTCATATCACTGCATTAATCGCTCTTGACGATAGGTTGGCATAGGAGAGTGGGGAACGTGCCGCCGAATAATCAACAGCCTAGTAATCTCGCGCCACCAGAACCGGTACAAAATACCGGTAGTGCTGTTAATGGGCAGTATCAACTACCTGGCCAGCCACCCCAAATGCCACAAAAGCCGCCACAACCCCAGGCAACTCAGGCGCAACAACCTGGTCAAGCACCGCAACAACCAGATACTGTAGGAAGCGGGCCAGCAAAGCAAGGCCAGGCGCAACAACAGCAACGAAAAGCCAATACCACTCAAAATAGTCTGTTGCTGTCAGAGCTTCGTGACGGCATGATTATTATGGCCGACGGTAGCTTCCGTGCAGTTGTGGCCTGTAAATCAATTAACTTCGACCTTATGAGTTCACGCGAACGTGAAGGCGTAGAATTTAGTTACCAAAACTTCCTGAATGCACTCTATTTTCCCATTCAAATCTTTATCCGTTCGCAACGCGTTGATATTGGACCATATCTTGATCAGCTAGAAAATATTCGCCGCAGCCAAGATAACATGCTGCTTGGTGTGCTGATGGACGATTACATTCAATTTATCGACGTACTTTCACAAGAAGCGAATATTATGGATAAAAGCTTCTTTGTGGTTATTCCATACTACCCGGCTGGCGACATGGCCAATGTTGTCGAGCAAGGGAAGGGCTTTTTTAGTAAAATCTTCGCCGTTAACAAAGCCACACCAGTAACACGTATTGATAAAGCAGCCTACGAAAAGGCAAAGGATGAAATTAAAAACCGTGTTGATTCTGTAATAAGCGGCTTAACTCAGGTGGGTATTCAGGCGGTTCAGTTAAACACAAAAGAGCTTGGTGAGTTGTACTATAACGTTTATAACCCCGACACAGCCGTGCGCGAACCACTTGGCAATTTTGAAAGTGTGACAAGTACCTATGTACGTAAAGCAAATAGTAACCAACCTGCTAGTGGTACCGCGCCACAAGCACAACCCGATCAACCCGCTAATACTCAAGGAGGCAACGCGTAATGGCTAAGCGACCAGACCCAATGGATATTGCCGCCGCACAACGCGCCCGTGAGCAAGCAGAAGTTGAGCAGGCATTCCTAAAAGGTATGACCACCTTGCGCGACCTAATTGCGCCAAGTAGCCTCGAAATCCATTCTAGTTATTTTAGGCTGGGTACAAAATACGGCCGCACCCTGTATGTATATGGCTACCCGCGCGAACTCTACACCGGGTGGCTGAGTGGGCTTATTAACATCGATGAAGTAATCGATATCAGTATGTTTATTTACCCAGTTGATACCGGCGTTGTGCTTGATAACCTGCGCAAAAAAGTTACTCAGCTTGAAGCCGATATGTCGATTAACTCTGAAAAAGGGCGTACCCGCGACCCGGCCCGTGAAGCCGCGCTTGCCGACGCCGAAGAACTGCGCGACCAGCTGCAAGTTGGTTCTGAGCGATTCTTCCGCTATGGATTATATGTGACCATCTATGCCGATAGCCTAGAAGAGCTAAGTTTTGTACAGCATAACATTGAAACATTATTTGGCCAGCAACTTGTCTACAGTAAAACTGCCAGTAGCCAGCAAGAACAGGGGCTAAATAGCACCATTCCGCAAATGAGTGACCAGTTGCAAATTCGCCGCAACATGAATACTGGTGCCATTAGTACCAGCTTCCCATTCACCAGCGCCGATTTAACCCAAGAAAAAGGCGTACTGTACGGCATTAATATGCACAATAACGGCTTGGTAATTTTCGATCGCTTTAGCCTAGAAAACGCCAACATGGTGGTATTTGCAAAGTCTGGTGCTGGTAAGTCGTTTACCGTGAAGCTTGAAGCGCTGCGTAGTATGATGCTTGGCACCGACGTGCTGATTATCGACCCAGAAAACGAATATCAGAAACTTTCCGATGCGGTAGGGGGTAGTTATATTCGCCTTAGCCTTAATAGCGACACGCGCATTAATCCGTTTGACTTGCCACGTGTGATCGATAACGAAGACGCCGAAGATGCCCTGCGCGCAAACCTTGTTACGCTCCATGGCCTCTTGCGACTCATGCTCGGTAGTTCAAACCCACAAGGTGCTGGCCTTACCCCAGCTGAAGAAGCAGATCTAGACCAAGGCTTGATTGACACCTACGCACGGGCTGGTATTACGTCAGATCCACTGACGCACAACTCGCCGCCGCCAACTATTAGCGACCTATACGACACCCTGCTTCACATGGGCGGCACCGGGCCGCAACTGGCACAACGCCTACGTAAATACACCACCGGTACCTTTGCGGGCATCTTTAGCCAGCAAAGCAACATCGATATTAATAACCATATGGTTGTCTTCAATATCCGCGATCTCGAAGAAGAGCTCCGACCGGTCGCAATGTATATTGTACTGAGCCATATTTGGAACATTACGCGTAGTGAAAAACGAAAACGCATGTTGATTGTAGATGAAGCCTGGCAGTTAATGAAATATGACGATTCAGCTAACTTTATCTTTAGCTTAGCGAAGCGTGCCCGTAAATATTACCTTGGCCTAACAACCATTACCCAGGACGTAGAAGACTTTATGGGTAGTAAAATGGGCCGCGCCATCGTAGCCAACTCAAGTATGCAGTTGTTATTGAAGCAATCATCTAGTGCGGTTGATGTACTGGGTGATGTGTTTAAACTCACAGAAGAAGAACGTAAGCGCCTAGCTAACTTCCCAGTGGGGCAGGGGTTATTCTTTGCAGGCCAAAACCACGTTCATATTCAAATTATCGCCAGCCAAACCGAACAACAACTCATCAACACAAATCCAATCGATAGTTTACAGCAGCAAGGCCCACCAACACCCAACCCATAAACAGTGGTATAATACCCCTAACGTATAGAAGATAAAAACAATGGCAACCCCCCAACGAAGCGACTACGACCCAACCGAAGAGCTCGCCGCCAGTGAGCGACAAGGTGCTGATACAACCAATGGCCAGTATGGCCCGCTTCGTGTCGTCAAAGACGACGAACGGGAATCGAGCGCAGACGACGCAAGGACCGGTGAAGAAACCACTGGTGGGCAGTGGCAAAATAATGTCACCCCCTTTGAAGAACAAGCAACCAACCGCTTTCAAGCCATAAAAAAGGGTGGCCCCCTCGGTTTGATCATAGGGCTTCTTGTGACCGGCGGGTTTGGGATGAGTGTGCTATTTAGCCCAGGGCTCATGCTGGTGCACTGGAAAGAAACGCTGATGTCGAAGTTTAACCACCAAGACAGCGTTCTTAATCATCGCTCGAAAAAGATGATTATCAGTAAGATTACGGGTAGTAACGACGGCGCCACAAAAGGTTCGTGCGGTACGGTAACGATTCGCTGTAAATACAATCGTATGTCTAACACGCTGATTGAACGCTTCAATAAAGCCGGTATCGAGGTAATCGATGTTGATGGCAAACCAATTAAACCAGACGATAGTGCGCTACTCACAAAACGTGTTGGAACCTTATCGTATAAAGAAGGTAATGTCACGCATATTATTAAAGCGAATGATTTGAGTAGTAGGCTAAAGAACGATGCACAGTTTAGGTCAAAGTGGCGGCTGGCCTATAATTCACGCTATGTTGGGCTGACAGATTCGGTATTTACGAATATTATGCGTAAATTTGGTATTTCTAAGCGTGATGCACTGGAAGGTAAAGACGAAAAGACGGCCAGAAAAACAATTGACGACAACGTAAAAAATGGAACCCAAGACACGTCGGTTGATGGCAAAAAAGTGAATAACGCCGACACGGGCGACCCAGACGCTGATGCCACAAAGGGTAACCAAGATTTCGCCGACAACATCGCGAACGATTCAGACAATATCATGAAGAATGGTATCGCTGATGCCGAAAAAACACTCACTAAAGACTTTTTAACCAAAACGTTAAATGGTAGTAAAACGGGCGGAATCGCCGGAATTGTCGTAGGGTTAGCGTGTAGTGCAGTTGAGCTGCCGCGAACCATGAGTACGATGACGCGCGTTATTCATATGACACAGTTAATTCGCTACAGTATGCTCTTTTTAACGGTGGCCGATAAGATTAAAGCCGGTAAAGCCTCGCCTACCGAAGTAGGGTTGCTCGCAACCATGCTCACCACGGTATTAAAAGACAGTAAAGGTAATGTCACAAAGCAAGCCGGCAGTGATGGATTTTTGGCGGGGTGGGTCTTAAACGGCAACACGAAGCTAAAGTCATCACAAACCTCGTATCGTAAATTTATTCCGGGCGCCGGCTGGACAAAAGGCTTAAGTTCATTTAGTGCCAAAGTACCAAGCGCCGCTAATACTTCCTGTGACTTCGCAAGCTCTGGCCCAGGGCAAATGATTATCGGGATTGCTGGCGGGTGGACCGGAATCATCACCACCGTCGCTGGGTTACTACTACAAGACCAGATCGTTAAACTGCTCGCCCCACTCCTCATGAAGTTCTTTAGCGCGATTGCCGGCACAATCATCGATAATACCGCGGTAGGGCAAGATGCAAGCGATGGATTGTTCAGCGGCGGGCTCAATATGCTTTCTGAAACAGCAGCTGGCGGTGGTAGTGGCGCCTTAAGTGTTAATGATGCCATTGCCTACCAACACTTTAATGACCAAACACAGTTAGCCTATGCTGAAGAAGACAGACTAACGAAAAGCCCTTTCGATATCTATAGTAAAAATACCTTCATGGGAAGTATTGTGAATAGCTTCATGCCATATTACGGACAAGTATCAAGCTTGAGTGGGGCGATGACGACGGCATTTTCAATGCTTGGTGCTATCCCTTCGCTTATTTCACCAGTTGCCCACGCTGCCGATGACGCCAACTTGCGCTACGCACTGTCCGAAACCTGTGATGACCCCTTTATTCAAGAGGGTGGGTACGCAGCTGGCCCCGCCTGTGATATCTACTTTGGCGTGCCGGTACAGTACCTTGATACACCAATAGAAACCGTACTCGACACCCTTGAAGGCCAATATAACACTGAAACAGGTGAACCAATCGAAGGTTCAAAGTTAGCCGAATATAAAGAAACGTGTACACAGGGTAGTTCAGGCGAATCAGGTGCCGACCTAGCCGATATTTGTAAAATGAATAAAACAACTTCTATGTACGCCCTGTTCCTAAATGACCAGCGCGCCCAGGAAACGATGGATGGCGAAGATACTGTTGATTCACCGACAGACGGCGCCTCTGCATTGATTACCGGATCATCACGTGAACTTGCAAAGCAAATCTTGGCAAATAAAAACATCACCCTCGCAAATGGATACGACCAACAAGTAAAAGCTTACGCAAATGGCGACACATCGTGCCATCTTAACCCACATCTTCTGCAGATGATTGCCACGGTTGGTATCGATTACAAAATCACTATTTCGTCGTTCAACCGATTCTGCACCGGCATTCTTACCGCATCGGGCAACTATAGTCTCCACTACCGAAATGGCGGTGGTAACGCGGTTGATATCTCGATGGTAGATGGCTCTGCCGCAACAGGAGGAAGGCCGGTTGATATCAAGTTTATGAATGCTGCTCTTAAAACATTCGATACCGATTTAAAGATTCAGCTTGGCCAGGTAAATTGCCGTAGTACTTCCGTAAGTATTCCTTCTGGATTACAGGTAGTGCAGATTGACGACTCGTGTAACCATATTCATATAGGGGTGTATTAATGAAGCGGGTCGCTCTTTGGATACTGGCGGTGTTTATGGCGACGACCGCCGTGCCACTTACTGCGCTCGCAGAAGATGGAGTTAGCGAACTAACCTTAAAGGATTTTAATTCGGCGAATGGAGTCGAATTTTATGACGAAACCGCACCAGATTGTTCACCCACCGGAACGGCGAGTTCTGGTAGTGCTGGGCGTGTAAGTAGTGCCGAAAAAGACCGTGTAGAACTAGTACTGCGCTACCTTACCGAACAAAAAGGCCTCACCCTTGTCCAGGCAACAGGATTTGCCGGTAACATGCACGCAGAATCGGGTGTTAACCCGGCAATTATTCAAGGCGGGGCAACCGCTTCTTCGACCTATACGCCAGTTGCCGGTGTAGGGTTTGGCCTAGTCCAGTGGACAACTGGCGGTCGTCAAAAAGGGTTGGTTACACTCTCTAATACCTCACCAAAACGCAGTATTACCGACATGAACCTCCAGCTTGATTATGTATGGAAAGAAGTAACAACGAGCTATAAGGCAACCCTGCAGGCGCTTGTTTCAACGAAAGATCTTTCACCCGAGCAGGCGGCTATCATTGTACACGGGCGCACCCCAAAAGTAGCTAATGATCCGCGCTTTTCAATCGCGCCGCGCCTTGGCTATGAAGCATCGAACGATACAGCAGAAGCAGTAATGGCAAACCGCGCAGCATATGCCCGCAACTACTACGAAGCCTTCAAGGGCAGTATCCAAGACGGAAAGGGTATATCAGGGGGCGTTAGTAGCTCTCTCACTACTTCATCATCCGGTGCCTGCGGATCAACCGGCGCCGACGCTACCTGTACCGCTACTGCACCAATTTACGGCGAAAGTGGTAATGGTCACCAGCTCACCAAAGAAGAATTAATCTCACTCTATGGCCCAGGTGGTGAATCAGCTAAATCAAAAATGACAACCGTCGACTTTTTAGGCGAATCAGTTACGGTGCACCAAAAAGTTGCAGGTTGTCTACGGGCGGTCGCCAAAGAAATGGAAACCAATAATATTAAGTATAACGTGAAAGTAATAGGTGGCTTCAGGACAGTAAAAGGGCAGGGGCAAGTTGCATATGACGCAGGCTACCACTGGTATGGGGTGGCGATCGATATTAATCCTGACCAAAATGGCTACTACGAAGGTGGCGGTGATTACCCTCATGATATTCCGCCAGCAATGGTGATAGCTTTCCGCCATCACGGTTGGTCATGGGGTGGCAACTGGAAGAGTATAAAAGACTACATGCACTTTGAATATAACGGAACGAAGGTACCATAATATGCAAGAACAACCCACTATCCCTATATCCCGACGGCAACTTATTATTGGGGCAGTTGTTGTTATTGTTATCCTGCTGGTGTGGTGGCTATTTACGCATACTATTATTTCCGCTTCAGCGGATAACAGTGAAATCACAGTGACTAATAGTGACGGAATAGTGGTTGTAAATGGCGATAATAGTGTATGGACGATTATCCCCACAGGAACCTATTCAGTAACCGCAACGACGACAAATGGCGCATCGAGACAGCAGGTGGAGGCATTAGCATTCCGCATTGCTGATGTTTCCTTAACTGTGAATGATGCAGGTAACTCCCGTGTTCTCACGAATGGCCCTGTTTCGTCAATCCACAAGCTCTCGAACAGTTACCTTTATATCGACCGTACTGATGCGGTGTTATATAAAAGCACCGGCGCTACGCGCACACCGCTTGATGATCGCTATAAGTTTTATGCGATGGCATGGGAAGGCTCAACTGGTTTTGCGTACGCAACCGAAAATGACAAGCCCATTGTACTAGTACTTCAAAACGACAAAGTTGTGCGTAAAACAGACCTCGGTTCAGGTAATATGTCGTTCGTAGCTGATAGCGCAAATGATTCATGGTATGTAGCAGTCGGTCGAACGCTCTATCGAACCGATAATAATGGTAAAACCTATAAGCAGCTAAACAAATATAACAATGCGATTACAGTACTGAGCGCCCAGGGCGGCACAGTGGCAATTAGTATTGCGACCGGCCAATTTGATAGAACTGTTTCAATTATTGATAGCATCACGAACAAAGAACGTAAGTCGTTTACTGTTCAAGTCTCTGAATCACCAGATTCGGGCGTCGACGTCAGTTTTTCACCAAGTGGTGAATATATGAGCTTTATTCTCAACGGCTACGTTACGTTTTATGATAAAGACTTTAACGAGGTATCCCTGCCGATTCTTAATACGCTTCGTGAAGTGCACTGGGTTTCAAGCGATACCTTCGACTACGCTGAATCAAACAAGATTTGGCGCTATCATATCAATAGTGGTCTTTCTGAAGCACGTGCGCAGCTGGCAACGTACAACACGGTCGCTTCGTTCTACCCAGACAATAACACCTATATCATGACGGTAGAAAACTCGGGTGGATTACTGTATTACGAAAGCTCCAGTTCACCAGGCAGCAACGAATCTGCTATTCTCGCTGAATCAAATATCATTGAAACAACCCCATACTGCAACCTCTACTTTACTAATATGACTAAACCTGCCATCTGGGTAAAAACGTCCGATGACGCCTTCTTCGACTGTCGCATATCGGTAGTTGATTATATTTCGGCTATCCAGCTTGAAGATGCACGAATTCCAACTTCGTACAGCACCTACTAAAGCCCAATGCTATGGTCGGCTTTATGTTTGGTTGTTGAAGTGATGATAATCTGACTATCACTAAAATTTTTCAGTAAGTGTCGTTGCCTCGAAGCATCAAGTTCACCAAACACATCATCAAGTAGGATTAATGGGTGATCATTAAACTTTTCCGACACAAGCTCGGCTTCGATATATTTTAATGCCAATACAATCGTTCGTGCTTCACCGCGGGATACTACGTCTTGTGCACTTTTCTTATTCAATGCAAGCAGCATATCATGGCGGTGCGGGCCAATCGACGTATTTCCAAGGTAGATGTCTTTCTGAAATCCAGCTTCATATTGGGCTAATAACCCTTGTGGCGAAGTGTCCTGGTGACTATACTGCGCCGAAAGCTGTACTGATTGAGAGGATATTTTTTCATAAAACCCGGCTAGCTTTGTATTAATAATTGAAAGCAAATGAACCCGGGCGGCAATAATATAGGCACCACTATCACTCAGTGCTACATTCCAGGGGAATAGCATATCTTCAGTCACATTCGGCTGCTTTAATAACTTATTACGCTGCATCAGCGCCCTCTCGTAACGCCTCAGTGCCGCCTGGTAGCGCTCGTCATACTGGCTAATTACCGTATCTAAATACTCACGCCTCCGGGCAGGGGAACCATCGATTAGTCTCATTGTGTCGGGGGTAAATAAAATAATTGGTTTTTTATATTTTGGCGCAAGTCGAGCCGATGGTTTTCCATCAACCGTAAATGACTTCTTTTTGGTTTCACCGCGCATATCAAGTACAAGGCTGCGACTCGCTGAAGGTGAATCATCGTATACATCTGCACGGTACCAGTGAGCACCGGTTCGTAGCGCATCCGTATCACTTCCCTTGAATGAACGGCCCCGGTAAAGCATATAGATCGCTTCAAGCAGCGATGTTTTACCTGTACCATTCATTCCATGAATCAAGGTTACATGGGGCGAAAACTCACACGTAATGTCACGGTGATTGCGGAAGTTTTTTACTCGAAGCGATAAAAGCCTCACGGTAGCGTCACGCTCCTAACTTTTTAGCGGCATAATAATGTGCGTATAATTTGCTTTCTTACCAGGCACTGAAAGCACACAAGGCGATAGCTTACCACTAAAACGAAATTCAATTTCATCACCATCAATGACACTGAGCGCTTCACTGACATATCGTGCATTCAATGTAATCGACCCATCGGCAGTTATATCAGCATCGGCTGCACTGGTATTTTCACCAAGTTCTGAAGCAATCGAGTGAACATTCAAACGTTTCGCTTCCTTATCGGCAGAAAGTACAACACTACCACCCGATTCACGGGCGAACAGCCCAGCAATCTTTACAATGCGTATAAATTCATCAGCTGGCAAGGTAACGACAGTATCTGATTTTGCAGGAATAAGTTGCTTATAGTCGGGGTAGTTCCCATCGATCAATCGGCTTGTTATTTCGGCTTCACCAACCCTAAAGCGCACCTGAGTATTATCAAATAACACTTCAATCTGCTCAATACTGTCGTGGAGTGTACGCATTACTTCCTGAATACTACTGGTTGGGACGATCGCTGAAATCTCGCTCTTTGAATCCATTAACACCCGTTCTGATAGGCGGTAACCATCCGTTGCAGCCAGCACTAGCTTGCCATCAACCGAATGCCAGTAGACACCTGTTAACACAGGCCGCGTCGCGTCACTACTACTTGTAATAACAGTTTGGCCAAGTGCCTGCTTGAAGTCGTGCGCTTCAACCGTGTAGTGAACCGCTTCCTTTTCATCAATCGTTGGCAGTTCAGGGAAATCATCAGCATCAACACCGTTAATAACCGATGTATAGCTGCCTGATGTTATCGTCATATGAGTGCCTTTTGTTGAAAGTTCCACTGGTGCTTTAGGCAGGCTATTCACAAACTCCGCTACCAGCCGGGCAGGAAGGGTAATCGAACCTTTTTTAGCAATCTTTGCACCCACATAATAGGTTGCTGCAATTTCTAGGTTGGTCGCCGCTACAAGTAAGCGATTACCTTCAGTGCGAAGCAAGATATTACCAAGAATAGGTAAGCCACTTTTCGCACTTGCAACTCGCGACACTGCCGTCAGCGCCCGGGATAGATTTTCTTGTGTGACTGAAAGTTCCATAGTAGTTATTATTCCTTAATTTTTAATTCGTTGTAGTAGTTATAGGCCTTGTGGAAAATGGGTATAAGTAATTATTTTCCAGGGGTGAATCAACAGTTTTTAGTGTGGATAGAGTAGGGGTAAAACTTTGGAAAGAAGCGGGGATAAGTGAGGGTTGTTCACACACTGTGTGTTGCAGCTGCCGGTGATTTGCCAAAACAGTGGACGTTCGTGCACAGGTTTGCAGGCTATTCATACACAGCTTTTCCCACATGTATCCACATACCTTACGCATAGAGTTTCTCCCGAATTTCTGCCACCTGTTCACGAATAAGGAAGTCGAGTTTGATTGATTTTTCAATTTTTTCAACGGAGTGAATAGCGGTGGTGTGATCTTTACGCCCGAGCTCGCTCGCAATACGCGGGAAACTTAGGTGTAGTTCGCTACGTAGTAAGTACATGGCAACTTGGCGCGGCACGACAATATGTTTATCACGCTTACTGCCGCAAATTTCTTTACTATCGATCTGGAAGTGGCGGGCGGTTTTGTCGATAATTTGCCGCGGCGTTAAGTGCTGTGGCCGTGAATGACGAATATTACCAAGTAAGCCTTCGGCGGTAGAAATGTCTGGTGTAATACCGCGCATTTCTGAGTAGGCTAGTAGTTGATTTAGTGCACCTTCGAGTTCGCGAATATTGGTCTTAATATTTGACGCTAAGTATTCAATGGTGTCACGATCTAATGCCACACCTGCTTGATTTGCCTTAGTTTCAACAATTGCGCAGCGCGTTTCGAAATCAGGCATTTGAATATCGATTGCCATACCCCATTCAAAGCGACTGCGTAAGCGCTCGGTAAGGGTAGGGATGCTGCGTGGGGGTTTATCGCTCCCAATAATAATCTGCTTATTTGCCTGGTGGAGTGCATTGAAGGTGTGGAAGAACTCCTCTTGAGTCTTCTCTTTATTAGCAATAAACTGCATGTCGTCAATAATCAGTGTATCGACATTGCGATATTTATTAGAAAAGCCAGTCTTCTTATAGCGAATACTTTCTAGAAACTCTTTAACGAACGTTTCGCTACTTATATATACAACCTTAGAACCAGGCTTTTTACTGATAATTTCATTACCAACAGCCTGTAGCAGGTGAGTTTTACCCAGGCCAACGCCACCATAAATAAAGAGTGGATTGTATTTTGTTCCCGGGTGGGAGGCCACTGCCTGGCAGGCATTGTAGGCAAGATCGTTACTGCTTCCTACGATAAAGTTATCAAATGTGTAGCGTGGATTAAGGGTCGTACCGGGAGTATTGGTATTTTTCTTTGTTGGTGCGGTTGATGGTAGTATATCGTCGACATCTGAACTAAGTGTAGTTTCGCGGCTTATGACGCGCTTTTTCACACCCTTCACAACGTAGTCGATTTTGACATCATTAACACCGTTCTTGGCGAGAATTTCCTTAATCTGACTATTAAACTTCACTTCGAACTGACGCTTAGCAAAAATATTTGCCACACCAATCGTGATTGAGTTATCTGTCTGATCCAGAAGTTCGGTATTTTTAAACCATGTTTCGAAGTTGCCATGAGACACGGTGAGTTCAATCTCACCTAGTACGCTTTGCCATAATGCACCGTGCACGTCTGTTATACCCCTCCGAATTGGTAATTACTATTACTTATATTGTAGACAAAAGGGGAGTTTTCCACAATCAAAAGACTGTTGTGGAATTTTTTTAGCCGTTCCGATGGCTTCTCGGGTGTAACTTATCCACAATTAGCCTGTAACGGGGGTAGAATTGTGGATAAGTTAGGTAAAAATGTGGACAATTAGTATGACGAGGCTATGTATTTGAAGAATATTCAAACACATATTGAATAATTCCTCGGCTCAAGCTATAATGGAACAGATATGCCAAAGAGGACACACCAACCACACACACGTCACCGCGCTCGTACCCACGGGTTCCGCGCTCGTGTCGCTTCTAAAGCCGGCCGGCTTGTATTAAAGCGCCGCCGCGCTAAAGGCCGCGCAAAGCTTGCGGTGTAATAGTTAAAAACACCTCCGCTATACGAAGCGCGAGGTGTTTTTGTATACTAAGGATTATATGATTCCAAAATCACTACGCTTTCATGGCCACGGTACAATGCGTCACGTATATAAAAACGCCGACACTTACCATTCGCGATTATTTACCGTGAAAGTGAGTAAACATCCGTTCCGTAAGAGCTCGCGCCTTGCGGTTGTTGTGAGTAAAAAAGTGCATAAATCTGCCGTTGGTCGTAATCGCATCCGGCGGCGGGTGTATGAATTACTCCGGCATCATGTGGCTGACTTTATTGAACCGCGTGATGTAGTAGTGATTGTAGTAAGCGGTGAAACGCTTCATGTTGCCCATGAAGAGCTCGCAAGCTCCTTAGAGTCTCTCTTGAAAAAGGCAGGACTTCTTAAAGATTCAGAGTGAAAAGTGGTATACTAATACATAACGACGAGAGTTTAACGACAATATATGTTTGAAGCAATCATAGTAAAGCCGATTTTTAATGCCTTAATGCTGCTCTACAGTATTATTCCTGGTGGCGACTTTGGTGTTGCGATTATTATCTTTACGATTATTATTCGTATTTTACTTTACCCACTGGTTCGCGCACAGCTTCACCAAACAAAGTTAATGCGTAAACTGCAGCCTGAACTAAAGAAGATAAAAAAGGCTGCCAACGGCAACAAGCAGCTCGAAGCCATGCAGCAGATGGAGCTGTATAAGAAGTATGGTATTAAACCGTTCCGTTCGATCCTAATGCTCGTTATCCAACTCCCAATCTTTATTGGGCTTTATCAGGTTATTCAGATTATCTCGTCACACCGCGAGCAAGTAGAAGCGTTAACGTACGACGCGCTCAAAAACGTTGGCCCCATTAAGGCGATTATCGATAATCCGGAAGACTTTAACCACACGATGCTTGGGTTTATCGACCTTACAAAAACAGCCATCAGTAGTACGGGCGTTGATTTTACGCTGTTTAGCTTGGCGCTGATTGCAGCCGGAACGCAGTATATTATGACCAAGCAGACGCTTGCCGACGAACAATTCTTCAAAACGCTTTAGGGATATTATGAAGGAATCGGCCCAAGGTAAGCAGTCTGATCCAAGTGAAATGACAACGGCAATGATGGGTAATATGGTGAAGATTATGCCGATCTTTATGTTCTTCATTATGATTAACGTTCCTGGCGCTTTGGCGTTATACTATACAGTGTCGAACCTCGTTGCGGTGGCTCAGCAGCACTATCTCTTAAATAAAGACACCGAAGAGATGGAAGAGATTGCTGAAGAAGAGGTGATACAACCTAAAAAAGCAAAGAAATCGACAAAACGTTCTAAATCTACAAAAGCAAATAATGCAAAAGCGCGCGCCAAAAAGGCAAATGAAGCGCACATTACCCGTATTAAGGCCAAAGATTAGCTGTAAGGAGAGCCGACCATGAACCAACAAGAATCAATCGAATTCGCAAAAAAATTCCTCATTGATATTATTTCGTTCTTTGGTGAAAACATATCTGTGACTGCAGATGTTGAAGAGGATATTATCGAGCTTCGTGTTGAATCATCTGAATTGAACAGTATCTTGATTGGTCGTAACGCTGAAACACTGCGTAGCTTGCAGTATGTGGTCGCAACAGCCCTTCGTAATAAGAACGCTGAACTGGTGAGGGTAAATGTTGATATTGCTGACTACAAGAAGCAGCGCGAAGAAAAAGTAGCTGAAAAGGCTCGCGGGTGGATTGAGGAAGTTCGTAAAACAGGTGATTCACATGTGGTAAAACTAAATGCTGCCGATCGCCGCATTGTTCACCGTGTGGCATCTGAATTTGAAGACATCCAAACCTTCTCTGAAGGCGAAGGTCGCGATCGCCAGATTATCATCGCCCAAAAAAGCTCGTAACTTATTTTATTGATTGATACACGGCGAGGGTTTCTTTCGCCATCTTTTCCCACGAGAACTTAGCAATTTGCCGCTGGCCTGCTTCGATCAGCCGTGTTCTCGCCTTTTCGCTATCAAGTACTGCGTGGATTGCGCCCACTAAATCGTCGGTATCGTATGGGTCGAAATAAATCGCTCCTTCGCCGGCAACTTCCGGTAAGCAGCTTGCGTCACTGGCAATAACAGGGGTTTTTTCGTGCATCGCTTCGTGGAGGGGTATATTAAACCCTTCAGATAACGACGCAACCACATAGGCGTTGGCGTGGGCCATTGCCCAGCGCTTTTCGCCGTCACTAATATACCCAAGCAACTGTACACCTGAAACACCCTCTTGTTTAAGCCGTTGCTCAATTTGCTCATAGAAGAACTCCTTCTTCCCAGCAAAGGCTAGTTCGAGCCCGGGGTATTCAGGCGCTACCTTTTTGTAGGCTTCAACAATGCGCCACAGGTTTTTATACGGGAAGGCGTTTCCGACATACAGGAGGTATTGTTTACCTTTTAGTGATGCAATCGGCTCTGGGGCGGAATGGATCATGTCGCCCGCTTCGTGAGTAACAATAAATTTTTTCGTGTAGTTTTTATCTGTCCATTTATTTAAGTCATTTTTTACAAAATGCGTCGGTACGATAATTTTTTCACTACGGGCAATGACATTACGCATAAGTAATGTGAAAATACCGCGGCGCACACGGTATACCCACTTGTTCATATCAATATTCTCAAATCGAATCAGGGTAGTGTCGTGGATAGTGGTGACGCGCTTACCAACCCACAGAAGTGGCTGTTGGGGCATTGAAAAATGAACAAAGTCAGGCTTTAGGCGGTAGAGCAGCAGGGCAAACCCAAGCTGTTCACCGAAGGTGTAATGGTCGGCTTTTGTAGTGACAACCGTAAAGTTATCTGCCTTTGGTGTGTAGTAATCACGTTCTTTTTCGAGCACTACTACTGTGTAGCGATTCGTAGTATCGAGTGTGGCTAAATGATCAAGCAGCCGCTCCACATAGTGGCCAGTTGAACTATCAATGCGTCGAGCGTCGATGACTATATGCATAGGTTACCTCTTAAATACCACCCTATCATACAGTACATAGTTCCATACTAAACTAAATGCAGTGGCAATTAACTTTACGCCAAGTAGCTTTAGGTATGGGTCGATTTCAATCGACTGTGTAAGCCATAAGCTAACCTGAATCACGATCGTTTGGATAACCCATAGTCCAAATAGTGTAACGGCAATGAACAGAATAATTTCGCGGCGTAAGTTTTCCTTCCCTTTGGCTTTAAAGGTGTAGTTTTTGTTCGCTAAAAAGCTAAACGAAAAGGCAGTTCCGGTTGAAATAATATTTGCAAGCACTATAGGTACGCCGGCAAATTTAAGCGCAAACAAAATCGCAAAGTCGAGCAGGGTATTAATAATGCCAACTGCGCCAAATCGTAGTTTTTGTGAACTATTTTTTACCACGCGTGTCGCTACCTTTGGCGTGATATTCCTCAACAAAATACAGTGGTCGGTGCTTGGTTTCGGTGAAAATTCGTGCCACGTATTCACCAATCACCCCAATCGTTAATAACTGCACGCCGCCCAGGAATAAAATAGCCGCCATAAGTGACGAGTAACCGCCACCAGTTGGTACACCAAAGAGCGGACGGATTAATAAATAGGCAATGTACAGAAATGCTGCAAACGATACTAATGTACCAATATAGGTAGAAATACGAAGGGGTGCCGTCGTAAAGCTTGTAATACCATCAATGGCGAGGTTAATCAGCTTTGCATAGTTCCATTTGCTTGTCCCAGCAGCGCGTGGGTCGCGGTCGTAAATTATTTCTTTTTTCTTAAAGCCGGCCCAGCTATACATCCCCTTGGTATAGCGTTCAGCTTCACGGAACTTCCGTAGTGCATCTACAAACCTGCGGCTAAATAGGCGAAAGTCTCCGGTGTCTACCTGGATAGGGATGTTTGTCGAGCTTTGAAGCAGCTTGTAATACCATTGGCTTGTCTTCTTTTTTACCATCGATTCACCGGCGCGGCTGCGGCGGCGCGCAAACACATCGTCGTAGCCTTGCTCCCAGTATTTAATCATTTCAGGGATTAACTCTGGCGGATCTTGTAAATCGGCGTCGATATTCACCACCGCATCGCCCGTTACGTAATCAAAGCCGGCAATCATTGCTATTTCCTTACCAAAGTTGCGCGATAAATTCACATAGGCTACGCGCTCATCGGTTTTCGCATAGTGCTGAATCATTTCGAGCGTTCCGTCGCGGCTTCCATCGTTAATAAACATAAATTCAAACTGGTAATGTGGCTGATTATCAGCAAGGGTACGTAGGCGCTTCATTAACATATCGAGCACCTCTTCCTCGTTGTATGCAGGGATGAGAATTGAAATGGTTTTCATTACGTTAATTATATCATTTTACAAGGGAAATGAGCGTGGTTAGACTGTCGGCAGTTATCGCACCACGCACGGCTAATACCTCGGTCTTCGCACTAGCAGATTCGTTCTGGCTACCCAGAATAGCGCCGGCATGGCCCATTTGCACACCTTCGGGCGCTTGGTGCCCGGCAATGTAGGCATAGACTGGTTTTGTTATATGCTCGGCAATATATTCAGCTGCCTCAATTTCGTCTTGGCCACCAATTTCACCAATCATAACGATTCGCTCTACTTCCGGGTCGTTTTCAAATAACTCTAGGCAATCAGTAAAGTTCGTACCACGCATCATGTCGCCGCCAATACCAATCACGTATTTTTGGCCGAATCCGTGATGGGTTAATAGGTCCATTGCTTCGTAAGTAAGGGTGCCGCTGCGGCTCACGATAGCAGTGGTACCAGTGGTAGAAAGCCGGGCAGGGATGATGCCAAGGCTATGTACACCTGGCAGTAATACACCAGGGCAGTTTGGCCCAATCATAGTAGATTCAGAATCACGTAGTCGTTGTTTAATTTGCAACATATCATGAACCGGAATACCTTCGGTAATACAAACGATTAACGGCACGCTCGCATCGATTGCTTCGAGTACGGCTGCTTTAGCGTGTGCAGCCGGTACAAAAATCACACTCACATCAACAGCTATAGTTGCTTGAATATCTGCAATCGAACCATATACAGGTATTCCTTCAAATTCAGTGCCGGCTTTCGTCATCGAAACGCCTGCCACTACATTTGTGCCATAGCTGACCATATTTTTCGTATGGAACTGGCCGTGCTTACCGGTCATACCCTGAACAATTACATTTTTACCCCTAAAGATAGATTCGCTCATTGTGCTACCCCACTTAAGCAGTCTTCGAGCGTGCTATAGAGTGTAATGTTGTGATCGGCCAGTAAGGCTGCCGCTTCTTCGCTATTAGTACCGCTTAGGCGGATATACAGTTCCGGTAGGTTGGTAAGTTTTCCGCGTGCTTCAATCACCGCTTCAGCCACGGTGTCGCAGCGTACAATTCCGCCAAAAATATTGATTACAATCGCCGATACATGCGGGAACTTCATAATTTTTTCAAACGCTTTCACAATATTTTCCGTAGTGGCACTGCCGCCAATATCTAAAAAGTTTGCAGGGGTGAGTCCGCTTGCTGCCACGGCATCAACCGTTGCCATTGCGAGGCCAGCACCATTAGCAATCGTGGCAACAGTGCCGTCGGTATCGAGCGTAACGAAGTTAACATCAGCCGGTGCATCTTCGAATTGCCAGTCGGGGTGGCGAAACGCCGCTGCATCATCTAAGGTTACTTTGCCGTCAGCGGCGATTATTTCGCCCGCGTCTGTTAGTACGAGGGGGTTAATTTCAAGGAGTGTAGCGTCGTTATCTGTCAGGCAAGCAAGGCAGTGCTCGAGTAAATCCTGTAGCACAAATGCTTTTTCCGGTAATTCATAGTAGTCAGCTAGTGCGTCGCCAACGCCTTCAATCGATTCTGCCGAAAGGGGTGAGCGGAAAAACTCGCTTGCTTCGTGTGATTCGATTTCCACTCCGCCATCACGGTGGGCTAACACTTCAATCGTTGCCGTGGCGCGGTTAATAAGAAGTGAAAGGTAAAACTCTTTATGAATGTTAACCAGCTCTTCAATCAGGAGTGTTTTAGGGGTAAATCCTTTAATACTTTTATGCAGAATATCATTAAGTGTGGGGGCAAGGTCGGGTTGCTCGGTAACCACCTTCACACCACCCGCCTTACCGCGCCCACCAGTAGGAACCTGGCTTTTCACTACGCACGGAATCGGTAGCGAATCGGTTGCATCGCCCGCCCGAAACAACGAGCCGCGTGGTGTTGGGATCCCAGCGGCTGTAAAGAGTCGTTTCGCTTCATACTCGAGTAATTTCATGTGTATCCAGTATAGCGTATAGTACAATAAATACAGTAGTACTGGGTGGAGAATGGAGTAGAAATGGCTGTTAAGGAAGTAGCGTTACAGAGCCCGGGTTCGTTTAATGATTTTTGTCGAGCAACTGGATTACATGGTGGTGAGGCGGTTGAAGCGTACAGCGCTGAACTACACAGCTACCGGCTAGGTCTTGCTGCATATTTAGGGGTAACAATAGAGGGGTTGCATGATATGAAACGTGATAGAACACAGATGACGACAGACAATATCAGAGAGGTGGTCGCAGGAGTTGAAGAGGCTGAAGCGGCAATTCCTGCGCTTGTCGAGCTAGCGAACAAAGCCGAGTACCGCGTTGTTGATATTGATGATACAAGACCGTGGGGTGGTTTTATTCGCTTTGACACCCAGGATGGCGATCGGTTTGTCGAAGAGTTTTTCCCCGGGTTAGATATCTCTGAGGCGCATCTTGGTAATTCTGAGCTCGAGCTTAGTCCGAAGCTATTGTTTGTAAAGCCCGGCCAGCGGCTTAGTTGGCAGCGCCATGATCGCCGCGCCGAGCGGTGGGTATTTCTTACCGATGGAGCGTATCACCGTAGCGATAATCCTACAGATCAAGGTGAACCGATCCAGGCGCCCGCGGGAGCCGAAGTACAGTTCACTGCTGGTGAATGCCATCGTTTAGTTGGCGGTGAAGGCGCAACACTTGTCGCAGAAATTTGGCAACATACCAACCCGACCAACCTTCCGATGAGGCTGACATTGAAAGATTAAGTGATGACTATTCTCGGAAATAACACTACCTTTACGCTATAATAGACACAGTAATATGTGGAGCAGATATAAACAGAAGTACAGATACTCCCTTATCTTAACGAGGGAATTAGTCTTGACTGAATTTAAACTTCGGTACCAAGGGTCTGTTCTGGGTTATTTATGGTCGTTAATGCGTCCACTTTTCCTGTTTATTATTTTGTTTTTTGTGTTTGTTTACTTTTTACGGATTGGGAGTGGCGTACCTCACTGGCCGGTACAACTTTTGCTTGGAATTGTTCTGTGGAACTTTTTTGCTGAGACTACCAGTAATGGTATATCGGCAGTAGTTGATAGGAGTGAGGTAATACGTAAAATAAACTTTCCGAAGTATGTGATTATTTTCTCCAGCTCGATTTCAGCACTGATTAATTTGCTTATAAATCTGGTCGTGATTGGTGTATTTATGGTATTTAATAAAGTTCCACTACAATGGGAGGCGTTGATAGCGCCGCTGTATATATTGCAGTTATTTGTGCTAGGGCTTGGTATCGCATTCCTACTTGGGTCTTGGTATGTTAAAGTGCGCGATATTAAATACATTTGGGAAATCGTCATGCAAGGACTCTTTTATGCATCGGTCGTTATCTATCCTATATCAGAGCTTATTAATCGCAGCGATCAACTCGCAAAAATTGTACTATTAAACCCGGTTGCGCAGATAATTCAAGATACTAGACATAATCTTGTGTCATTAGATACGCAAACACTAGGTAGTTTATCTGATAACCCGCTTATTGTGGCGGTACCGATAGTGATAACAGTTATGGTCGCACTTGCGGGGGCTATTGTTTACCGAAGAAGCTCTCCTCATTTTGCGGAGGATGTGTAATGAGTGATAAGCAATCACTAGCAATTTCTGTAGAAGGGGTGAAGAAAGAGTTTAAGCTTCCTCACGAAAAAAATAGCTCCATAAAATCGAGTATTGTTAATATTCAAAAAAAGCGACAAAGGCTATACTCGTCAAAAAGCACTGCGAGGGGTCTCGTTTGAGATAAAGCAAGGTGAATTCTTTGGTATTTTAGGCCGTAACGGGAGCGGCAAGAGCACGCTATTAAAAGTGCTTGCCGAGATATACCAACCTAGCGATGGTTTGGTGGATATTCACGGAAAGCTTGTTCCATTTATTGAGCTCGGTGTCGGGTTTAATCCCGAGTTGACGGGGCGAGAGAATGTTTACCTAAACGGTGCTTTGCTTGGATTTTCAAAAAAAGAAGTCGATAGTCGCTATGATGACATCGTTGCCTTTGCCGAGCTTGAGGAGTTTATGGATCAGAAACTCAAGAATTATTCGAGTGGTATGCAGGTGCGACTAGCGTTTTCGGTAGCTACGCGGGCTGAGGCGGATGTTCTCCTTGTTGATGAAGTGCTTGCTGTGGGCGATGCGGCGTTCCAGCGCAAATGCTATGAGTATTTTCGTAGCTTGAAGGGTAAGAAGAAAACTGTTGTATTCGTAAGTCATGATATGAACGCGGTGAACGACTTTTGTGATCGTGCTGTACTTCTCGAAGATGGAGTAGTTAAGGTAGAGGGTAGCTCAGATCATGTAACAGAAGAGTACCTGAAGTTATTTAACGAAACAGCGGTGCTCTCTGAAGCAGCCGATAGTGATCGCTGGGGTGATGGTGCTGCTAAGTATCAGCATGTTGATGTCGCCCTAAAGGAAGATGAGGTAACATTTTCATTAACGGTGACTGCTGAAAAGGATGTGAGTGGTCTCGTGTTTGGGATAAGGGTGCGCTCAGCGGCAGGCATTGATATCATCGGTACAAATACAATGCTCAAGGGAATGAAAAGTACTAGTTTTAAAAAAGGCGAGTCAAAGTTGATTGAATGGACGTGTCCGAACATCTTTAGTGATGGCATTTACTACCTTGATCCAGCCATCACTTATAGTGACGGAGCCACGGTTTGTGATTGGTGGAATGGAGCACGTTAGTTTTGGGTAAATAAGTCAGATACTACTCCCTATATTGTGACGCCAAATTTTGAAGTAAAGATGAAAGTGAAGTAAATGCCGAAAAATGAACTAATTTCATACGCAAAAACAGGGAAGACATTAATCTTTGGTTTTTGCTTGGTGGCAAAGCAAAGGGTTTTTATGTAGATATTGGGGCTAACTCACCCATTGACGACTCGGTCACAAAACTCTTTTATGACAAGGGTTGGAAGGGGATTAATATTTACCCAAATCCGGTGCTAGTTAAGCAGCTAAGCGAGCAACGTACACGAGATATCAATCTTTGTCTTGCGGTTGGTTCGAAAAATGAAACGCGAACTATGCGTCTATATACCGGCAGCCACCATGGACTTACGACACTTTCTGATAAAAGAATGAAAGCAAAGATCTCGGTAAATTGGGATAGAGGATCGAAAAACAGATGTAAAGACACTACGCGACATCCTAAACGAACATCTTAAGGCTGGAACATTGGTGGATTTTCTCAAAATTGACGTAGAAGGCTTTGAAGGTGAGGTTATTAAGGGTAATGACTGGAAAAAATACCGGCCAAATATTGTGGTTATCGAAGCAAATCATAAAAGTACCGACTGGACGAAGCAACTTGAAGACGCAGAGTATGTAAAAGTCTTTCACGATGGACTTAATGACTACTTTGCTTCGCGTGAGTATTATAGAAAAATTGATTTCTCGAAATACCCAGAGTTAATCACAGAGGGGCCGCTTGTCGTAGACTGGCCTTTAAAGAGCCACATAAACGAGCTGATAGCGAAGAAAGATGAGATAAAGCATAAATACGATACAGATGAACAGATTATTGCCTATGCACGAAAGCACCCGATTCGGTTTTTCGTCAAATTACTTCAGGAAAAATACACAGGAAAGGATTTATGGTAAATTCTATGAAAAAAGTACCCCATATTAAAGTTGACGCTACGGCGCTGGTAGACCCTAAATTTAGTGGTGTCGGTCATTACACGCTGGGTATTGTTGAGATGTTTGATGAAATGGCGGCTGAAGGTAAACTAACGTATACACTGATTGTGACGCGCAATTCCAAACATAGACTCAAGAAGTTTAACTTAAAACATTATAAACGCGTCATTACGAATCCCGTACCACATAGGATTATTAAAGGTTTTATCTGGCATAAATGGCCAGTCCCACTAGACTTAATACTTGGCCCAGGTAACTACTACTTTCCAAACTTTGAAAAATGGCCACTTTGGTTTAGTCGCTCGGCTGTAGTTGTACACGATATTACCTATGCTGCTGTACCCGAGTGTGTTCCGGAGGAGACGAATAGAACGTATCTCAATCGGATCATGCCAGGGGTCGTAAAGAAGGCCGCGGCAATTATTGCAGTGTCTCGATTTAGTAAGCGAGAAATTGCGAAGTTCCATAATGTTCCTGAAGAAAAAATTTTCGTAGCAAGCCCTTCAATAGATAAAGAGCTACTTCAGCCATCGAATGAAGCGGAGATTAAACGAGTAAAAGCAAAGTATAATATTTTTTCAAAAGGCTACTTACTGTCAATCGGTAACTTAGAACCAAGAAAGAACTATGAAAGACTGATCGATGCGTATACCTCACTTCCAAAGAATATTACAGACAACTACCCACTTGTAACAGTTGGGGCTGGTGGTTGGGATGAATGATGCCATAAAGGTAAAGATTCAGAAAGCGAAAGAAGATGGCTATCAGATTATACGCCCGTCGGAATATGTCGATGATATAGATAGAACTGCGCTTTTAAGTGGAGCAAAACTGTATATATTCGTTCCGATATATGAAGGCTTCGGTATGTCACCACTTGAGGCATATGCATGTGGGACACTGGTGGTTGCTAGTAGTGCAGAGGCTGTCCAGGAGGCCGCAGGCGATGCTTGTATCTATGCAGATCCATTCGATACAAATGACATACGAGATAAAATCACAGAAGCCTTCCAGATGTCTGGTAAGCGTAAAGCCGAACTAGACTTGAAGATGAAGCAGCGTATTAAAACACTTAACTGGCGAGCAAGTGCAGAGATAACGGTAGCAGCACTTACGGGCAAGCCAATTGGTTACTTCAAGAAATAATCAGGCGCGTACTAAACGGTATCAGATTCCATTAGTAGGTAATACCCAAACGGGTTTTCCGTCACGATAAAGTACAAGGTTACCGTCACCCTGTAAAACAAGTCGATTCGCATTTGTCCCATTTGAACTTCATAGCACAACGGGTTTTCCATCACGATAAAGTTACAAGGTTTAAGTTTGGCTTTGAAGCAAAATCCAATGGCATTTGTGCAAACCTTTGTGTGTGGAGACCAGCCCGGAATGCCAAATTTATCTTGAACAAAATTCCCATCACCCTGGTAAGAAACCTATATGGCAAAAACATCATTTGAAGACATAAGAAGGTTAGCCCTTCTTTTTTCCATTTTTAATCCATCATCTTTCGATCAGTGGTATTCACAAAACACGGACAGATGGATATTTTTTTTCATCCAGTCATCTGCCATCACGACGGGGGCCCATAACTTCTGGATAGAAATCCGCAGTGTAAGTATCTTCCGTTTCGGGGGCGAGAAGAGTAACGTTGAATGTGCCGGTTTGGCCTGAGTTGATTGGTGTCGAGCTGAGCACTCCAGCTGAAGTTGCACTAATCCATGAAGGATCCTGGAATGCGCCTCCATTTGTCGTCTGTAGTTCAACGTTACCATTCCAGGCGGAGCTACCAAGGTTCTTAGCGGTAACTTTTGCGTATATATTCGCACCTGGCTGCACATTATTTGAAATAAGCTTTGTCCGCGCAGCATCACTATACAGTTTGGTAGAAATAATTTTTGCATCGTAACTTTTTTCCGGTACCAAGTCTACTGAAATAGGAACTGTTTCACCGTCCATCCAGTTACCGCCCGCTCCTGTTTGAACTAATCCGAACGTGTCGTTAAATGTGCCTAAATCGTTTGGCATTTTTACCGCAAACTCAAAGGTTCCTGTGTTGGTAGGCGAGACCGACGTTTGTTTAAGTTTTGCTACTCGGTTTTTTGATAACCAACTCGTCGTATAGAAAGGACTGTCTTTATGATTCCTTGGATCCACGGTTGCTAGTTGGGTATATGAATTAAAGTTTTCCGAACCATTATTGCGTGCTGTGACGCGAATATAGATAGTTTGGTTTGGGTATAGTGATAGGTTGTCGATATCGAGTGCACATTGTTCATGGCGGCATTTGAGTAGGCGGCAGTTGATACAATCGAGGCATCGTAGTCTTGATATGTACTCCCAAACCAAGCCTTGAAATAAAGGTAGAAGTTCCTATTACCATGAGAATCGCAGCCTCCGGGTGCGTCACCCCAATTTGCTGCTAGGGACGCGGCATTTGGCTGGTAGGGTGTGTAGTTGTATAAACCTTGCGTGGCTCGATTTTGTATATTAACAGTTGACCCACCACAGCCAGAGTCTGGACTGTATTGAATGTAGTTATTACCGAGATTATAGGGGGTATACCACGTAGGAGAATCATCCATAATCGAGCGGAACATAGTTGCAGCCCATTTGACCTGATTCGTAAAACCATAGTAAGTAGAATCACAGGCAGCTGTATCCGGGCAACCATATCCCGTTGCGGATCGATACTGTAAATTGAGCGGCCATGTATCTGTCACGAGCGACTGCTCTTTTTGCAGCAAGACGATCAATACTTTAGGACTAATCCCATAGTACTGGGCCTTCTCGTAAATAATCCGTGCAGCACTCTTGCCGCCCTGTGAATAATTTTTCAGACAAGTGAAGGTTGTTTGATTATAATTAGCCTTAGCCCACTCCCAACGTTGAACTTTTCCATCACCATTTAAGTCTGGTCCACCATATTCCGACAACTGTTGACCATTCGTATCACACGAGGGGACTTTACTGTTTAGGAATGATTGAATCTGCGATTCACTCATCGAGTTTTTATCAGTAAATATTCCATCACTAATAATATAGCCAGCCTTAAATCCTTCTGTTGTAGTGACGGCGCTTACGCTGAGTACATTTGCAAGCACAATCATGACAGAACTAATGATAGCCGCAGCTACACCTAGCTTCGTATGATACGGTGCTTGAATTCCTAAACGAGTCGTCATTACCCTTCTACCTCTATCGCTGTTGATACTGAACCAGAAAGCTGGTCTCCAGCGTAGGTGACGGTGGCTTTCCAACTACCCGATGATAAACCATTAACCTTAAAACCAGCACAAGTTGATGAACTCGATAGTGCTTGCACACCGGCAGTCTTCACGATTGTCTGATCACCGCTTGTTAGTCTTAGGGTGCATGTTCCTGAGCTGACAACTGACTGAATAAGCACGCTAAGGTCTAGATTATTACCCGAGACATTTGCCCGAGTGACAATCATATCAACCTTACCGTTAGTATTTGTACCGGTGTTTTGGTTGGCTTCTATGGAAGCCTTTTTGGTTTCGGCTGCTGCGGCCTCTACTTCGTCCGATGGAGGGTTAAGATCAGTTGATCCTGATGATTTCTGTTCAGATGAAGCCTGCGAACTGGTTTCCTCATCAGATTTTAGCTGATAATACACCAACACACCCCCCACTACTAAAATGGCGCTGACGAGCAGAGTGGCAATAATTCGCTTTTTTGTATGACTTTTTTTTATTTTCATAACAGTTTATGCTTATGTGTATATTTTATTTCATAATAATGGATATGTCAATGAAATATTGTGGTACAATATACATATATTTATGGGGAAAAAATACGAAAATACCGCAAAGAATCTCGCGTGGCTATTGCTTGAGTCTGCGCCGGTTGCTATTCCGGTTGCTGTGACCGCGTACAGCTTAGTAGCAGTTATTCTTTTACTCGGGGGCTACTTCAACGAATATATTGTACTAACCCTAGGCACGTTAATAGCGGCTGTTGCGTGTTTCTATACTGTGAAACGATACCAAACGCAGACACATACTAGCTCTTTATATGAACGAAGACTCACTGTAGTATTATTACTAGTTTTTGTCGCCTGCTGGGTAGGTTTTAATTCGCTTTATAATGCAAAGCATGTTTTTACTAACAGGGATCCAGCAACATACACAATCGCTGCCAAATGGCTTGTTGACAATAATGACATAAACATCGCCAAATTACCTGCGCGTAGTATTGATCCGGGTATGATGAGTGACAGTGCAGGTTTTGCAACGAGTCGCATTAATAATCAAGAGCTGAATGCTCAGGGTGCACACCTCCTTCCTGCGCTATTGGCGTTACCAGCACGGGTACTCGGTACTGACAAGCTGATATTTAATACGAATATATTATTGGGGGGTATAGCACTTCTAGCATTGTTTGGTATGGCTCGAATGGTTGTAAAGTCCCGGTGGGCGCTGATTGCGAGCCTGGCGATAGGTCTGACGTTGCCAATGATGTATTTCTCTCGCGATACGTATACCGAACCGTTATCGATGATGTTCATATTTGGTGGCGCGTCACTTCTATTAATGGCCATCCAACAGAAGGATAGGGCGCTTTGGTTTATGGCCGGTGCTGTGTTTGGTGCCAGCGCAATGGCAAGAATTGATGCATATATTTCAATCGCCGCAATCATGGCATTCGCGATACTTTATCTAGTAACTCGAATACCCAAAGAGCGCGTCTCTGCGGTCCGCGGTACGATAGCGCTTATTGCTGGACTAGTATTAACGGGCGCAGTTGGATTTCTCGATGTAGCCCTTCTCTCTAGTGGTTACTTTGAGTCGCAATGGCGAAATATTGGTCCCGAATTGGCTTTAATGTCTGCGGTAATCTTACTTGGGGCTGTGGCTGTCTATGTGTCATGGAAGACCAGACTTATAAAGAATCTTGATAGTGTAACGAAAGGCTGGCGCGGGAAGTGGGCTTTCTGGGCGCTACTCGCGTTCTGGGTTGCTTTACTCACGCGTCCATTATGGATGGTAGCCTATCTGCATAATGGTTCAAGGTCGTATGCAGAGTATACCCTGTATTGGGTTGGTTGGTATATCGGCCCAGTATTAGCAGTACTTGGCCTGATTGGTGTTGCACTAGCACTGAAGCGATTACTCGAAGAGCGGACACTTAATGTTCCTATCGCGTTGCTGCTAGCCCTATTTCTTAGTGCCGCCTTGCTTTATTTAAACTACCCAAGTATCTATCCTGATCAAGTGTGGGCATCCCGCCGTATGTTGCCAGTTATTCTACCTGGATTTGTGATATTTGGGGTGTATGTGCTGCAGGTGATTTACGAGTCAAAGCCAAAGCTGAATCGATGGCTTAGTAAGGTTAATATGACAGTGTTTGTATCAGTGCTCGCTACCCTGAGCTTGCCTGCCGCAGCGGTTGCTGCAACGCCATTTATCTTTACTACGTCGTATAGCCAAAAACAGGCGATTGATGAAATTTGCGTGAAGCTACCAAGAGATAGTAATATCTTATACCTTGGAATTGCGGCAAAGGAATCGATTATGGCAACACGTGAATATTGCCAGCTTCCGGCAATTGGCTATTACTACAAATCTCAGGAAAATCAGTTTAAGCCAACCAAGTCTGCATTGCGTAACTTTTACAACGCAGCAAAATCACAAGGCGAGCGACCAATCATTGGCATTTACGACTATAACGCCGACGACCTGGTTGGAGGAATTGATAACTTGAGGTATGTTGCGACAATTTCGTACCAGAATATTGAGCCGACAAACGTGAGGCCACCGTTAAAAATGATTGATTATAAGGTTGATGTCTACTTCGCCGAAATACAACCAGATGGTTCGCTAAAGCCAATACAAGGACTATTGGCACCATAGTTCAGCTGTCGACACGATAAGGTAAACGGTGTACAATAAGGGTATCCCATATGCTTAAATCTCTAAAAAGAATTGTAAAACAGTTACTATCTATTCCTGCGGTTCGCAAGGTGTATATTGGCGTGAATCGTTTAACCTTGAACGTTGCAGCGTCTTCACGGGTTCTTGCGACACTCTATTCTTTTCCTGCTTTCTTAACTTTCAACAGAGAGCAGTACGCCGTGCTGAAAGGTCGGCGAAATTACTATCGTAATCTTGAGAAGCAACGTAATACTCATGTGGAGCTGCGGCGTAATATACATCGGCTTGAAAAAGGCATTATTATGCAGCCACGTAAGGATGTTTTTGCGCGCGATTATATTGGAGAGACAATAGAATTTTATGAGGCTGCAGCGAAGCAGGCAGTTAATGACCCTCAGAGCCTTGATGAGACTGAAATGCAGTGGGCTCACGATGTGCTTGCCCGATACTTCAGCATCGTAACAACGGGTGATTCTTATGTTGATGACGCTCGTGATAGATTTGAATCAACGCGTAGCATTTATGACCCGAAAGCCCAAAAAGAAAAGGCGCCGTTTTTGCGCAAAGAACGGGTGAAGAGTAGTGTTACGTACGAGGATATGATGGATCTCGCGATGCAGCGTCGGTCAATTCGATGGTTTAAGCAAAAAAAGGTACCACGCGAGTTAATTGATAAAGCCATATTAATTGGTAGGCAAGCACCAACGGCATGCAACAGGCTACCTTATGAGTATCGGATTTTTGACGAACCTGAACTTGTTAAGAAGGTTGCTGGAATACCATTCGGTGCAGCGGGCTATGCACACCAGATTCCAACGATTATTGTTGTTGTGGGTAAGCTGGACAGCTACTTTAGCCCACGCGACCGACACGCCATCTATATAGATGCCTCACTAGCCGCAATGTCATTCATGTATGGTCTAGAAACCCTTGGATTATCAAGTAGTGTAATCAATTGGCCAGACTTCGAGCCACTTGAAATGAAAATGCAAAAGACACTGAATTTAGCGACGAGCGATCGTGTTGTTATGATGATAGCCGTGGGCTATGCAGATGAGAGCGGCGGCATCCCGTTTTCTCAGAAGAAATCGCTGGATGTTCTGCGATCATATAATCAAATAGAGATGAAATAATGCTCGACATGAGGCGCATCGCCGGCAATATACTACCATGGGCAATTGTTGCCCTGATAGGTCTTTTCTTTTATCGCACCCTTGCGGATAATTGGGCAAAGCTTGACGATTTTAATTTCTCGTTTACTACAGGATCGCTTTTTGGAGTGGTAATATTTACGCTAGCAGTTGTTGCTTCGGGTATACTCTGGGGTAGAATATTACTCTCGACTATCTGGGGCGAGGATTGACTGGAAGGACGCAGTTCGTATTCACTGTGCATCGTGGCTGCTTAAGTATATTCCTGGTCAAGTAAGCTCTTACTTAAATAAAATTGCATGGGGATCGAGTAAGGGCATTAGTAAGAAGACCGTTTCAACCTCTTTTATTTTATGAAAATGTTCTTATGGTCATCGCTGGTCTTGCTCTTGCAACACCGGTACTTCTCTTATTCGAAGAGCGGTTTTCGAGCAACGTTGGACTTTTTATACCAGTACTTTTAGTGATTCCTATGACTCTAATTTTATCAAAGAAGATTTTTAGAACTTCGCTTAACTTCCTAATGAAGCTTACGAAACGTAAGCCATTCTCCCATGCTGATTTTCTTACCACCAAGACACTTGCCTTATACCAAGCTGGATATCTCATACCTCGCCTACTAAACGGTATCGGGTTTGTATTTATCGTCGGGTCGTTAGTTCCAGTCGATAGCTCGATGTATATTGGTCTTGCTGCAACATACATTCTTGCAAGCATCGTCGGGTTGTTAGCGGTTTTTGTTCCCGGTGGCTTAGGTGTCAGGGAGGCGGTTATCGTCGCGTTTTTATCGGTATATATACCAGTTGAACAAGCGATCGTTATTGCGTTGATTACCCGCGTCTATGCAACAATTTCAGACCTTGGCGTGGCGGGAATATATCTTATATTGAATAAAGGAAGGATTACACAGTCTGTATGAGAAAGCACATTGTAATAATTGGATCGGCACTATCTGGTAACAAGGGAGCTGCAGCGATGCTTGAAAGTGCGGTTCAAACTCTTGGTGATAGCAACACAGATTTTACATTATTAAGTATGTACCCTCGTTCTGATGAGGCACAAAATCATTATAAAAATCTTACAGTTATTGATGCTTCGCCACTACAGCTTGGAATTGTAATCAATTCGCTCGCATTACTATATAGGATTGTTCCGTTTTTACGTGGGTTCATCACTAGAAAATCCCCGGCCATCAAGGCGCTTGTAAGCGCTGACGTTCTATTAGATCAGGGCGGTATTACATTTGTTGACGGCAGAGAGAAATTCCTTATCTATAATATCGCCAGTATACTACCAGCTCTTAACGTAAAAACACCGGTTGTGAAGTGCGCACAGGCGCTCGGTCCGTTTACTAGCTTACCTAACCGCTTAGCCGCAAAAATATACTTACCGAAAATGAAAGCGATTATTTCGCGCGGGGCAATCACGCACAAACATCTTGAGTCTCTGCACCTTAGTAATGTTACGGCCGGCGCTGACTATGCGTTTCTCCTACAGCTAACAAAGGATGAGATTCGCTCAGCAAAGTCCCATTTTAACGCGGACAAGCTTAAGGCGAAGCGAGTTGTTGGCGTGTCGCCAAGTGTTGTGGTTCAGAAAAAGGCTGAGGCACGCGGTGTGGACTATGTGGAAGATACAGTGTCATTTATCGACTACCTCACAAAAAATGGTTATGCAGTTATGTTGGTTCCTCACAGCGTGAGGTCAAATACGCAAAAAACACATAACAACGACCTTCCGCTTTGTGCGAATATTTACGAACAGCTTGCCGACAAAGCCGACGTTCTATTCCTCGACAAAGAACTCACCTCACAGGAATTGCGCTACTGGATTGGTGAATGCGACTTCTTCATCGCATCACGTTTTCACGCGATGGTGTCGTCACTGGCGATGGGCGTGCCAACACTTGTAATAGGCTGGAGTCATAAGTACCGTGAAGTGCTCGAGATGTTCGGTCTCGAGGGTTGGGCGTTCGGTCAGGATCAAATTGACGCCGGCACGTCTACAGGCTGAGTTTTCTCGACTTATTAAAGAAGAGACTTCTATACGGTCGAAGCTTAAAAAGCAACTGCCAACAGTACTCGAAAAATCTCGCGTGCAAGTTGATATTATTAAATCGATAATTAGTGATAATAAGCGCTAGGCTAGTAAAACACAATAGGCCGAATAGTTGAGCGTCGATTAATGCCCATCGATGCATAGGTGGAGCCGTCATCGCTCGCAGCGACGTCGTAGTAGCCTCTCCACCAGGGCTGAGCGAAATCTTCAGATGTCTTTAATCCACCGCCGTTTGCGGTTGTGATTTTTGCGTGTGGTAGCCCGTCTTGCTGCGATAGGATTAGGAGCTCTTCATACTGACTTGTATCGTCAAGTTCTGCCGCATCAAGCCGAAGTCCGCCCTTAAAATCATCCCTGAAGGTGTAATATGTGGTAGTAAGCGACCCGTTACTATCGTAGATGTTGATTCGTGGCCCCCCATCTTTACGCGCACCTGTTGCAATCTCGTCCGCCGAAGTCGGCGTCAAAATTACCAACCGCCACCGTCACGCCTATCGTTGAATTGTACGGGTTAATTGTTTGCAGAAGTGTTCCATCGGGTTCGAATACTTTAACTAACTTGCCACCACGACCAGCCCCGGTAATAATTTCATCTTGCCCATCCCGCTAATATCACCACTCGCCACGTCAACCCCACCATAAAACGATGGACCATTCGGCTGGAATCGATGGAGTAGTGTTCCATCTGCTAAAATACCTTCACATAGCGGCCACCACGACCAGCCCCGGTAATAATTTCATCTTGCCCATCCCCGTCAATATCACCACTCGCCACGTCAACCCCACCATAAAACGATGGACCATTCGGCTCAAAGACAGAAATAAGCGTTCCATCTTTCTCGAGCGTTTTAAGTTGTCGGCCGCCTTCGCCTGGTCCAGTAATCAGTTCATCCTCAGTGTCATTATCAATATCACCAAGTGCAATGGTGTACCCACCCGTAAACCGTGTACTTGATGGGATTATTTCATCTTCACTAATAGGGTAGTCGAGAGTGGGTTTATCAATATGATAAGAGTTATTAATGAGCCCGTCATAGGGGTTTACTCTGTCGCCATTCGGCTTGACGATTTCTAGGTGCAAGTGCGACACGGTTTCCTCAGCGTTGCCAGAGTCACCGATAAATCCAAGCAATTGGCCTTTTACCACGCGCTTACCCTGTACAATGTCGGGCCCATACACGTACATTGGGTTAGCAGAGCCATCATCGGTGCCGGGTGTGTCATTGTTTATATGTAGGTACCAGTACTCGTAGCCATTATCGGCCTTTACGATAACTGCATATCCCCAACTTGGCTGCGGATAGCCCACAAACGTGATTGTTCCATCGGTTCGTGAAACAATCTTCTGCATTTTGTCGGCAATAATATCGGTAGCTTGGTGAATACCGTTTGCTCTTGGTGCGTAATAGTCGTTACTATATGTAGCATCTCCAATAACCGGAAACGCGTAATTTGCTGCATAGCTTGGTTGAGCCAGCAGCACCACGGCGCACACGGAGATTACCAACACTTTAAACATATTATTGCGATACATCACAATATATATTATACAGTAAAGCTTATGTTTATCTAACGCTTGTATTGAATTTCTTTGAGCCGTTCTAGCTGGTCCTCAAGTAAGATACGGTTTGTCCTTAGTAAATCGGCAATGACGACAAGTGCAAATGACAACAGTGAACCGACCAGCATAGAACTCCCGAACACCAGCGACTGGAGGTGACCGTCGCCATCACCTTGAAGGGCAAAAATTGCAAAACGGACGAACGGTATACCCCCGAGTACAAGAAAGATGACACCAAGAGTTATAAAGATCATGTATGGGCGGAACATGATATAGCTGCGAATAATCGCTGAACCTGATTTGTACATGTGCTGCCATATATTCTTAAATAGCCTTGATTCTCGGGTCTTCTCATTTGTTTCAATCGCAAGGCTCTCAATCTTTAATCGTTTGTGGCCTGCCTGAATGATGGTTTCCATACAGTAGCTGAACTCTGTCACAACGTTAAGGCGATATAGAGATAACCTAGAGTAGGCGCGGAATCCACTGGCAGCGTCGGGCAGCTGTGTACCACCCGCCTGGTTAACAACCCAGCTTCCAAAGCGCTGCATTAATTTCTTAAAAGGTGAGAAGTGGGCAATTTTTGCTGTTTGTCGGTCACCAATTACTATCTCAGCCTCACCGCGAATGATTGGCTGTACTAAATCAGAAATCCGTGCTTGTGGATATTGATTATCGCCGTCCGTGTTGACCACGATGTCTGCACCATGTTCGAGCGAGTAATTGACGCCATCACGAAATCCCTGGGCGAGTCCCATGTTGCGTTCGTGAAAAACAAAGTGCTTAACGCCATGTTTACGGGCAATCTCTACAGTTTTATCTGTTGATCCATCGTCAACGATAAGTACTTCAACACTATCGACGTTTGGAATAGTTTTTGGAATAGTCTTGAGCACTGAAGCGAGCGTTGCTTCTTCGTTATAACAGGGGATTTGGACAAAAACTTTCATACAGTTTATTTTCTAGCACCCTAGCGACCAATCCCGATATATTCAAGTCCTGCCGCTTCGATATCTTTGCGATTAAAACGATTTATTGCATCAACAAATGCAGTACCGCTGATGTTAGTGGCGAACTTCTTTGCGGGGTAGTCGAGGAACTCGTGCTATTCTGTTGCAACAATAATTGCGTCCGCAAGGTTAAGTGCAGATTCGATTGAGTCGTACTGTGTAATTCCGGGGTGTAAATCTTCACCAGCCTCGTCGTTTGCTTGTGGATCATAGGTTGATACACTAGCGCCCGCTTTGTGGAGTATGTTCGCAAGTGCTACGCCGGGTGATTTCCGAACATCACTGGTACCCGCCTTAAATGCGGTCCCGAGCACGACTACCTTCTTTCCTTCAAGATTTCCGTCAAAGTGTTTGCTGAGCTTCTCGATGACATAACCGGGCATCGCACTATTGAGTGCTTGTGCGGATTGCATAATCTCAAGGTTTACGCCATGCTCTAGACCACTCATAATTAATCCACTCACGTCCTTAGGGAAGCAGCCACCACCGTAACCACGCCCAGCGTCTTAAATCGCAGGACCGATTCGTTTATCAGCACCAACAGCTTTCATTACTTCTACCACATTAAGGACTAACTTTGTCTGAAAGGATGGCAATTGAGTTTGCAAATGAAATTTTAAGTGCCAAAAATGCGTTTGCCGTTACCTTAATAAGTTCGGCACTGTTAAGGGTAGTAGCGATGTACTGGCCTTTGCGTGGGCCCGGCTTGATGCCGCCAAGTTTTGCAATCGCGTCGCGGTGCTGCTCAAGCTGGCGGTAGACATCTAGGACCACCTTTATGGCCTTAGAGTCATCACCACCTGCAACGATTCGGTCGAAATAGAGTGTGTCATACACTGCTGTACCTTCACGTAAAAATTCAGGATTTGAAATGTAGCTTGCGTTAATACCTAGCTCATTGAATCTAGTAATAACATTAGTGCCAGTACCCACAGGAACGGTGCTCTTCTGTACATACACTGTTCCGGGCTGCATATACTTTGCCGCTTCTTCTGCGGCAGAAAATACATAACTGAGGTTCGAGCTACCATCTGGATTGTCTGGCGTTCCTACGCAACTAAACACAACACCACTTTCTCCAACCCCGTCCTTGTACGAACTTGTTGGAATGAGGGTGCCACTATCCACACCTGCCTTGATAATCGGGTCAATCCCTTCTTCGAAGAAGAAAGATCTGCCTGATTTAATGGCTTTAAGTCGTTTTTCGTTCGGCTCAACCACATATACTTTGTAGTTTGCTTGAGCCAAGAGTGCTGCAGTCGTGAGGCCAACGTAACCGGCCCCAAGAACGGTAATTGTAGAAGTATTGCTCATATCAATACTAATTATACTCTAATCATGCTCACTCGTCGCGCTATCTTGTCGTAATTATTACATGAACATATGCGTTTTTGTATCAGTGCCTAAATTTTGGTATGTGAAGCTGTATAATAGTAATAAAGATCAACATATCAGCGAGAGGGACCGAAGTGATTACTGTAATTATCGCCGGGGGGTCGGGTACGCGGTTGTGGCCACTATCAACACATCATAAACCGAAACAAATCCTGACATTAGTAAATAATCAATCGCCACTACAAGAAGCATATGCGCGCGCGAGTACCGTAGCCGATTCTATTTATATCGTGCCTGAAAGCCGATTGGTTGAAGATATTAAAACGCAGTTTCCTGAATTATCGGATGAACAACTAATCACCGAACCGGGCCTGCGCGGAACGGCAAGCTGTTATATTTTGGCGCTCGATTACATTTCGCGCCGCCACCCATCCGACGAGCCGATTGCTTTTATTTGGGCTGATCACCATGTGCGTGATGTGGCAGGTTTTACTGATTCATTCCAGTTGGCGGCCGACATGACGAGCCGCATGAAGCGCCTTGTTACGGTGGGTGTTGAACCAACCTATCCAGCTGCACTTGGCTATATTGAGCGCGGTGAAGAACTAGATGATAGTGGTGTGTATAACGTGGTGTCGTTTAAAGAAAAGCCAGAGCCAAAGATTGCCCTAGAGTATATCGAAAGTGGCCGCTACCTGTGGAACACCGGCTATTATATCGGATCGGTTGATACCTTCTTGCGTACCATGCAGCACCACGCGCCAGACCTATTTACTGAATATGAATCACTGCATGCGATTGAAGATGTGCATTCTGATGAATATAAACAGGCTTACCTTGCGTTTGAAAATACAACCATTGATGTAGCGCTGGCGGAAAAAACGCCAGACCTATTGGTCGTGCCGGCGCGCTTTGACTGGTTAGATATCGGTAATTTTAAAGATTTGCACGAAGCTAACCCTAAAGATGAAATCGGCAATCATGTTTACGGCGAAGGTGTGCATGTAAATGAAGTGGAAAACACCTATATTCGTAACGAAGAACAAAAGCCGGTGGCGGTGATTGGGCTGGATAACGTAGTGGTAGTTAACACCCCTGACGGCATACTAGTTGCACGTAAAGACTTAGCCCATAAAGTTGGTGATATCGCGAAGAAGATACAAGCAGGAGGGGGTAAATAAATCATGAAAAAAGTTATTGCATTCGACCTAGATGGCACGTTAGCCGACAGTAAGTCGCCGGTTACAGATAGAATGGCAGACTTGCTTGGCCAGCTACTGCAGCACTATAAAGTGTGCGTGATTTCTGGTGGAAAATACGAACAGTTTGTAAAACAACTTGTTTCTAACTTGCATGTCGATTCCGAGCAACTTACCAGCCTTCATTTGATGCCAACCTGTGGCACAAAATATATTGTGTATGACGAAAAGAGTGCAGATTGGGACCAACTGTACTCTGAAGACATTCCAGAAAAAGATAAAGCGCGTATTGCGGCGGCGCTTGAAAAAGGGGTTGATCACTTAGGGTACCGTGAAAAAAAGATCTACGGTGACACCATCGAAGACCGCGGTAGCCAAATTACCTTTTCGGCGCTTGGCCAGGATATTGTGACAGAACTCGGCCCTGAAGGTGTTGAAATAAAAGAAGCGTGGGACCCAGATGGTACAAAAAAGAAGAAGCTGCGTGATTATGTAGCTGATATCATTGAAGATTACGAAGTTCGCTCAGGCGGTGCAACGTCAATTGATGTGACGATGCCGGGTGTTGATAAAGCGTACGGCATGCGTAAATTAAGTGAGCACCTAGGTGTTACATTTGATGACATTTTGTTCCTGGGCGATGCACTCGAAGAAGGCGGAAACGATTATCCCGTAAAAGCTGCAGGCATTGATACAATCCAAGTAAATGGCTGGAAGGAAACTGCGGTTGCAATTGAAGCGCTGATCAAGGTAAAGTAGTTGTAATATTTACATTTTACTGAATTATCAATATTTTAGTTAAATATGCGCGTAAAATAGAATGTAGCAGGCGGGTAAAAAAGCCGCCAGAATAGGAGCATTCTATGTGCGGCATTGTAGGATATATCGGCAGTAAACAGGCGCAACCCTTCCTGGTTTCGGGGCTGAAACGGCTCGAATATAGGGGCTATGATAGCGCGGGGATTGTTACGCTAAACCCGAAACGCGCCACACTGCTGCGCACCAAGGGTAAGGTTGTGGAGCTGGATAGTAAGCTGGCCACCCACGCGACAAAAGATACGGTTGGGATTGGCCATACTCGCTGGGCGACCCACGGCGAGCCAAGCAAGCGCAACGCCCATCCGCACGCAGTTGGCGATATTTACCTGGTGCATAACGGTATTATTGAAAACTACCAAGAGCTACGCGCGATGTTAGTGAAGCGCGATTACGACTTTAAGAGCGAAACCGATACCGAAGTATTGGCGGCGCTTGTTGATTTTGTGTACCAAACCAGCGACAATTTGCTTGAAGCAGTCAGTGGCGCCTTGCAAATGGTGGTCGGTGCATATGGAATTGCGGTGTTAAGCGTTAAAAACCCTGATGAAATTGTGGTGGCACGTAAAGGCAGCCCGCTGATCATTGGCGTCGGTAAGGGCGAAGCATATATTGCTAGCGACGCATCGGCATTGGTGGGCCACACCGATAAGGTGATTTATTTACATGATGGTGAAATGGGGTTATGTACCCGCGACGGCGTGCAGCTATTCGATATCAATGCCCAGCAAGTTGATGCGGTGGTTGAAAAGCTTGAAATGGATTTACAAGCTATTCAAAAGGGTGGCTTTGACCATTTCCTTCTAAAAGAAATTTACGAACAACCCGAAAGCCTGCGCTCAACCCTTAGCGGGCGCATTCAGTTAAAAGAAATGACTGCCAAGCTGGGCGGGCTCAATATGAGCGATGATGAGCTGCGCCAAGTGCGAAATGTGATGGTAGTAGGGTGTGGTACGGCGTACTATGCTGGCCTGATGGCGAGTTATTTTATCGAGCAGTTTACTAACGATGTAACCGTGACCGCTCAAATCGCCAGCGAGCTACGTTATCGATCGTTCCATGTACCAGAACACACCGTGGCACTGATTGTTAGCCAAAGTGGTGAAACCGCTGACACACTCGCCTGTTTACAAGAGCTGAAGCGCCGGGGTGTGCGCTGCCTTGGTGTGGTGAATGCGGTGGGGAGTACGATTGCCCGCGAAGTAGACGGCGGAGTGTATGTGCACGTGGGTGCCGAAATTAGCGTTGCCAGCACTAAGGCATTTACGTCCCAGGTGGCCGCTATGACGATGTTTGGGATTATGGTGGCGCAGGCTAAGGGCGCTTCCACAAAAGAGCTGAACGAATATATTCGTGAACTCGATATGTTGCCAGGTGAGATTGGAAAAGTCCTCGAAGCCCATGGTAAACCAATGAAGAAAATTGCTAAGAAATATGCCAAGTATGAACATAGCTTGTACGTTGGCCGCGATACTATGTACCCAGTGGCGCTCGAGGGTGCGCTGAAGCTGAAGGAAATTAGCTACATTCACGCCGAAGGCTACCCGGCGGGTGAGTTAAAGCATGGGCCGATTGCACTGATTGATGATAGATTCTTCGAAGTATGCTACATCGAAGATAATTGGTTGTATGAAAAAACCCAAAGTAATTTGATTGAAATGAACGCCCGTGGGGCGCACGTGATTGCGATAACCGACACCGAAAAGCGCGTACCAGCCGAAACGGTATTACGGGTTAATACGAAACTTAAGCTGCTTACACCCCTCGTCTTTAACGTAGTTGCACAGTTATTTGCCTACTACATGGCGGTTGAAAAGGGTAATGACGTGGATCAGCCACGCAACCTTGCCAAGAGCGTAACGGTTGAATAGATTGACTATTTTTCGCTAAAATGCTATAATAATATATAGAAGCCCCCGCCGCCCGGCGTGGGGTCAGTTCCTCGACAGTGTTAGGAGGCGCATTCATATGCGCAACTGGAGCAACAAGCGAAAGGTGGCCGTAACAGCACTCGCCTTCGTCGCCCTGATGATGGGTTGGATCTTCTGGTGGAATGCCAGCCAGCCCGAGCCCAAGAGCGACAACCCGAGCGCCTACGTGACGCCGAGTGGGCACACGCCCGCACCGGCGCCGACCGCCAGCGCAGATACGGCTCAGCCGATCAACCCCCAAGGACACCGCCACCGATTCGGTGGTAGTGGGCGCCGTCAAGGTGACGCTGCCGTTTGGCTATGAGGTGCTGTTCGACGACCAAGTCAACAGTATCGTCGACGCCGTCGGCACCGATCAGGGCATGGTGGGCACGCGCCCGTTCCCGGGCCAGCTGCGCTTGAGCACCGGTGATGTTCCGAACCGGCTCGACGACTTCTTGCTCGACACGAGCGAGGGCCGTTGTACCCAGAAGGACTTCTTCGATGCCAACGACTACCCACTCGTGGGTGGATACGCCAGCTACCTTTCGCGCATCGTCTACGATTGCCCGGAAGGTGTGTTCAGCTACGCCAACTGGCAGGTGACCGACCCGAACGGACCGGCGTTTTACGCCGAGTACGTCTTCCCGGGCGACCGCCAGCCTGGTGAGCTGACGACTGCGTTCGAGCAGGCCACCTGGCTCTCGTAGCCCTACAACTTCATAGCACGCCGAGGATGCCGCCCCTACACCATGGGGCGGCGTTTTCTATTTCTGAGCTTTTTTATAGTAATTGCTCAGGGCGATGATACCGCTGGTTATAATGCTAGCGAAAAGAATGCCCGCGATAATCCAAACAGTTGAGTTTAGCTGACTATCATCGCTATTGTTTTGTGTTTCTGTGTCGGTTGCTGGTTGTGAATCCTGCGTCCCGAGTACATCTGTTGATGGGTCTGACGGAGGTGTGTCAACTGGCGCGGTGGCGGGTGGCGTGGGCGTACCTATATCGTATGATGTGACGAGCCTTGCGACATCATCACCTGTGCGGTTGAGCGACGGATTATTCTTTGTTTCATTTGGAGAAATAGTAGCAGATGTTTCGGGCCCCTCAATGTCTTCATTTGATATTGCTGCAATGCTGACGGTGTATGGTTCGTCGAATACCACATCATTAATGATGACGCTATGCTGCGAGCCGTCTAGGTAGCCTAGTGGGTAGCCGTTGCTTCGAACAATCCAGTGCGCAGGGTTTGCCGATTTCGGCTTCCAGGATACTTCGACGCTGGATGACGAATTTTTCGTAATCGCAACCCATTTAACAGCATCGGGCTTTGCGGGTGCTATGTATTTTTCAGCGATGGTGACTGTTGCCGAATCTTTGCCCACTTGGTTTTCGCTATTTACCGCACGTACGCGCACAGTTCCCGCGAATGTTTCTGAGTATGAGTGTAAAATGCTCGGATTTACTGACGATGTTTCATATACTCCATCACCGTCAAAGTCCCACTCGTAGCGAATGATATTTTCAGGATGCTGGCCGACAGTGAACCGTAACGCATCACCCTTGTTTGCTAGATAATCATGATTCGAGAGTGCAATCGAAAACGTAGGCTTACTTAGCAGCGCAGATAGCGTCGTGATAGGTGATGAAGCCGAGGCTGTAAATGTGGTAGTTTGTTCTGGGTTGGTAGAAAGCGTGTCTTGGTCATCGGGGACGGTAAGAACGCGAATGACCGGTTGTTTACCCGTGTTACTAGCCTTTAGATTTGCAGTGATAATTGGCATGTTAAAGTGCCAATTATCGTTTATCCATTTCGCTCCGGCATTCCACCAGTTTACGCACAGTTTTCTTGTGAGTACGAGATAAATTAATGATGCGTCATCGCGTTGGGGGAAGGTGTATTGTGGTGTAACTTTTGGCAGCTGGTTGGCGAGTGTTGATTCATCGTATGCCGGCCCATCGTACATAGCTTGGCCTATAAATTTAACCTGTGGATTAGTAGGGTCTTGGGCGTGGCGGATAGAATACGTAGGGTCGTTAAATTCGATACCTGGTGCGAGCGGCATAGTGCAGTAGTAGTTCATGAAGACCATTACATCAACCTTGCCGGCAATTGCCGTTTCGAGTGTTTCGTCAACAACTTGCGTAGAAAAACCAGACCTATCCAAGGCTTCATTTACGGCACTTTCCACTCCGCGTGACGTGTTGTATTCTGTGTGGCCCGGACCCCATGGGACCTCCGAGCCGTCGCATATGCCGTCATGATTGAAGCACCACTCGTGTACTTTCCCATCCATATTCTTGGGCATGAATGGATTACGCGGTGTAAATAACGTGCCTTTTTGTGTCATACAGTCATCAATGGTGTGCCGCCATGGTGATAGGTTGTAACCATAACAAGAATCTGGGAGGGGTGAACCGGGCTTATAATACGGGTTTGACTGTTGAATATCGTCGGTAATTTGGTCGAATACTGTAAACTTCGCCGCTTCTGGTAAATAGAGTTTTGGATCACCGAATAGGGCTACATAAGTAATTTTATCTTGTTGTTCTGTTGTGAGCCTAAATAAGGCATCGCCCACTACTTGTGCGCCCTGGGAATAGCCGCCAATGATGTATTTCGAGTCGGGACAGTTCGCCATCCGCTTTGTTAGGTAAGCGGTCAGTTCTCCAACACCTTGATCGACACTTTTTCCGTAGCTATAGCCCTCCCCATTAGTGAGCTCTGCGCCAGCTCCACTGTTATAGCCGCGCAGCCCACCGCTAATCTCGATGTGAGGGTATTGAAAGCCGTCGTATTCCTCGGTTCCGAGTAGATATAGGTTGAAGCTAGCTTTTCCCTCCAGTATCTTTTCTACTGTTGACTTGAATGCCTGTGAGGGTGGGTCTAAGTCTAGCTTACCGGTATCTCCTGAGCCTCTTGCGAATACAAAGTCATAATTCTTACAGGACGTGGTCGCTAATGAGGTTGCGCTAGCCTGCGCATTGCTGCAAAAAGTAATCCCCGCTGCAATCCCAGTAATAATAAGGACATACCTAATCATCTTTCGTTATGCGGATTAAAACGTAGTCTTTTGTACGGTCGCTTGTATAGGCCTCGTATATAAAATCGACACGATATCCGTTTTTTAGATAACTCGCGTTACAAAGTGAAACACTTCCGGATGCATTGTTTGGAATTCGGCAATCACCGTTGACCCCTATGTTATTATCTGCGGATGGAATCATTTGTTTGAACTCATCTAAATTTAGAGGCGACACAACAGCCCATGATCGATCGTACATTGGGCAGGGTTCGTCCCCGATACACAGGAGGTTCGGTCGTACTATGTAGTCACGTTGGTTGGTAAGCTTTGAATTTATGGCAAAGTTGTCGGCAATCGTTCGCATTTCGTTTACGACCGACTGTTCGTAGATAAAGCGTCCAGCAGCTAGGGATAATATGATAAGTAGAATGGCAAAAAAGCCCACCAATACCCTGTGTTTTTGTACAAATAATTTCGGTGCCTTTTGTTTCGTCATGTTGGCTTAAATATACCCCAATTACTCTGTTTTGTATATAAAATTAAGCTTGCGCTAAGTTGTCGTTTACGACTTTGCGGATTTTTGTGATGAATAGGCCTTTATCGAACCGCTTTGCGGTGCGTTGTAGTTTGCTCGGGAAGAACGTTAGTTTGTCGGCTTCTGCCAGTGCACGCACAACAGCATCGACTGTTTGCTCTTCAAACAATACGCCAGTTTCGCCGCTTGTCACAATGTCACGCGTGCCACCTTTTGCATAGCCAATTACTGGCGTACCGGCCGCCAGCGCTTGCACACTCACAATCCCAAAATCTTCTTCGGCGGGGAAGATGAAGCCTTTTGCGGTGTTGAGCGCTTTTTCTAGCTCGGCGTCGCTTGCATCGCCAAAGCGGTCGGTCCTAAAATCGACGGTTGGCCCAGCAATTTGCTTTAGTCGTTCGTGCTCTGGCCCGACGCCAAATACTACCAGTGGTAGGCCAAGTTTACTGCATGCCATCACGGCTAGGTCGTGGTGCTTATACGGGATTTGCCGCCCACTGGTTACATAATGATTGCCGCGTTCGCGGGCGGGTGTGAAGCGGTTGGTATCCACACTTGGGTGAATCACGGTACTGTTACGCTTATAGTATTTCTTAATGCGCGCCTGAGTTTCGGTAGAGTTAGCGATAAACACATCTACATCTTGTGCGGCCTGGTAGTCTTGCTTGCGTTGGCTTGGGATGAAGAGCGGCATGCCAAGGCGCACCAGCCAGTTTAGTTTGCCAAAGCCTGGGTCTTTTTTGTACTGATCGTAGTGGCTCCAGTAGTAGCGGATGGGAGTGTGGCAGTAGCAGATGTGTACCTGGCCTTCGCGGGTTTTACGCACCTGCTTTGCTTCTGCGCTGCTGCTGCTAATAATCACGTCGTAGTCCGAAAGGTCTAATTTACGAAAGGCGCGCACGCGAAGCGTCGGTAAGAATTTATGCAGCTTCGCCAGCGGGCCGGGTAGTTTTTGTAAATACGTGGTGCGAACATCTAGGTGGTTAAACGCCGGCATTTTTTCGGGGTTGTAGGTGCTGGTGTAAATTGGCGCGCCGGGGAAGGCCTCGGCCAGCGCAAGCACCACATCTTCCGCCCCGCCCATATTAGTGAGCCAGTCGGCGACGATTGCAACGCGTGGTTTAGTCATATAACTATTATACAGTTTAGGGGAGATTATGTTGCCTTATGAAAAGCTTAAGTATAATAGGCTTTATGAATTGCAGTATTAGCACCCAAACCTTTCACTCTACCCAATCAACTACAATTACTAAAATGGAAAGATGTACCAGAAGGAGTGGGGTGTGAGTAAACGTACAAAGGTAGACTATGTGAGGATCATTAACATAGTCAGTATAGTTTTAGTGGCCGCAGGGCTCACTATAACCGACTATATAGGCTCGCAAGATGGGCAGACCGGTATATCTCCGGAATTGGCTGATAATGTATATGTTGGGGTCGTCATCTTCACTCTGCTGGTGAATGTCGCCCTAGCTATTTATCGAGGAAAAACTACCACTATCAGCTTCATTTCGATTGCCGTTGCCATTTTAGCGCTGATGTATATGTTTATAAATATGTCTATTCAGATTACCTTCTAGTATACGTGCTACTATTAGAATCGAAGATTATAAAATCTAGAGGATGTTTATGAGTAAAAGGCAGAGCAGAGGCGTGGAGATCTGTCGTTGAAGCAGAAAGCTATCGTTGCCATTATAATTCTAACTCCCATCGTACTTTATGATTTTACCTTTGGTGGAAATATAAAATACTACACATACTGGGTAATGTGTGGCCATCAACCAGTACTTCTTCATTCTGGCAACCCTGTGCTTAGTGAAGTTCGTCACTATTCCATACCGCCAACGTTTAGCATATATAGAACACAACTTGGCTATAAATGTAGTCCGCTCGAAGCCGAACAGGCCGGTTATTCATCCCAAGCAAGTACCTATTCATTCCCGCATTTGAATAAGTAACTGAAAAAAAATGGAAAGACGTTCCGGAAGGAGTAGGGTGTGAGTAAGAAAAATCAGAAAATTGACTATGTTAACTACATAGCGTCAGTAGGTCCTGTATCTACAGTAATATTTGGCTTAGTAATATATGCAGGTTTAGGAAGCCTATTGTTTGATTATATTGGTGATAAGCAATCGGGTTATTTTATTGTCGTGTACTCAATAATTTCGATTATCATTTGCATCTGGTCTAGTTCTCGTTCGAAAGGCTTAACGCGTATTGTTAGTTTGATGAGCATCGCACCGCTCGTTGCTCTACTACTATTCGGATCCTTTGTTGTACAATTTAGCGACTATCAATTTTAGTAATGGATGCTTATCTAAAATGGAAAGACGTTCCGGAAGGATTAGGCTTATTACTTCGCGCCGGTTTTGCGGATGACGACGCCGATGGTTTTGAACAAGATGCGCAGGTCTAGCCAGAAGCTCCAGTTTTGGGCGTAGTAGAGCTCTAGTTCAATACGCTCTTCAAAGCTGAGTTCGCTGCGGCCACTAACCTGCCATAGGCCAGTTACGCCGGATTTCACACTGTGCAGTAGGGCGGTGCGGGAAGAGTCGAACTTTACTTCTTGTGGCAGGATAGGGCGAGGGCCAACCAGGCTTAAGTCGCCGCGGATGACGTTGAAAATTTGCGGGAGTTCGTCGAGCGATGAAGCGCGTAGGAACCTGCCGAACTTGGTGATGCGTGGATCGTTTTCTACCTTGCGGTTTACTCGGTATTCTTCAGCTAAATCGGGGCGGCCCATGGCTTCGAACTCTTCGCTGGCATCCTTCTTGCCATACTGCGCACCCATAGAGCGGAACTTATATAGCCGAATCGGCTTAGAAAAGCGGCTAAGGCGTGCCGATACATAAAACACTGGCCCAGGCGCAAGGATTTTTTGTAGCAGTGCAATGAGGAGTAAAACAGGCGCGAGGGGAATGAGTAGCAAGAGTGAAAGCCCAAGGTCGAAAATGCGCTTGGCCACGGCGCCCCAGCCGATCAACGGGGTTTGGCTGACGGTAATCATGGGGTAGCCAAGGAATACGTCGACCGTATTTTTACCGGTGTAGAATTCTGGTTCGCCAGGAATGAAGTTGTACTGGGTGTGGTGTTGCAAAGCGGCACCTAAAATGCGGCTATTACGGTCTTCGCTGTCGTATAGATCTGTTTGGATAATGGTGCTAATTTTTAGCTTTTCAATATTACCTAGAGCTTCATCGACATTACTAAAATGCTTAATACCCAAGTGTTTTGGCATAATGTTCGCCGGGCCGGCAAACGCTACTAAATGGTAACCCGATTTATGCGTGCTGCTAAGCGCCGTGGCAATATCGCGCGTGGCAGCAGAATTACCCACGATTAACACACGGCTAACACCTTTGCCGTAGCGGTATAGTTCGGTGCGGGTAAGGCGAATGATTTCGCGAACCAAAAGCACACTAAGGAATGAACCGAGTAGCACATATACCGCAACCAGGCGCGCCGGGAAGATGTAAATATGCGTGACGTATTCCCAGCCGATAACCAGTAGAATGCCAATGAACGAACCGAGCCCAATGCGGCTCCATTCTACAAGCCGGCGATTGTAAACACTTGGGCTATACATGCCGAGTGTAGCAAAGATGAGCAGCCACACAGGGGCAATAACGGCAAACCCTAGGATATAATCGACGAAATAGACCGCGTGCAGAAGGTCGCGCTGGTCGAGCTGTGTGCGGGTGTAGTAGGCTGCAAAAAAGACCGCCGCCAGCACTACAAAGTCGGCCACCAGGAGAATCAGACTGTAGAATTTCGTGTTTTTCGATGGCATAACTAAGGTAATTATAGCATAGACGAGTGCTACGTCAGCTTAGCCACTCCTTTTGCTAGTGCACTTTATGGGTGTCCCGCGAGCGGTCCATCCCATGGCATTCGCGACCCTAGCAAAATAAGCAGCTGAGCTGCCCGTTTCGTTGCGGTGGTGGCTGCGCTCAGCTACAATAGTGATATATGAAAAAACCAGGGGTAGTGGAATCTGTACTTGCTTGGCTGCTGCTATTTGTGTTCGGGGTGATTGTGTTGCACGCGCCGCTAATTGTGTATTTTGGCACGCAGTTTCCTGATATAGCACTGCCAATCAAAGCCTGGAAAGAAGTACTAATGTTGTTGGCATTTGTGCTGCTTATTGCAGACATTAGCCGCAAGAAGCGCTGGGGTGATTTTACGAACGATAAATTATTTTGGGTGATTCTTGCCTACGTGGGCTTGCACTTGCTGGCGCTTATATGGACGCGCACAGGTACTGAAGCGACACTAGCCGGACTGGTGATTGACCTCCGCTATGTACTGTACTTTAGCCTAATGTACGGCTTTATACGGCTTTACCCACATTGGCGCGATGTGTTCGTGCGTGTAGCGGTAATTGGTGCGGTGATTGTGGTAGGTTTTACGATGTTGCAAACCGTGTTGCCGCGCGATTCATTACGGGCACTTGGCTACGGCGAAAATACAATTGAACCGTACATGACTGTTGATAAAAACCCTGATTTTGTGCGATATAGTAGCACACTGCGTGGCCCGAACCCGCTGGGTGCGTATGCAGTAATCGTGCTAGCGGGCGTAGTGGCATATGGCATGCATGTAGGCCGTAAGCTAACCGACAATCGTAAACGAATCTTACACGGGTTCTTGCTAGTGGGCGGTTCGGTGGCGCTATATGTAAGCTATTCACGCAGTGCATTTTTGGGCGCACTGTTTGCGGTAGCAATCGTGCTGGCGGTGCATTACCGCCTGAACGTTAAATGGCTAGTTAGCGGATGGCGGGTTCGGGTGCTGGTGATGAGTGTGTTAGCGCTGTCGCTGCTGGGGTACGCTATACGTGACACCGCGTTCGTACATAACGTGATCCTCCACGATAACCCAACCACTGGCGCGGCGATTGATTCGAATGAAGGGCACCTAACATCGTTGCAGCAAGGCGTGGCCCTGATGGTGCAGCAGCCACTGGGCGGCGGGATTGGCAGTAGCGGGTCGGCGTCACTATTGAGTGACAGTGCAGCCATTATAGAAAACCAGTATTTGATGATTGCCCACGAAGCTGGCTGGTTAGGGCTTGGGCTGTTTACTGCGATATTTAGCATGGTGATGTACCGGCTATGGCTGCGCCGCAATAACTGGCTGGCGCTTACAGTGCTGGCGAGTGGCGCTGGGCTTGCAGTAGTTGGGCTTCTATTGCCAGTGTGGGCAGATGATACCGTAGCGATTATTTGGTGGGGATTAGCAGGATTAGTATTAGCAGAAGGAGCGCGCCGTGGAACAGGCAAGGCCAACAAAAAAGCAGCGTGAGTTACTAAGTTTTATCGATGGATTTATAAAAGGCAATGGCTACGGACCAAGCTACCGTGAAGTGATGCGCGCACTGGATTATAAAAGTGTGAGCACGGTGGCCACACACGTGGATGGACTGATTGCCCGTGGTTGGTTGGTGAAGCGCGATCATTCTGCGCGGAGCCTTGAGGTGGTGGGTGCAAGCGACACGCCGGCGGCGAAGCCGGGCAAAGCAACTGCCGTAAAGAAGGGGGATGAATCAGCAGGGCAGGCGATCCGCGACAAGCTTGAGGCATTGAAGGGCGAGAAATCGGCCGAGCATGACGAAGACATTGCTGTGCTAGAAAAAGCATTAGTAATTTTAGGCTACGAAGAACCGGCTGGTGAAGCCTAAACCCTATTTACACCCCTATAAAAATGGGGTAAAATAGCATCTGTATCTCCGTGCTTTTGCACGGAGAAGCACCTATTCCGGGGTAGCTCAGCGGTAGAGCGGATGGCTGTTAACCATTAGGCCGCGGGTTCGAACCCCGCCCCCGGAGCCAAGACAAGATATTTGAACAGAAGTCCAGTAAGTATTCACGCTGGACTTTTTGTTATAATAAAAATGCCTGGTTGCCCGTAAAACTATGGTCAGGCAAATAGCTGGATTATTATCGAACTATTTGCCCGGCCATAAGAACCAGCTTGTTCGCAAGGAAGGTTGGGTAACGGTATCCAGGTTCGTGACCTGTAAGCTGAGCCAAGCATAAGCACTTTCCCGAAATGGAAGGTGTTTTTGTTTTGCTATAGTAGTCGTATGGCACAGGATCATTTCGAGCGACACAATCACTACGATGGTGTAGTGGACTGGAACTTCAACGTCGTATACCAGCAAGAACCTTCTATTGTTGCGATGGCACAAGCATACGAACCCTTGCTGGAGCGCCCTGAACTGTATGAGCCAATTCCCACTGAATGGTTACATGCGACGATCTTACGCGTAGGTGCACTTGAAGATTACACCGAAGAGGAGATGCTCGCCGTTGGGATTTGGTTCAAGAAAAACTTAAGAACATTCAGCTTCCTGAGTTTAAATTTGGGCATCATGTTTTAGTTCACGGAAATGTTTGTTTTACGATTGAGCCAGAATCAGAACTCGAAAAACTATATGTCATCGTAACCGAATCTCTTGAAGAAATAGTAGGTCCAGATCGAGCGACCAAGTCACCGTATGGTAAGTTCATCGCACACACTTCACTTGCGTATACGAAAGAGCAGGATAACGAAGAAGAAATTGACGAAACACTTAACGGCGCAAATATAACTCCTGCGACATTCAAAATTAGACACATGCCCCTCATAAAACAGCGCCCCACGAATGGCCACTACGAATGGGAGCTTGTCAGGGATATTATTATTTCTTGATGAGAACAGTTGCGAAGTGCGTACATCGGCGGGAGCCAAGCATAAGCACTTTCCGAAAGGAAGGTGTTTTTGTTTTGCTACAATAGTTCCATGATAAAGAAAACAACCATCGCTACATTCGAAGACGGCGATTACAAAGGCGAATACAATTGGATGGGAGGAATCCCGCTTTCTATCGACGAACGAATAACCATCGTAATTAATCGATCAGAACTCATATATAAATTAGTGAGAAAAACGACTCGGCTTGTTGATGATGGAGCCGATCAAAGTGTAGAGACGAGATATTACTTTGAGATTTCAGGGTAATAGTAATCAAATGGATCTAATAACATGTACGAGCGATTAATTATTCGGCCAGCTACAAATGATGACGCGTACAGGGCCCAGGAATTAAGAAAACTTGGGTGGCAAGATAACTACGTATACCCGCAGGGTGGCGTGACAAGTGAGGTACTAGAGGAGCGACTAGCTGTAATGCCTCCCTCTGATTCTGATGTAAATTATTTTAGGGAAACAATTAATAAAGCCGAGAATGCAGGCAAACTACTTGTAGCGGAGGTCGCTGGTCTAGTTGTAGGTGTATGCTTCTACGAAACTCTCGAAAACGGTAATGGCGATATCGGGGTATTTATTGATAAAAGTTATCGTGGCCAGAAGATCGGTAGCAGGTTACTGGGGACACTCATAGAGAAGACAAGTAACAACCTCGAAGTAACAATTTTTTCACATAATAAAAGCAGGAACTTATATAAGCAATTTCGTTTTGTCGAAGCTGGCGAAGAGTCGATCTATTATTTTGATGATAACGTATTTTTACCCACTCAGCGCCTAATGCTGGAGCGAGTCTGATTTGCGATAACTTCCACCAGGGGGAGCCAAGCATGAGCACTTTCCGAAAGGAAGGTGTTTTTGTTTTGTTAAAATAAGTATATGAAGTCGAGGCTAATAATCATTCGTGGCAACTCTGGTTCGGGTAAGTCAACTGTGGCCAAAAGACTGCAAAGAGAGCTGGGGTATGGCACAATGCTTATTCCTCAAGATGTAGTACGTCGCGAACTTGTTAGGGCTAAGGATGGCCCCAATAATCCGGCAATTAAGCTGATTGCACAAAATGTCCTATACGCAAAAGAGATCGGTTACGATGTTATCCTCGAGGGAATACTGGCGAATAAACACTACCGAGAGATGCTTGATGGCCTAATAGACGCATTCGATGACAATGTATTCGCGTACTATTTCGACATTCCGTTCGAAGAAACGCTCAGACGACACAACACGAAATCTAATTCCAGTGACTACGGAGAAAAAGAGCTGCGAGTGTGGTGGAACGAGAAGGATGTTCTAGGGATTGAGAGCGAGAAGGTAATAGGCGCCGACCTAAGCGAGCAGCAGATTGTCGATCTTATTGTCGGTGAGATAGGCGCCATAGCGTAAATTGCGAAGTGCGTCCACTAGCGTGAGCCAAGACAAGATATTTGAGTAGAAGTCCATTTTGCATGGACGTACTGGACTTTTGATATAGTAAAAATATGGACATTGAATTATTGAGCCCAACTGAAGCTCTAGCGAACTTCAACTACATTTTTGCAACTGGCTTGCTTTTGTTTTATTTCATTGTAGAAGCACTTGACTCTTCACTTACTTTTTCGCTCACTCAACACAGATCAATACGTTCGGCAGTTGTTACATTTATGCTTTATATTACGGTGGCAATAGAGATAATCGCAATCATATCAAACTATTTATACATCATTCCAGTAGCGCTCGGTGCGGCATTAGGATCCTTCGCCGTAGTAGAATATGAGAAAAAGAAGAGGCCACTCAAGAAAAGTCCGTGACCTGTGAGCGGAACCAAGCATAAGCACTTTCCGAAAGGAAGGTGTTTTTGTTTTGTAGAAATTGGGGAAACTATATATCATGGGGTAAGTATGAATAATTACGACGTCGTGTTCTTTGATTGGGGTGGTGTGATTGCTGATGATCCGGGCGATGAATTTCTAGGGCAGTTATTAACAAATATCGGTGCAAGCGAGCAGCAAATAAAAGAAATATTCCAAACGTACATGGCAAGCTTTATGCGCGGTCAGATACCTGAAGCTGAGTATTGGGACTCGCTGCGCCAAAAGTATGGTTTGAATATCCGAAATGATGTGTCTGATGAGTTTATGAAATGGAATGGTCTCTTGGCTAACGAACGGGTGCTTAAGCTAGTTGAGGCAACAAAAGCACAGGGTATAAAAGCTGTGATTTTGTCCAACGTCATTGAACCCACCTATAATGCGATTGACCGAGCAGGTTACTATACGTACTTCGATGATGTGATTGCGTCATGTAAGGTTGGCTATGCAAAGCCGCAAAAAGAAATTTATATACTTGCACTTGAGCGAATGGGCGTAAGTGCTGAACGCTGTATCTTTATCGATGATAAGCAAGCAAACCTAGACCCTGCTGCGGCAATGGGTATGAAAACAATTCTTGCGATAGATGCAAATCAGATTATTGAAGATATAAATTCAGCTATACGCTAACCAAATATATATTGCGAAGTGCGTCCACTAGCGGGAGCCATGAAAATTGTCCGACCATTTGGTCGGGCATTTTTCATAACTGAGGGTGAGTTTGAATCAGTGGCGCGGTTGCCGCATTTTTTGCTTGTGCTTGCAATATGTTCGTAAAGGCGTAGCCTATTGTTATGACTGCCCGAAATCCTGAAATGATTGCTTCTGCGATCGATACGCGTTTTGACGATGCCATGATTGCCGCCCTTGATGGCAAAAGATCTGTTAGCGTATCGGCAAATCCTCTGCTGAAAGATTTTCGGTATGAAGGGTTGTTGCTTGATGTTCCGAGTGAGCATTTAGCTATAGCGGGCAACAGGTACGCACTTTTTAGGGAGGCGCTTGATAGTCCTGAGCAAACACTGCAAATAGAAGGATCGGGCTTAGGTGAAATTACAATGAGCCACTTTATGCTCCGCCTAGCAAAACAACCCGGTGATCACCGACCATTTGAGGAACTTGATCTTGAGTGCGTTGGTGAAGACGCGGGTCGCTTTATGGTTGATACGCGTTCACGGGTGTTCGACTTAACAAGTGACGGCTATGGTGAAGTAGGGCGAAGTGACGTAGAAGTAATGACCAGGGAGATAGCCTTCGGCAGGTTAATCCTAACACTGCCAGAGTGGTTTACGAACATATAGTGCCCATTCATTGTGGAGTGGCGCAAACATACCCACACCCGGAGCCATGAAAAACGTGAAGATGACCAAACCTTCACGTTTTTCTTTTGGCGCCGGCTTAGATGCTAGTTGGCCGAATTATCCGTAGATTGAGCAAGAAACACTACCTGTGGGTTTTGACCAGACGAACTTGATTGTCTTCTTGTTCTGATCGGTGAAGGTTTCGAATCGATCCCTTAAGTAGGATGTGCGCTTACTCCCATTGATGTACATGGCGGTCGGCTGATAGCCAAGTATGGAGCCAGATGTCGACATGCCGGAGTGGTAGGTCTGCCAGGTTCCAGCGGTATCATAGTTTGATAGCACTGCGGTCTGGCCACCTGCCGAGCAGGACCTCCACCAGTACCAGTTGCTAGTGCCGTTGTTCGAGCCGGCGAACGCTGCTGGAGCAGCGCCAAAAGCAGAAGCTAGTATAAGCATGAGTGCGCTAAATGCTAAATAAATTTTTTTCATAAAAACTCCCCCGTTAACTTGAGCGCAAGGACGATCTACTGACCGTTTACGACTGACCCGTGCAACCAGTAATCCCTCCTTTACTAGCCGCCTATGTTGTGCTCACAGGGTATTCGCGTACGACGCCTTACACTTGTATTTTACGCCCGCCGTACCACGCTAGGCAATATTATTTTTCTTAGTTGAGCACGATGATAATACGTTGCTGTTCCCCGGAAAAATCAAAGAGACAGATCAAAGGTTTGTCTGTCTCGATGAGGCGTGCTGTTTTTTGGGGCGGTCTTTCCCGCTGCCAGGCACTGTTTAGTGGGTGTACCAGCCCTGTTTTATACTAGCGCCACGCAGTGTAAGGAATGGTCATGTAGCATTGGCCAGACTTGTTTTTGATGTAGCCAGTAAACGTATGGTCGGTAGACTTATTTGAGAAGTTAATATAACCACCCCAGCCGTAACTGTAATAAGACTTTCCGCCAATCACCCAGCGAACCGGAGTCCAACCACTCGTGGAACCCTGGAATCCAAAGTGGTAGGTTTGGCCACCAGTGCTGTTGTCGTAGTTTGATACAGAGATTCGGATGCCGCATACGTATGAGCTGTAGCGTTGGTAGTAGAAGTCACCAGAGCCACCGGCTGATGCAAGTGGTGCGGCGCCGACAACAGAAGCAACCGTAAGCACAAAAGTCGCAAATGCTAAATAAACTTTTTTCATTTCTTTCCCCTCATAATTAGTTATTCCCCCCAGCTACGCACGTATAACTGTGCTTATATAATAGTCCTGTGTGTTCGCGGTGTCTATCACAATTTTTAAATAGTTTTTAAGCGGCATCATTGACACGTTATAGCAGTATTTTCACTAGTGTTACGGCATTGTTTAACGTGTTGAGCTGAGAACGAACCTTTGTTACCAGAAAGGGCGCTTCTTTGCTACAATTGAAGTATGAATAACAATCATATGCAGAATGGTTTTGCACGAGTAGCGGTGATTATAGCTGTCACGGTAGTGCTGGCCGGGGTGTTGGGTTACGTTGGTTGGGCGAATTTTATCAACAAAGATGCTAGCCTGCCAGGTGCATCATTATTTGGATTGAACGATGATGGGAAAACGAGTGATCCATGTGGCGGAATAAACGGAAGTGTATTCTGTTCGACCGAGGTGGGAATTAAGCTGGACGTTCCTAAGATATTCGAGAATCAATTTAAACGCGGCGATAACTACGAAGTCTATAAGGGCCCACTAGATTACGAGAAGCAAACAGCGGCTGGAAAATCGGACGTAGTATTTGAAGCAAGTTCTCGTAGTGAGGATACATTCACGCTTGTGATTGCAAAAGAGCCACTACGCAGCGGATATATTGGCATTGGTCATAAGCTTCAAAACACTTACTTCGACGAGAAAACCGGGCAGCTCACTACGGTTGTGGCGCCAACCAGTAGTTATGATTCAAGCACCGACACCACGACAACAACTGGCGAATACAAAGTCGGTGACGTACTCCCTTCATTCATGGTGGGTGAGGTAAAAGTTTACCATGGGTCAATCGCAGATGCAGGGGCAAGAATTGAATCCTACCTAGCTGTCATCAACGGTAGTATTATAAAAATTAAACTCAGTCACTATGCGAATATTGGGCCATCAGAAGGTGAGAAACAATCTACAGATTCTGATCGAGTGTTCAATGAGCTGGATGCATCCGTTAAAAAACTAGAGCTCGTTAAGTAGCGTTATTGGATTAGCAACATGACATATTCACAAAAGTACAGCCTGGTACAATTTTTTGAAGAAGTGGATGAAACAAAACCATTTAGTATGTACGAATGGCCGCTCCATATTACACTTGTTGATGTGTTTGCCGTGGAGCGTACGCCAGAATTTATGGCGGCGTTGCAGCAATATATTGATACCGAGCCATTTGCTCGCACAACGATTATGCGTGAAGGAAAACTGGGTGACACCGATGTGTGGCTATTAGAGCCCACTAAAGACCTGTTAGAAATGCATAGCACCGTAATGGATATACTCGATGCGCACGGAGCGACGTGTAATACACCCGCATTTACGCGTAAAGGCTACATTCCCCACATTACGAAGCAAAAAAGTAGCAACCCGATGAAGCCAGGTGATGGGGTACAGGTGAGCGTGCTTAGTTTAGTCGACATGTTTCCGGATGGCGACTGGCAACAGCGCAAGATTATTCAGCGATTTGTGCCACGCCATATTGATAAATAGTAATTTTACCCGAAATAAGATATAATAGGTACTAGCAAGAAATCTTTCTTTTATTCTATAATCTCGTTCAACTCGTTGATTTGTGTGATAACCGCAACTATCTCTAGCTTATAAAAGCACTGTTAACGAAAGGCAGCACACTAATGGCAACAAAATTATTTGTAGGAAAACTATCGTTTGATACTACTGAACAAACTCTGACCGATTTATTCAAAGAATACGGCGAAGTCGAAAGCGTAGCGGTAATTATGGACCGAGTCACGAACCGATCGCGTGGGTTCGCATTTGTAGAAATGAAGGACCTAAAAGAAGCCCAGACCGCGATTAAAGAACTTGATGGCAAAGAAGTCGATGGGCGCGAAATTGTGGTAAACGCCGCAAAAGAACGCGAAGATCGACCACGACGCGATGCGGGCTCTAACGCACGTCGCAGCTGGTAGTACGTGATGTCGTCGCCCACAAAAGGCGAGTTTCTAGCATCTGAGTTTGCGCAGGTCTTGCGGCAAGAGCTGCAAGACATGGTTGATAACCCTGCGTTTAATACAAGGCTTAGGTATTCGGTAAAATCGCCTGACGGCGCCGACTTTATCACCAAGCACATGGATTTTATGAGCTGCCACCTTCAAATGGATCACATGCAGTATATTGCGAATTTGCGACTGATGATGCGCATTAAAAAGCAAGAAAAGTAAGCTAAAACGACGAAGGTGCTTATATGAACCGGGGCTTGGTAGCACCCGGCACAGCACCGAGGTTTTTAATCTCGCGGGCATATAATTTTGTAATCGCCAGCAGTGCAACAGCACCAGCTTGTTGTTCAGGTGGGGCATACCGTTCAATTAATGAATCAAGATCAAGCCACGGGCTGTCCTTGGTACGTAGTTGCTGGTACTGGGTATCGAGGTGTTTTGCTACTTCGTACGCGATGGCGGCGAGGTAGCCATAATCAACTTTAAGCGCGCCGTCTTCTTCGGTAACAACTTTGGGGATAGCAGGACCCAATTGTTCCTTCACTTGCTGGGCTAACACGCCCGTTTCACGCTTATTAAGCAGTTTAGAAAATTGCTTTGTCTTAAGGTGGTAGGCTAATCCTTTTTTATTCCACTTCCACGATACGACATCAATAGCTAAAACCCGAGACGTAAGCTCGGGTTTTATTTTTTCTGGTAAAGAAAGTTCGATTATGACGAAAGCACCTTATCGATTGAAATCTTTTGTACACGCGTCTTGTATGATGCGTCACTCAAGATTGCCTTTGGTGACAAAATAAACGTAAGTAATTTCTTTTTCACAACAACCCCCTTAAGGTATCTGGCATAAATGCGCCTGATGACCATTATACACCCAATATTCCGTACAAACCATAAAAAGTATAAGTTTTTTGATTTTCTCCCTGTGGTCAGGGGTGGGTCATTTCGGTATAATAGGTTCGATATGCAAAAGATTTTATTGTATTACAAATTCACCCCGCTTACCGACCCAGAAGCGGTGAAGCTATGGCAGAAAACACTCTGCGATAGTTTGAATCTAAAGGGCCGCATTTTAGTAAGCCGGCAGGGGCTTAACGGTACGGTTGGTGGCGAGATGGATGACCTAAAGGCGTATATAAAAGCGACCAAGCAGCTGCCTGGGTTTAAAGACATTGTATTTAAGTGGAGCGATGGTAGCCGCGAGGACTTCCCGCGGATGAGTGTGAAGCACCGCCGCGAGTTGGTGGGCTTTAAAAACAGCGATGACGAATTCGATGTTGATGAAAAAGGTGTCGTGGGTGGTGGCGAGCACTTAAAGCCAGAGCAAGTACACGAGCTGGTTGAGAAATATGGTGACGACGTAGTGTTCTTTGATGGCCGTAATGCGCACGAAGCAAAAATTGGTAAGTTTAAAAACGCCGTGGTGCCCAATACCCGCACCAGCCGTGATTTTATTGCCGAGCTTGAAAGCGATAAGTACGATGACATTAAAGACAAGAAAATTGTTAGTTACTGTACAGGCGGCATCCGCTGTGAAGTGATTACTGCCATGATGAAAAAGCGCGGATTTAAAGACGTATACCAAATGGACGGCGGGATAGTAAAGTACGGCGAAAAGTACGGGGACGATGGCCTGTGGGAAGGAAGTTTGCGCGTATTTGATAACCGCATGACGGTTGATTTTAGTGACCATGCGGCAACGATTGGCGAGTGTACGCACTGCCAAGGTAAAACCAGTAATTTCGAAAACTGCGCTCTTGCCGAGTGTAACGACTTGGTGCTGATCTGCGAAGATTGTAAGCAAAACCCTGATTTATTGTTCCACACTAAAGAGTGTAAAGCGACTCATGCTAATAAGGCACCGGTTGCCTAGTGGTATAATACGTCGTAATGCAACTACTCATCCTTGCCGCTATACTTGGGATTTTTTCTCTGCTTAATATCGTTGCGCCCATATCTGGTTCGGCAATTGTAACGCCTATTTTAACTGCGATGTTCGGTGTGAAACAGGCCATTGCCATAGCGACGGTGTTTTTCTTTATATCAAATATCCCGCGTATCTACTTGTTTCGGGAGCATATACTATGGCATGAAGTGAAACTGATTTTGCCCGCCTCAATTGTCGGTGCGTTTGCAGGGTCTTTACTACTCGTAAAAATACCCGAACAGCTTGTGCTGGTCCTTGTATTTTTGGTGTTTCTTTATTTCTACATACGTAAAATTCGCAATAGTACAACACGCAAAAACAAGAAAGATACTCTTGGCGTAGGGCTGTTATCGGGTAGCCTGCAAGGTGCAGGATTGCCCGGTAGTGATATCCGCAACGGTTACTTCTATGCACGAGGATTGTCGATTGCACAGATCCATGGAACGAGCGCTATTGTGGGCTCAACAACGATGCTTCTAGCGAGTCTTGTACGCGGCACTACTGGCGAGCTTACGCTACAAATGGCCCTTCCTGTGCTGGCAACCTTCCCAATTATCGTACTGGCTACCTATGTCGGTCGGCACATCCACTTTAAGTTATCAAAACAAGTACAAAACAGAATTGTCATTGGTGTAATGACGTTTTCACTATTACTGCTCGCGCTTGAAGTAATCAAGACATTTATTTAGAGCTATTTGATGATAAACGTGAGCGCGTGGCCACGTTTGCCAGCACGGCCAGTACGCCCGATGCGGTGTACGTAGTCTTCGTAAACTTTTGGTTGGTCGAAGTTAATCACGTGGCTAACATTTGGAATGTCGAGCCCACGGGCGGCAACGTCGGTAGCAACCATGATGTTTACTTCGCCAGCTTTAAAGCTGCGTAGTGCGCGTTCGCGTTGGCCCTGGGATTTATTACCATGAATAGCAACTGATGGCAGGCCGTCTTTGGTTAGGCGGTCGCTTAAGCGCTGTACGCCGTACTTTGTTTCGCCAAACACGATAACTTTTTCAAATTCAGGTTGTGCGAGTAGTTCTGCAAGTACGTCAATTTTATGCGCCTTGTCACGAGCATGAACAACATCCTGCTCGATATGATCATTTGTTGAGCTTTTAACAACGGAAACCGTAACAGGACTTACCATAAATTCTTCAACGATGGTTTTTACATCACGCGTCATGGTGGCGCTAAAGCAAAGTGTTTGGCGGTTTGGTGCCAGTTCGTTTGCAATGCGTTTAATATCGCGCACAAAGCCCATGTCGCACATACGATCTGCTTCGTCGAGCACAAATACGCCAGTGGTTTGTAGGCGTAGTACGCGGCGCTCGATAAGGTCATTAATGCGCCCTGGTGTACCGATAACAATATGCGGGCCACGCTTAATTTGTTGGATTTGACGGCTCATATTGGCGCCACCAACTACGAGTGCAGAGTAGAGGTTTTGGCCCGCAGCGAAGCGACGAAATTCGGCATCAATCTGCTGGGCAAGTTCGCGGGTAGGGGCAAGGATGATTGCTGTCATAGGTACGCGCTTGGTTTGCAAACGCTCGATAATTGGCAGCAAGAATGCAGCCGTTTTACCGGTACCGGTATTTGCAAGGCCAATCACATCACTGCCTTCAAGCGCAGGCTTGATAGTTTGATCTTGAATGGGTGATGGCTCGGTATAACCGATGTAATCGAGTGTCGCAACGGTTTTTTGGTTTAATCCAAAATCGCGGAAGCTATGCGTGGGCACGTAAGGTGCATCGGCTTCGGGCTCGACAGCTTTGTTGATAAATTTAGTGTGGTGAATTGCTTTAGAGCTACCGCCCGAGCGGTTGCCGCGCCGTTTGTGCGGCGCAAAACTAGTACGGCGCTTAGCGCCTGGTCGAAATGATTTTTGCACTGAATAAATACCTTTCTTGTGCGTTGATAGATGATGAACGACAAGATTATGTGTATAACACGAGTATTCATCCAGTAGAGAAATATCTACTTATATTTCATTTTAACACAATAATAATAAAAACGCAAGCGCTAACACGCCTATGAGATGGATGGGTAATAGTGATGACAGCTTTTCCTAGCGTTTCATCATGTGTGATGAACCTCCCGGGTTTATTCAATGTGGGGAGATTTTGCGGTGCCTAACTCACGATGCTGTGAAGCGATGTTCGGATTACGAGATTATACGGTAATCGAGCACGCCCAAATTAAACCACGGTAGTCGTACCATCGGCCTGTAATTGTGTGTGACTTCTGGTCTTTTACGGTGACATTGAAATCCTGTGTGATTTGGGTATCCCAACCGTCAAACCAGGTAGTTAGTGTGTAGATTCTAATGTCTACCAGTCCGCCCGTATACCACCCCGCATCAAGATCGATGTGGTATTGTTGACCTTTCACTCCGGCCACAATCATATCGTAGTTGGTCAGGTCCATGCGAGCAGTGGAGTAAGAATACTTACCGCCACCAATTGGTCGTTTAGCTTTGCAGTATCGTGTTTTATACCAATCTCCCGATCCGCCGGCAAATGCTGGCACCACTGTGCTACTAGAAACAATTAATATACTTAGAAAAGCTGCCATAACGGCATAAAATCGCTTTTTCATAAATCCCCCTTAGTTAACGTCGCACACACGCCCCACCTAGGCAGTAGAACTGCTAGGGAAGACATACACACTCGCAGTTGCCTCCTCCAGCGTTAATATGCTTTTAGTGTACGCCCACATACAGATTCCAGCAATAGATGGAGAGAATAAAGACGAAATATACCACAGGGACCCGTTTGGACCCCTGTGGTATATCGACCAGTGCTACCTAATTAGAACGCTATACTAATAAATTACATTCCAGTTAGATGAGTTGGTGCTACAAAGGAATAGCGCGTTTGCATAGTTATTAGAAGTTGTACGTGCGACCGCAGACATCAATAGGGTTGCTTGGGTTGTCACGGTCTTCCCACCAGAACCGCAGTGTATGCGATCCGTTGCCTGGAAGGTCTACGTAACCATCATAGAGGGTGCCCGAGCGGTAATACCAATTAGAGAAGTACACACCGTCAATTGACATTGCACGCGGACGAATTACCTCGTTGGATGTCGTGTAGTAATCCATCTTGAAGTGGTATCGCTGCCATGTGGAAGCGCTCGATCCTGGCTTGGTAGCGATATCAAAGTTAGACAGCGGAGTGTGAAGCAGATAATAATTGCCGTCGTAGGTGAGGCATTGGACGTCAGCACTTTTATGCCAGTTGTTGGTTCCATTGTCTGTGCCGGCGTTTGCCGGTGGTACAACCCCTACAATCAGCCCAAGGCTTACAAAAAAAGCGACCAAACCACGGGTCACTATCTGATTAGTGTTCGAAATAATTTTCATATTATTTCCTCCTAATTAAATCTCGCATATATAATTGCCATTTAGACGCAATCAGTACCGCTTTTTCCTCCCTTTGCGGCCTATAGCCACTACTTATTATAGCAACACATAAGCTAGAAATGTATTTATTCTTAAGCAACGTTTTGTTTAAAAAACAGGAAGGACGGTGATTCCTCCCTGTTTTTATCTAGTCGACAATAGTCGAACTAGTACGCACGGCAGGCGCTAATAGGTGCGTAGGTTACATTCTTGGATGACATTATTTCCGGCATCGTAGAACATCTTGAATGTGTGCCGATCATTGTCGGGCATATCGAGGAACCCATCATACAAGGTACCCGTGCGCCATGAGCTTGGCCAGTCCCCAAACTTTACACCATCAATCTCGAGGCTGTATGGACGATACCAAGGATTGTTGTCGTATGACATCTTGAAGTGGTAGCGTTGCCATGTATGAGACGTGTTCTTCCAGTAGTTTGATAGCGCCATGGTGTAGATGCTGCTGACGCCAGGGATACATTCAACAGATTCGTTTTTCTTATAACCGCTCGCAGGGACCGCTGCCTGTGTTGGTGCCGATAGACCTATTATGAGCCCAAGGCTTACAAAAAAAGCGACCAAACCACGGGTCACTATCTGATTAGTGTTCGAAATAATTTTCATATTATTTCCTCCTAATTAAATCTCGCATATATAATTGCCATTTAGACGCAATCAGTACCGCTTTTTCCTCCCTTTGCGGCCTATAGCCACTACTTATTATAGCAAAATTCTTATGGTTGATGGGGTTTCCACGCCGAATTGTATGAATCGAGGTCATATTTGCGGGCGAGCCCATTAGCGTTCATATAGCGGATTTTGCCGTAAACTGCGCGCTCACGCCAGGGGCGATCGTGCAGCCCAGCGATAGACCATAACAGCCCGACGTAGCCATTAGGGTCGCCGCCATCAATCGAATATTTGTCATTTAGGTAGATGCCGATTTCTAATGCGGTTTCGGGGCTTGATGACCATTCAAGCAGTTTTTTTGCCCAGTACATCCGCATATAGCCATGCAGCTTACCGGTACGGGCCAGCTGCGTTTGCGCAGCGTTCCAGGCATCGTCGTGGGTGTTGGCATGCTCCCATTCTTTTTTTGAATAGGTAAATTCTCGTACGTCGCGTGCGTGTGCTTCGAGCGTATCGTTCGCCCAAGTTGGCGCGCCGGCTAGCGTGTGGTAATGCGGATTGTAAAAGCAAAAATTGTCTGACAATTCTTTACGGACAATCATTTCTTCAAACAGCGCGTTCATGCCATCTACTTTACTGGGTGTATCGCCCGCTTGCGCCATTTTAACTTGCCGAAGTAAAAGCGGTGGTTCATCGACCCGCTTCATTGTTTCGAGCGCTACGCGCAGGGACGAAATGTGCCCGAAGTGAAGGTAGGGGCTGAGGCCAGATTGGCGGTCGTGGGCGAAGTCGTTACGCCCGTTCGCGTAATCAGCCAGCTCACTAGTCAGAAATTCTTTCAGCCTGCTATGAGCGGCTTGCTCGCCCGGATCCATGGCCAGTGAAATGCCGGCTGCGGGTAATGAAGCGGCAAATTTTCGCGCATCCGAAAACGTTAGGCTATCCACCGAGGGGGCTGTAACAGAGTGAGGCTTGAGTGCTTCGGGTTCGACAAGGTGGGCTTCGAGCTGTTTGTGGATTTTGCGGCGAATTGTGTGTGCTGCGAACTCTTGTTTATCTGACGTCACCCACACGGGAATAATATTGTGTGTATCGACCACCCACACGGGAATCGAAAGTTGTGCTGCAAGCGTTTTTACGCTGCGGCGTGGGCCGGCGAGCGGGTTGAAGTCGCATACGAGCGCGCCCGCCGTTATGTCGCGTGCAAACTGGGCAACTTCATGCTGCCAATTACCGCTGCGCAGGATAAACGGAATATCACACTTGGCGAGCTCGCTCGCAACTTCTTCAAGACCATCAATCATAAACAGGTAGTGTTCACGCGAGCGGCCGGGCAGCGTTTTGAGTACAAATAGCACATACAGCGGTACGTTGTGTTCGTGCGCAATTGCTTGCGCATGGAGGAGTGCGTGATTGTCGCGAACGCGCTGATCACGCGACATGACGTATACGACTGCATTACCAGAAAATTCGGCGTTGTTGATAGAGAGAGTTCGGCGTGTTGACATGTACCTATCATATACGATTACACTGGCGCGTGTACAAGCATATGCGGTATACTATGGTATGGAATCACATACATACTCGTTAACGTTCGACGACGTACTGCTGCGGCCAGGCTATGCAGACTTCGATCGAGCTGATATATCACTAAACACTCACTTAACGCGGCGCATCACACTTGAGGCGCCTTTTGTGTCTTCGCCGATGGATACCGTGACTGAAGCACCGCTGGCAATTGCGTTGGCAGAGTGTGGCGGGATAGGGATTATTCACCGTAATTTAACAGTGAAGGCGCAAGCAGCAGAAGTAAAAAAAGTGAAGCGAAAAGGTTTGCTTGTTGGTGCCGCCGTGGGGGCCAGTAAGGGGTATGAAGAGCGAGTGGCGGCACTTGTGAAGGCCGGCGTTGACGTACTGTTAGTTGATTCGGCCCATGGACATGCGCGAAAAGTTATCGATGCTGTGAAGCATATTAAATCAGTTGCCGATATTGACGTGATTGCTGGCAGTGTGGCGACGGCAGCCGGCGCGAAGGCGTTGATTGATGCTGGTGCTGATGGGCTGCGGGTTGGTATGGGGCCGGGTGCGATTTGCTCGACGCGTGTGGTCAGTGGCATGGGCGTGCCGCAATTGAGCGCGCTGCTGGATGTTGCGAGTGCTGCAAAACCTGAGGGCGTGCCAATTATCGCCGATGGAGGACTCATCCACTCGGGTGATGCCACTAAAGCACTTGCGGCCGGCGCAAGTACCATTATGATGGGACGTATGTTCGCCGCCTGCGAAGAAGCGCCGGGTAAGGTTGTGCAGGTACCGCATGACAAAGTACCACAGAGGTTCTTAAGCATTTTAGATGGCTCCCCGGAGTATACCTTTAAAGAGTATCGCGGCATGGGGTCGCCGGGGGCAATGCAGCGTGGACTGGATGTTTCGAGTGAAGATGAGTTCCACGGCAAAAACTTTACTGGTGATGTGCTGGTAGCTGAAGGCGTGGAAGGCTTGGTGCCGGTAAGCGGGAGCGTGAAGCAGCTGGTGGCATTATGGAGTGGCGGCATACAGTCGGGTATGTACTATGTGGGTGCTCGTAGCATTAATGAGCTACATGAACATGCTTCGTTCCAGCGCATTACGCAGGCTTCATTGGCTGAAAGTCACCCGCACGACTTGTTCGTGACAAATACGGGTGGTAATCTTGCCTAGAAGCGGTGCATTTTAGGGTATAATAACGGATAATGAACACCCCAATCGACCCATCTGCAGTCCGTGTACGTGTAGATGACTATATTGACGAGCTATTAGCTGAGCGAATTCAGCAGGCTCAAGAAGTGGGCGGGTCGTATGCGCGCCTGTGGCAGCAAATTGATAGAGTCGTAAAAGCGGGCGGGAAGCGAATTCGCCCGTATTTAGTTGTGGTGGGGTACGGCAAGCTCGACGAGGCGATTGTGCCCATCGCGGCTGCTCAAGAGTTGGTTCACATTGCGATGCTGATTCACGATGACATTATCGACCAAGATTTTGTACGCCACGGTGAGGATAATGTGGGCGGCGCCTATCAGTCAATCTATCGACCTTTTGTTACTCCTGAGCGCGCCGATCACTATGCAAATAGCGCTGCACTAATGGCGGGCGATGCGCTATTGTCGGAATCGTACCGGTTAGTGGCGCAGTCACCGTTTGATGAAGCGGTGCGAAGCCGAGTGCTTGCAGAGCTTCACCAATCAATCTTTGAAGTGATTGGTGGCGAATTAATGGACGTGGAAGCAGGGTTTGTAACGGGTGAGCAGTTCGATCCGATGCAAATATATCGCTATAAAACTTCGAGCTATAGTTTTATTGGGCCGCTACTTTCGGGAGCGTACTGCGCCGGTCTGTCAGATCAGGCACAAGCAACACTACGTGAATTAGCTACTAATATGGGTATCGCTTTTCAAATCCAAGACGATTTATTGGGGGTATTTGGCGAGCAGGCGCAAACGGGTAAATCGGTAGTAACGGACTTACGCGAGGGTAAACGTACACTTTTAGTGCAGCATCACGAAGCGCTCATGAACGATGCGCAGCGTGACCGATTTGCGGCATTTGGTGATTCGGGTGCGAGCGATGACGCGCTGCGGACGATTGCGCGCGACATGGTTGATTCGGGTGCGAAAGATAAAACAGCCGAAGAAGTAGAGCGTTACTTTACGCGGACGCAAGATGGACTAGAGCGCGTGCCGGAAGGTGCCACCAAAGCATCACTTGAAGGGTTGATGAAAAAACTACGCGGAAGGGATCAGTAATGGAGCTGTATGAACGTACGAGCTATGAAATTGCTGAGCTGTTAACGAAACGCTACTCAACATCGTTTTCGATGAGTAGCCGGCTGTTTTCGAACGAAATCCGCCGACACATTTATGCGATATATGGCCTGGTGCGGATAGCTGATGAGATTGTGGATACGTATAAAGGAGACGATTGCAGTACGAAACTTTCAGAGCTCGAACGTGAAGTCGGGCGGGCGATGAAATGCGGCTACTCAGCCTACCCGGTTGTCTACGCCTTTGTTTCTACGGCCCGCCGTTATGGCATTACAGCGCAGTTAGTAGCACCTTTTTTTGCGAGCATGGCGATGGATATCAGTAAGCACCGCTACACAAATAAAGAATATGAAACCTATATTTATGGGTCGGCTGAAGTAGTGGGGTTGATGTGTCTAAAGGTATTTGTAAATGGTGATGCCAAAGCCTACAGGCAACTCACAAAACCAGCACGAGCGCTCGGGGCGGCCTACCAGAAAGTAAATTTCCTTCGCGACTTTGGCACCGATGTGCGTGAGCTTGAGCGAGTATATTTCCCTGGTGTTGAGCCGGACGTGTTTGATGAAGACACAAAGCAGCAAATCGTGCGCGATATTGCCGCCGATTTTAACGCGGCAGAGCGTGGCATGAGCCACCTGCCGCGCGGTTCGCGGCGTGCTGTGCGAGCGAGTATTTACTACTATCGAAGCTTACTTGATAAGATTGAGCGAACACCAGCTGAGCAAGTAATGGACCAACGGATCCGTATAAATAATGGTAAAAAACTTGTGCTCCTTGCGCGAGCCTGGGTGGGGTTATGAAAAAATCCGCGATTGTTATCGGTGCCGGCTATGGCGGCATGGCGCTGGCGAATATTTTAGGCAAAGCGGGCTACCGGGTTGACGTTTATGAAAAAAACCCTGAAGCTGGGGGGCGCATTGCTGCAATCAAGCAGGATGGCTTTACGTTTGACATTGGACCGTCGTGGTATTTAATGCCTGAAGTATTTGAGCAGTACTATCAATTGTTTGATGAATCGGCAGAAAAGCGGCTCGACTTACTGCGCTTTACGCCGGGCTATAAGGTTTATTTTGAAGGCCACGAACCATTGCTTATCGAGGGCGATGTAACAAAAGACGCGCGAACCTTTGAAGCGATTGAGCCAGGTGCGGGCGAGCGGCTGGAGCGCTACGTACAACGTAGCAGCGTCGCCTATGAACTATCCGTAAACCATTTTCTGTATAACAATTTTTTGCGGTTTCGTGATGTGCTGCGGGTGGATATTTTGCGTAGTGCGCCACGAATGCTAGGGCTCGCTTTGCGCAACCTTGATGAGTATGTGAGTAGTCGATTCCGTGACCTGCGTTTACGGCAGTTGCTGGAATATCACATGGTATTTTTAGGCAGCTCACCCTTTCAGGCGCCGGCGATTTACACGTTGATGAGCCACCTGGATTTTCGTAGCGGAGTGTACTATCCGCGCCGCGGCATGCTGTCGCTTGTTGATGATATGCGCGAGCTAGGGAAAGGCTATGACATTACGTACCATTTAGGTGCGCCGGTGGCAGAGATTGTGGTTGAAAATGGTGCTGCGGTTGGGGTGCTTCTAGAAGATGGCACGACGCATGGAGCTGATATTGTGGTGTCTAATGCCGACATGGAGTTTACCGAAACGCAGCTTGTTCCCAAAGCGCACCAGAGTTTCCCGGAACGGTATTGGAAAAAGCGGCAGCCAGGCCCGGGTGCGCTGCTGGTGTCGCTTGGCGTGAAGGGTACACTCCCGAGCCTTGTTCATCACAACTTATATTTTGTGAAAGAATGGCGTGCTAATTTTGATGCAATTTATGTTGATGGCGCTGTTCCCAATCACGCATCGATGTATGTGTGTAACCCCACAAAAACCGACCCCAAACTGGCGCCAAAAGGCCACGAAAATCTGTTTATTTTAGTGCCGATTCCTGCTGGTGTATCACTTACCGAAGCAGAGCAGGCAGCAGAGGCCGATCGCGCGGTGCACACGTTTGCGCAAGCAGCAAACATTCCCGACTTGCCGGAGCGCGTCGTTACGAAACATGTGTTTGGACCGGATGATTTTGCCAGTCGCTATAACGCGTGGCAATATAATGCCTTCGGTGGTGAATCCCACTTACTCTCCCAAAGTGTGCTGTTTCGCACACCCAATAAAAGCCGCAAGTTGAAGAACCTGTATTATGTGGGTGCTGGAACGGTGCCAGGCATTGGGTTGCCGATGTGTTTAATCAGTGCCCAGCTAACGTACAAACGGATTATTAACAGTAAACAAGCCGGCCCGTTGGCGGAGGAAGACGTATGATTCACCTGAGCTACTTAGCGGCGCTGGTAGCAAGCCTCGCGGGAATGGCGGTACTTGATTGGCGCTATCGGCTGGCACTGTTTGTTGATATGCGGCGGACGCTACTGACCGTGCTTAGTGGTGTGGTGGTATTTATTATCTGGGACGTGCTGGGGATTAGCCTTGGGATATTTTTTAGTGGCAACGCTCCTTATATGAGTGGTATTTTCCTTGCGCCAGAATTTCCATTAGAAGAGCTATTCTTCCTGACGTTTCTGTGCTATTTCACACTTGTATTGTATCGCCTAGGGGAAACCAAATGGCCACGTATCTAATCCTTAATATCATTGTTGTTGGCGTGCTTTTGGCCATAATGAGTGCACGCCGCATACTGCACTGGAATCGCCGCATGAGTGTGGTGCTGGTGATATTACTGGTATTGACTGCCATTTTTGACAGTGTAATTGTGGCAAGTGGTATCGTGCAATATAACGAAGCGCTTATATTGGGAATTCGCATCGGTGCGGCGCCAATTGAAGACTTTTTCTATGCTGGTGTAGCGGCGTTGCTGGTACCGGCATTGTGGCGCGCATTAGGCGGGAAGGAGAATGTATAATGATGAATAAACTAACGCTACTATTTAACACATCTCGCCCTGTTTCGTGGGTGAATACGGCGTATCCATTTGCAGTGGGGTATGTGGTGATGGGCGGTGGCTTTGACTTACGACTGGTGCTGGGGACGTTGTTTTTTCTAATCCCTTATAACCTGCTGATGTATGGCATTAACGATGTGTTTGACTATGAGTCAGATATTCGCAACCCCCGTAAGGGTAGTATTGAAGGTGCGATTACACCAAAGCGGTATCACCCACTCATTGTGTGGTCGTCGGTGCTACTTAGCGCACCATTTGTGATCGCGCTACTGGCCAGTGGAAGTGCGCGCAGTGGGCTTGTGCTAGCGCTGGTGCTGTTTTTTGTGGTGGCCTATAGCGTTAAGGGCCTGCGTTTTAAGGAGTTGCCATTTTTAGATTCAATCACATCGAGTATTCATTTTGTTGGGCCACTAGTTTATGCGTATAGTTTAGTTGGTGCTACGCCTGATGCATGGGTGGCGGCACTGGCATTCTTTTTATGGGGGATTGCAAGCCAAGCCTTCGGTGCCGTACAAGATGTGGTGCCTGACCGCGAAGCGAAGATCCATTCAATTGCGACCGTGCTTGGTGCGGCATGGACAGTGCGCTTTGCAGCCGTGATGTATGCGGCGGCCAGTGTGTTTGTGATGACGCTTGGTGGTTTGGCGATAGTGGTGGGGATTGCTGGGTTGGCCTATGTGGCGAACGTCTGGCCCTATTTACGGGTGAGCGATAAAGAATCTGGAAAGGCCCGTGCCGGCTGGCGCCGTTTCATGTGGCTAAATTATGTAGTGGGCGCAGTGGTGACAATTTGTTGTGTGCTTGCGCTAATGTAGAAACGTAGATTTGCTTGGCCCCAGTTTATACCCTAGTGGTATAATCAGATTATGCATAAGTACTATGTGGGTGCTGTTGATCAATTGACACCAAGTACTATTCGATTGCGCTTGAAACTGAAGCCGGGCTCAAAGCCAATTAAACAGTTCGAGCCAGGGCAGTATGCTGCCATCAACTTTAAGCGACGCATGCGGCCCAGTGTAGCGCGTTGTTTTTCGATTGTTACTTCGCCCCACGACCCAACACAGTTGCAATTTAGTATGCGCGCACGTGGTAAGTTTACAACTGCACTTTCCCATCTAGAAGAAGGTGATGAAGTTGATGTGCGCGGACCATATGGTGGATTTGTGTTTGATCCAGATCGGCATAGTGACTCAATTTTTATCGCTGGCGGGATTGGCATCACACCGTTTATGAGTATGATGGCGTACGCCACCGAGACGCAGTCGCCTCGGCATTTGCAGTTGCTTTACGGTGTGCAAACACAAGATGATGTACCATTTTTAGAAGAATTAAAAGATTTCACGAATAGAAATCCAAACCTTCGTGTCACACTAGCCGTTGATCGCGGCGAGACCAATAAGCTTGCACCACTTGGTGTAGAGATGGGGCGGATATCACCAGAATTGATTCGTAGGACGCTCGAAAACGGCGGTAAAACAGTATTTATTTGTGGCCCGCCACCATTTATGAATGGCATGGTGAAGACGCTGATGAGCTACGGTGTGCCAAAAGATCGAATTATCACCGAGGCGTTTAATCAGGGCTCGCACCGTCAAACCGGCAAGGTGGTAAGTTGGCCGCAAAATATGTATGTGTTGGGTGCGCTTGGGGTGGGCATGGGTAGTCTTGCTGTTATGGTTAGCGACATCTTGAACAATTTACCGAGTAATCTTGCGGATGAAGATGCTGCTACGGAAGCGCTCCATGCAGGCAATACGCGCCAGCAGGAAATCGATACGTTAGTGAATAGCCTAACACTTGCAGATAATCGTCCCGATAGTCCGAAGCTCGCCACAGCACTAAAAGAGGCCAAGGATGCGTCGACGACGACTACCGCTACCGTCCAACCGACAACGGTGACAACACCGAATCCTACCGCAACACAACCTACACCGGCACCGGTACTGCAACCAAAATGCACCACCACACAAAGTGGAGTGACAACATGCGTATAGCGGAGTATCAAGATTCAAAAATTGCACTTGGCGGTACGGTGACGATTGGTTTCACGGCAGAGCTTGATGGCAAGGCTGCAGCAAGCTTAATGCGCAACCTATGGCTCGAAGTATTTTTATTCGAAAAACGCTTCAGCCGCTTTTTGCCGAGCAGTGAACTGAGCCGCTTCAATAGGCAGGCTGGCCGTATGATGGAAATTACCCCAGCCTTTGAAGATATCTTGAAAACAAGCAAAATGCTTGGGTCGGTGACTAAAGGAGTGTTTAACCCGTTTGTCCTACCCGCGCTGCAACGCGCTGGCTATAAGCAGTCGGCACTGCCGGGTCATGAAGATGATAGTGTTGATAGCTACACAAACCGCACCGGGGCATCGGTGAGTGAATTGAAGGTGCAAACAGGTCGCGCGACGATTCCGTTTGGAACGGCGATTGATCTCGGTGGTTGCGGTAAGGGGTACCTAGCCGATCGGCTCGGCGATCGACTAAGGGAATCAGGTGTGGATGGGTATTGGGTGAATCTAAGCGGTGACATTGCTACATATGGAACCGATATCGATGGGTTGCCAATGGCGGTTGCGGTTGATGATACCGACGTGATTGCCGTTAGCCCAAGTGTGCGGTTTGGTATTGCCACGTCAGGCACAAAACAACGCGCCGGCCAGAAGCTTAAGGGTCACCATATTATTGATCCGCGCACATTTAGTCCTGCAGAGACAACAATTGTGCGAGCGACGGTAACAGCAGACTCTGCTGTACTGGCTGATGTGCTAGCGTCGTGTGCGATAATCGTGGGTATAGCGCAGGCGCCAGAATACTTGAAAGCGGCCGGTGCACTTGATTGGCTGCTTCAATATATCGACGATGATGGAGTGATGCAAACAATCATACAAGGTAAGCACATGAAACAACCGGAAGGTGCCGCTCATGCGTAAATTGGTTGTTGCTGGGCTGGTTATGGTTGGTATTGTCGGCCTTGTGGCGGCGCCAGTATTCGCCGAAGGCTCTACCGATGGAGGAGCGGCCGTATCTGTACAAACCATTCCCGGGGAGAGCCTGGCTGATATCATTATTGGCAAGGCGGCTACTTCTTGGCCATGGTATATTGTTCGTGCCGCCGGCCTTGTCGCCGCCTTAAGCGCCCTGGTGTTGATGCTTTCGGGAATTGGTGCGGTGACGGGACATACCTTTCGTATTCTGGAGCCACTCACGGCGTGGGCGACACATCGAGCTATTGGAATTGTGTTTGTGTTATCGACTATTGTTCACATCGTTGCACTGTTATTTGATAAATTCGTGCCGTTTAGCGTGGTTGATGTATTGGTCCCGTGGGCTTCAGACTATAAGCCGGTTACGATTGCGGGCGTCAGCCTCGGGTCGATTTATGTCGCGCTTGGGATTTTGGCGTTTTATGCGATTATCGCGATTGTTGTAACCTCGCTACTGTGGATTGATAAAAAACAAAAGCTTTGGAAGCTACTACACCTGGCGTCATACGGCGTCATTATAGCAATCTTCCTCCACGCGCTATTTCTCGGCACCGATACCGGACAGGGCTGGGGTAGGTTGGCGTGGATAGCGGGCGGAATCGTGCTTGCGATGGTGGTGTTGGTGCGCCTGAGGAGGGTGTCGCGGTGAGTAGTATGGAGCTAGAATTTACTAAGCGCCCGGCCGTTACGTATATTAAGTGGTCGATGGTATATTTAGTGATCCTGGCGTTGATTGTAGCGGTAGCACTCCTTCTTGCAGGGAAAATTCGCACGTATTCACTGCCAACGGGTGCGGTAGAACTCAGCATGCCGTATGGCCGTTATTTGGTGGGCGAGCCGGTAACGTTTACCCTAAAGAATAATTTTAACGCTCCCATTTACGTTGCCAATAATTGCCCCGATGAACCGCTCGCAGTCTATAAGCTGGAACAATCAACCTGGGTACGAATTCACGACGAAACCACGCTCACTAGCTGCACGACTAAAGAGCGGCAAATTATGATTGCGGCGGGTGGAGAGCAGAACGGTAGCTTTGCGAAATGGAAACATCTCTTTAATAAACCGGGGACATACCGGATTGTAGCGTTTGTAGAATACTTTAATACCATGCCCTACCAAGACATTGAAATTGTGGCAAAGCCAAAACCAGTAGTCGCAGAACCACAGCCAGTGGTTACTCCCTCTCCTACACCATTACCTACTCCCGTACAGACGGCGCCTACACCTGAGCCAGAGGATTATGATGAGGAAGAGGAAGAGGAGGAGGAAGAAGAAGAGGGCCGCTAAAGGGTACCGGGGTGCGTGATAACTGATAAAATAGTATTATGACAACGCTCGCAGATGGCATGGTACACACCGAAGCCCGTGAGTAGTTTTGAAGGAAGGCACACACGACAATGACCGATGAGCATAGCCATCATAATCACAAACCAGACAATCGGCGTATGGCTGCGAGTGCCACACTCCACTGCCTTATGGGGTGCGCGATTGGTGAAATTATTGGTGTGACAATTGGGACACACGCCGGCTTTGCGCCATACCAAACGATCGCTCTAGCGGCATCGCTGTCGTTTGTTTCTGGGTACACGGTTTCAACCCTACCACTAATGCGGGCGGGATTGAAGTTTCGCAGGGCACTGCGCACGGTGTTTGCGGCCGATACGGTCTCAATTCTTACGATGACAATCGTTGATAACCTGTTAATTCTTGTGATTCCTGGCGCAATGGATAAAGACTTAGCTCATCCGATTTATTGGATGAGTCGAGTGCTTGCACTCACTGCCGCATTTATTGCTGCCTACCCGGTGAACCTGTGGTTGTTAAATCGCGGCAAGGGCCATGCCTTAACCCACGAATATCACCAGGGGCATTCTTCGGACCGCTCACATTAGCTTGGAATTACAGATATACATATAAAAAACGGCGCATTGTAATATTTTTCACATCCTCGTTTTGAATACATCGCTATTATTATGAGTATCACAATGTAAAGAAACGAGGAGAATACTATGTGGGACATCATTATGTGGTTGATTGTTGGCGGGCTTGCCGGCTGGATTGCTTCGATGATTATGAAAACGGATGCACAAATGGGCGCACTGGCGAACATCGTGGTTGGTATTGTTGGTGCACTGCTTGGTGGATTCCTGGCACGAGTGCTATTTAATCTTGATGTTGATCCGAATGGATTCAGTATAGCAAGCATCCTGACAGCGATTGTTGGTGCAGTAATTTTACTCGCAATTCTGAAAGCATTCACAGGCCGCCGCGCGGCGTAAGGATGATACGTAGTGAACGGTTACCCTGCGTATGTGTGGGGTAAACGTTGCTATAATGTGTAGTTATGTTACAAGCATCACAAAGTAAAAAAGCTCACGACCGTCGCCTGACGTTCTTGGTGAATACGATTCGAGAAATCGTATTTGAGGCAACTGCTGACGGCACAATCGTATACGCCAACCAGAGTTGGTATGATTATGTTGGTAAGCCAGAAGGCGTTGATATTGGTAGTGCTTGGCGCAAGGCAATTCACCCCGATGATGTGAAGGCAGCGGTAAAAGCATGGCATCACACGGTTAAAACTGGTGAGCCCCTTGAGGCTGAGTACCGCATTAAACAGGCTGCGACTGGTGAATATAACTGGTTTGTGGCACGTGCTCATCCATACCACGATGGACATAATAAAATCGCTCGTTGGTATGGAACATGTGTAAATATTGAGGTACAAAAGCGCAACGATTTGCTGATGGAAATGAACCATGCGAAGGATGAGTTTATTTCGATTGCGTCGCACCAACTGCGCACGCCTGCAACTGCGGTGAAGCAATACATCGGCATGCTACAGGAAGGGTTTGCTGGTGAGCTGGATGACAAGCAACTGCAACTACTTAAGAAGGCATACGAAAGTAACGAGCGACAGCTTCGCATAGTGACAGATTTACTGCGCGTTGCGCAGGTTGATGCTGGTAAGGTGATAATTAATAAAGAACCGTGTGATGTAAACAAATTGGTGCATAAAATAACCCAGGCGCACATTGGTTCGTTCGCTAAGCGTGATCAAACGCTCACATTTAAAGACAGCATTCAACCTGCGATTGCACAGCTGGATGGCGACCTCGTTACGATGGTGATCGATAACTTAATTGATAATGCGAGTAAGTATACCGAGGAAGGTGGAAGTGTCGATGTGGTGGTAAAGGGTGACGACAATTCGGTGGTGGTAAAAGTGATGGATCAGGGTGTCGGCATATCCCCAGACGATGAGCCACGCTTGTTTACAAAGTTTACCCGAATTGATAATGTATTATCGACGACGGTTGGTGGCACCGGGCTCGGGTTGTACTGGGCAAAGAAAGTCATCGATTTGCATGGGGGCACGCTCAGCTATAGCCCTAATGCACCAAAGGGGAGTGTATTTACCGTACTCTTGCCAAAATAAGAAATAATTGTGAAATAGTTCACAGCAGTAACATAGGAAGTTCACTAAGGTAAGGTTATGACACAGCATACAGTACTGGTGGTAGAAGATGACAGCGCCCTTAACGACGCGTATACCACCATTCTCGAGTCGGCTGACTACGACGTAAAGCATGCAGAAAATGGCAAAATTGCGCTTGAAATGTTAGATGATGGCCTGTCGCCCGACGTGATATTGCTTGATATGCGTATGCCAGTGCTTGATGGTATTGGCTTTTTGAAACAGTACGATGCGAGTAAGCACCCACAAACAAAAATTGTAGTGTTTAGCAACTACGATACTCACGATGACATCGAAGAGGCCTATGAACTTGGCGTGCATCGGTATGTTCTAAAAGCTCGCTTGGCACCGAAAGAACTATTGCGCTTAGTTGAAGGTGTGGTTGCAGAACGCGTATAGCTTCAGAGAGCGTACTAAATTTTTAGATCTTGAAAACTATCTTCGCCTAAGAAGCTTTCAAGGCGATTTTTATATATCGTATAATTCGAGCCCTTGTAATCAACCACCCGTTTTTCTTTGAGCACCTTTAGCGTTTTGGCGGTATTTTCGCGGGTTTGACCAATAAGCTGCGCAAGCTGTGATTGGGTAAGGCTGACGTCGAGCGCGAACGTGCCGTCAGCTACTTCGCGACCATACTGGAACATAAGATAATACAGCGCGTAGGCGAGTTTTTCTAGCGCACGCGACTGAGTTAAGCCGTTAATACGTAGCAACATGCTGGCGTGTTCAAGCATTAAGTAATCCATATACTCGCGCATGCAGGCAGGGTTGGTATTCACAACGTGCCAAAAATCACGCTTATTAATTGCCGCGGCACGCACGTCACTAATTGCTTCATAGTAAAACAAACTTGTTGACGAATTATTATTAAGCCAAGAAAGCGGCAATAAGTCACCCTTGCCGTACAACCGTGCAATACATTCTTCGCCGTCGTCAGAAATCGTGTAGGCACGAACGATGCCATCAAGAATATATAACGCGCGTCGCGGAACCTCACCCTGGTAGTAGAGGGTGGATTTTTCACGAATTAGTTCGCGTTTTGCGGATGCATTCACCTCTGTCAGCAATTGCTTCATAGGCTTATGATATCAGAAATCAGCCAATCTGTGACATATGTTACAGGCATCGCAACACTATAACCATATAGTAATGGTATACACAAATTAAGTGATTGTTAAGAAAGGATGGTGTTACAGAAAAATGGTACGTAAACTACTCATTATCGCGGCTGTATCAGTCCTCACCCTCGCTCTTGCGACATCGGCTCTTCACGCTGATACAGGGTTTGATTTAATTATGCTAACGGGGTATCAAACGGTTGATATATTGCGAGCGGCTGCAATCGTAGCGCTTATTGCAAGTTTTGTTACCATACCCCCACGCTCAAAAGCGCTTCGTGCATTCTTCGGTGTCGTGTCGGTGTTGTCGGTTGCAACCGTAGGTAGCATGCTCCTGCACCACAGCGTGCAGGTGGTGGACATGGCGGTGCTCATGCTGGTGGCGAACCTCATGCTGATTGATGCGCTCGAGTACACTCCACAGAAAACAACCTCAGCTGTATCGGCGTAAGGCGACAGCGAACAAATAAAATACAGCCCAGTGCGTAAGGGCTGTATTTTTTAGTGCGATAACTATGCGCTATAGTAATGACATGAAAAATGCGCTGCTGCGGGCACTAAATCACAAACATACGAGCAAATTGCCGTTGCTTGATATTTTTGCAGCCGGCGGATTGCTGACGGTATTCGTTACCCGTGCGTATTTAGCACTCCTTAACTATCCGCAATTGGGTGGCGAAACGCTCCACATCGCCCACATGTTGTGGGGTGGGTTGCTCTTGGCATTGGTGCTGCTTTATTTGGCGCTTGCCGATACGCCACATAAAGTAATTGCGATGTTACTTGGTGGTGTCGGCTTTGGCTTATTTATTGATGAACTTGGCAAGTTTATTACTGTTGATAATGACTATTTCTTTAAGCCGGCTGCGTCACTGATTATTATGATTTTTATTATTATGTGGGTTGGTCTGCGTGCAATGATTGCACGGCACGAGCACAAGTCGATTCTGCCTGGGCCTGAGTGGCCGACGCGCAGTTATGAACGCGTGTTTGTATATGTGTGGCTTATTGTACAAACGCTCACCATACCAATTGCACTTGTTGTGGTACTGATTACCGGAATGTTTAGTGAATTTGTGAACGGGTCGGTATGGGTGGCACTGGCCTATGTAGCCTATACGGTTGCTCTATTTGCAACGTGGGTATTGATTACTCGCGGTCGTAAGCTCGCCGCCGCAAATCTTATTCGAACGATTGCAGCCATCGATATTGTGATCCTTTCGCCAATCAACTTTTATATTAGCCAGTTTGGTGCAGCGGTGAGCTTTATTGTGTTGGTACTATTAATTATTGCGACGAGCAAGAATTACGAAAAAGCTTAAGAACGTTTAGCGCGCCGTGATGGCTTGCCCATCCGCGTATAGCGCGACGAATCATAGTGAATAGTTTGTGGTGACGATTCTTTCGTAACGGGCGCCATTTGGTAGCGTGTAACATGGTGACGATAGATGTTGTGTGTTCTTCGATGATGCACGATTAGGTAGGCGGCCAGGGAGCTAGCGGCAAGTAGTGCAAGCGCGGCGGTCATAACGGGAATTACTGGGAAGTCTTTAATATCTTCGCCGTTTGCAATGCGCTTGTTTGCAGTAGCGATAAACGAATCAACGCTAGGGTGCTGTGGGTATAGTTGTTTGACGTCTGCAAAGTAGCCAAGTGATTTTGAATAGTGCGATGTTTCAAAGGCGGCGATGGCTTTGTTCCATATATTCTGTGTTTTGCTGTCAGTATTAAATGAAATATTATTATCACGTGCCAGATCTTTAAGGTCCTGAATGTCGCGAATGTAATTGTATACACCGCTGCCATCGCCAGAACCATCGGCAGTGTAGGTAGCAAGCCCTAGTACTGTGGCGCGGTTACTAAACACGGGGCCACCGCTATTCCCGTGGCCAATCGTGGTGTCAGTTTCGATTAATTTTTTGTCACTGCCATTGGCATTTTTCAGCGCTGAAACCTTGCCGGTTGTTAGTGTCACCTTACTTTCATTTTCGTCGACAATACCGTTATTCGACGCGTTGCCGGGGTAGCCTAAAATGATTAGCTCGTCACCCTGGGTAACATCATCAATCGAACCGAGTGGTGCAACCGGGTAGTTGTTGCCATTAATTTTAATGAGTGCAACATCCGATGCCTGAAAGCCACCAAAACCATCAAGTGCACGGTAATCAAATCCAACCACCGCAGCTTGTTTGATGGTAGGCTTTTCTGGGTAGCGTTGTCGTTTTTTTGTATCAGTAAGCAGTGCGGTAATGTCTGGTTGTTTCTGGCCGAGGGTGACAAGTAGGTTCGTTGCGTCATTTACTTTCGTAAAGCGTTTATCGGGAATATCGGTGTATAGTTTATCAATAATAATCCCAACGCGTTCAACGCCAGTAGTATCATCAAATGCCGGGTCGTTGAGCGAAATGCCCGCCAGCTTCATTAAGTCGAGTAAGTAGGATTGCTTGCCATTGGCCGCGAACGTAAGCGCATCTTTGATCACAATATCTTTTGCATTGCTGGTGGCAACATGGCCGTTGGTGGCAATGTAGCCATCGCTACTTACAAAGAATCCGCTTCCCGCCGTTGATGAACAGGCACCCTTTAGGTAGGGTTTACCGTTGTAGGCAATGTCGGTGCAATACACGTTATAAATTTTTACCGTTGTCGGCCCATAGAGCGACCCCACCGTTTGCGAGGCGCTCGATGTAGACGCAGGCGAATCAGCAGCAGCGACACTGGGGAAGAGAAATTCGTCTAGTATGCTGCGTGATTGGCTCAGGCGGGTAGCAGGCGCCGTGTTTTGCGCTACAGTTTGTTTGGTGATGATAAGAGAATCGATAATATCTTGAACGTCGCGACTTACCGTATCGCCAAATCCTAGGCTGACTTCGATTGTAAACACATGACCATGCACAATGCCGACATATGACACAAACGAACTTTTAACACCCTCAAGCAACTCAGCCGCTTCGCTACTTGCCCATTTACTGTACATAAAAATCGTGCCATCGATATCAACCAATTGGGTGGCTGTACGTTCATGGCTAAGGCCACCTAGTTCGCGTGGTGAGCTAATAAAGTTTGATTCAAGTTCGCTGTAGTTTGGCGTACCGCTGCGTGGTGCATCGGTGTGGTAGGTAATTGTTACGCTCGATTCGGCGGCTGGTTCAACCAAATTGGCAGTGGAAAGTTTTATTTCGTTATAGGCACGTGGTGTTGTTAACTCACTGTTAATAAATAACTCACCATTTACGCTGTCGACGGCGCTTGCGTGAAAGGCAAGGGGGTCATAGCTAAACGAAAAGCCATGGGTTGATGCGATGGTTTGCGTTTGGTTGGTTGTTTGTGCGTAGCTTTTGGCGATATCGCTGGCTGCTTGTTTGGATTCGTGCTGCACGAGCATACCGTACTGAACCGCGTACAGTGCAATTGCAATCAGGCTTAGCAGTGAAATTATAAGGAGCAAGAAATGCTCGATCCGATACGCTTTATTGTGATGATGCGTCACGTGGAGCGTTTTGACGTGCTGGTGTGGGGTTTGGGTAGCACCTGACTTTTTTGCGCGAAAGACGCGCCTGCTGCTCGGCATAAAAAGAGTCACTCCTCGTTAATAACAATAGTGTCATCATAGCATAAGCATCATCATGATGAAAGGAGCCCGTCCCTGTTACGTGCAGTCAACTACACACAGCCTCTTGCCGCTCATGCTAATGTGTTGTATGCTATGGGCATAAACCCTAAAAAGGAACACTGCTCTATATGAGAAACAAAATTATTGTCGCGGCAGTCACACTCGTGGTATTAGCCTCTGTAGCATACGCCGCCTTCGCACAAACACTAACAATTAACGGTACTGGTACCGCAGCTGGTAGCTGGGATGTTGCCATTACGGGTATCTCACAGTCATCAGCAACTGGTGCATCCGACAACTCAGCACCTGTTTTCACGGGTACCTCGGCAACCTTTGACGTTAACCTGGCCTACCCAGGTGCAACCGCTACCTACGATGTAACCATCGAAAATAACGGAACAATCCCTGCTAAGCTTGATACGGTCACCGACCTCACGACCCTTAACGCATCAGCACCGAGCTACATTACGTACTCGATTACCGGTGTAACGGGTGGAAGCACTACCATTGCAGCAAATGGTGGTACTAACACTGCACAGGTTACGGTTACTTGGGACGCTGGCTCGGCACCTGGTACGCCGAACGAATCTAAGGTAGCAACCATTACCCTCGATTACTCACAGGACACCTAAAGGTAGCTCGCCCTAGAGCACGGAGTATGGGTGTTATTACGACGTAGCCGACGCCACACAGCTCTCAGGCAGATACTGCTTATCATCGCCATACCCCTTACCCTCAGCGGTACGGGGTATGCGCTTTTTACGCAGCAACTTTCTCTCAATACGACGACAAGCAAACCGGCGTATTCCAACTCGAATAACATCAATATGTCGTACTCGACAACGTATGGTAGCCAGGGGCAGAAAACAGTCCACAACCAAACGATTGTGATTCATAACAATAACGCCACTGCTACAACCCAGGCCTGGCAGCTGCAGTTTGATGCACCGGCTGATTTTTCACAGTTAAACTGTGCGGGGACCGTGGTATGTTCATCAAGTGGTTCAACAATTACCGTGAATAACGGGACGGGGAATGGCACAATCGCTGCCGGCGGCGGTACGGTGACGTTTACCCTTAGTTTTCTTTCTTCGTCTACTACCTATCAACTGCAAAATATTGTGGTAGCGGGTACGCTGACGGCGGTGTATGTGACGATGCCAGGATTAACAGTGACGCCAACTGCTGGTACGCGCACAAAGCAGGGTAAATGGTACTATTGGCCCTATTCGTTTACGGTCACAAACAATTCGGGCAATGCCATTAGTGCTTGGCGTATTCAGGCCCCATGGAACTCGGGGAGTAACGCGGTGAGTAGTATGGACAGCACGGTTAATTATGTGGCTGCAGCGACTCAGCTGACAATCCTGAGTACTACGGGTATGGCGAACAGCAGTACCTTCCAGTTTAATAGTGTACTTGGCTCGACGAGCAACTCGTGGTCGTTGACGGGCTACACGATTCAGGGGGCGCTGTAGATGTATCGTAAACTCTTTTCGATTCGGCCGCCGGTGTGGATATTGTTTGGTGGTATGGTGGTAGTGACGGCTGTTTCAGTTACTGCACGCATGACGGGCTTCGTTTCTGCGTCCACCTTCTTGTACGTACTGCAGCCGGTGATGACAGCGGCGCTTGCCGCGGTGGCATACTATTACGTGCACGGCCAAAAAGATCGCGTACGCCATAAGGGTGAAAAGGCAATTATTGTGGGCGGCGTGTTGGCGGTATGGTTCGTGCTGTATTTCCTGACTGGCCTTGTGCTGACCTATGTGCATAACGCCCTCTTTACCACCCTGTGGGGGTTAGCGCTCAACCTGTTGGCGTTCGGCGTGGTGGCAGCGGCACTTGAGTACACCCGTTACGCTACCATGCTACTGGTCGGCCGGCGGAACGTAGTGTGGTTTGGGGTCTTGGTGGCTTTATTGTGGGCCATCCAGCCGATGAGCTTTTCGCAGCTGGCTGGTATTTCAACAGGTGATGCGCTGGTGAAGCTGGTGATTGCCGATTTCATTCCATCAATTGTGGCGAGCTTCCTGTTGACCTACTTGGCAATTACCGGTGGGCTGCGAACGATGTTGGTGTACCGCTTAGGGGTAGTGGCCGCAACTATTTTGCCACCGATTATTCCAAAGTTTGACTGGTATTTAATCGGCGTTTCATCGATTTTGCTGACGATCGCGGTATACATTGCCATTGACCGCTCGCGGCAAGATAAGCGCACGGTGCGCCGCTCGCATTACCGACTCGCAAAAATCTCCTACAACACCATGTCGTTTATGGTGATGATTGCACTGGTGATGTTTATGATTGGCGTGTTTACCTACAAACCATCAGTGATTGTTAGTAACAGTATGGCGCCGGTATTTACGCGTGGTTCGGCTGTGATTATCGAGCAGCATGTCGATCCGATGGACGTACGAGAGGGCGATATTGTACAATATAACTCAGCAGGAATAATCATAACTCATAGGGTGGTAGCAATTAATGCAGCGCGAGACGGCAGCGGCAATCGAGTCTTTACGACAAAAGGGGATAATAACCCCAGTGCTGACCCGCCAATTGCTGAGTCGCAGCTTGTTGGCGTGGTCCGTTCAACCGTGCCATACGTTGGGTACCCCACTGTGTGGCTTAAGGCATTAACTGTAGACGGTAGTGAAGTAAATGGCACTTGAAATAGGTAAAACAGCAGAGCGGCGTGAATTTCGATCGGTGGGGATTGGATTCTTGGGGGTTCTATTGCTTGTTGCTGCGGGTTATTTGGCCTATGCGCTACTGGGCAACCGCCAGCCAGAGTCAACCACTACGCCAGAAGTCTATCACTATGAAATTTCGCAGTCAGTTGATAGTGATGTGGAGTATGAAAATAGCAGCTTTTTCCCGAACGGGCCAGGGCCGTTTAACAAAGCTTACGTCACCGATATCACTAAGAATGTGTTGAATACATTTCATTACAAATTCAAAGCAAGTAAAGCAATTGATTTAAGTTACAACTACCTTGTGGTTGCCGAAGTACACGCTCGATACGGGATAAATGGCGATAAAGAAAAGGCTTCAAACGTATGGTCACGAACCTTCCAATTGGTCGAACCGGTCCAGATGAACGAAACAACCGACTCGATTTCACTGAATCCATCAACAGAAATGCCCCTCATTGAATATAAAAAACTGATTACCGACTTGCAGGCGGCGTTTACCCTGCCTGTGAATAGCGAAGTAGTGCTTACTTTTAGGGTGCAGGTGAAGGGTAATGTGGGGGGCACTGACTTTAATGATGTGAAGGTTAGTACCGTAACCGTGCCACTCGATCAACAGTTGTATACACTAGCAGTAGCTTTTGAAAAGCAAAGTGAAAACGACGTCGTTCCGCAAAAGCTGCAAGAAGAAGGTAATGTGGCCGAGAGAATTAAAACCTATGCAGCAATTGCGCTCGCAGTGCTTGGCCTGGCCGCACTAGTATATGGACTACGAAAGCAAATCTTCAAAACGCCGTACCAGCGCGAGCTCGATAAAATTTATCGCTACCATGATGGCATCATTATTAAGGCCAGTAAGCCAGCTGACTTATCGAATAAGAACGTGGTGCCCGTCCAAAGCTTTGGCGACATGTTAAACCTTGAAGAAGAACTAAAAATCCCGATTGTGGCCAGCCCAGTTGGTGCTGAAGCCACTCGCTTTATGATTGTGCGCGACGACATTACCTATGTGTATACACTTGGGAAGCTACTACTTACCGATGACCCGCTTGCGAGCGTAGAACCAAACACGCCGCCCGAACACAAGCCTGAAGCCACACCAGCACACTCAGTACAAAAACCACATCGCCCCGGCCATCACCGTAAGGTTCAATAGGTAGTACATACGGTATAATAAAGGTATATGCATTTTAGAGATGGATCACATACAGTGGTAAGTTCGGTACGCGAAGCGCGCCGAGCTCAAAACCTTACTCAATGCGAGTTGGCGCAGAAAGTTGCGGCAACTCGTCAGACGATCATCTCGATTGAAAAAGGGAACTATGTGCCGAGTGTATTATTAGCATTAAAGATTGCTGCCGTGCTAAAAAAGCCGGTTGAGGAGCTATTTAAATATGAAGAGCTATAAACGATTATTCGATGCCATTTTGCTACTAGGTCTGCTAGGCCTTATGAGCATTTCAATACTGCCAAAATCGATGGTGATGTCGAACGACGCGCAAATGATACTGCTCGCACTTGTATTTATATTGGTGTCAGCATTTATTGCCTTTTTATGGCGAGAACACCCGGCCGATGAACGCGAATTACTTCACGTTGCCAGGGCGAGCCGCCTAGGTTACGTTATAGGGTGTGCGGTGTTAATCATCGCGCTTGTATGGCAGCAGGTAGTTGGTCACCACGATGACCCAACGGCAGCAGTAGCATTGTTTGCGATGATTGCGACTAAGCTGATTATGCAAAGTCGTTTCGATCGCCCGTAAATGTAAAGTTAATTTGACATACCGATTGTGATTACGCTACACTAACACATAACCAATAGAACCATAGGAGATTGACTGTGAATAAGAAATTACTTGTTGGAATCATCGCTGCCGTTGTAGTACTGGTAGGTGCGGGCGCATGGGCGTATACGGCTAGTATGCAAGAAGATACCGCAGAAGATGCTATGGTAAACACAACCAATACGGATACGATGGCAAAAGAAGATTCAGCGAACGATACGGACACTATGATGGATGACAAGACGACGGCATCCCACGGTTCGTATCTGCCGCTTACTGACTACAACAGTAATAAAGAAAAATACGACGATTCAACCGTCGTCTACTTCTTTCACGCTAGCTGGTGTCATATTTGTCAGGGTATCGAAGAAGAAATCACCAGTAATAATTCGGCTGATATCCCTAAGAATGTGACGCTGGTTAAAACAGACTTCGATTCCGAAACAAGCCTTCGCCAGAAATATGGCGTTACCACCCAGTACACGTTTGTGCAGGTAGATAAAGACGGTAACTTAGTGAAAAAATGGAATGCTACCAGCCTTGATGCGGTGGTGGCGGGAATACAATCGTAGCCCTTTATTATGATTGAAATCCTCCTTTCTTTGCTTGCCGGTATCTTAACGGTATTTGCACCCTGCATTTTGCCGCTGCTCCCCATCATTCTGGGGGGTAGCTTGAATGCAGCTACGAAAGATAGGTGGCGTCCATATATCATTACGGCGAGCCTTGTAACATCGCTCATACTCTTTACGATTTTGCTTAAAGCAACCACCGTATTGATTGGTGTTGAGCCATCGGTATGGACATATGTTTCCGGTGGCTTGGTCATCACGCTGGGGCTTTTTATGCTCTTCCCAGATGCATGGGTAAGGGTTGTCAGTTTGGTTGGTCTTGAGCAACGTTCGCAGCAGCTCCTTGGGAGCGCGGGAAGCCAGAAGAGTCGCACGCTTTCGGCAGTACTAACCGGTGCCGCACTTGGGCCGGTCTTCAGTAGTTGTAGTCCAACCTATGCGTGGGTGATTGCCACTGTGTTACCTGCCGAGCCGGTATGGGGACTATTCTTACTGGCCGTGTATTGTGCAGGGCTTGCGGCGGCATTGCTCGCCATCGCGCTACTTGGCCGTAAGCTGCTATCGCGTGTACGCTGGGCGAGCAATCCAAGGGGCTGGTTCCAGCGTGGGATTGCGATTGTATTTATACTGGTTGGGCTGTTTCTTATTACGGGCTGGGATAAACAAATACAGACCTGGTTTGTACAAAACGATCCCTTTAATTTAATTGATTTTGAGCAGAAGCTTGTACCGGGTGCAGAACCATCACGGCAAAGCGCGAATGCGGCGGGGTTTAATGTAACACCCTATACTGCGCCCGAACTAACGGGCATCGACGATTGGATAAACAGTCAGCCCCTGGAGCTGGCTGATTTAAAAGGCAAAGTTGTTGTCATCGACTTTTGGACGTACAGTTGCATCAATTGCCAGCGCACCCAGCCGTATTTAAACGATTGGTATAGCAAGTATCACAAAGAGGGCCTAGAAATTATCGGTGTGCACGCACCAGAATTCAGTTTCGAACGGGTAAAAAAGAACGTCGCCCAGGCAGTAGAGGATGAAGCAATAAAATACCCAGTAGCACTCGATAATTCGTTCGCGACCTGGCAAGCATACGATAATCGCTACTGGCCAGCGAAATATGTTGTTGATGCGGAGGGTAAGGTGCGCTATGAGCACTTTGGTGAAGGTGCATACGACGAAACAGAGCGTGTTATTCAGGCGCTGCTTGCCGAAAAAGGCGCCACTGACTTACCGACTGTTGTAAGTGATGAAACGCCGCCGAGTGCGTTAGGGCAGACCCCTGAAACCTATTTAGGGTATGCGCGCACCGAACGCTTTAGTAATTCAAGCGAGTTTAAGGCGGATGAAGCGGTTACCTATTCGTTAGATAGCTCGCCGAGCAATGGCTACTGGTCACTAGGCGGAACGTGGAGTATGGGTAAGGAATCGTCGGTTGCCGGGCAAGCAGGGGCTACGCTAGTATTGAGCTTTACGGGCAGTGAGGTGTATTTAGTGATGGACGGGCCAAGGGGGGCGCGCGTGCAGGTTACAGCACCTGAATCCACTCCCACTGTTGATCGCGGTAAGGATGGAGCGATTACCCTTGATGGTCCGCGGCTTTACCATATTGCACACTACAGCTCCCAACAACAGGGCCGCGCCATCAAGCTTACGTTCCCAGATGGAGCTTCGGTTAACGCCTTTACCTTTGGTACTAACTAACTTAGCGAATAATCACTAAGATAATAAGGCGCAACAAAAACAATGTCGTTCCAATTGCGGCAGCGACAGTGATGGGTGATGTTGCGACGCGCTGAAACCAGTTGTTAGGTTCGGCGTGTAACACATTTGACTCCACGTCGCTAGCAAAGCGCCACGATGCAAGCTGTGGCCCTGACTGCCTACCAACCCCATCGCCGTTTGCAAGTGCAAGCCGCTGGTTGTTAGATTCAAGTGGGATAAATGAGTACTGCACGTTCGGTGACGCTTCGGGTGTGGGGGTGTTGGGTGTTGGCGTAGGTGAATCGGGTGGGATTATGACGCCGCATTCTTCGGGAGTGTAAAAGTAGAGCGTACCAGAACCATCGTTAATTGTGTCGAATACGCAGTCAATCGGCAAGATTCGCTGCTTAAATGTAGCGGTTTCCGCCCGAGCGAGGGGAGTGTTTCCGGTGAGCAGTGTGGCTATGGCAATAAGGCCAAGAAAAATGTATTTCATATTATACTGCCGTTATAGTTACGGTTAATGGAAGGCTGTAGTTACCGGATGGCTGAGACGCAGGAATCTTTTGTGAAATATTGATACCCGTGAAGTCCCAATAGCAGTAGTAATACGCGCTTGCACCAGCACTAGCCAGGGTAATACTGCTCGCACCGGAATAGGCGGTGGTGCTTGCAAGCGGTGTAATGCCCGTGGTCACACAGCCGCTTTGCGGAGTGATGGTAACGGGTGCGGGAACAATCGAAAGCTGCCCGGCATAACTGTCGCCGTCGCCTTCATTACAGCCCGATCCCGTGCCGTCGTTGTAATCAAAGTGATACACCGGCGAAGTACTGGTCCAGGTGGCACTACTGCCTGCTGATGGTGCCATAGTAAGTGACCATGCTGGGCTACCGGTATTGTTGGTGACGCGTATTCTTTGGGTAGATGTTGCAAGGTTGCCGGTGCTGGTTTGGCAGGTGAACGCGCGGTTAACGGCACCAAGTGTAGCAGAAGGGCTGGCGATGGGTGTGCCGGACCCATTTACGATATCAACTGACAGCGTGGCGGGTGTGGGCGGCAGCTTAAAGGCAGCGATGTGCCCGCGCCAAGCGTCGTTCGGTGTGCTGGCAGTGGTTGAATAGCTACCGGTCGCGGTGACAGACCGGTAGGCGGAGGCGTAGGAAGTACGAGTTGATGGCTTACCGCCAGTTTGGCCGCTTTGCCCAGCGGTAAACGAGCTGGTCCAGCCGCTAATGCCGCCACTTGTCGCGCTTGTGAGCGAGGCAATTAAAAACGTATTTGCGTATGTTGTGGTTACAGAACCAGACGATCCGGTGCCGCTTGAGCCGGAGGCGGTGCCTGTGCCATCGAGTGGATTAAGGGTACGGAGCCCGCTCACCTCGTAGATTTGAATAGAACCCGTTCCGCCCGCTGCCCCTGTGTACGTACAGGTAAGTGACGATTCACCGCCAGCAGCCACTTTATAATAGATACCTTGTGATACCGTACCGGAGTTAGCGATGGCAGTAGAGAAACCGCTGGTAGGGGTGAAGCTTGATGTACCATTATATCCGCAGATGAGGATTAATAGATTACCGGCTGTAGCGGCCGAGCCAAACGAAAGGCTAATTGGCGATGAGCCACCATTATTATTAGCGTTACCCGATTGTACGATTGCCGCCGCCGCTACTGCAGGCGGTGCGTTTACTACGCTCGCGCATAGTGGTGCCAACATAAGCAGCGCTACTATAAGGTATCGCGCTACTCTCACAGATTACTCCTTAGCTGGTGGCAGTTTGATTTTTTGGCCCGCTTCTAGGTGGTAAGGGGCTTTGATTTTATTTACTTTAGCAATGCGTTTCCATGATGTGCCGCGCGCTGTCGCAAGTTTATGAAGCGTGTCGCCGTCTTTTACGGTGTACGATTTCCACGTCTTTTTTACGTGCGATGCGTGCTTACGGCCGCGGACGAACCAATAAACAGCGGCGATGACGAGTGCGAGGCCAAGCAGTTCAATCAGGCTTGCTAGCGGGCTGGGTGCCACGAAGAACACAGCAGAACTAAGCTGCTTTGATTCGCGGTCATTCGTCATGTCGCTTCCAAGCTGAGTGTCGGGGTTATTGTTGTAACTTGCCGTTACCTTGGCGGTGTAAAAGCCGCCCCAGAACGGTTTTGGCACTTCGTAGCGCCAGTTTGCATCGCTGCCGGGGAGCACCGGCGAGTTGCCGGTATCGGTGGTGCTATCAACACCGCCCAGTAGCGCAGTTACATCAATCGTAATCTTCGTATCTAATGACACGTTACCGTCGTTATGCACAGTAGGCGATACAATCAACGTTTCTTTTCCAGTTTCAACTGCTACATCGGTGATTGAAAGCTTTTTTACAATCTCGCCAGGTACGGTTACAACCACACGAATCGCTGAGCGGAAGCTCAACTGTACACCTGCGTCAGAACTGTCTGAAGCACGTGAATCCGCCTGTATAGCGATACAACCGTCGTGTTCACCAACGTCTACTTTACTTGGCACGGTAATTGTAAAGGGAACTGTTTTTGTCGAGTTAGGTTCAAGTGTTACAGAATCCTGATCGAGCTTTATCCAGGCACCGACATCTTGGCGGGATTCCACCTTTTGCTTACAGGCAAAGGCGCCGCCACTCGAAAGTAGGGAATCTACCGGGTATATCTCAATCGTTTGCTTTTTATCAGTGTTATTAGCAATCAGCACGCCATCTTTCGCTGATTCGCCGGCCCCTAGTTCGTAAATAAAGATTGATTTTGTGCGGGGGTTATCGGCACGTGGATTGGCTGGCTTACCACCGACGCCTTGGTTTTCAATTGCTGTAGCTGGCGACGCGCTCGCAAGAACCAAGGCGAGTCCTATGAGCAATGACGCAAAGAAGTTCCGTTTCATATCACTACTGTACCGTATTTAGTGGCCAAGGGCTAGTGTTACACACCAGTAACGGTGATGGTCATACCAAGCGAGTAGCTATCAGTTTCCTGAGAAGCTGGTACTTCTTGGCTTAAGCCTACGCCGGTGAGGTAACCGCGCCACGCGGTGCCATCAGCGGTGCTCATAAGAGTGACACTATCGACAGAACCATTATTAAAGGCAGTTGAACTACCTTTTGTGACGGTAACGCCATTACAAACGCTGTTACAGTTAGGGGTAATAGTACCACCAGATGGGTCAACCGTTAGTTGGCCGTTAGTACAGCCAGATCCTGCTGGGTCGTCAAAACTGTAGCTATATGTTGTGCCGGCCCATGGTGTACCGGCGCCGCCTGTGGCAGCCATGGTGAGGTTCCACCCACTGTTGGCGTCGAAGTTGGTAACGTAAATGCGGTTGTTGGTGTCACCAAGTGTTGCTGTGTTGGTTTGACAGCTAAATGAACGGTTCAAGGCTGGGAAGCCGACTGCAGGCGAAGCTACTGGTGTTGTGTCATCGCTTTGTAGAATGTCGGTGGTTAGTGTACCAGCATTCACAGTCTGGTTTAATGTTGGCGTGTTGGCGGCAAATGCCGTTGTTGGCACGACGAGCGCAACAAAAACAGCGATAATGGCTGATAGTTTCTGTAGGTTTTTCCTCATTATAACTCCCCTTAATACACAGGTATTAGTCCACTCTAATACGCTTATGGTACCAATACTAATTAGCTATGTCAACGGTGCTTTACATTAGAGTTTGCAGTAGTGAATTCGTAGTATGTTACTGTTTTGGCTTTGCCAGTCGCGATTGTTGTCGTACTTTACGGAGTATATGCTTTAGGTGTGAAGGCGGCTGGGGCGCGCGTGCGGACTCGGACGGATGGGTATGTTCAAGGCCACGCATCACATGACGCTTAATCGCTAAAATAGCGGCGACCGTCCAGGCTTGAACCTCTTGGGGTGGTTGCTCAACCAAGTTATCACGGCCCGCTTCAGAATCGTGCACAATAACACTACGAGTGTTAATACTAATTGGGTTACTATCGTCGCCACGCACGTATTCGGGGAACATACGCGTGTCATGAATGGCGCACAGGAGCCGGTTACTTAAATCGTGTGCAAACTTACGCTCTTTATGGCGGAGCAGCCCCTGAATAGTGTAATACGTATCCCATAGCCATACGCTCCCATTGTGGTAGGCGCCAGGCCGGTAGCGGACTTCGTCGGTCGCGAGGGTGCGGATACCGGCTGGTGCCAGCATTTCTGGCGATCGTAGTTGTTTAATGAGCGCTTTGCGCATCAGCACGTTTTCTGGGCTATCACCTTCAAGTAAATGCGAGTTAAGCGCATGACCCATATTAGACGTGCGCACGTTCAGCGGGTGGAGCGAGCCATCTTCATTACGTTCGGCACCTAGCAAGAAATACCCACCTTTTTCTTCGGTCCATAGGTTGGAAATAATCGCGCTGCGTAGTTCGTCGGCGCGGTCGTATAGCATCATGGCACGGGCTGGTTCGTCTAGGAAGTCTTCAAATAATCCGGCGGCATCGATCAATGCATCATAAGCGGTGATTTGCACTTCGGTTGAAATAATGCCGTTTCGTGGGTCGGCTAAATTGCCGTCAGCGTCGCTGTAGCCATCCCATGAATCACGCCACGCTTCGTGGTCGGTGGCGTGGTATTCGATAAGCCCCTCTTTATTACGCGCCAGCCTTGCTAAGATCCAATCAGTTGCTTGTTCTAGGGCAAAGGCGATGGTGCGTTGGTGGCCGCGGCGGTCAATAAATTCGGTGGCTAAAAAGGCTACGTTTTCTTCAGACTGGCGGCAGTAATTTGCAAGTGTGCGGACAAACTCAGGGGTCGCATCAACCGAGCCATAAAATGGCCACTGCCAGCCGCGTTCAGCGGTTAATGCAATAGCAATTGGGTCGTCGGCTTGACGCGCTTCGTGTACGATTCGCCCTGGTTCTTCGTGGCTAGCAGGGTTCACGCTAACACCTTGCAGCTTGGCTAGTTCCAGCACTGTGCTACGGGCAAGCTCGGGGTAGGTATCGATTAAAAAGCGGGCGACGTGCAGCGAATCACGGCCGAACACAACTTCGTAGAGCCGTAAGTATTCTGGCTTGTCGTCACCTTCAAGCGCCATTGAAGCAACGACCGGGCCGTTACGCCCGATATCATGCGGTGATTTCGCATCTGCAAGCCGCTGAATTTCGCGTAGCGCCGACGGTGCCACCCGTGGTAATAGCTGGGGTGGGTGATCTTCAATACGTACCAAGTGCTCGCCTGGCAGTAGTGGGTAGTCTGGGGTGGCTGGTTGACGCTCCATAAGCTTTAGTATAAAGGGTATGCTATACTATTAACAGCGTGAGTAACCGTAAAAGCCACAAATCGTTACGTGTTGCACTGATTGCTCCACCATGGATAGCCCTCCCGGCGAAGGGATACGGCGGCATCGAACGTGTCATCGAATCTATCGCCAAGGAACTTGTAAAACAGGGAATGGATGTCGAGCTGTTTGCTAACGGTGCCCGCAAAATGCGCGGCATTAAAACACATTCGTTTTATAAACAAGAGCTGTTCGACACCATTGATTGGCCCTATTACGATGCGCCGCTACAGGCGATGCAAACTCATTTAAACTATGCGCTCAAAATTATCGAAGAAGATGGTGGATTTGATATTATTCATGACCATAATCCTTACATTGGCACCACCTACTTCTCGCTCGCGAGCCGTATTAAAGGGGTGCCACCAGTACTGCACACCTTCCATGGGCCACCGTTTTCCGACGAAAAGTCAATTAAAAATGGCCAACTTGATAATCGGCCGCAACTAGAATTAATGCACCCAGGCAGGCTCTATACGGTGTGTATTTCAGCCGCTATGGCGGCACATGCGCCAACTGAAATCCGCTCGCATATGCTTGAACCTGTTCATAACGCGGTGGATGTCAACGATTTCGAATTCGAGCCTGATAAAAAGTCTGATTACTATATAACCTTGGCACGCTTCACTGCCGACAAAGCGCAGCATGTTGCGATGCGCTTTGCGATAAAGAATAAAAAGCGACTGCGCATGGCGGGAACGGTTGCAGGTATGACGACCAATCGCAAGGTGCTGCTCGAATTGTCTAACCCCTTAAGCCCTTACCGCAAAAACGAAGAGTTCCGCTATTTTAGTGATAAAATCCTTCCGTCATTATTGCGCCATCCACGCATTACCTATGCTGGTGATATTAGCGGTATTCGCAAGAAGCATTTTCTTTCGCGCGCCAAGGCGTTGCTATTCCCGATTAATTGGGATGAGCCATTTGGTATGGTGGTGATTGAGGCGCTAGCTTCTGGTACGCCGGTGGTAGCAATGAACAGGGGTGCGATGCCTGAAATTATTGAGCATGGGGTGAACGGGTTCCTGGCTAATACCCATGAAGAATTTGAAAAATATGCACTGCGCGTTGATGAAATTGACCCACATGCTTGCCGCGAAAGCGTAAAAATGCGCTTTTCATCGGCAAGGATGACGAGTAATTATATTACACGGTACCGCGAAATATTAGAGCGTGAACGCTAAGCTTGGTAGCGCTGCTCTACCTGAAATTGGTTGATTCCATTCGTAATGTTGGTAAAACCCATTGCCTTAAAATAGGGCATCGAAGCGTTTGATCGAGCGCCGCTGCGACAGTAGAGCACAAGGTGTGAGTCTTTTGGTACATCGGCGAGCTCTTTTGGCATACCGCTCACAAGCTTAGCGGGTGGAATGTTGATTGCGCCCTTTGCGTGGCCAGCGTTAAACTCAAATGGTTCGCGGACATCGATAAATACAGTATTCACTATAGGTTTCCTTTTATGTTAGTAGCAATTATATTCCATTGTAGCATATTTAATGTAAATAATTTACAATAGTAATATAACAAGGGGGAATACCATGAAAATAGCAATTATTTCGCTGGTAACTATTGCCATAGTGGCGCTTGGCGTAGTTGCGCTGCAGGGTAATAAGGCTGATACAAATGCGCCGGGATTAACGTTTAGTAGCGTCCAAGCAGACGTTAACGGCGGAAGCGCGACATTGTATGATGTGCGCACTGAGCAAGAATACGCCAGTGGGCACTTTGAAAATGCTATTAATTTACCATTGCAAGACATCCAAGCAGGTACGTTACCCGACGTGCAAAAGGATAAAACAATCTACGTGTACTGTAACAGTGGTAATCGTTCTGGGCAAGCTAAGGTGTTGCTAGCTGATGCCGGGTACACCAATGTTGTTGACCTGGGCGGTTTAAGTGACGTGCAGGCAATTGGCGGCGCACTTGTAAAGTAAACCTAAGACTGTTCTGAGCTAGGGGTTTGGGGCTCGCTTGGTGTAGCTGGTTGCTGGCTCGCACTTTTTTCGGGCGGTTGTTTACTGTGGCCGCTCATTTCCCGCACCATGTCGCGGATTTCTAGAATGGCGTGGTTGACGCGCCACTTCTGATAGAGGTGCAGCGCGTAGAGTACGGTGATAACCAGTGTACTGATGGTCATAATAATTAAAAACGGCATCAGTGCGGCGATTAGCTTGTCTATGTCGAATAGCGACTGTGTACCGTTACTGCCGCCAAGAATTTCATTCAATTGGTTGATAGTTGATTGGTCAAGGTTTGATGGGTCCATTACACCTAGCATAGCATAAGTGGCTTAACCCCTTAAAAAGTTATTGCAGACTAAGGTAAGTGCGTGCTATCATAAGGATAACCAATATCAAGGGAGATTTATTTATGGATTTTAGTAGTAACCGCCAGCCCGCTTCTCGGCCTGCACCTGCACCCGCGCCAGAACCAGAAAAACGTGAAGAAAAAGAACCAGCACCGGCGCGTGCATCACGCCCTGCGCCTGTAAAAAAAGAACGCAAATCTGGCAAAGGTAAGTTCTTTGGGTTTGTTGTTGCACTTCTCGTTATTGCATTGGTTGCAGCTGGGGTGTGGTATGTGTTTGGCCGCAGCGGATTACCTGGGCTTGATCGTGGCCGCGAACAAGCAGTGTTCTTAACTAACGGCCAGGTCTACTTTGGTAAACTCAGTAAGACTGGTGATTATTACGTACTGACAGATATCTACTACTTACAGCAGTCAACTTCTGATTCAGCAAATCCACAAAAAGCGGCAGATGAAAACGCTTCTGACGTGCAGCTTATTAAACTTGGTAATGAAGTGCACGGGCCTGAAGATCGCATGGTGATTCAGTCTGAGCAGGTATTGTTCTGGGAAAACCTGAAAGAAGATAGCAAGGTTTCACAGTCAATCGACGATTACGCCAACAAGAATAAATAACGTTTGAAAAAGTAGGCGGTAATGCTGAAGGAACTACGCGGCGGAACGGCAACGCATAAATCGCGCGAGCGGATTCGCCGCCGTAGTTTTGTGTTTAAATTCATCCTAATCCTTACCCTGGTCCTTCTTGTGCTGTTAATTGCTGCAATTGCGTACGTGTTTTTTAGCGGCAAGTTCCAAGCAGCCGAAAGAACACCATTGCCACAGTCGCCGCAATCACAAATTAAAAAACCACAGGAACCAGACGAAAATCTGCCAGTGGGGCTATCTGTGCAAACACTCACCACACCGCTGTCGCGTGATAACGATGCGTCGATATATATCAAAACGCGACCAAAAGCAGCCTGTATGATTCTTGTTATTTATGATGGTGAGGTTGAGAAAAATATCAAAGAGCTGTACCCGAAGACCGCGGATGAATATGGCCTCGTTGATTGGACTTGGTTTGTTCCTACGAATGTTCCGCTAGGCGTGTGGCCGGTTGAGGTGACGTGTGCCTACAAAGAAAAAACAGGTACTGTAAGCGGTAAGCTAGAAGTTACGCGTTAGTTTTTTACTTCATCGATTCTATATAACTTACCCATTTTTCGTCGGGTAGAGCCTTGGATGCTTTCATCAGAACAAGTACGCCGTCTTTGGTGAATATGATCGACTGCGGCCCTTCGACAGACACACCAGAGTAGACGAGTGTCTCCCCAGCTCGGAAGGTGTGTTTAGCGTTAAAGCCATCGGCTAGCTCCTTCATTTTTTTTGTTGTTTCCGTTTTGAAGTCGTCGGGTAGGGGCTGTTGGCTAACGTTGACGGTCACGCCCGATACTGTGTCGGGGTAGGCAAACACAGCGTTCTTGCTTACAGGGCTGATGCGCCGCCAGCCACCATATTGTTCGATTGAATTTCCATTGGGTGTGATGGTTTTGAATTCAGGTGCTGTGACTGGGTCGAGCTGTTCTTCTTCTGAGCTTCCTTGGCCCAGTCGCCCATCGGTAGCATTCGGTAATAGGTAGTTTGCAGCGGCTAGCCCGCCTACGAGCAACAGAGCTGCAACAAACAGTAGGCGACCACGTTTTGCTAAGAGTACGCGCAGGCCGCGTCGGCTACGCTTTGTTGACGGGGCGTTTTGCGGTGTGGCCGGCTCGGGGGGTTGCGGTGGCTGCACTTGCAGAGATGTAGAAGGATTGGGTGGTGTGGGGGGGCTTGATTGATTGCGCGAAGAAAATTCCATAACTACACCCTAGTTGTTGAGCGGCGCATCAAGCGGCTGTTGCAAGCCACCCGTAAAGGTGCGCCCATGCATTAAACGTTTACTTGGATCGGCTGTGAAGAATAAGCTGAGGTCGGAAATGGTTGGCCCGCGCGTCACATCTTCAGGGTAACCGTAGGCCTGGGAGCTGTCGATAGAAAGCGAGAAGTTGAAGTAACGAGCACAGCCGGTATCGTTTCCGCTACCATCGCGCGGTACGTAATCACCCGGTAAGGCTGACGGGTAAGAGTAACGGCACCGTGTGTGTAGGGTTGGCCAAAACTCGTCATCGCAGAGGATGCACACTGAATTGTAGCGTACGGGTTTGTCATACTTTTATACGTCAGTTCCCACTGCGCACCAGTCGAGTTGTCGAGCCCGTTCATCAGCCAGTAGGTAGGGAAGACGTCACTGTCGGTGTCGATGAGCCGCGAGTACTGGGCGATTTGTGGCTGGGCCTGCAAGGTACTCATTTGTACGCGATTGGCGCCCGTCAGGCTACGTACATACGCCGCCGATTACGTAGGCTTTGCCTTGGTTATACACTGCAGCGGCACCATGGCGGTTGCCACTGTAGCGCACATTGGTCGCGTACCACTCACCAATCCCGGTCGGATTGTTGCCGGTAGCGATGGTGGTATTGGCGCTGATTGGTGCAACGATAGTATTGCTATTGCAGGTGGTTGCGGCACTTCGCCCGCCGAAGAGGTACATAAACCCATTGGCGGGCAAACCCATCCATACCCGACATGGCGGTCGGAAGGCTTGTAGAATACGTCCAACTGCCTGCGTTGCCGGTGCTAGTGTTAATTTGGGAATACTGCACATCACTTAAGTACTCGCTGCCCGTGTAGCCACCAAGTACATACAGGTTATTTGCGTATGCTACAACCCCTGGTGCTGCGCGTGCAACGTTAAATGATGTCGATGCGGTGCTCCAGCTGCCACCGATAGTGCCACCGCTACTTTGCTGGGGGCTTACATATACCGTACTTTGTGCTGTTCCGGAACCGTTATATCCACCCACCACATAGATACGGTCGTTCCATACTGCTGCACCAAATTGGGTGCGTCCGGCGGGTAGGGCGGTATTTGATGAACTCCACGAACTAATACTGCCGTTTGAAGCGGGCGTTGCAGAATAAACAGTCGTCACACCGTTGTTTGTATTACCGGTTTGCCCACCAATGTAGTAAAGCGTGCCACCTGCGGCAACCAACTTACCCCAGCCGGTGGCCGTAGTAAAGGTTCCGCCAGAGCTCCAGCTATTTAACGAACCATCGCTATTAATTTGCGTGTATTGAACAGTATTAACTGGTGTACTACAGTATGTTGCGGCTACGGTACATCCACCGGCGACATATAAGTATCCATTAAGCACTGCTGCGCCCGCGCCGTAGCGGTCAGTAAGGCTTGTCACAGTAGGAGTGGTGTATGCTTTCGGCGAGCCACTATAGTTGTTATATAGCTGGAAGGTCTGCACCGTACCAGTCATCTGTCTACAACTGGCCGGAGGTTGACCTATTTCACAACCACCGATGGCGTACACGTAGCCGTTGTTCACAATAGTACGTAGGTCCCAGCGTGGATTCACCGTTACGAGTGAAGTCTGGAAGCTACTAATACTCCCGTCGGAAACATCAATCTTCGCGTATAACAGGTCGTTAAGTGAGCCCCCTTCGCTCACGTTGAACCCGGCGAGGGCATAAAGGTAGCCATTGTACCCAAAGGCGATACCACGGCGGCGAACAGGGTCAATTCCGTAGCTAGATGTAATCCAGCTGCTGCCACTGACTGCCACGATATTATTACTATTATCAATTTTCGCGTACATCACTTCGCCGCGCTCATCTTCGTTGGGGCTCTGGCCACCAATCAAGTACACGTAGTTGGCGTATACCGTACCGGCCGCCACACCAAGCCCCTGGCTACCACCTGTACCTGGCTCTGCATCAATCTGTAGCTGTCCACTCGTGGTACAAGTACTCCCGCTCGTTTCCAAGCTTCCATCGGTTTTAATCCAGCACTTATAAACTTGGGTATACAATGTGCCCGAGCAGTCGAGACCGTTATCGGCGGCAGTGACACCACTACAGCCACCTAATACGTATAGGTTGCCCGGGTAGGTACTGGCCTGGGATGGATTGGCGCGCGTGAAGGCGTACTGGTAACCTTTTGCAGAACCGAGCCCTGTCGCAGCAAAGGTTTGGGAGCTCCAGCTACCCCACGTTCCGTCGGCGTTAAAGGTGGTGCGCCATACGTCGTCTTGCCATTCGGTACCGGTTGTCCCACCAATAATATAGAGCGTGTTATTAAACACGGCATAGCTGAAGGCTGCAAGTGATGCACCCATGCCACCGTTGATCACACACCAACTACCCACAAATTGGCCAGCGCAGCTGCTGATACGAGTAATATGTCCAACCGAGTCAATCGCAGCATAGCCGACGTTATCAGTTGCCTTACCTGAGTTACCGGTGTAACATACACTGTTGTTGCCCACTGCGGTACACCCACCCATGTAGTAAATATATCCGTTATTAATAATCGCTCCGCCCGACATTCGCCCAGTTTGGCCGTTACTGTCACCCTGTGGCGGCAGGTCGCAGTTATAGTAACTATTCGTGCTATCACAAGGGGCTGTGCCATTGGGTACCGATGTACTCACCGTACTGGCGTCGCCATCTTGGTTAATCAGGCCATACTGGACGGTAGAAAGGTTGGTGCTACAGCTATTTACCGCGGTTTGGGATGAACAGCCACCGATGGCGTACAAATTACCGCGCCAGGAATCCAGTGTGTAGTTTGTGCGGCTACTCGTAACGCCCAAAATGCTTGTCCAATCGGTAATACTTCCGTCGCCGTTAATACTGGCTAATTGAATATCACTGGCAGTGTTACCGCTGGTGCAGTAGTAATTGCCACCACTACCAGATGGCGCGTTACAGCCCCCTGCTGCATACAGGTAGCCGCCCCAAATGGTCGCAAAACTACCCCCCATACTTACGCGAGCAGTTCCCATGCTGGTACCAGTTTGCCATGAGTTGAGCGAACCATCATCATTGATCTTGGTGTAGTACACGCTCGTTTGTGCGGTGCCGGCATTTGCCCCACCTACCACGTAGATGTAGCCATTATATTGCACGGTGGTTGTGCCCCAGCGAGCGGCAGGAAGTGACGTTTCACTGGCCCAGTTGGTTAGCACACCGGTTGGATTGATGTCGGCTACGCGTACGGTGGTAGTACCCCCCGTACTCGCGTTGGTAGTGCCCCCAATCAGGTACATGCGGTTGTTGTAGGCTACGGCGCTAGTGTAGGTACGGGCGGTGTCGAGGGTGGTATCTTCGTACCAATAATCCCAATTAGAGGTATCGGAATCACTCGGGTGCCAGCGCTGTGGTTCGCCATTGGCACCGAGTTTGGCAATAAATACGGTGTCGGTTCTACTACCGGCATCGCTTAGGCCGCCAAATAGGTAGAGGTAGCCGTTGTAGGCCACCATGGAAGCGCCGCGGCGAGTGGCGCTTGACGGTAAGTTATAGGCACTATTTGTACACCAGCTGGCGCAGGCGCCGTCACCAGGGTTTGCAGTGGTGAGTGCAGTGCCGGGCGTGGAAAGGCGAGTGAAGTTGGGGTCTACTTTTGCCCAGTACAAATTGCCCTGTGCGGTACTGCCATTACTACCACCTACAACGTATACATAGCCACCCGCAAACGCGGTGGTGTGGCCCCATCGTGCAGAAGGTAGGGAAAGGCTATCACTTACCCAATCGTCAAAACGCCCACCAGTAGTTTTACCTTTTTGGATCAGTTCGTTGCTCACATCGAAGTCGACATTACTTTCGTTATTACCCTGCATCAGCTTGGTGGCTGTTTCAATGTAGATGGTAGGGTCGATACTTAAGGGGTAGTTAGCGTCTTTTAGGCCTTCAGTGCGGAGGGTTAGCGTATCGCCATCAAGTGAATACCATGCCCGGGCTTTGCCATCGTTTGTACCGAATTCTTTAATATAAGGGGCGGGAAGGGTAAAGAGCAGAGTAGTTTTTTCGCCGTTTTTGAGCGCCTGCTGTAGCAGGGTTTGATCAGCTTCGCTCCCCGTCGTTACGTTTCCTAGTAGGTTAGGGTCAACACTGTACACACCCACGCCGCCGTTTTGCTCCATGCGGGCTTCAGTACCGTCGGGCAACTCTAGTTTGTAGTCAAAGGTCAACGAATCACCCTGGTAGCGGTTAATGATCAGGTCATCTTTCATTTGGGCGGCTTGCAGCGTATACACCGATTGCGCGTCTTTACCTTTAATTGGCTGTACCACACGGTTTCCATCTGCCTTTGGTGCCTTCATGCCAAACAGCGGCTTTAGGGTGAATTCGACATTTGTTTGGGGGTCAACTACCGTAAGCCCTTTGGATGCGTCGCCGTGGAAGGTGGCAGTGAAGCGTGCCTGAGATGATAGCCCGCCAACACCTTGAGCAGGGGTATACCCTTTGTTGTACGCCAGATTATTGCCATCTTTTTTCAGAGCGCTAGCATATTCACTGCGTGCTTCGGGCAATAGTGTTTTCGCATTGCTCGTCAACTGGTAGTCGCCATCTGGATGAAGTGCGGCGTACAGCGAAATTAGGGCAGCCAGTACAATCGTGCCGGTGCCCACGCGCACCCAAAACGAGCGCTGTGTCGGTTGCCAATACCGCCTCACGCGCCGTATGGTTTTCTGGAGCTTTTTTCCCTTAAAATTCACTGTTTGTCTACCATCACCTCAAACTTGTGGTATTAGCTATAGTATAGCATAACCACTACAGATAGCACTATCTGTTACTGAAGGTGAAGTTCAGGTTACCGACGTAGGCGTTGGAGTTTTGGTAAGCAGACATAATGATTTCGAATACAATACTGTCACCAGCCACAAAGCCACAGGTTGATGGGTCTTGCGCGCCGCTTGCAACGCCAGTTTGCCATGATGATACCGTACCCGATGAAACTGAAGTTACTTCAGTGTGCTATGACGGGTTGCTTGCACACTGTACCAGCCCAGAGGTTGGATTATTTCGGTAACACTTTGTAGGCTACACTTGCAGCACCACTTGAAGGACCGTTGTCGGTACGGCCCATGATTGACGTTTGGCCAGAGGCGAATTCCTTAAACGTGCCTGGTAGCTGGTAGGTGACAAAGATGGCGTATTTTTGGTTGGTTGCTTGCGGTGAGGTCCATTTGTAGAAGTTGTAGGTTTCGTTGGTGCCACAGATTGAAGGTTGACCGCCACTGCCATCGTTGATATCAAGATCGTCAGAACAGAAGTCGCTGGTCATCGTACCGACACCAGTCTGTCGAAGCTTGGGCCGTGCAGTACGGCGTTGGTGTACTCTGGGCTGATAGTAATGATGTTGTCTGGGCTCGAACCACAGGCACCCCAGCCGTCAGCTTCGTAACACTGCAGCTTACCAAGGGTGGTGTCGTAGTACATGCTACCCAGCAGGGCTTCGTTGTCGCTGGCGATTGGGGCTGAGGCACCGCGGTCGAGGGTAAATAGGGTAGTTGGGCCACCGTTAATACCACCACCGATCTGTACGTTTGGTGTGGTGACGGTAGAGAGCGTCATACTGAAGGTATCGACGTGGAATGTTCGGCCAGTGCAGTCGGTTCTGCGTGAAGTACACGTATGGGTTGGTTGAAGCTGTAGCACTCAGTGTGGATGTAGCATGTAACCTTGGTGTAAGCATGTACCGGCTGCGATTGTTTGGGTATTGTAGTCGGCACATGGTACAAAGTTGCAGTACCGCCATCGCGTGAGTAACGGACTGTGAAGTTATTGAAGCGCCGCATTGATGTTTGCATAGGCGGTTACACGGTAAAGTGTGTCTGTGAGTGGGTTGATTGCTAGTTTGTTTCGTACACCCTGGCCCGCGCCTGTTGTGTACTGCCTTTGCGCTGTCGCTGGCGTCATTACCACTGTTGTTGTCTTGGGTTACGGTTGCACCGCCGACACTTGTCCAGTTTGATGCCAAAGTTCGTGTTGTCGTGGACACTACCATCAGTTGCGTAGTTGTAGTCGGCAGCAATTGTAACACTGAGGTTGTCGACATAGAAAGTGTGTGCAGTTCCGCTACCAGTTTGGCGGATGAAGATTGCGTTTGACGGCGGTGATACCAGATGATGGGGCAGTAAATGTACAGTTGACCTTGCTCCAGACGCTGGTAGGAACAACCTTGCTATCAGTACAGAGTAAGTCCGGTGGTGCGTACCATCTTTCGAATACTCTACTTCGAGGTCGGTGAATGCGCTACTGCGTGCTGTCGAGGCGGGTTGTGAAGGATACGTTGTAGGTGGTCTTAGCGGTTAGTGTGCTCGTGAGCTCGTTCTTGACACCGCTTCCAGCACTCGTATTTGTGACAACCTGACACCGAGCCTTGACCAGTTGCGATGTTGTCGCCGGCAGTTGTGTAGCGGCTCACGGTTGCACCACTGATTGCGCTCCATGTGCTACCCGGGAAGGTGCTGCTTGATGCGCCCGCTACTTCAGCACCGGCGTCGCTGGCGTATTCGGTGACGTTGCTGTTGACTGAAATAAAGTCGGCAGCAGATGAGGTCTGAACGGTGAGCAGGCGACCGTTGACTGGGTTTACGGTGCTGTCACGGATCGTCAACCCATTTGTGTTACCGCCGCTACTGACAATAAGCTCAGCACCACCCGCACTCTGCAGGGTGTTGTCGTATGCAGACTGAAGTGTCGTTGAGCTACTGGCACCCGCTGCGGTCCAGTCGCTACCGTTCCAGATCATGGTCGCGGTGGTATTTTGGCGCATGGCGATTTGGTTACCAGAACCACCACCATTCACGATTGAGTGTGAAGTCGTTCGAACCATTAGCAGCGGTAACATAGATGACGCGGCCCACCGCATTAGCGCCAAGGCTTGGGTCGCCCAGGGTGAATGACTGTGCGGTGCCGGTAGCATTCACGATGACTGCACCAAAGCTATCGATGTTCGCTTGAGTAATATTGGTGTTAATGCCCGATGTTGTTGAGTCTGAGTTCTGTACCGAAGCGGTTGCGTAGGTAGCGGTGTTGATTTTTACTAACCCGGTTGAACCAGCTACCAACACCTGCGCCTGCGTATAGTTCAAGATTACCACCGTCACCGTTGGTTGCGCCACCGGTACCGCCTTGAACTGTAACCGTTCCCCCGTTGCCGGTGCCATTACCAGTTGAACCTTGGATGGTAAGCTTGCCACCATCGGTGTCGGTTGTCGTTTGGGCTGCTGCTAAGATCGTGGTGTCGTCTACGCCATCGCCTACGCTGATGTTGCTTGAAGAAAGTGAAATGCCAGTAGTACCATCTGCTTTACCAATGGTGACTGCGGTAGCGTTGTTCGCGCCGATAGTAAGTGTACCAGCAGACGCAGTGTCGAGGTCTGGGGTATATACGTGTGAAGTTGCTTGCAGGGTATCAGCGATACCGGTGCCATCAATATTGAAGTTGCCAACATCCGGGGTGCCGGGGGTGGTGGCCTGTAGCGTGACGATAACTGCCGCCGCCTGCCGCAGCGGTAGTACATGTGCCGCTGGTCACAATACCACCTTGAACCACGGCGTTATCAAGGTATTCACCGGCGCTACACGAAATACCAGCACCTGCTGTGCCGTTGATTGAGTAGCCGCTGGTGGCGTCGTAGGTGGCTGCCACCACCTTGTTGTTTGTCGTATCAACGGTAAAAATGCCAGTCCCAGCAGCATTTTGTACTTGGAAGGCGGTTGTTGAGTTCGTCGAGTTCTTGCTTGTTAATGCACCAGTTGCGCTCAGGCTGAAAATGGTACCAGTATCGAATACATCGCTCAGGGAACCACTGGTATTTAACGTCATATAGATGGAGAGTTGAAATGCGCTTGTCGAGTCGGGTGTACCGAAGTTAGTGGCAAGTGGAACTGAATTTGGCGCACCATCAAAGGCAGTCAGGTTACTACCACTGCTATAGCGCATATCGTTATCGCAGTCGTTGGCTACAGCTAACCAGTATTTTACACCACTTGTGACATTGACGGTATCAGTGAGTGGCCGGGTATTCCAGCTGTCGTCTGTTGGATCAAAGACGCCGGTACTTCCGAGTAATGTACCCGGCGCATTACTGCCGGTATCCGCGTAAATACCCATATCAACACCAGTACAGAAATGGTCAACCGTACCAAAGTAGGTAGAGAGCGACTGAACAACGCCGGTCTGTGATGCGGTAACCTGCATCGCCTCAGTGGTCTGGTAGTTACTGCCATCAGTCATACTACCGATTGTGCTATACCCCTCAATGGATGTGGCGCCTGCTGCGGTGGAGCTTGATATCTTAAATGCTCCATCTGTCGCATCAACACCTGTGTAGTAACTACTTTGTCCGTTTGTCGCATATTCGATACCGTTGTCACCACCACCTTGCTGGCTAATTCGCACAGGGACACCATCGGTCGCCACATCGTTAACAGCGATGTCGAGTGTCTTGCCTGGCGTTACGGTGCCGAGGCCTAGGTTGCCGCTACCGTCGAAGCCGCTACCATTAGTTGTAAAGGTTTTCCCGGTACCCACCACCGTATCTTGATTAAGCGCAATTTGGGTTGCACCAGCAGAGAGGATGTTGCCACTGGTAGAGTTAACCGTAAGCGCGGGTGAGGCGTCGCTGGTTGGAGTAATCGTTACGGAGCCAGCTGCAGATACTTCAAGCAGGGGTGTCGCAACGCTGTCAGCGGTTACTTCTAAGATGTTAGCAGTTTGGCCAGCAGCACCTTGGATGGTTGCAGTTACATCTGCAGCGTTAGCGCTCTGAACAGAGATATTTGCAGTTTGTGGAGTCGTGGTGCTCTGGATAAAACCAGCAGCGGTAATACCACCCAGCTTACCTGCGTTCATGGCGTACGGGTTAGCGCCAAGTCGCTTCATTGGGAGCATTTCGCCATCTGGGTTACAGCTGGTGAATGGGGTACAGGTGCCGTTGGTGTCACCGATGTTGACGCTCAGCCACAGCACGCTTTGGTTCCAGTCGACCTGGCTACCGAATGCGTTTACGCTACCAAGTTCAACAGAGAAGTAGCCATTGCGTACTTCCACACCATTTCCATCATTATTCAGCCAGTTTTCGGTCCATTTCAAGCTGCTTGCTGGGCTGCCGGTACTGTTGTTGGCACTCTGGCCATCACCGTCTTGGTAGATCTTGAACTGTACGTTGTAGTAGCCATCTGGTGCAGCTGCACCTTCGCTGGTGAGCAGGCGGCCCTGGAAGTTGATTTGTTCGTTAATTCCAGCAACAGCCTTCACGGGGGTAGCAAAAGAGGCGGCGAACACGACGAAAACACCCAAAATTAGGGTGCCAATAACCATATTGCGCGGTGCGCGAAAAACACTTCGAATCATTTTATTTTTTTTCGTGTTTCGTTTTGTTTTGTTAACCCGTATCCGTTTTTGTCTCACACAATAGAATACAGTTCTATTCTAGGCGCTTATGGTAAAAAATGCAAGAATATTTTACCCCTACTGTGGAAAAGTGGAATTAACTCTGTACAAGAAGGCCACGTTTGGCAAGTACGCGCTTTTCGCGCCATTCACCAATCCAGAAGCTGACTACGGTTGCAAAGACGGCCGCAAACAGGGGCCAAAGTAACAATAATGCGTTAGGAGTTGTGCTGCTACCGCCGCCAACTGCTGCAGGGTCTGGCTGGCCGTTCACGATCGCAGCAACCGTCAAGAAGGCAGTGCGACCGTCGGCATCGGTGACTTGCATACTCAATTGGTAGGTACCGGCTTTTTGGTAGACGTGCCCGGTGCGGAAGCTATCGTTATTGGAACGTGATACAACCGAGTTGTTGTTATCACCCCATTGGATGTTTACCGCATACGGCGCGCGGCCGCCTAAAATGTCGAGCGGTAGGCTGACTTCATCGCCTGGGAAGGTCCCACGGAACACAGCATCGGTATTGATGATCACCTGCTGACCGCCAAAGTTAAGTGATGTGATTGGGTCGCCAATGGCAGCAGAGGCATCATAAAACACGGTTACTTTGTTAGAATCCGGGCCAGGTTGGTTCAGTGCGTCGTAGACGCGGGCTAGCAGCACGTTCTTACCAAATAACAGATCGCTTTGCACGCTGTAGGTACCTTCAGTGCTACAAAATGCTGAACCGCTAAAGATATTGTTCTTAAAAATTTCAACGAGGGTGTTTTTAGGGCAGGTACCAGAAATCGTAATCGGGGTACTGGTAAAGCGCTGTAAGTTAGCGGGCGTATCAATGGTAGCCGCTACTTTTGGGGCTTCGCCCGGCACAGTAGCGCTAAGACCAATCGTTCCCTGCTCTGGGTTACCGTCGTACGGCACAGTCGCGTTTACGGTGTAGGTAAGTAGGCTGAGACCAGTGACCATTAGTACGAGCGCAAGCGCAACATACGAGGTATGCTCGTGGGGGCGCAAACGTAGTGAGTGCCGGTGGTGAAGCAGCTTAGTCCGAAAATGCATATGGTAATTATACCATCACTTAGCGGCGGCGGGAACCGCGCGAGCGGCCAACCACACGGTTGGTGTAGCGGCTAATCAACATGCGGATACCAACCACAATAATGACAATAAGTGCGAGCACACCGATGATAAGCCGCCATGGAATAACCCAGAAAGATATCTCACCGGAAACAGTTTTGTTAGTTTCGCCATATAGCAGGGTGAGTTTAGCGTGGTAGAGGCCGAAAAGTACTCGATCACCGATAACTGATTTATCGAGTGTTGCCCGGTAGTCTCGGATTGAGCCGGGAAGAATGGTTCGCCTGTCTAGGTTAACATTTATATCTGCAACAGGGTTGCCAAACATGTCAGAAATGCCAATCTGGCCAACCGGTTGTTCGTATACGTTGCCGAGGTTTTCAATTCGAGCCGAGAAGTCGATAGGAATTGACTCGAACACAGTTAACTTAGAGCCTCCGTTATAGCCACTAAACTCTTTAAGCTCAAGTTGTTCTTTTGCGTCACCACTTACGCGCAGGAACACGAGTGTCCCAAGGCTTGCAGAAAGTGACACACTTGTTCCTTGAGAGTTTGGTGGGCTGGCGGTAAAGCGAATCACACCATAATAGCCACCTGGTGAGGCATTCTTCGGAATATTAATTGTTACTGGTAAACTATTAATTTCTTCAGGCTTCAATCGTAGCTGCCCAAGCGGTTCTACCCAGTCAATGATTGAGTAGGGGCTCTGTTCGGCCGTATCAACTGCGACCTTTGGCAGGCCAGTTTCACCTTCTGCCGAAAAGTCGTTTACTTGGCTTGAAACCACAAGTTCCGTTGTCGAAATATCGCGGATTTTAATCTCTGCCTTAATTGTTTCACCTGGATCACCGGTAAGCGTAAGGAGTGGTGGCGCAATTTCAAGTGCCTGGCCAGATTCGTTAACCGCAAAGCTTTTCGTCGCAAAAAACGACGAGGCCACGAATAGGGTGAGTAGAGAAAGTAGGAAAAATCGTTTCATGTATTAGAATGTAGGAGTACAAATGTACGTTAGTGTTGTTGTGTATGTTCCCGCCGGCTGATTACCTGGCACGTTCACTAAATATGATACCCTAAATTCTTGCGCAGCGGAAGGGCCAGTACTTGATGCAACGGTTTGAGTGGTATCGGCCACGAATGCATAATTATCGGCAGTTGCGTACGGTGCGGATGCGCTACCTGTGTGCGTTGCATCAACGCCTGGGTTAACTTCTGCACCAACTGCGGCTGGCGAGCTGTTTAGTTTTAAGTTTAGACCAAACTGTGCGGTACCTGTGCTGGATGTAGTAGCGGTGCCGCCGATCGCAGTAATGGTATTACCTGCGCTGTTAAGTGTGGGGCCTACCACTGTAATAACGTAGCCACTTTCTGCGTTAGTGCTCACTGCCATTTCTGATTCTGCAGTCGTTGCAGTCGTTGGCGAGAAGAGCCCGAGGTCAATGTCGCTTGCGTCAACCGTGGAACAGTCTAAACTCACAGTTGCACCGGTGCAAAATACCAATGTTTCAGGTACCACACCTGTAAACACAATAGGATTAGTTGTGGCTGCTGCGACGCTACCTGTGTCGGTAGCGGTACCGGTACCGTCGATACTACTGTATACAGAAATACGGACGAAGAAGGTATAGTCTGCTTGATCGGGGTTAAGGATGCCATCAAGGCTGTATGAAAGCGTAGCTCCAGTTGGAGAAGCGGCGGTTGCCTTGGTGAGGAGTACACTATTTGTTGTTGGTGCGCTTTCAGTAAAGCCGGTGGCGTTCGCGCCTTCGGCGGTGAGGTTCACGTTAGTCGTGTCGAGGTTAGAGGGCGTCGAACACGCGGTTACTGCGGCGGTTGTACAGTATTCAAAGCGGATGGAGCCAATAGTTGGGGTAGTGCTTGGTACGTCAAACGTAAAAGTGTGCTGCACTTCTTCAGCAGGCGTAGAGCCTGCAAAACCAGCTGCGCCGGTTTCGAGAGTAAGGGAGCGAGTAGTAATCTGGTCGGCAAATGCCTGAGGTGCGCGGTAGATGCCTACTACGCTGGATGATACCACTAACGCCACTGCCAAGAGATAGCGCATGCCCCTTAGATTCCTCATACAATAGGCAGTGTAGCACAAGCATTTACAAACAGTCAATTATGTGGATAACTAAAACGCACCACACCCCCTGGGTTAGAGGGGGAGCGGTGCGAGGTTTCCTAGACCTAGCAAGCTTAGAAGGACGGTGTGCAAATGTAGAGTAGTGTGGTGGCGTAGTCACCAGGTGCCTGGCTACCAGGTACGTTGGCGATGTAGGTAACGGTATAGCGTTGGGAGTCAGAAGGGCCCTGTGATTGGTCGTAACCGGCCCCTGTATCATCGTAGCCACTGTCAGCGATAATCTCAGTTTCGCCAGGGAGGAACTTGAAGGTTCCTGCAGTACGATAGTCGCTTGTTGGCTCGGCTCGGCGCGTCGTTACGCCTGATCCGATTGATGCCGGGAAGATCGCACCATCTGTATCTGGATCGATGTCTGGGGTTACGGCGGCTGCATCTTGGTCGTTGTCGAACGCGCCGAATCCGTTAGCTGCAGTGGTGGCGATGTTCAGTCCGAACTGCGCAGTACCTGTAACGGGTGTACCGGCGGTTGCCATTCCTGCGATGGTGTTACCACCGTTGGTAAGCGTCGTACCGTTAACCGATATCTGGTAACCGCTTGAAGCGTTAGTAGTGGCAGCCATCTGTGAGTAGGTGAAGCGTGTGTTAGTTGAAGACAAGAGGTTGTTGAAGTAAACATCGGCTGAAGTTGCTGAGGTACAGTCTGGCACGTTACCAACCACGTCGACGTATGCACCGACACAGAAGATCAGTGATTCTGGCATGACCGCGTTTAGGTTCAGTTCAAGCGCTGTGCTTGCCGCTACGGTTCCTGAGTGGATTGTCGCTCCAGTACCGTCATTGTTTGCATTTATTGCCATGCGAACGTAGAAGGTTTCGTTGGGGTTAGTTGGGTTGGTGATATTACCGAGGGTAAACGATACGGTCTGGGCTGCACCAGGGTTTTGGGCCGCGCCCCAGAATACGTATGGTGAACCGTTTGTTGTATTAGTAAGTGTGGTTGAGCCGAGCGTTCCGGTACTTTCTGCATCGAGAGACGCGTTGGTTGTGTCAAGCCCGGTAGGCATGATACAACTTTCACTCGGTCCGTCTGCTGGGGTTGTACAATATTCAAAAACTAATGACTGGAAGCTGCCGCCAGCGGGCATTTCAAAGGTGAACCTATGGGCCACAACACCGCCCGGTGTGGAGCCTTCGTCTGTGTCAGCGAGGAGCTCTAATTTACGAGCTGCAATACCGGCTGCGTTGGCTGGGTCTGGCATAAATAGTGGCGCGATTGTGGCCACCAAAACCAGCCCGGCGGATGCCAGGATGCGTAAACGGTTGATAAATTGTTTTTTGTTGTGGTGTTTCATATTTTTTCTCTTAGTTAGCTTGCCTACCCCAGATAATAGCATGAGCAGTATGGCCTGTCAATAATATGCAATAGTATTTTTTCGGCCTGTGGATAACTATTAACGTAAGCGTGCCTACCCCCCTTTTGAGTTAATATGTCCCGGTCACCACCAGGGTTTGCGCAACTTTATACCTACCGCCTGGTGTTAAGGTCTCAATATTGGCCATATAACTAATGGTATAGGTAGTTTCGCCCGAATCACCTGGAGCGGTAGCGATCACATCGCCGTCTTCGTAGTAGAACTGGTTGGGTGTAGTGTAGTTACTATCAACCACGCCCGTACCAAAATCGCCGTTATCAATATTGGCGCCGAAGGTAATAGGGCTAGTGTTGGCAACTAAGTTAATGCCAAACTGTTCGGTACCGGGGCTAGAGCTGCCAGCTGGGTTAAGGGCGGTGAGCGAGTGCGAGCCTTGGGTTGGTGGTGGGCCAACCAACTGGACGGCGTAGCCATAAGTAGTGTAGTTTTTTACCGTAAACTGGGCGTTGGTGGTAGCTGCCGAGCTGGTGCTGAGCGTGCCAAAAGTAGCACCAGTGAAGTCGACACTGACGGTAAGCACAGGGTCTGGGTTGGTTTTAGAACCAGCGTTAATTTGGAAGTTAGCAGAGGTTGAGTTACCCACGCCAAGGTCGCCGAGCCCGCTTGTAAGACCATAGGTTGCCGATGAAGTACCAAGTGCATCACTGGTACCAATGCTGTTTTCGTCGATTCTAAAATTGGCCGATTGGCTTGAGAGGCCAAGGGCGGGTGTAGCGGAAACAATGAGGGTAAAAAATGATACCACAACAAGAGTGCGCTGGAACCCATATTTCCATCTCATATACCATTATATTGTCAACTATCCATAAGGATTTTGCAAGTTTTTACCACGAGCGGTATACTAACAGTAGATATTAAGCAGAGAGAAATAGTAAAGAACCGCCCGCATAATGAGCGACGAACCAAAACAGGCTGATGGCCCAGAAGCCCCAGCACCCGAAACGCTTCAAGCACAGGCAAGCGATACCCCGGCTAACAGTGATGTTGATGCCAATGTTTCGGGTGGGGCAGAAGGCGCACCGGCACCCAACGCGGTAGAAACTAAGCCGCGCCGCCGGTTAAACTACCGACCATCGCATAAAGCAACGTTTATTGGGCTTGGTGTGGTTTCGGCAATCTTACTAGTGAACGTGGTGATTGTGCTGTTTGTGATTAAGGGCCAGGCGGATACTGCAGCTGAGATTCAAGCCAATAGTGTAACCTTGAGCCCGGCAGTGCTCGATAAACTAGGTGTAAGCCGCAACCCTGTGGGAAATTCGCAAACCGAACTAACGATAGGGCCAAAAGCGACCTTTAATAAGGATATTACCGTGGCGGGCAATGCCACGATCGCTGGGCAGCTGAACTTAAACGGTACTTTCCAAGCGACTGACGCTAAGTTTACGAATTTGCAAGCCGGTGATACCCAGGTGGATGATTTGAATGTAAACGGCGACGCCACCATTTCAACACTGAATCTGCGCAACGATTTGCAGGTAGCAGGTGATTCACGACTACAAGGTAAACTGACCGTGGGGAACCTAGCGACGTTTAATAACACCGTGAACGTAGTTGGCAACTTAGCCGTGGGCGGGCAGCTTTCGGTGGGGAAGTTCCAGATTAGTAAGCTGGTGATAAGTAGCCATATTTTAACCACCGGTTCGACCCCGACTATTTCGCGCGGTGGCGCAGTGGGAAGTGGTGGTACCGTTTCGATTAGCGGTAGCGACGCAGCGGGTACAATTAACGTTAATATTGGTACTGGTGCGAGTAGCGGCTTACTGGCGGTGGTGAATTTTGCCGAAAAATATGACAGCACGCCACATGTGGTATTTAGCCCCGTAGGGCGCGCTGCACCGAATGTATATGTAAACCGCACAACCACCGGTTTTACACTCAGTACATCGAGTGCTCTGTCGATTGCCAGCTACTCGTTTGATTACGTCATTGTACAGTAATTACATATTCACAAATAGCATCACATCACCACCTTGGACGGTGAGTAGCCCGGTGGTAATAGCAAATTTCACTTCACTATCTGGGGTGGCGATGGTGATATCGCCAGGTTCAAGCATGGAAAAAAAGTCGGCATGGCCAGGAAGAATATCGAAGGGGCCTACTTTATTTTTGGCAGATAATATTTCTGCTGGGCCTTGATAATAGACATGGAATGGTGCCCGGGCGATGACGTTGAAGGTGGTAGGAGCTTTGGCTTTAGCCATGGCTAGCCTTCTTTCTTTGCCTCTTCAGCAGGTTTTTCTTCTTTCGCTTCTGCTGGGGTATCGGCTGGCTTTGGCTGTTCGTTCGGGGTTGCGGCCTCTGCTTCAGCGGTAGCACCTGCGGCGTTTTCACCGTTTGGCTGCGCATCAGCGGGCTGCTTTGGGCTCTCTTTTTTGTCGGTATCAGCCGTCCCGTTAATAATCGCTTCAATGCCGCTGAGTGTTTGCTCGAGCGTATAGTATTCACCGGGTTTACCAGTAAACTTTTCTGCCACGGCGAAGTCCTGGCTAAAGAACTCAATCAGCTTTTTAGCGTTTTGGTAATCGGCACGGTCGGCCGGGCTTAGCTCGTTTTCACCCACAATGGCGATAATGTTCTTTAAGCTATCGTACTTTTGCATGATTGACTGAACCTTTTCGGCCAAGTGGTAATGGCGTTCACCCACAATTTGCGGGGTAAGAAGGGAACTAGTGGTTTTAAGTAGGTTGACTGCTGGGCGGATACCGGTTTCTGCAATCGAACGGTCCAGCACGAGCACGCTGTCGAGCTGCTGGCTAATTGCCTGCACGGCTGGGTCGGAAAGGTCGTCGGCAGGCACGTAAATCGCTTGCACGCTGGTGATGGTACCCTGTTCGGTACTCGCCAGGCGGTCCTGCAAGCGGCGTAGGTCTGAAAATACCATCGGGCTATAGCCACCTTCACTTGGGATCAGCCCTAGGTTGGTTGAAAGCTCGGTCATGGCCTGGATATGGCGATAGATGTTGTCGACGAAAAACAGGATGTCGCGGCCTTCTTCGTCGCGGAAGTATTCGGCAGCGGTAGCGGCAGCTGGGCCCACCATGCTACGAATGGCCGGTGTGGCGTCCATCTGCCCGAAGAACATCACGGTGTTTTTCAACACGTCAGTGTCTCTAAGTGTTTCGTAGAGTTCGTTACCTTCACGAATACGCTCACCAACACCACAGTAGATTGAAAGTGATTTATTATCTTTACCTTGGGTGACGTTGTGAATCATTTCCATAGTGAGGACTGTCTTGCCGACACCCGCACCACCAATCACCCCAATCTTTCGCCCCTTCACGAACGGCGTTAAGAAGTCGATCACTTTTAGGCCAGTCTCAAGCAGCTCTAATTTCGATGAATCGCGGTAGCTGGTGGTACCTGATGGCACGGTAATAGGGCGACGGTTTTCGGCGACAGGTTCGCCCTTGTCGAGTGGCTCACCAAGCGCGTTAAATACGCGGCCCATTGTGGCGGCACCTACTGGCACCGTAACTTTTGTGTGGGTGCGATATAGTTTTTGACCACAGGCCACAACCTGCGAGTTGTTAAGGTTAAGGCAAACGGCACTCGTGCCACGGAAGAAGTTTACTTCCAAAAAGACTTCCGGGTGGTCATCGAGCGCTAACAATTCTTTTGTTTCAGGGCGATCCTTCACAATCTGCACCTCAACCGTAAGGCCGCGAATAGCGGTAATAACGCCGACGTATTCACGGGTAATATCTTGCGTAGGGCTCATCGGTTTGCCTCCGCACGTTCGCGACGCTTCTTTTTTAATCCTACCAGTACTTCGCGTAGGCGACGGTCGTTTTCGCTGCGTTTTGAACGGTGGTATTCAAGCTTAAATTCGCCTAGTAGTTCGCCGGCGCGATCTTCGGCTACGGTCATGGCGTTAAAGCGACTGGCGGCTTGGGCAAGGCCGGACTGCAAAATGGTTTGACTAAGTGCCAAGCTCATCATTGTGGCTTCAATTTCATCAGCAATAAATTCAATCGACGGTTCAAAGATTGTGTCTTCGTCGGTAATGCTGTTGTCATCCAAGCCGTCAGACATCGACTTTAAATGGCTAATTAAGTCGATTGAGCGTACTTCCTGCTGGCCAAGCGAAATATATTCTTCGTAGTACACTTTAATTTGCTCGTAGGGGAGCGCTGCATCAATCACGGGTGAGACGTTAATATATTTATCGGTTTGCGGTAGCTGGAAGAAGCGAATATAGGGGATACCGCGCTGGGTCAGCTGACTAGCGCCGTGACTCCCGAGCACAATAATGTCGGTGGAACCACCATCGTATTCATGTTTCATGGTTTCAATCATGCGCATGTCGAGGTCGCCCGAAAGGCCGGCTTCAGCGGAAATCAGAATCAGTACTTTACGGCCGTTGTCACCCACGCCTTCACGGCTGGTGATGCGCTTGGTTGGGTCAACGCGGATAGCGGTGTAGCGCTGCCAAAGTAGGTTAAAGAATTCCTGACTAATCTGTGCCTTTGATTTGGTTTTTGCCACCTGGGTACTCGCCAAGCTTTCAAACACGTTAGTAAGGCCTTTGAGCGTGCCGATGCTTGTCATGTCTTTTTCGACTAAACTAGCCCTTCGCATCAGTCTTCTCCTTTTTCTTATCCTCTTTTTTGTCTTCCTTCTTATCTTTCTTGGCCTTATCGTCGGACTTTCCCTCTTCTGTAGCCGGTGCTTGATCTGCGGGTTTTTCATTTACTTCTTCAACTACTTCAGCGCTGTATTGCTTAAATAGTTCGGCCTCAATAGCATCGTAATCTTCTTCGGTTTTGGCGTCTTTAGCGCGTTCACGTACCGCTTCTTTTAGCTTGGCAACGTCAATTGCACGGTCGTCTGGGCTATTCATAATCACTTCGAGCATCAGCTGCTGTTCGACCAATGAGTACAGTGTTTCAGGTGTTTGCTGCATGGCGGCAAATAAGTGGCGCCCACGCGCTAAATCGGTGCGAGATTCTTTGGAAAGCTGCGAGCTAAAGTGTGAAAATTCATCCGCCTGGTGGTACTTTGCAATGGCTTTAAAGAGCGCCGTAGAGAGCTGCTTCTGGCGTTTTGTTTGCGCCTGACCACCCACGCGGCTGACCGAGAGCCCGGTGTTAACGGCAGGGCGGATACCTTTACGGAAGACGCCGAGATCGAAGATGATCTGACCGTCGGTGATTGACATAATGTTGGTTGGTAGGTAGGCGGTAATGTCGTCGTTTGGTGTTAGGACAACCGGCAAACTGGTGAGGGTTTTGTCGTTGGTGAGCAGGCGCCCAGCGCGTTCGAGCAAGCTTGAGTGGGTGTAGAAAATATCACCTGGGTAGGAATCGCGGCCTGGGTCGACTTCCTGCAGCAGCGAAAGCTGGCGGTAGGCTTCGGCATGGCTTGAAAGGTCGTCGTAAATAATAATCACATCTTGGCCTTCGTACCATAGTTTTTCAGCCATGGCGCAGGCGGCATACGGGGCCAAGTAGGTTTGGGTAAGCGAATCGAAAATGTTGGCCATTACCACAATTGTGTGTTCCATCGCACCCGACTTACGCAGTTCAGAAAGAAGCCGCTCAACGTCAACTTTACGTTTACCAATCAAGGCATAGACAACAATTTTATCGGTGCCTTGCTGGTTGGCGCTTAACTGGCTTAAGAAGGTACTTTTACCCGCTTTACTGTCACCCAAAATCGCAATACGCTGGCCCATCACAATTGGGAAGAAACTATCAACCGCGCTGACGCCACTGGCGAGCTGTTGATCGAGCATTTTGCGGTCCATAATACCCGGTGCTGGGTTGAAAATACCGGTTCGTTCAGCGGTTTGTACCGCGCCCTTACCGTCTACTGGCTCGCCCAGTGGGTTAACGACACGCCCCACCAGTTCTTTACCAACAGGCACGTTCAGTAGGTCGTGTTCCACTACAGCGAGGGTACCAGGTGCTAAGTTTTCAGTGTTGAGGTTATATAAAATCACTCGTGGGCCATACGCTTCACGCACCATGCCGCGCTGGCCATCGGCAAATAAAATCTGGGCGCCAATCCGTACGCCTTCAAGGCCTCTCACTTCAATAATAAAGCGGTTGGTAGACACCACTTCGCCTGTGAGGTTGCCCGCTTCAACGAGCTTTTGGAACATGCTGTTATCAAACATTGGCTAATACCCCGGCAAATTTATCGCGGTTTGTTAGGATGGCGCGCCGGTGCGACCAGTCGTAAATACGGCTGCCGATGCGCACAACCATACCACCTAAAATGGTGGCATTAAAACTAAAGCCCACTAACATTTCCGCGTGTAGGTTGGTGCGGCACCAATCTACCAGTTCTTTTTTAACTTCTGCGGTTACGGGGGCGGCGAGGGTGATCGACATGGTGGGGGCGGTTTTTTTAATCGCTTCCAGAGCTTCGGGCAAGGCGTCTACCGCTGCGACGGTACTTTCTTGGGCGGTTAGCCACTGGCGAATCACGATGCTGGCATCATTACTGAGTTCGGGTTGGGATACCTGGTAGCGGACCTTTTGGCTACTGGCGTTAGCGTATTGCCGGTACCACTTGGCATATTCGCGTGTTTCCAAGATAAGTCGAGTCAGTTCTTCAGGTGATGACACGCTGGCAGGAAGGTTAGGCTTCATCTTTCATCTCCTGCACAAGCTCGGCCTTATGTGCTTCAAGCTGCTCGCGTAAATACTGTGTCTGCGCGCCTAAATCAACATTCGTACCAAGGGTTTGGGTCAAAAAGGCAATCACCGCATCGCTCAGCTTAGTATCCAGCTGGGCCGCAAACTGTTCGCGGCGAGCTTGCATTTCTTGTTCTAATTTAGCTTCAATTTCAGCACGCTTCGCGGCATGTGCCTGGGCGCGTTGGGTAAGGGCTTGTTCAAGTTCGGCTTGCTTGGTTGCGAGCTGCGTTTCGCGCTCTTTTAACTTTGCTTCAAGTTCAGCTTGGTGCTTATTCAGCTCGGCTTCCAGCTGGGCCTGCTTGTTGGCGTATTCGGCCTGCTTATCTTTAAACTTGGTTTCAAGTTCGTTGGTGCGCGCGGTTAGTTGCGCTTGTAATTCTGCTTCTTGGGCACGGAGTTTTTCGTCGATTTCTGTTTGGCGCTTGGTAATTTCGCTACTGGCATCCTGTAAAATCTTTGCGGTCGACTTATGAAGCTCGTCTAAGCCCTCACGGTAGTGTTGTAGCTCTTCGCCCATTACATTGCTGCCCATTTGGTCGAGCTGCTTGTTGAGCTTTTGAGTAGTAATTTCGAGATTTTTATTAAGTTCTACAGCGGATTTGTCGAGGATTTTCTGGTAGTCTTCTTCAGCTTCGTGGATGAGACGTTGGCGCATATCGTAGGGGAGGATTGACTGAACTTCGGGCTTCGCAGGCTCTGGTTTGGTGTCGTGTCCCTTCCCAAAGTGGGCACGGGCAAAATGAACCGCGAGCGTCACTAATATACCTGCAACGAATGCGTTGAGTGCGATGAAAATTTCTAACGGTAGCCCACCACTCATTTTGTTATAACCTCGTTAGCACGATATAAATCGCCGTTATCGATACACTGATAATCACAATCACCAATACAGACAGCTGTACGATATCACGGTAGACAGCCGACTGGGACATGGGGTTGCGTCCTATACTGATTATACCGCTTCTAATCATTGAATAAATGATACTGACGACGGTAACAAGCATAATAATGAAAATAATGCCGCTGACGATGATGGGTACGCTCCCCACTTTTCGCCCGGCAATAGCATCGGCAACGTTTTGCACGGCGGCAGGAATAACGGTTTTTTCCGGTGTTTTATAGTGGTATGACACGCTAATGAGCACCGGTGCTTGGCCAACATTTACTTCCTGTGAGTCGCCGTTGCTGTCTTTAATGGTCTGTTTGGTGCTGCCGCTGATTTTACCCTGGGCAAAGCCGACTACTTTCGTATTGACGATTGCCTTCATGCCAACACCGGTGATTGGTGAGGCGGTGATAGGGTCGCCCTGCTTGATTTCACCGGCAATATCACTAACTAGCACTGGCACGACGCCATTCGTCGCTACTTGCACCTGTGTTTTGGCGCCATTACTGATGGCGATTTGTGAGCTATCTTGGTTAATAACGATACCAATGATGTTGTCGGCATTACTAGTCGTGGCGGCGACAACTTCGTCGGAGCTGTCTTCTTTGAGGCTGGCGATCGAGCCAACAGAAAGTTCTTCTGAGGCAGTGTAGCCTTGTGAAAGCGAGGTGGCGGCAAATGCGGCTACGGGGAGCATGATAAGGCTAAGAAAAGTAGCCATTGCTACCACCATTCGCGGACGCAGCCGCGCTTGCCCCAATACTGCGCGTAATATTCTCATATTCCTTAGTGCTAGTATAGCGAAAAACCACAAGCAATACCACTCTGTAATGTGCTACTATGAAGGCATTATGAAATATGGGTTACGTAGGCGAAATTACTCACAGGGATTTACCGTTTTAGAAGCGGTTGTTGTGGTGGTCGCGGTCATCATCCTTCTTGTGGTGGCGTGGCTACTCGGCAATAGTTAAGCTGGGCTTAAGTAAACGGCGTATAATAGGGGTTATGAAGCTGTTAGTCGTCGACGACGAAAAACGAATTGCCCGTGCAATTAAGCAAGGTTTAGAACAAGATGGCTATGCCGTTGATCTTGCGCATGATGGTGAGGAAGGATTCTTGGCTGCGAGTGCCGACGACTACGACGTCATCATTTTAGATGTAATGATGCCGGAAATGAACGGACTGGAGGTGTGCCGTAAGCTTCGGGAGGAAGGTAACAAGACGCCAATCTTGATGCTGACTGCAAAAGATCAAGCAAAAGACGTCGCCACCGGCTTAGACGCTGGCGCGGATGACTACCTGGCAAAACCCTTTGCCTTTAACGTGCTGACTGCACGTATCCGCGCTTTGTTGCGCCGCCCACATGAAGTCGTGTCAAACACGCTGAGTGTGGGTGATGTCACTATGGATACAGTGGGCCATATTGTGCGCCGTGATGGTAAAGAAGTGCAGCTATCTGCAAAAGAATATGCTATTTTAGAATATTTAATCCGTAACAAAAACCGGATTGTCAGTAAAAACGCCATTATGAGCCACGTTTGGGACTTCGACGCTGATGTGCTGCCAAATAACGTTGAGGTGTTTATTAATTACTTGCGAAGTAAGCTCGAAAAACCGTTTCCGAAACTACCCCCTGTGATTCAAACAGTACGTGGCTTCGGCTATACTGTAAAGGATTCCAGCGCATGAAGTATCTGCCACGTTCGGCAGTTATGCGTCTCGCCACCACCTATCTCGCAATAATCATGGTGATGAGCATTGGCTCAAGCATCGTTTTTTATGCTGCAGGCGCGTATCAGCTAGATAGGCGCCCCGTTGCTAATCAAAATCGCACCGCGCCGATTGCCTTTGTGTTGACGGGCGACATGGAAAGCTTCTTAGAAAAGCGCGCCGTCGAAGGTAAGGCAGAACTTGCCAGTCAGCTATTTTTAATTAACCTGATGATACTTGTTCTTGGTGGGGTTATTAGTTACTTGCTTGCAGAACGTACCTTGCAGCCGATTGACGATAACCTAGAGGCACAGGCGCAGTTTATTAGTGATGCCAGCCATGAGTTGAGAACGCCGCTGACGGCCCTAAGGGTGAACAACGAAGTGGCCGCACGCGATGCTAAACTTACACTCACGCGTGCACGGGAAGTGCTGCATGAAAACGTTGAAGATACCACGCGCTTACAGCAGTTAACCGACGCACTGCTCGATTTACTAAAAGACGATGATCGCGTGCACGTGTATGATCGTGTCGCTATGCGTGACGTGGTGGCTGATGCAATCGACACGATTGCGCCCCAAGCGGTTGAAAAAAAGATTGGGATTAACGACAAAATAGGCAACGTGTTTGTTCAGGGTAACCGTGCCCAACTGGCGCAGGTGCTGGTAATTTTACTTGATAATGCTGTGAAGTATTCGAATGCAAACAAAAAGATTCATATCACTGCGAAGAAGCAAGGACGTAACGTTTCTCTATCTGTAAAAGATAGCGGGAGGGGAATTGCTGCGGAAGATATCGATCACGTTTTCACACGCTTTTACCGCGCTGATAAGTCGCGCGCAAAAACTGCCGATGAAGTACATGGCTATGGACTGGGGCTGGCGATTGCGAAAAAGATTATTGAAACGCATGGTGGTTCAATTAGTGTAACGAGCGCACTAAAGCAAGGTTCAACGTTTACCATAGTATTACCGGCAACCAAGTAGTAGCCTAGGCGTTTCGGGTTCGCTGTAGCCTGCGCCGTTCTAGTATGCTTGAAACGACAGCGGTGCTAATGAAGATTAGCCCGATTGAACCTGTGAACCATTCTGGTGGTTCGATTTGGTAGAGTTTTACCAACATGACTAGCCCAAGTGCCAAAATAGCCCAATGCGCACCGTGTTCCAGGTAGCGGTATTTGCCGAGCGTGCCAGCGCGAACCAAGTACACGGTCATCGAACGCACCCATAGTGCACCGGCGCCAAGCCCGGCCATAATTAATATCACGTCATTGGTGATAGCAAAGGCACCAATTACCCCGTCTAAGCTAAACGACGCATCAAGAACGTTCAGATATAAGAACGATGCAAAGGCCGCCCAACCAACCAGATGGGTAGCATTTGATTGTTTGCTCGCGAAGTAATCACCGAATAGCTGCAGCGCGATATGTAGCATGGTACCAGTAATCGAAGCGACAAGTACGACGGTATGATAACGCTCTTCTACCGTGATATAAAGCCCCATCGCAACTGCTAACATAATCAGGATTTTGAAGCTTTCAAACTGTCCGAACTTAGACAGCCATTTTTCAACAGGCCCCAGCCAGTGGGTTTGTTTTTGGCGATCTAAGAAGTAGCTCACCCCAATCATCAAGAGGAATGTACCGCCGAAGGCATTAATCATGGGTGCTGCTTCGTGCAGGGTGTGGCTATATTCATCGGGGTGATTGAGCGCAAGGTCGATGACACCATCAAACGATAACCCGCTTGAAATTTGCACGATAACTACCGGCAACACGAACCGCACAATAAACACAGCAAATAAAATTCCAACCGTTAAGAATAGTTGCTGCCATAACGGTGACATACGTGCCAGGATTTTACTGTTAATAACGGCGTTATCGAAGCTAAACGTGACTTCTAGTACCACCAATACTGCGAAGAGCCACAGGCCGCTCGGGCCCATCGTTGCGACCACAATCCAGCCAAGCAGAATCGTTAAAAGCGAAGAAATCCAGAAGATTCGTAGTGGATGACTCGCGTGGAGAGTTTTTGCCATACATGAGCTATCATACCAAATTAAGTTGGGGGTTGGCGGGTGAATAGCTTACTATAGGTACATGATTACGTATTATTCATCGCGCGGAGCGGGCAAAATTGAAGAACGCACACGGCTTGGTACCGGCATGTGGGTGCGTGCTGAGCGCCCTAATGACGATGAAATTACACTGCTACACAACATTGGTGTCGACCCTGATATTTTGACTGACGCGCTCGACCCTCACGAGGTCCCGCGTATTGAGCATGAATCGGGCTGGACGTATTTCATTACCCGCGTACCCGATGTGGGCGATGATTTTAACGACTTTACCACGCCGATTATGTTTGCACTGGGCCGCGCCATGACAGCAACGGTGAGCCGTGACCCACTAGGGCGTTTATGGCAGCCGTTCATCGATGCGACCACAGCGGAAACGAGTGATCAAACACAGTTATTTATTGAAATGGTGGAAATGATTTTGCGTTCGTACCAAACCCGTGTGGCATCGATTAACCGCCAAATGCGTGCCGCCACCAGCGACGTCAGCCGTTTGAAGCCACGCGATATTGCTACGTTTGTGGAATATGAACGAAAGCTGAATGACTATTTAGACGCACTGATTCCAACCAACACGGCGTTAGAAAAAATCCTTAGCCCAAAATGGAAGTACATTCAGTTGCCGGAAGATGATCAGGGTTTGGTCGAAGACCTTTCGGTTGATATTGAACAGGTGATTGCGCGCTGTAAATCATTACTTCGTACGATTACAAACGCGCGCGATAGTTACCGTGCGGTGATGGACACACGCCTGAACGAAACCATGCGTGTACTCACCGTGGCAACACTCGCCTTGACGATTCCAACCATGTTGGCGGGGTTATTCGGTATGAATGTAGATTTTCCGTTTGATACGCACGGTTTCGCAGCCTTTTGGATAATCGTGGCATCGAGCCTGCTTGCGGCGGCACTGGTAAGCTATTACTTTATTCGAAAACGCTGATACTTTCATACTTGACATACTTTTCATACTTTTCTAGACTGGATGTATGAACCATCCTCTTCATGATAAAAAATTATTTGGGACTGCCACGGTGGGTTCAAAGGGGCAGATTGTCATCCCAGCCAATGCTCGCGAGGAGCTTGAATTGGCGCCTGGCGACAAACTCTATGTAGCTGGATCGACAAGTAAAAAAGTCCTCTTTTGTCTCAAAGAAGAGCAACTACAAGACCTCATAGCCCGGTTGACGAGCGATGTAGATACAGCCGGTGACGGCGAAAAAGTAAAAGCAAGGCTCGAAGAGCTAAAAGGAGAATAACCAACAATGCATCATCATTTGAGCTTGCGTGGCAAGCTAGTCATCATGCTGTCTGTTATGGCGAGTTTATTTTTGGTTGCGCTCGACCAAACGATTATTGCTACGGCACTTGGCAAAATTGTTGAAGAGTTTAATGCTTACGACAGCCTGAGTTGGATCGTCACAGCGTATCTATTAACTACCACGGTTACCGTGCCGATTGCGGGGAAGTTGTCTGATACCTTTGGCCGCCGGATTATTTTATTAATCGGTGTGGCTGTATTTGCCGCTGGCTCGTTATTTAGCGGGATGGCGGGTAGCGTTGAAGCGTTAATTGCAGCGCGCGCATTGCAGGGTGTAGGTGGTGGTATTATCACCGCCAATGCCTTTACAATTATTGGCGACTTGTTTGCCGCCCGTGAGCGTGGGCGATGGCAAGGGCTACTAGGCGCGGTATTTGGTATTGCATCAGTGATTGGACCACTACTCGGTGGATTTTTAACCGACGGCCAGAGCATTTTTGGGCTCACTACTGATTGGCGCTGGACATTTTATATCAATGTACCGATCGCAGTTGTAGCATTCGCATTGATTGCTATTTTCACACCAGCCCTTAAACACTCGGCAAAGCCACGTATCGATTACCTCGGGGCCGGCCTACTGGCATCTGCGCTGGCGTTAATTGTGCTAGCCGTTGATAACACCGAAAAAACGTTTGCAGGGATCATGGAAAGTACAGGGCTTAGCTTGGCTGGCCTGCGCATTATCATCGGAATCGTGGTTGCCGCACTTGTCGCTACGTTCATCTACGTAGAGCGTAAATCTAAGGAACCTGTTATGCCAACGGCGTTTTTTGCCAACCGGAATTATGTAAAAATTATCGGTATTTCAGCACTGTTTGGTATTGGCTTTATGGGTTCGATTATTTACCTGACACAGTTTAATCAGCAGGTATTTGGTGCTACCCCGACTGAATCGGGGCTGATGCTCCTACCGATGATAGGCGGCTTGATGCTTGCAAGTATCGGATCGGGACAGATTATTTCGAAAACCGGTCGGTATAAAATGTTCATGCAGATTGGAATCGTAATCGCCACGGTTATGGTTGGTATGCTCGCCACACTACACCCGGAAAGTGAATACTGGCAAGAAGCAATTATGATGGCGTTTCTTGGCGTGGGGCTTGGCTTGGTGATGCCGGTATTAAACATTGCCGTGCAAAACGAATTTAAGCAACATCAGCTCGGTGTAGCTACCAGCTCGGTTCAGCTATTCCGTGGCCTTGGATCGACGATCGGGATCGCCGTATTTGGCGGTATCCTTACAGCTGGAATCACAGCCCATCTAAGTGATGTCAGCGGCGACCCTTACCTGCGGACACTTTCGCAAAGTAGTGTTGCTTCAAGTATTGGTAATTTCGACGACCCAAATACCTTACTAACGCTTAATACTAATGACGTACGCACGAAGATTACGAATGGCTTTGAGGAATCAACCGCCAACCTACCAGCACCGGTAAGGGAACGTGCCAGCCAGGAATTTACGAAGCAGCAGGACGACTATTCTTACAAGATTACCCACGCGTTTAGTGAATCACTTACCGCTATTTTCATCACGTCTGCCGTGACGATGGCGATGGCTGCGGTGATTGTATTTACCCTAAAAGAACGTGAATTGTCACGTGCACCAAGCGGTGCGACGCCTGGCGAAGCGTAAATTCACCAAAGCCCTCATGCTTGCATGAAAAGGGGCGCTTTGATACCATTAATCGGTACTTTAGCATGCTCACACAACACAAACATCCCTAGTGGGTAAAGGTCGACGGTATGCATGCATAAACGAGGTACGCACTATCTGTGCTTAACGCACAGGGGAGTAAAAACACATGCCAATCGCAGTCGAATTTGCGCCAAGCAGGCGTAAAAAGATCGCAGTGGATGTGGTGCCTGCCAAATGGCAGCTGTATATCGCAGAACAACCATAGCATATACGCTAAACCGCTCGGCCTCGCGTACCCCGCGACTACGAGCAAAATATAATACACACCCCAAGGCACCGGGGTGTGTATTATGCTTTATGGTAGAAATACTATTTTTCTTCTGGAAGTGGGATATTGTTTTCTTTGAGTGCAGGTTCGATTACAAGTTTGCCAAATGCGTCGGCGTCTGACCAAACAACCTCTGCACCTTCGGTGTTTTTGTCGACAATCTTACCATCCAGGACGTATAGTTCGCCAACGTTTTTCCCGTTAATAAACAGGCTTGGTGTACCGGTAACTCCGGCCTTTTTACCCAGTGCTTGGTCAAAATCAACCTTCTTCTTTACCGCGTTACTTTCGACATCGGTAGAAAACTGCGTTTCATCGAGTGAAAGCTCACCGGCGAGCTTTGTGAAGTAGGCGGTGCGGTCCTGTCCAGATAGCGAGCTCCAGGCTTGTTGGTTTTCGTAGAGTTTGTCGTGGTATTCCCAGAACTTACCCTGCAGCCCCGCTGCTTCCGCGGCAGATGCAGCGGCTAGTGCATTAGGGTGGATGCTGGTAAGCGGGAAGTTACGGAATACAAATCCAATTTGTTCTTTGTATGTTTCAACCACTTCTTTAACAACTGGGTAGGCAGACGCACAGCCGGGGCATTGATAATCAGCATATTCAAATAAAATTACTTTACTATCACTATTACCAAACGTATGTTCGGCGATATTTCCAGACTCCTCGCTTGCCGGCTGAATCGTCGCTAGGTCCACATTTGAAACGTCCACTTTGTTATTCTGTGATACCCAAATTAGTCCACCGAGTACGCCGATGCAGAGAACTGCAAAAATAATCCATCCTTGTTTTGTCATACCATCTCCTTATTACACCTAGTATATCGCGCTATGCTTACCTGGGGCAAGCTACGTGGTGCCGGGTGGGGCTATTTGGTACAATATGAGCATGCATATATGGGTAGTTATCGGCTTTTCATTGCTCACCGTCGTTTTGTTAGTGGTGGCTGCGGCTCGGCCGAAGCGCTCTGGGCTATCAACATTCGAGCTCGAACGGCGTAAAGCAGCGGGTAATCATACCGCCGCCGATGAACTACGCCGCGAAGTCCTGCTCGACGACGTTGAATCGATTAAGCAGTTGCTCCAGGCCACAGTACTTGTATTAGTGGTGGCGGCAGCAATCACGGCGTTTGGGCCGGGCTTAGGCGTGTTGGTTGGTGTGGTGGTGGCGCTCGCCTATGGACCCTTCACCCGTATCGAAATTATACAAACTATTTTTGGTAAGCCCTACGAGTCGGTCGAGCAACCACTGCTTCAATTTATCGAGCGTCATCCGCGGCTATGTAAATTGCTTCGTAGTATTCCATCCAACCGTGACGAGACAGGGGTGAGTTCGCGCGAAGAGTTTTTACACTTGGTTGAACATAGCGGGCGTATTTTAACTGAAGATGAACGCAAGCTCATCGCAAATGGCTTAGCATTTGATGAACGTACGGTTGAATCCGTTATGACACCGCGTGGCGTAATTGAATCTGTGGCGGTTGATGAACTGGCTGGGCCACTACTGCTTGACTCGCTGCACCGCACGGGCCATAGTCGCTTCCCGGTCATTGATGGCGACATCGATCATGTGGTCGGTATGCTCCATATTCGCGAGCTACTAACTGCTGGCAGTAAGGATTCGCCGGCCGTAAAAGATGCTATGGAAAAGCGAGTATATTATATTAATGAATCGCAAAACTTACAGCATGCTTTGGCAGCATTTTTGAAGACTCGTCACCACCTGTTCGTAGTAGTGAATGGCTACCGTGAAACGTCAGGATTACTAAGTATAGAAGATGTCATTGAAGCCTTACTGGGACGTAAAATTATCGACGAATATGATGTACACGACGACCTCCGCGTAGCCGCTGAACGTGGCGCGAAGCACAATAACAATTCACCTAGCGGCAAAGACGTCTAGGTTATTACCGCTAACAGTGGTAGAATAGTGAATGATGAAACGAGTAAATTCAATTGATACCCCAAATTTTGTGGACCAGTCGGCAAGTGTGGCTGGGTGGGTCCATTCGCGCCGCGACCACGGTGGCCTAATTTTTGTTGATATGCGTGACCATACTGGCCTCGTGCAGCTGGTGTTTCACCCAGACCAAGCAGAGGCATTCCATCAAGCAGAAGCACTGCGTGATGAGTTTGTTATTAAAGTTGTAGGCACGGTACGTCGGCGTGAAGAGCAGTTGGTTAACCCAAATATTCCTACGGGTGAAATTGAGCTTGTTGTTGAAACAGTTGAAGTACTTAACCGTGCCGAAACCCTGCCAATCCAACCGTTTAGTGAACAGCAGGCTAATGAAGAACTGCGCTTGAAGTATCGTTACCTCGATTTACGCCGCGAAAAGATGCAGCATACCCTAAAGCGCCGCGCTGAAATGTTTAGTGTGATTCGCGAATTTATGGAAGGAAATAGCTTTACAGAAGTTACCACGCCAATCCTTGCAAACAGCAGCCCTGAAGGTGCACGCGACTTTTTAATCCCGAGCCGACTTCATGAAGGCAAATTCTACGCATTACCCCAGGCGCCACAGCAGTTTAAGCAGTTATTGATGGTGGGCGGTGTGCCGCGCTACTATCAACTGGCGGCATGCTTCCGCGATGAAGATCCGCGGGCTGATCGCTTGTACGGTGAATTTTATCAGCTCGATGCCGAGATGAGCTTTGTCGAAGACGGCGAAGAAGTGCGTACAACCTTCGACCCGCTCATCAAAAAGCTTTCAACAGAATTTGCAGGCAAAACACTTAAATTCGGCGATGACATCCCACGTATTCCGTATACCGAAGCTATGGAACGCTTTGGCACTGATAAACCAGACCTACGCTTTGATATGGAATTGGTTGACCTGACCGATGTATTTGCACAAACAGAATTTGGCGTGTTTAAATCTGCTGAAGCCGTGAAGGCAATTTGTGTACCAGGTGCAAGCAGCCTTAGCCGCAAACAAATCGATACGTTTACCGAAATTGCTAAAGCAGAAGGTGCCGGTGGGTTAGCCTACATTATGTATGAAAACGGTGAAGCCAAAAGCCCGATTGCGAAGTTTCTTTCTGAAGCCGAACTTGCAGCGATTAAAGAACGTACCGGTGCAGGTGACGGTGACGGTGTATTCTTTGGTGCCGATGTACGCAGTAAAGTAAACGCCGTGCTCGGTAAATTACGCAGTGAATTTGGTTCTCATTTCAATTTGAAAGATCCAAATGTAATTGCGCTTTGTTGGATTATCGACTTTCCGTTTTATGAATGGAGTGAAATTGGTGATCATTTGGACTTTGGCCATAACCCATTTTCAATGCCTAAGGGCGGGCTTGAAGCGGTGCAAGCTGCTACCACAGACGAAGAGAAGTTGGCGATTGTTGCCGATCAATACGATATGGTGATGAACGGCTATGAAATCTGTAGTGGGGGAGTACGAAACCACAACCCAGATGTGCTTTATCAGGTATTCGCAGCCCTTAACTTTTCAAAAGAATACGTCGAAGAAAAATTTGGCGCCATGCTAAACGCCTTCAAGTACGGCGCTCCGCCGCACGCAGGGCTCGCCTATGGTGTTGACCGTATATTTATGGAACTGATGAGCGAAGATAACATCCGCGAAGTGATCGCCTTTCCGAAAAACGGTAGCGGTGTAGATGTGATGATGAATAGCCCTTCAAGCGTTGACCCAAAGCAGCTTAAAGAGCTCGGCCTTTAGCGTTCTGGGAAGTGACGGGTAAGTTCGCTAAAGTCCGATTTAAGCGAGCCAGCATTTTTGACCGTTTCTTTTACCGTTGTTGCATCTCTATGAATCAAGATGTCTTTAACAGTAATCATGGCATAGGCGGGCAGGGAAAGGGAGCGGGCTTCGACCAGCGACTTTAGTTTTTCAAAGAATGCCGCCAGCTTATCGCGTTGAACGGTACTTAACGGGTGTCGATAAATACGTTTGATAATTTTTCGTACAATAAATCGAATCAGAAGCGCCAACAGTAAGAGAATTATTACGGGGACTGCAAGCAGCCAGAACCATTCACTTACGTTGTATGCGAGTGCTCCGATCAGTATGAGAATCAGTAGGCCGGTACCAAACACAATGATGCTTGCAAAGCGTAGTGAACGCTGCGCAACATATGCAGTGAGTGCCCGCAAAGCGGTAGTTTGTCTTGCCATATAGCCCATAGTATCATGGTGCCGCATAGGTAAGGGAAGTGCGCTATAATAGCAGGTATGAAACGACAAAAAAAGAAATCAACCAAAACAACACCATGGTTTAAGCCATTACGCGGCAGCTACCTGCCGGTACATTGGAAGGGGTGGCTTACTTACATCCCGTATCTTACGTATCTTTACCTTACGTATGCGTTATTAGTGCCAAATCGCCCCGTGCTCGACACCCTTATCTTCCTCGTGCCCTACTGGGTTGCTGGCGTAGTGGTGATGCATTGGGTTGCAAAACAGAAGAGCTAGATTCGCGATGGCACGGGTCAACCTCACGGAACATATTTGGTATAATCCGAGCGTAAAAAATTACGTCATGCTTGATATCACTGATAGCATTGGGACACAATCAGAAATGATGGTTGAGGGGGTAACCCTGGTACCTAAAGACGAGTATCATTGCTCGTTGGTTCCCGCGGGAAAACTTGGCGATACACCACAAGAGGTCGCGGCAATTATCGAAGACGTCAGACAGCATCTCGAGGCTCATCGTGATGATATTCATTTTGAGGGCTTGGGCCATGAACGTTATCTATGTGAAAAGAATGGCGAATACACGCTGATAGCACCGGCCATTATTACTGGACTTTCGGCACTGCGCCAGGCGGTATGCGCGCGCATACCTGATTACCAGCCACCCTTTCCGCATGTCACGTTATTAAAAAGTGTTAATTCCCAGTATGGGATAGGGATTAATTCTGAGCGTGATCTTGCGACGTATTGTCGACAGATTCAGTAGATTGAGCCGCACGCAGGATCGCCGCGTCGCGTAGCTTCATCATAGTAAGGCCAATGGCGCTTTCGTCTTCGTCGGCTTCAGCTTGAGCCCCTTCTATCCATTGAATGGCTTCGTCAATGTCGCGCGCCCAGTGAAGTTCCATGCCTTTAGCGGCCTCTTTTTCGGTAAGTTGTGTGCCTATAAATTCGGTGGCTACAGCGGTAAAACAGTACGATGTCTGGTGCATACCATCATAGTAGCGGTTTTCCTCAACAGCCCCAAGGTCTTCAATATCTGTAATTTCATACCCAGTTTCTTCACGAATTTCACGCCTTAGGGCTTCGCGTATTGCTTCGCCGTCATCAATTCCACCACCAGGTAACTTATAAAACTTAGCCTTCGTAAAATACATGACCGCCACATGGCCCTGCTCGCTAGTTAGTACGGCGCGTGCCGCACGGCGAATATAGGTCGTATCTTTATCGTTGTCGGTTGTGATGCCAATTTCATGTTGGTCGATGGATGTAATTAGGGGCATACGGGAAGTCATATCTTTATTATACTAGGTAGTGATGAACACTGCAGCGTTTCAGGAATTAGTCTGGCAAAAGGGCAGGGAATTATATCGCGATATGCCATGGCGTGATGAACCAACATTTTATCATGTGTTGGTGAGTGAGCTGATGTTGCAGCAGACGCAGGTGAGTAGGGTACTCGTAAAATTTGAAGAATTTATGCAGGAATTCCCCACTATCGATGCCCTGGCATCTGCAGAACTAGCCGACGTGCTACGTGTATGGCAAGGCTTGGGCTATAACCGGCGCGCAAAATATTTACACGAAGCAGCCAAACGTGCTTCCCTACTTAGTGTCCCCCACACACTTAATACGCTCATGGATTTACCGGGTGTTGGTAAAAATACCGCGGCGGCAATTATGAATTACACCGAAAACCACCCTACTCCATTTATTGAAACCAATATTCGTACGGTGTATTTTAACCATTTTTTTGCTGGCCAAACCGACGTTCATGATCGCGATATTTTAGCACTCGTTGAAAAAACCATGGATCATGAACATCCACGTGAATGGTTTTGGGCGTTGATGGATTATGGAGCATATTTAAAGTCACAAGGGGCGGGGCAATTAACAACCAGTAAGCATTATAAAAAGCAGTCGCCATTAAAAGGAAGCGTGCGTGAAATACGCGGGCAGATACTGCGCACGCTGAGTACTACGCGCCGACCAATTACCAAAGCGCAGTTAATGAAAGCGATTACTGTAGACCAGCGATTCGAGCCAGCCTTTACGGGGCTATTACGTGATGGCTTGATTACGCAGTCTGATGGGAAAGTACATTTGACCAAATAGGCCACTTCGCGCGATAATAAGAAGGATGAAGCGAGCAGTATTATTTATAGCGGTTGCCCTGATGGGGCTTACGGGGCCACGGGCAGTAGCCGTTAGCTCGTCACTTGATTTAACTGATAAACAAATTTCGCTGATTCGGGCTAATTGCGTGCCTGCCCAAGGGGACTTGCAGCGTATTAACGCTAGCGATACATTGGCTCGGCTAAATCTTGCCCAACAGTACGAAACGATATCGACCAAGTTAATGGCACCGTTTAATAGTCGCGTAGCACTTAATCGGTTAGATAGTGTTGCTTTGACGCAAACTACGGTTGATTTTAATGATAAAATTGATGAGTTCCGGAGTTTGTACCAACAGTATGGGCAAACCATGACGCGGGCACTCGAAATGAATTGCCGTAATCAGCCGGTTGCCTTTTATGACACCATCGCGCTCGCGCGTGATCATCGTGCAGCGGTACGTGAAACAGTTGAAGACCTTAGCGCGTTACTCGTAGAGTATAAAAAGGAAGTTCAGTCTGTCCGTAAGGCCGTTGAGGCGAGTACGGGGGATGAATCATGACGCCAAATGTAGATGAACTTCAGCAAGAGGCGGGGAAAATGTCCGCCTGGCAGCAGCACCGGTTTATGGTGTTGGTGGTTGGCGTGATTATGATTTCACTATTTATGGTAAGTATCGCACTCAGCATTTATAACAGCAGCGGCGCTGCACTGTTAGACTTAAGCCGCCCTGGCTATCAGAGCGTACGCGACCAAGCAATCGATTCGCGGGCAACAAGCTACCCATCATCCGGGCCGCTTGACGCAGAAGCACTTGATGAATTTGAGAAGATGTACGATGAACGCACCAGTAAGGTTATCGACGTCGATAGCTTCGATGCGTCCGCACTGAGCGAAGAATCGCTCCAACTGTTAAGCAATACAAGGGCAGACGGTACAGCGAATAACTAATTACGATTTTATCGCTTGGCGGCCAATGGTAATCAAGTGTTTGTTGCGGTATTCTTCTAGTGCGTCATGATCGATACCGTGACGCTTAATGAAGCTGCTCACCCGCTCTGAGCCAATGTAGTGTGGCAGGGTAACGTAACTCGCACCATGTTCATAGAGTTCGGCTGCTTCAGAATAGTTATTGGCGTGGCAGATAAAACTGGTTGTTTGGCTATGCCGGCGAATGTATTGCAGCAGCAGCGTGTTGGTGGCTAAGTCTGTCATGGTGCTCACAACCAGCCGTGCTCGGCCGGCGTTAATTTCGTCCAAAAACTCTTCATCTGCGGCGTCGCCGTAGGCATGGCGAATCCCCTGGTTTTCTAGGGTGTCAATAATGTCCGGGTCGTAGTCGACCACTAAATAGCGCTCGTCTAAGTCGCGGAAGGTCCGAATATATTCGTAACCACCTTTATGGTAACCAAACAATATTACCGGGAATATTGTTTGATGATGATGCTTTTCTTTGATCTGTTTACGCTCTAGTTTAGTAAGCACTCGCTCGAATAACTTATAAAGGACTGTGTCATATTTTGTAAAGTAAGAAGAGACGCCTATGGTGATAAAGGCCACAAGCGTAAGGAGCGAAATAAGATTGTCGCTTACCACACCGTCAACTACAGCTAGCGTTACAAAGATAATAGAAAATTCACTCACCTGTGATAAATGAATCGCGGTTTTAAAACTAGTGAGCTTGGTATAGCGCTGCAAGCTAAGGCTTAACAGCACAAGTAGCGGCTTACCAAATAGCACCACGCCAGCGAGGATATGCGCAATCACAAGGTTATCGAGAATATTTTGGGCAGTGAAAGACGTACCAAGAGTGACAAAGAATATAACGATAAAGAAATCGCGTAGTGGTTTAAGCTTTGAAGCCATCTCGGTGGCGTAGGGTAAACCAGCGAGGCTCACGCCGGCAAACAGGGCGCCGACTTCATATGATAGGCCTGCGAAATCGAATAATGTTGCGATAATAAGCCCCCAGCCGATAGCAAATAAGAATAGCAATTCTTGGGTTTTTGCGAAGGCGCGGGCGAGTCGAGGCATCACAAAACTACCAACCACCCAAAGCCCCAGGCCAAGCCCGGCCGAGCGAAGCAAGATCCAGCCAATTGATGCAATATCCATACGCGTTGGGTCTGATACGATCGCCAGCGTTATCAGTGCTATCGTGGCTACGATATCTTCAATCAGCAAGACACCGGTTGTGATTTGGGCATAGAGTCGTGACAGCTCTTTTTTATCGGATAGTACTTTTAGGATGATCACGGTGCTACTGAACAGCAGCGCTACCGCCATAACGGCGCTATCGACTAAGCTAAAGCCAAGTGCTTGGGTAAGAAAGAATACAGCCGTTCCTAAGATCGGCATAACAGTTAAGCTGGTTGTAATCGCGACGCGACCTAAACTTTTAATCACGCCGGCATTTAAGCCCAGGCCGATGATAAACAGTAGAAGTGTAATGCCAATGGTGCTAAATGAGTGAAAGGCAGCTTCATCATGAACAATATTAAAGAAGCTTGGGCCAGCGAGCACACCAGTAATAATGTAGCCCATAATCAGGGGCTGTCGTAGCAGGCGCATCACAAACGAAATCACCACCACAATGGCAATCACAAAACTAAGTTCGGTAAATGCAGCTGTATCCATAGGTTTAAATGCTTACCCTTTAATTGTACCGTATAATGGGGAGTAATGCCTGAATTACTTAACCCAGATGATTTTGTTATATCACGCAAGCGCAAAAAGTACCGCTTTGCCAAGTTTCATAACTCGCCGCTTTGTTTTGAAATGGACGAATGGAAGCAGCGGGCGATTGACGTTGTAGAGCTTGGCGCCGGTACAGGGCTGTTTAGCGTGGAGCTTGCAGCCTTGCATCCAGAGCAAACCTTTGTAGCGGTGGATGTGAAGGGCGATCGCTTACAGAAAGGTGCCTATGAAGCAGAGGCTAGGGGGCTTACCAATATTTGGTTCGTGCGGGCGAGGGCAGATCAAATGGGCGAGCTCTTCCCTGCTGGTTCCATCACTTCCCTATGGATTACGTTCGCCGATCCATTCCCACGTGAGCGGAGTGCGAGGCGGCGCATGACACATCCGTATTTTTTGGCACAGTATAAGCCATTGTTACGCAAATCCGGCGCGCTGTACATTAAGCATGATTCACCAGATTTTTTCAAATGGACACTAGAACAGTTAGTGGGTGAAGGCTGGCATATTAACGAACTCAGTTTTGATTTGCATGAATCAACACTGCCAGGCGAATATAAAATTATGACAAGCTATGAGCAACGCTGGTTGGATGAAGGCCGCCACGTAGGCATGGTGGTGGTAAAAAAAGGAGAGTAATGATGGACATGAACCAATACCAAACACTCGCGCTGCGTACGGCTGCGCCAAAAGATAAGCCAAATGAACTTGTACATTTATTTTTGGGGCTATGTGGCGAGTCGGGCGAGATTGCAGAAAAGGCAAAGAAAATTATTCGTGACCACGCCAGCGATTTTTCAAAATTTGATACCGAGGATTTAGCCAAAGAGCTTGGCGACGTACTGTGGCATATTGCGGTGATTGCTCATCATTTTGATATACCGATGGAAAAGATTGCTAAGGGCAATATCGAAAAACTAGCAAGCCGGCTGGAGCGTGGGGTTATCAGCGGCAGCGGCGATAATCGTTAAACGCTGAGCCCAGCTGAAAAGTTTGCTTCAATAAATGCCGGGCGCGTGATGCCACCGCCTTGATGTTCCAGCAGTACCTCATAATAGCCAGGTAGATACCTATCGCCATCACGGGGAATCCGTGCAAGCGCATCGTAGGCGCGCTGGGCCATTTCCTGGCGCGTCATCTGCACGTCGCCGTTGCAGTAAAATAATTCATCATCGCGCCAATCGCCTTCATGTTCAAGCGTGCCACGAAAGTCCCAAACGAAGCGTCGCCAATCACGTTTCACGACTATTTCTGGCGCATGGGAGCCACGGTGAAAAGCGTTAAAGTTGCCAATGGTAAATTCGCCGTACACCGTGTTTAGCTCACCGTCATCCTTAACCATAATGTGTCCGCTCATGACGGGTTCACCGTTATAGCTGAGGTACAGCTCGCGCGCGCCATCACCCGTTTCACTCATGTAGTCTTTTACAAACGATATAACTTCTTCGGCATGGCTCGCATGTGCGAGGTGCCTGCCAGGTATGATTGATACAAAGTAATACTCACCGTGTATGGGTAGTTCGGAGAAGTATTTGATAGGGTCATTGAGGAATTCTTCTACGGTTGCTTTGGTAAAACGCTGAACGGGCAGCTCAAGTTCAGCTAAGCGCTCTGTAATACTGCGGTGAGCATTTTCACCTGGATTGCCGCGAGAGTCCATTTGCTCAGCCAAGCGAGCAAGCCTTAGGTTCCCACTCGCTTCGGCGTGCCGCTTCCAGTCGGTAAACCCAGCACCTTTCATAGCTTCTGGTGTGTTCATGCATTAGCTCCAAGTTGCTGTGCACGGTAGGCTGGTTCGGCTTGTTCGAGTATGTAGGCGAGGCTTTTAGTTGGGTCAGCAAATTCTGGCCGTTCGCGCATATCACGTAGCAACCGCCTACCGATACAGGTCGCAAGCGGGGTGCTCATTTCGAAATGTAAATCGCCATCAGTTGTTACATCAGGACTTGCTGCATAAATACCTTCAATAATGATAACGTCAGCCGGATTAATCTCACCATCCACTGTAGGTTCTGCGATCGTGAAATCAATTTTTCGTCGCGGCACGCTGCAGCCGCGCTTTATTAATTTCAGGTCGTGGCCCATACGTTTGGTGTCATATACGATTGCATCATCCCATGCGGTCCAGGCGTTGCCGCCATTATAGTCAACCAACCAACTAGTGCCGCGGTGGTAGTCATCCGTTGAAACGACTTCGCTGCGAAGCCCGTATTCATAGTACAGCTCATCTTTTAGCTGCTCTACGATAGTCGATTTACCGGAACCCGAGCGACCTGCGATATGAACGGTTACAACATTTCGTGTACGTCGAGTGTGCAGGATGTCGGCAATAATAGTATCGACCTGTAGTTCCGGGGCCGGTTTGAACGCTTCTTGGCCGCCATGTGCCCTTCGAAAGTCAACGTGCGCACGCCATTCATTGTTGGCGCTGCGGTCACCAGTCGTTTCGCAGAACATGTCGCCATGTACCCGCAGGAATCTTCGCCAGTTTTCTTCATGCTCTGATTCTAATTGAACCGTGTCATCGTCGAAAAAGTCTATGGTGATGCCGGGGAACGGCTCGGCGCGTAGCTTACGGAGTAACGGTGCGTCGGGGGATTTATACCATTGGTAAAGTTCTTGGTTGATGGGCACTTCAACTTCCATGCGCTCCAAGCCTTCGGCAACTACATACCCGGTGTTCTTTAATGTAGCGGTGTAGGTTAATTCGCCGCTCGGCGCCATAGTTTCGCGCAAGCGTAGTGAAAATTCTTCGCTGGGGTGGCTCAAATAATACTGTTCAATTGGTCTGGCTTCACGGCGATAGCCGAGCAACTCCTCAGGAAACAGTGGCACGAATTTTTGCTCGGTTTCGGTAGGCATATTTTGCTCAAATTCTCTGCTACTTGTCATTTCTTTTGTTAATACCATATAGACCCTTTCGTATTAATAACAGATGACATTTTCACTATAATCTGTTACTATACATGCGTATAGAAAGTACATTTTGAGTCAAATATGTTTGAGAAAGAAGTTATTACACATCACATCGATCGCCATATTATGGGCGTGTTAATGCGCACGAAGCAAGCCCGCTTTCGTGATATGCGCCCCGATAATACCGACACGAACCTCTACAGTTATCATTTAAAAACGATGCTACGTGACGGATGGATTGAAAAAACCAATGGCGGCTATACGCTTTCTGAAAAAGGTATGGTGTATGTGGACCGCGTCAGTACCGACGCGATGCGCCTGCGTACGCAGCCGAAGATTATTACCATGTTGTTAGTGCAGGACGGCTACGGTAAAGTGTTGTTACAAAAGCGTAAAAAGCAGCCGTTTATTGATACCTGGACATTGCCAAATGGAAAAATTCACATTGATGATGCATCAGTATTGGCTGCTGGCCAGCGCGAGGCAAAAGAAAAACTTGGGTTTGATGCCCACAAGCTGCGTCATGTCGGTGATTGTTATATCCGTGTGGTCGATGGTGAGCGTGCCGTCATCACTACATTGGTCCATGTTGTACGCTTTGAAACTGATGCGATTACGGCAACTGACGACCTGCAATGGGTTGAACCACTTGATTTAGCGAAGCTGCCCTTAGCGCCAGCCGTTGAAGACATTGTGACCCGTGCGTTTTTTGGCGACGCGTTCTTTTTTGAGGAATTTAGCGTTGCTCGCGCTTAGTGAAACGTTTGCGAAATAAAAAAGCCGAGTTACTTGCAGTACGCTGTTTCGCGCAAGTAACTCGGTTAGCTGGTTTTATCACCCAGCAGCCATCGTTTGAATGAGCTGGGCGTGGCCTGCCACATCCGGGGGAACACGAACGAAGACAGCAACTGGCCAACGGCGACACCAGCGTAGCTTTGCCACAGGCCCGTAACAGCAATCACGGTAACGCAAACTGCGACACCGATGGCAATAAGGACAACTATGGTTCCATAGCTGACTTTGTCGAGTTCTGAATTGACTGCGTCCTGCACGTTATCGGGTGTTGATGCCCAAATCACGTTTAGCACCAGTACGGCGGCTATAGCTACAATGAACAGCTCCATCCCTGCATCCTTCCACGAGGGGCTAAGACAGGTGTATTATAAATAATTTATACTATTTTGTCAAAGTTTGACGTAAGTGCTGAATTGCTGTGCGAACCATGTCTGATAGATAGAATTCATCCAGATTCGCATTAAGTGGAATCTTTTTATAACCTTGGCCTTCATAGATTTCAAAGGTTGAAGCGTTCTGCCCCTTCAATACGTAGTAGGTGACCCAGCGGCTGGTGCCGTCGTTAATTTTAGCCTGGAACAATGTGGCAAGATAGGTGAGCTCATCGATTGATAGTGAAAGGTTGGTTTCTTCTTTCAGTTCACGTAGCGCTGCTTCACGCACTGATTCGCCCGGTTCCACGGCCCCGCCAAAGCCGGTAATCATACCAGGATTGTTAATGGCAGGATTATCGTCGCGGTGCTGTAATAGCAAGTTGTTGTCGGTATCAAGCACAAGAATATTTGCAATCGGAGGTATGGCAATCTGGGTGCGTACCCAGCCGTCAATATCACCCGCGCCCATTACGAGCACTAAATGCCCCGCATCGCGGTGTCGCATAATTTCGTCCCATAGCGCATCGTTTAATTCGGCTTGCTTGGCTATGTCGCGGTTAACGAGGTCTTCCATTAATTCTTCGGGTGTAAGGATGGCTAAATCGGGGTCTTCACGGCTTAGGTAGGTGGGAAGCCAATAAATCGTTTCTGCCTGTTTCATGCAATCATGGTAAAGGTCTTTAATGTCATGCTGGCGTTGGTTTTGGTGGGGTTGATATACCAGTACAACGTGATCACTCATTTCGCGCGCAAGTTGCAGTGTTGCAGCGATTTCAGTCGGGTGATGGCCGTAGTCGCTATAAAGGTTGGGTGCTAATTGCTCGAAGCGACGCGCCGTCCCCGGGAATGATTCCACCGCTCTTTTTATGTCGGTTTCATGATAGTCAGGGAGCGCGAGATATTCGATTGCTTTCGTAACCAGTGTTGCATTTTGGCGGTTATGTTCACCGTGGAGTGAAACATCCGCTACTTCTGAATCACCTAGTTGCCACGCGTCTTCAGGGAGATGCATGCTAGTGGTATCGTGTTGCCACATAATCACGTGGTTACTGTGACTAATAAATTCATCAAATGCTTGTCGGTAGTCGAGTTCGGTGGGGTAGGTATCAACGTGATCGTGGTCGATACTCGTAATAAGCGAAAGTGCAGGCGAAAAGTGGAGGAAGTTTCGGTCGAACTCATCACATTCGTACACGAAGTATTTGCTCCCCTCAACGTAGGCACCACTGGGCCCCCAGGGCAATGGTGCCCCCACTGAATAGCTAACATTCACACCGAGCTGCTGCAGGGCCCACACCAACAGCCCGCTGGTCGAGGTTTTACCGTGCGTGCCGGCGACGGCAATTAATGCTAAACCTTTATCTTCTAACAGCGCTGCTAAAAATTCATCCCGCTTGCTAGCACGAATACCATGCGTTTTGGCGAACGCAAGTTCGGGGTGGTCAGCGGGAAGGGCTGATGTGTACACAAACCAATCAAGGTGCGCTGTTTCGTGCGCGGCAGCAATTTGTGAGCCATCTTGGCCAATATGCACGCTAATGCCGCGCTCTTTCAGCTGATTGGTCAGTGCAGATTCTTGTAGGTCTGATCCGGTGACAGAGTAGCCGGCATCGACAGCAATTTCAGCCAAAGGGCCAATACCAACACCACCAAGACCGCTAAAGTAGACGTTCATACCCCTACAGTATATCATGAGCGTTATGGTATAATTACTCTTGTAAACGTTATTCGAACAACGGGTGAGCAAGTAACACAAACATGATTCAGGGCATTATCCATAGGCTATTTCGCAGGCGCCATTACTGGCGCATTGCTTCATTTGAAGAGGTGGCAGAATTATATGCCAGCCGATTGATGACGATTTTTGCCACCAATATTGTAAGCTTATTTGCAGCCGTTTACTTGTATAAACTCGGTTATAGCTTGCTATTTATCGCTATTTTTTATGGCGCTTCATATGCACTCAAATTGTTTTTAGCGTATCCATCAGCGCGGTTCGTGGCGTTTTTTGGGCCAAAACATGCAATTCTTTGGTCGAATATTATGAAGATCCCTGCGCTCGGTGTATTTTTGTTCGTTGAACAGTGGGGGTTGCCATCGATTATCTTGATGGGCGCCTTCCAGCAAATCTCTACCACGCTGTATAACATCGCCTACATGGTCGACTTTTCAAAGATAAAGAATGCTACCCATTCTGGTAAAGAAATCGGTATTATGCAGATTCTCGAACGCGTGGCACGCATCGTTAGCCCAATTATCGGTGGTGTGATTGCAAGTGTTTACTCGCCACAAGTAACCATTGCCTTAGCGGCTGTGGTATTTTTAGTTGCCGCATGGCCGCTCTTTAGAACAGTTGAACCAACCCTAACGCGTGCACGGGTTAAGTTTGAAGCCTTTCCGTGGCGGCTTGCCTGGCGAAGTTTTGTTACCGAAAGCGGCACCGGGTTTGATTTTGTAACGAGTGGACTAGTGTGGAACCTGTTTTTAACCAGCGTTGTGCTCGCGACGGTGGGTGATGGTATCTATGCGGCAATTGGCGGCCTCGCCTCAATCGGTGTAGCAACCGCCCTTATTGCATCATGGACCTTTGGCCAATTGGTTGATCGTCACCGTGGAGCATTACTGTTAACTACTGGTACGCTTGTGAATGTCGTGAACCACGTGGCCCGACCGTTCGTAAATTCGGGCGTGGGCGTTGCCGGGGTAAATGTCGCATCAGAAGTCGGTACCGCGGCGTATCTGATTGCCTTTATGCGCGGGGCATTTGATATCGCCGATACGTCTGGGCATCGCATCGCTTATGCCATGTTTTTAGAACTTGCACTTGATATTGGGTTGGTGATTGCCTGTACGGTCCTCGTGGCACTTTTGTTGGTGTTTGGCGATACATTAGGCTTGCAGCTTATGTTCTTTGTTGCTGCCGCGTACGAGCTTACAATCATCACAATGCGACGCGATTTACGCTAATACACGTGATATACTAACACCAGTATGAATGGTGGGCGCAGGAAGGCTGATAAACGTCACGTTAAACAGCGTATTAAACAGATTGAGCGGGTAAAAACCTGGCAATTGATAATTTTACTTATCCTCAGCGCTTTTTTGGCTGCGACATTTCTCCGTATTAATAATGTGGGTATGGTACAGCGCCGTGATGCCGTACTTACGGCAGATAAAGAAGGCAATATTGATGACGTGCAGTCGCGCATAAATGAACTACGCAGGTATACCGCTGCTCACATGAACGCAGATACGGGCGTATTTTACCTACAAGAACAGTATAATCGTGATGTTCAAAAAGCTTTAAAGAGTAGCTCAGACCTTTCAAGTGAGCGCGCCAGGGCGAATGAGCAAGCGGATAGGGTATGTAAACCGCGCTTTACCGGCTGGTCTACGGCCTATATGGAATGTTTTTTAAATGAATTGGCAAAATATCCTACTTCGAGCACCTTACCGGCCGTCACTCTCCCCAGTCCTGCTCTCTATCGATATGAATTTTCTGCACCACGCTGGTCGCCAGATTTTGCCGGCTTCACCGTGCTCCTGACTCTCGGGATAACAGTGGTGATAGTGGTGCGTCTGATCGGCCTTGTCATCCTTCGCGCCATGCTCAAGAGGCGATATCAGGAATTATAAGTGTTGACAGGTGTACCCACCACACGGTAAGCTAACTCTGTAAGACGCTAATAGGAGGTATAAACTGTATGGCTTACAAACACACTAACTCAAAGGGTGTTACATACTACTTGCACAAGACCGAAGTAACACTTCGCGGCGGCAAACCACAAACTATCTACTTCTTCGCGAAGGTAGAAAAGAATGCTAAAGGTACTCCAACAGACCTGCCAGCAGACCGTGTTGTTAAAGAAAACCCACGTAACGGTTTCCTAACCGTTTCAAAAAAGAAATAGTCTAGATTTCTAGCAATTTCGGGCTCTTCCTACGGGGAGAGCCTTTTGGGTTGTTTATAGCACTACACCAAATCGCTTGCGCTAAATAACAAATGATAGTACGATTATAAGCACAAACAAAAAGGTGCCAAATGGTCCCGGCTCCCCTAGTGGGGCCGGGATTTTTTGTGGTACAATACCTCTTAGATGAAGGCGATTGTTTCGGTGAAGGAGCTTGTCAAAGAATACGATGGCAAGCGGGTGGTCGACGGGGTGAGTTTTGAGGTGAAGCCCGGTGAAATCTTCGGGATTTTAGGGCCAAATGGCGCTGGCAAGACCACGACATTAGAAATGCTAGAAACGCTACGGCCGATTGATGGCGGGAGTGCGAGTATTAACGGTATTAATGTTGCCGAAAATCCGTTTGAAATTAAGCGTATCATTGGCGTGCAGCCGCAATCACCCGCCTTTCAGGACAAAACCAAGCTGAAGGAAGTGATCGAACTGTTTGCCGCGGCGTATGGCGAAAAAGTAGACACACTGAAGTTTTTACGTGACGTCGACTTAGAAAGTAAGGCTGATGCGTACGTTGAACAACTTTCAGGTGGCCAGAAGCAGCGTTTGAGTATTACTACAGCACTCGTGCACGGCCCAAAGGTATTCTTCCTCGATGAACCAACCACTGGGCTTGATCCACAGGCACGTCGTAATCTATGGGAGCTAATTAGTGCGATTCGTGATCGCGGCGTGAGTGTGATTATGACGACGCATTATATGGACGAAGCTGAAATGCTATGCGACCGCATTGCGGTGATGGACGCCGGTAAGATTGTTGCGCTCGATACGCCAAAAAACTTGATTAAACAACTTCTTGGCCGCGGCTTTAAAAAGTCACAGCATGTTGAGCAGGCTAACCTTGAAGACGTGTTTATCGATTTAACAGGGAAGGGCTTACGGGATTAAGATGAAAAAGTCACTCTACACCGTACTTACCTTTGCGCGCATTAACACGCGTCGGTTCTTCCGCGATCGCCTTTCAATCTTTTTCGGCATACTCTTTCCACTTATCTTCCTGTTTGTGTTTGGGGGGATATTTAACAGCAACAATATGGCTAGTTTTCGGGTGGCACTGATAAACAAGTCTGATTCGTCGTTTGCAAAAGATTTTGTGTCAAAGCTCGATAAAAGTGAGAACTTTGATGTTGACCAGTCGTATCAATCGCTTGATGCAGCGGAGGAAAAAATGATCCGCTCACAGCTTGATGCAGCGATTATATTACCTGAAACTTTCGGTGAAGTGGGCGAGTCTCGTACGCCGACTGGTGAAGTAGAAGTGTATTACACACAAAACAACACCCAGGCTGGGCAAACACTTGGGGCAATTATTGAGGGGATATTCAAAGATATTAATCTTAAGCTAACCGAATCGTCAGAGCCCTTCACGGTTGTTGGTAAAGAATTAAGTAACGAATCATTAACTCAGTTTGACTACACCTTTGCGGGGTTGCTTGGCTTTGCACTGCTTGGTGTGGGAGTATTCGGCCCCGTAAATGTATTCCCAGAGCTAAAAAAGCAGGGGATTCTACGCCGTCTTTCAACCACGCCGCTTAGGGTATGGCAGTACTTTAGTTCGGTCGCGATTTCACAGGCGATTATTGGCTTGGTGTCGGTAGGTGTGATGTTTGCGGTAGCACTGGCTCTATTCGATCTAGTGGTTGTGGGAAACATCGCGCTGTTGATTGGCTTCATTACGTTTGGGATTATCCAGATTCTTGGTATCGGCCTTGCGATTGGTGGTTGGGCGCGCAATGAACGCCAAGCGGCGCCGCTTTCTAACATTGTTGTGTTCCCCATGATGTTCCTTTCTGGTACGTTCTTCCCGCGCTTTTTGATGCCAGAATGGCTCCAGAATGTTTCAAACTTCTTGCCGCTTACCCCGGTGATTGACGGAATTCGCTACATTGTGAACGAAGGCTACGGCTTAATGCAGCTCGGTCCACAACTCGGCTTAATGCTTGCCTGGACGGTAGTCATTTACTTGATTGCCTTCAAAGTGTTCCGCTGGGAATAACAGGGAAGCGAATATTGACTTTTTATACTGTTTATGCTATTATTAAATTATGGTACGCACACTTGATACCGACCCCATAAGTATTAACCCCTTCACTGGTATGACTGCCGAGCAAGAATCGACCGTTGCTGAAGAAGAGAGGGTGGTGCGGTTTGAAGTGTTGCAACGACTTGCCATAGAAGCCGAAGTGCTACAAATTTATGCAGATATCAATCGGTTGGACGGGCTTCTACGTTCTGGTAAACGTGCAGAAATTGAAGAATATGGCGGTCGCGATGAATTGTTGCGCAGGATAGCGGACAAGAAGCGAGAGTCTGCGGCAAAAATCTGGGCGCTTACTGGTGGGATTGAGGCGCTTGATGCGGGCGAGCCACCACGACAAGTACATCTCGAATTTATTCATGAAAAGAATCGCCTTCGTAGCGCCTATGGTGGGCCGGATGAAGATGCGATCGCCGCGCGTGATGCCCGACGCGAAGAAATTAAGGCCATCTTAGCATCGCCCGAACAGGGTGAATAAGGTATAATACTCCCTAGTGACCACATGGGGGTGTAGCTCAGTGGTTAGAGCAGCGGGCTCATAACCTGTTGGTCGCTGGTTCAATCCCAGCCACCCCCACCATGTTGGAATGCAGCATGTTCAACTAATGACGCAAACGGCTCTTTTAAGGAGTAGTGCGTCATTTTTTGTTGGTCAAAATGGAGTTTCAAAAACAAATTACTGACAATAATGTCCTTTTGAACAACATTGGCAGCTTTTAGCTTTTCAGACAGTTTCTTAAGGGTAGACCTGAACTCATCCTTATCAATAGCTGGTAGTGTACTTCGCTCAATCCCTACTTTATATTTCTCAATGAGCTGCTCTTGTTGCTGTACGAACTGAGAAGCCTCAGCAATCTGCTCACTAATAGTTTGTTTTGCCCGCGCATCTTTAAGAAAAGCTAAGCTGGGTGAGAGTTCAGCAATCCTTTTCTCGTAACCAGCTTTGGTAGCTTTTGCCCTAGTAAGTTCACTCCTGAGCTTTATTTTTGCACTATCACTATGTGTCTTAATTTCTTTTAGGTATTCATCGTATGCAGTATCTGGCAGATTGCTCAATTTGTCTTTTATCACTTTATCAATCTCATCAAAAACCAATTTTCCGCGAATACTCTTATAGCCTTTTTCTCTTGGACACTCCTTATTTAAACAGGCGTAATTGAGACGATGAATTTTATCTCCGCCTCTGGGACGACCGACTTGCATTGGCTTATGAAACTGACAGACATCGCAAAACACCATATAGCGGAGTGGAAGAAATGTTCTACGGCTTTTCTTTGTGGTTCGTCGCCTCGTATCGCTCAGTTCACGCACTATAAAGTATAAGTCGCGGTCTATCATTGGCTCAAATGGCACTGGAGCTGCCACCAAGTCAACCACCTGACCTTTTTGGACCAGTTCTCCAAAATAAAAAGTATCCTTGAATATATTGCTTAGCACACTATCGGTCATAATCCATGTAACATGACCCCCACGCTTAGCTACAAATTTTTGATAGCCTTGTGAATTCATGAAGTCGCAAATCTCTTGCTGGTTTACGCCATTAGCTCGCATGTGCCACGCTTTTTGTAATATAACAAAGTTGTCACCGTCATTGCGGTAGATACCCTCACTATCGCGTATGTAGCCGTGCTTAGGTGTACCTCCCGATTTGTTGTCTCGCAGGTTACCCCTAACGCCGCGAGTAACTTTGGTAGATAAATCGTCAGAGTAATGCTTACTAAATACAAACAGCATTCCGAGAAGCATCTTGCCATTTGCATCATTTGAAAACTGATGCGAGACGAAACGAATATCTTTAATAACATCCGTATCAAGCATGTGTAAGATTTTGCCAGACTCAATACTGTTGCGCGATAATCTGTCAGGATGCCAAGCGATTATTGCATCAAACTCTTTATTTCTAATTCGCTTGAGCATGTCTTGAAAAGCCGGACGATGACCGGGTTTTTTTGCAGATTTCTCTTCTCTAATCGTATCAACGACATTCAAACCTAGCCGCTTAACTAAGTCTTTACAATCTTTTTCTTGGTCGCCAATAGACCTAATCTGCCGTCCTTCGTCCTCGGTGGATTTGCGAAGATACATGACATATTTGAGCGTTTTTAAATCTAGCTCTTGTTCATCGTACATATTGCAAGTATAGCGTTAGATTACAGAATAATCCTCCCGCCGTTATTATCGCTTATAGATTTTTCGTTTAATTTTGCTATAGGGGTTGAAGTATCTATTTCATTCAATACTTCTAATAGTTTTAATAGGCTACCAGTTTCGCTGGTTTGCTCTTGCTCAACGGGCATCGGACGACTCCTTGAAGCTCTAAACTCCAGTTAGCTCGCTTGTAAGCCCGTTTTTTGCCGAGTCGTCCTCGTTTACCTACAATTTAATTCAGCGCGCAACCCCAGTCTTTTTTTTCGGGTCGTCTCCGATATGGTTGCTACAAAGAAAATGAAGATTTTTAATGTAATCCTTATTATAGCGCAGAATATTTACAGCCCAAATAGTGCGTATTCAAAGTCACCCCCAAAAATTCGGCACTACCTATTTTTGCCTAAAAAACGCTTGGTCAAAGTTGTTCCCATAAATTCGGCATTTATACAGCGGAGTACCTACTAACAGATTGAGTGGCGACCCCGCCCCCATGCCCATTCAGGTAGATATTGTCAGTTACCCCTGTTATTATCGAGTGATAAATGATACTCCATTTGAAGTTTGGCAAGACCCACAAACTAAAGTGACTTTTTACTTTAGTCACTCAGACGAAAACCTGACGACTGGCATTATGGAAATACCTGCTGGTGCAGAGCTACCGAAACACAATCGTCCAAAGGCATTTGAAAATCTAGTACAGATTTCGGGTAAATGTTTGATGAAGGTATTTAGTGATGATGATAACTTTACCGAAAATACCCTTGAAGCTGGCGATAAGCTACGCATGGAAAAAGGTCAATATCATATACACTCCAATCCTTTTAATGAAACCTCATACACGCTTTTCAAGGCTGAAGGTGACATTACAGAAGTTATGAAAGTTCTCCGTGAGAACTTTACGAGGGTTGGATAATGAGAGATAAAAAACTAACTATTGTAATCAATAAACCTATAAGCGAGGTATTTGAGTTTACAACCAACCCTGCAAATACATCTAAATGGATTGACGGTATTGCGGTTGAGGAAACAAATGAAACACCGCCAAAGTTAGGCACAATTTACAGAAATAAAGGTCAAAGTGGTGGTTGGAACGAATACGAAATGACCGAGTTTGAGAAAGACAAAACATTTACATTAACTCGCTTAAACGGAGACTATCATGTTCGTTATACATTCAAGCCAGCGAGCAATAACGGCTGTGATTTTGAGTATTACGAATGGGTAGATGAAGGCGAGCTTGACGACACCTTCTCTCAAGATGTATTGGAAAAACTAAAGAGTATTTTGGAACAACAATGAAACTCTATCGTTTTAGCCCCATAACTACAAAAGAACAGCTCGTTGAGGCAGTTAAATATACACACCTCGCCTGCTATAAGCTTTGTGAGCAATCCTTTGGCTCGCAACTGCCCAATGCTGGTAACATCGGCATCTTCTGCCATTATGACGATGAGTACGAGCAACTTATTGCAATACGCAAGGAACTAACAGAGCCATCTGATGACCCAAATCAAAAGTACTTTAAGCTACATGAACCGATTATTATTCCCGAACAGGATAGCGTACCAGAAACCACCTATACACACCTATATATTCGCAAGCCCGACCCTTACCGACATCATGTTGGTGATGTTGATTTTTATCTTGAGCAAAGCCAGTATGACGAACTAAAACAGTCACTCCTTGATGGCAAGCAAATTACTGGTGCAAGAGTATTTCCACGAAATGACTTGGACATGGTTGAACTTTACAACCCAGACATTGATGCGCTTGGGTATGTCAGCACCAATACAATGACTGAAAAGGTGAGAATAAAATTATCTGACGAAACCAAACTGTGAGTTAGCGATACAGAGCTAAAAAGCGTTGGTCAACTCACCCCCAAAAATTGGGTACTTATACAGCGGAGTATACATAACAGAGGTAGCTAGTGGTCTCCCGCAACTTTTTAGTCAATTAATTCTGCCAAATGTAGACTTCAAAATTGTCTAAGTCTTCTTGTGTGTAAGTATCAAGGAATACCTCCTTTGCATCGTGAAAATATGAAGGTAGTCCACTACGACTATACCCAAAGTAATTTTCATCACGCTCTTGATGTAAGAATGTGGGAGGTGGGCTGTAGGTAACTTTAGGGTCTATATCTTTGGGGTAATCAGGATAGAACTTGGCGTGGTACGCAGTCTCAAACTTCTTTATACCTTCGGCAACATGCTTTTGCAGCTTTTGCTTACGAAGCTTTCTGGCAGTTGCTCCGATAATCTTAGTATCGTTGACTGCGTGTAGTATCTCGTATATCTCAACCTTGCTCTTATCGTCTAATAACATTTTATGGAGATACTTATGGATGTTGTCAAAGATTTCCGATGCCACATCTGGTTGGTCGGCTTGGACCGCTATCACTGCCGCTTGAATTAGCCGGTCAATATAGTCGTCAACATCATTAAGGCTTTTTGTTTTTTCTGGTTCTGGAAAAGAGCTAGGCAATGCTGCTAAATCGCGTAGTATCCAGCCAATATCTCTAGCCTGTTGGTCGGTGGCTAAATTGTCTTTGAGTATCTTAGTGAGGGTATGAGCCATGACCATTATTGCGCGGTTTATAGATTGTGTCTCGGGGCGCATACCATTTGCAATGGATGCGAGCTTAGTGAGCAGAGATAGGGTGAACTTTGATGTTTGGATTATCTTGCGAACCTGTGATTTCGTTGGCGGCTCATCCATATTATGAGATGCCATTGCAAAGATGTTGTAGCCAAAATGCCCCACCTTAATATCAACCAAAATATTATTGCCACTAATTGCCGCAATAGCTAGGCACATCGGCACAACTTCTTGCATTTTCTTCAGCCGGTGGTCATCTATCTCATCTTGCGTCAGTATCCTATTACACACTGTCAACAAGTTCTTAATAACATTGTGAGTTACAGCGCTCATATCATCATCCATTGCTGTCGTAACGCAGATGTCGTTAAAGTCCTTTAGGATAGTGTCCAGCGCATCCACATAGTGTTTTTTAGTAACCGCAACTTCAGCGATTTGCTCTAGTACTGAAGCTATTTCAAAGAGAGCATCAACATTCTTGGCTTTAATGCTTTCTTTTATTATCTGGCTGAAATTGTAGTAAGCAGTGAAGAAAGCAGGGTTTTCATTTGGTCGCGCAACATGGTCCACCATTAAGCTTATACGAACAACGCCCTGCATTTGGCGTAAATACTTCCTGATTGCATAGACATCGTTCTCGGCAAGCGCCTTATCCCAAATTATTTTAGTTTTTTCTAAGCTGGTTTGAAGGAACGCAGACAAGCTGCTTTCGGGCGATAAGCCAGCCTCTGGATTAATTTTTAGCAATGAGTTGTGCTGTCGCGACAATATGTAGGCATCTATTAAGCCAAATGAAACATGGATATAGTTGTGCGCAGCATAGTCATCACCCTTACTTTTATAGGTAAAGTACAGCTCAAGGAAGCCATCCAAGTTTTCTGCAAGAGCGTCTATCTGGTTCTGTAGTGCCTCATACATATTTCCTTCTATGATGAGCTTTTCATCATCGGTCATGTTTTTATAGCCGCGTTGTGTTGCCCGTGCCATGCGCTTAGCCACATAGCTGATTTCATCCACCTGCTTTTTACTGTTCAAAATTAACCATTTGAGCTGGTATTCATGGCTAATAATTTTTATTAGACGCACATAGCAGTAATAGAGCAACACAACCGTTAGTAACAATAACCAGATGCCAAACCGCATTAACAGTCCGTCTACCTGTCCATCTTTTTTTAGGGATATGACACCGAGTACAAACTCAAGAGTTGTGATAAGCCCAATCGCGAGGTAACTTAGGTCTAACCGCGTGTCGCGAGCAAATAATCTGTAATACCTTGCCGGTAGCGCCTCAGAAGCCCTAGCGACCAACTGTGAACTAAAAGCGAATACAATCGCCAGCATCGCACCTGTCACAGTTCCTATACCAAAATATAGCTCCGCACTACTGTCAGGCAGCGGAGGGCTACCAAACCAGCTCCGATGGGCAACAAATATCAGGACCGACAGTAAGATGAACATCGGGATGATTACCCATGACGGAGTAAACTTGGTCACGACACGATATTTCACCTTGTTGCGGAGTTTGAGTAGCCTAACATCAAGTGAAGAAACCTGTTTGGCTAATGGTGTTCGCTTTCTTTTTTGCTCTTCCATATAGCGCCATTATATTGGGAAGTTACAATATAAGCCACCCCTGTTAAACATAAGCTTTTCTATACTTTGCAGTATATTGTTTCAAACGCTTTCGTCTTATAGTCATGACCTCTTATAGGACATAGCTTAATTCAGGAGGTGCGCCGGACCGTAGATTACCTATGATGCGGCGCGTATCATTCCAGCCAACTGCTATATCTGCTAGGATGTCTTCTAGTGGGCGTGTTTCAAATAAGCTGACACCGTCCCCACCATGTATGCTTTCTCCCGCCCCAAACGAATTGGGGTGTTTTTGTTATAATACACTTCATGACGCTCATGGATATCCAAAAACACGCCAAGCATTATTGGCGCCAATACGGCACAATGAACAATATTGTGATTGCCGTGGCGCTTTTAGTGGCGGCTGGCTGGGCGTGGGGGTCGGTGGCGACGATGCAGCGTAACTTTGCTCTGCAAAAAGACTACGAAGCACAATTACGCCAGCTTGAGCTGCTGCAGTTACAGGTAAAAACCTTAGAATATGAACAGAATTACTACCGTACTAATGAATTTAAAGACTATGCCGCTCGGCGCGATTTGGGCCTTGCGAACAAAGGCGAAAAAGAACTCATTCTCCCGCCTAATAGTGCGAGTGTGTTAAAAAAAGAGTCGACCAATGACACCGCGCCCTTAAGTGCCACACATGAAGAGTTTGGCAACTTAGAGCAGTGGTTTAACTTCCTGAGCGGCAGGTCGGCAGACCAGACCTTGTAAAAGTTCACAACCTCTGTTAATATAAATAATTGTATCGCGGGGTGAAGTGTTCGGTCAGCTCATTCTGGATAACCGCTCATAACCATTGGTTATGAATATGCAATGATCGATGTACGTTACAACTAGTATCGCGGGGTGGAGCAGCCCGGTCAGCTCGCTTGGCTCATAACCAAGAGGTCGCAGGTTCAAATCCTGCCCCCGCTACCAAGAAAATATCCTCTATCTTCTGATAGGGGATATTTTCTTTGCGTAGTGGATGCTGGACTTGGTTCTGCAACAACCGAGCTTGCTCGGTGTAGTCGCTGGTTCGTGTAGCGCAGTGAAATTGTGCGAAAGCTTGCTTTTAGCACAAAAAACAAGCGGAAGAGGCTTTAGCCGATAATCCTGCCCATTAAAATACCCCACTCTGTGTTGAGTGGGGGGGTGCGACAGGTTACCGTGAGCGACGGCGATTTCGCCTAACTCGCCTAATGGTGACACTCACGTAGCGTGTGGCAAGATAGCTTCTTGCCATGCATCCAGCAACTTCCACGGTATGATTGATCCCGGTGCGCACGCGAAGCACGAGCTCCAAGGATTCGGTGAAGTAGCGTTGCTTTTCGTGGCTATCGACAAGTCTGGACTCAATAGAGTACAGGTCGCTACCTGGTTGCATGCCGAGGTATTCACCCGTCAAGTAAAGCGCCATCCAGTGCGGCACCTTGCGGTACCATGGGCGTAGTGCCAAATCGGTAAGCGTATCGATAGCTTCGTTCAAGCGATCCCTCGTGGGCCAGTCGAGCTCATCCGCGGACGGTGGTGGCTCGGTGAGCACATCCATCGGCGTGTCGTCCAGGGACGGCATTCTGGTGGGCGGCGTAACCAGCTCTTCGAGAAGTTGCTCAACTTCTACAAGCGAGAGCGTCTGCTCGTCAATAAGTCCAGGCCATGGCGTGCGCGTGAAGTCGGGCATTGTGCCCATGGACGAAATATATGGATCTGAGGGAACGAGGGGTAAAAACTCACCTGTCAGCCTCACAAATGACGGGTGTTGCGTGAGTGCGGCAGAATATCGCTCAAGTTCATCAAAGTCTCGCCCATTGACTGTGAAATAGGCCTCCATAGCTGCTCCTTCCGGTGCATCTCTGTCGCTAGCTGATGGCGGGTGCCAGACAACTCTAATAATACTATAGTATAAAATAGTAAAAATGTAAACTAAATTGAAAAACTACTTGACTAGCTTACCGGCGGCAATACGCACCGCTTCACTCCAGCCGAGGAAGGCCTGAGAATGAAGGGTCGGTATTTTTGATAATCCTGCCCATTAAAATACCCCACCATTTTCAGGTGGGGTGCGACAACTGACTACATCCAGTGGATGTGCACGACGTAGTATTCTTTGACCCAGCGCTGCTTCACGAGACGCCAATCTTGCTTTACCTTCACCTCACAGTCACGCAGGTAGCGTCCAGCTAACGTCCCCTCGAGCTTAGCAGCAAACAGTAGTCGGTCCTGCTCACTGTCCGTCCACGGGTAGGGCGAAAGCTCATAGCAGTCAAACTTCGAAGGAAGCCTGTCATGCAGTATAAGGTTGATGTTGTGGAGGAGCTTCTTATGCCACGGGCGTGCAATGAGCTCAAGGATGCGCTGCAGTTCATCGTCCATGCGCGCTTCTTCGATTGGGTTCATGTGAACCAAGAATCGGCTACTTGTCGCCTCGCCGCACAGTACGTCCATTGGCGTGTCATCGAGGTAGCGTATCGAACGGTTGTTGATATCGGCCCCCGTACAATAAATGCGCACACCCCAGGGAATGGTTTGCGGGCCGTCGTCCGGGTTGACGATGATACTCATGACAGCTCCTTCGGTTGTCGGGTGTCTGTCCTAGCTACGAGCGATAGCCCATAACTCTAAAAATACTATACTATAAAATAAAGCTACTGTAAAGTAGCGCTGAATGACTAAAGCGTGTGTATAATAGGGCATAATGATATCGCTTACGGTTTTTAAGAACAATACACGTGATCGCGGCTTTACAATTGTCGAGCTTATCGTGATGGTTGTGGTGATTTCCGTGCTCGCTTCTATCACAGTTGTGGCATATAGCGAGGTTACTGGCCGTGCACAGGCGGCGCGTGCCCGTGCCGTGGTAGATGGTTACCAAAAACTGCTAATGCTTTACTACCAAGATAACGATCGGTTCCCGTCAACTGGTGGTGGTGTGTATGGCTACCAAGATGTGTGCCTGGGGCGTCCCGACGAATTCCCGGCTGTAAGCGGCTCCTTTAATGCTGGTGATTGTATTTATAACGAGTCAGACACGTCTGCCGGGGGCGGTGATGGGCACTACCGTGTGGGCGCCTATCAACCATTTAATGCCAATTTTAGTGCATACAGCGCGTCGATACCAAATGGAGCGACCGGCCCAGCCCAGCTTGGCAACGAACGGTGGCGTGGCGTGCGCTACAACGTATTTTATAGTAACCAGTACATAACACTCGAATGGATTTTGCCTGGTGCGCATGAAGATTGGTGCGGACCTGTTAGCTCAGCCAGTGATGGCTGGTGGGGTTCGACATGGTGCACCCTTACTATCGATATGCGATAGTGTACTATTTATGAGCGAGTTTGCCGGCAGCGATGCGTATTGCTTCACTCCAGCTAAGAAAAGCGTGGGGAACACTAGCTACCTGTTCGGCGTGCATGCCGTATTTTACTGCTAAGGCCACTTCATGGATTATTTCGCTGGCATGGGGTGCGACGACTGTACCGCCAAGTAACACACCCTTTTTATCGCTGACGAGTTTCACGAATCCATCCCTAAAGTCACTGGTATTGCTCCGTGCAATCATACTTAAAGGCACCAGCGCAGTGTTAATGCGTAAATCACGCTTCAAACAGTCATCTTCATTAAGGCCAACGGTGGCAATACCAGGGTGGGTAAAGGTAATGCGTGGCAATGCTGTGTAGTCCGGCGTGGCTTTGGTTTTATTAAACATATTGTGTACCGCTACGCGGCCTTCCATAAGCGCTGTATGGGTATGGCGGCTTTGGCCTAGTACATCACCCGCGGCATAAATGTGCTTAGCACTTGTAATCAGGTGAGCATTCGTTTCAATGCCTTTAGGCGTGTAGGTAACGTGGGCGTTTTCGAGCCCTAGATCGACACTGGGCATGCGGCCCGTTGCTACTAAAATTTCATCAACGCGGACTGACTTTTCGCTATTACCGCGCGCATAGGTTACTCGTACACCAAGACCGTCTTTTACTACAGAAAGTGTGCGGGTGTGGGTGAGTGAAGTTACACCCTTGCTATCGCTCAGCACTCGCTCCATTAACTCACCAACCTCTTCATCTTCTTTTGGCAGAATACGGTGTGCTACTTCGGCCAAGTACACTTTAGTGCCAAAGGTTGCCATTAACTGGGCGATTTCTACACCAATGGTGCCAGCACCGATAATATAGAGCGATTTGGGTGGGCGGATCGATTCCAGGATGGTGCGCGGGGTAAGGTAACTAATATCGGTAATACCCTGAATTTCGGGGGCCACCCAGTGTGAGCCTGTGGCCACAAGGAAGTGTTGGGCGCTAAAATGGCGGCGATTAACCGTAATTTCATTCGGTGATAGGAAGTGCGCGTTACCTTGAATGGCGGTAATGCCCTGCTGTTCATAGAACTTTTTATTACCAGCTGCACCGGTGCGTTTAACAGCTAAATCTTTCCAGGCACGAAGGCTAGGGTAGTTGTAGCCAAGCGTACTGCTACGCAAACCGAAGCGTGCACCATGGCGGGCTTCGTCGTACACTTCAGCGGCATGGAGTAATGCTTTTGTCGGTACATCGCTCCAGTTTGGCGAATCACCACCAAACGTATCGGCTTCAACCACGGCAACCCGCTTACCTTCACGTGCAGCAACGGTCGCCGCCGCCGAACCACTGGCGCCGCTGCCGATAACAATCAAGTCGAAGTCAAATTTTGTTTTCTTAGCCATAACGTCTCCTTACATAATAACCCGGTGGTGCCGGTAAAGATAGGCGGCTTCGGGGTGAAAAGTTTCTAATATCGTGGCAGCTTGCCGCCGTATGTCATCACTGGTAATTTCCGGTTTATCGGTAGTCCACACAACGACGCGTTCACACACCTTTGTGGCGGTATCATGCGCGTGCCCCTCGGGGGTACGGACGCTTCGGCAACTGGCGACAATGCTGGCGTGCAATTTATTCCGATCAAAGCTTTCGCTGGGCCGTGCGCCCCGTCGCTTTACTACGTCGATTGCCCGCCCGTCGCTCATCGGGCTATAAGCTCCCATAGCTGAGCACTGCAGACATCACACCGTTAACGTAAATGTATAGCCCTAGCACCACGAGTGCGCTCCCTGCTGCAAATTGCAAAAAGCCTTTATTTGCTTCGCGCCAGCGCTGGATGTGGCTCAAGGAGTGGCCACTGCCGATAAGGATAATAACAATAATCAGCCCAAGATTAGCAAGCAGAGTATAGCCGAATAGCCCTGGTAACTGCCATGCACTTGGCATGTGGGTAAGGGCGACAGCTGTTGCCGCAACCGGCGCAACAATAAAGAGTGATTCAGAAAACACGCTCGTAACACCGAGGCTAAAGCTTTCGCTTGCGCTGGCGGTTGCTTTAGTGCGCTTTTGTAAAAAGCGTGCCATAGGGCGGGGGACCCAAAGGGCCGTACCGGACTGTCGCCGGTAGTAAAATAACCAAGTAGCCACCCCAACGCCAAACATAATACCGCTTACAATTGCCCAATAGACTGGGTCGGCAGCGCCGTGGGTAATCGTAGATACTGCGTAGGCGAGGAATGAAACCGTTAACATGGTAGCCGTCAGCGCACCTGCAAGAAAGCCGCCTACTAATCGAAACAGGCGCTTGCTTGACTGTTTAGCGCCGAGCGAGTGCCCACTGAGTAGGGTGACGACACTAATACTTAGCTGGAAACTGGCGTGGATAAGGCCAGCGAGACTAATGATAGCGAGGAGACCGAATAGTTCCATCGTTGTTTATTTTCTTATATCCTCCAAGGTCATTTATACCATAAGCACTACTGTTGAGTCAAAGTTCTTTTAAAAAGGTATTGCTTTTTTTGCAAGTTTATGCTACTATGAGTATGTAAGATAATTAAACAACAAAAATATCAAGGAACAAAAACATGGCAACCACCACCTCCAGCGTAGAAGGCGTAACCCTTAATGATGTCTTAGGACTCGCCACTTGGCAACGTGAACGCAGCAGCGACGAACTCCGAGCCTTTGTCAGCCGCCGTGAAGCTACTATCGATGTCGCAGACTTCGACTTCAACGAATAATCACCAGACGCATTTATCCCATATCATTGCATCCCCCATGTGTGATAAACTTTAGACAGTTTATGCATAAGGGGGATGCGTTTTTATGTCAGATGAGCCAAAGAAACTTGAAGATGAAAATGATGAGTTTGTGACCGAAGAAGTGGCGGCTCATGATGAAGACAAAAACAAGGAAGACGCGCCGAAAAACGACGGGGAAGTAGTGACAGTTCGAACCGACGCATCAAGCCAGCCTAAAGACAATACACCACCGACGGCCGCGCCCCACGCCCCTAGCCACCAACCCTGGCAGCGCCATAATTATCACCATGATACTGCCCACCAATTTACCAAACCAGCTGAAGTAGCCGAGCAGCCTAAGCAAGAACAGCAGCCCCAGCCGCAAGCTGCGGTTGCTCCTGCGCCAAATGCGAATACTCCGGGTGTATTGGTTTTGCAGTGGCTTGCTTATGCCTTCTGGGGATGGTTTGCGGTATCACTCGTATGGCTTGTAGCATACGTGTTTGCTTATTTTGTGGGTGGTATGAACGACGCGAGCGATGCGAGCCAGGTGGCGTATCCATTAGCATCGGTAATCGTACTGTTTGTTATTGCGCTAGTTGTCGACATCTTTTATGCGCATAAAGAACCGCTCCAAAAAACCGGTGGTGCGACCGCAATTATGTTAATTCATGGGGTGATATTTGCCCTCTGTGCGATTGGCGCACTGATTACTGCGGTGTTTGCTGGGATTAATCTTACGATTAATGCAGGAGTATCATCAACTGGTGATGGTTCGAAAGTAGCGTTATACACTGCGGGCGTAATGGTGCTTATTTACGCGCTTCTCACTGCACGAACCATTTTTGGCCAAAAGGTGAAGTTTTTGGTGCAAGGTGCTTGGGTGGTATTCGCGTTAACCGCCATTACCTTTGCCGTGATTGGTGTGGTTGGCCCTGCTATGCAAGCCGCTGCCACAAAACAAGATCGCTTAATTGAAGCGGGCTTGCCGTCGCTTGCGCGTGATATTAATTCGTATGCAAGTACCAATAAAGAATTACCAGAAAGCTTAAGCGATATCACGGCGAACTCTGCGTTTTACCGTGAACAGCAAGATCAGTTGGTGAAGAGTAACCTAGTGCGCTACACGCCGAATACTAAAGAAAAACAAGAGCCAACTACTAATAAATCGAGTACGAACACGGGGATTAGTGCAAGTTATTATACGCCAGTCTTCTTCTATAAATTGTGCGTTACATACCAGCACGAAAAGAATAATACCTATTCACCTGCAGTGTACGAACTTGATGCATCAACAACGCCTTACACCAGCTCGCACCCTAAAGGCGAAGTGTGCTACGATTTACAAACCAAATACACCTACTAGTCGCAGTTCTAACGAGCGAGTACAATAGGTGGTATCAAGAGGAGGTACGATAATGCAGTACGTTGAACCAGTGGCAAAATACATGAAGAATCTATTTAAAGATTTGCCACATTTACCAAAAGGGCTTACAAAATGGCTTGCTGAAAATGCCTGGTGGCTGACATTGATCGGAGTAATTTTAGGGGCGATTGCTGTTGTGACAACGCTTGGTGCGCTTGGCGTGGTATCGCTGGTTGCAACAGTGTTTGTACCAGTGGTCGGCATTGCGCTTGTAGGGGTCTTAATTTCACTTCTCGTGCTTGCTGCGGTAGTGGCATTGCAGGCGATGGCGATCAAGCCGTTGCAAGATATGAAGCGCCGTGGCTGGGAGCTATTATTTTTAGCGGCCATGGTGAGCGGGGCAGGCGGCGTGTTGGCCGATCTTGTTCGTTACAATATATTTGGTGCAGTCTTTAGCGCCCTTGGGTTTGCGATTGCGGCATATGTGTTGCTTGAACTTGAACGATATTTTGTGAAAAAATAATCACCCAATAAAAAATACCGGACACTCCACGCGTGTATTACACGTAGGTGTCCGGTTTGTTGCCTACATACTAAAGAAAATAGCTCACACATTCGTGAGCTATTTTCTTTGGTAGCAGCGACTGGAATTGAACCAGTGACCTTAGGCTTATGAGTCCTACGCTCTAACCAACTGAGCTACGCTGCCTTGTCGAAGCCACGCGGGCTTCGTTTTCTTCATGTGCCATATAGCAACACGAAGACTTGGCACATTATAGCAGAGGTGAAGGGGGATTTCCACCCATGACAGGGTATAATGGGGCAAGAATGTTGCAAGTTCACATTAAAGAAATATACCATTCATCAAAAACGCACCATATTGGCACACTGACATGGGCATACCTAGTGGGTTCGTTCGTAAGCCTTACGGTGCTTATTGCCATCTTCGCCAATCTTGCAGAAGAAGTGCGTGAAGGCGATACGCTGCCAGTTGACGAAGCGATACTCGAGGCAATACGCACGGGCCATACGCCCCTGCTTGATTTGGTTGCCCAAGTAGGTACAAACCTGGGGGGTGTGATTGGGATTGTGGCGCTCACTGGCATTGCTCTTACGGCATTATTGGTAAAAAAGCGATACCGTGCGCTGATGCAGCTGGGGTTGGGAGTGGGCGGCGCCGTGGCGCTCAATATTGTTCTTAAAAATATCTTCGAACGAGCCCGGCCTGATTTATGGGAGCAAATTGTGCATGAAGCGAGCTACTCGTTTCCGAGTGGCCACGCTATGGCATCGAGCGCGTTGGCACTTAGTATTGTATTGATTGCATGGCAAACGAAGTGGCGCTGGTGGGCTGTGGGCGCAGCGAGCGTGTACGTGCTATTCATTGGCTTTACCCGAATGTATCTAGGGGTTCACTACCCGTCGGATATCTTGGGCGGTTGGCTGATGAGCGCGACTTGGGTAATTATCGTTGCCTTGGCGCTTGGTACGATCCGCATTCGGCAAAACCACCAGTAATTATTGTGGTTGAGTTGTGCTTGAGTACCGCCGCCAAGTACTGCGGTAAGGGTAGCGGTATATTCGCGGACCGATTCCTTGAAGCTTGTGTTTGCTGCCTGTACGGCGCTGCGGCGCGTTTGAGCTAACTCTTTAATGCCAATATTGTCACGCTTGAGTGATGCTTGAAGTGTTTCACGCGCGGTTTTTAGGTTGGTGCGCAGCGTAGTAAGTGCGCTGCCGTCACCGCAACCGGTTGAGGCGCCCGAAAATGCCGAACGAACCGCTGCCTGATAGGTAGTGACGGCGTTCGTAAGGCTGGTTTGGTAATTTGTGATGGTTGCCTTGAGCTGAGTTCGGTAGGTGCCGCGGGCTGCATCAACAGCTGTGCGGCGCGTTTGCTCGGCCGTTGTCATGTCGGTTTTGAATGTTTCGATGGCGGTTTTTTGCGCATCAGTTAGGCCTTCTTGGGCGGCTAAATCGGCCACCTTTTGATTGAAGCTTTCAAGTGTTTTTGCCCGCGCAGCAGCGACTTTTTGGTCAAGATTCTGTTGATTGGCGCCAAGCTGTGCGGTGCGCGCAGCAAAGTCACTTTTCATAGTGGCAACATGCGCGTCGAGTGTTGATTCATTGGCGCTCATTAATGAACCAATGCGGGTACAGAATGTAGATGGCTTGGCTGTAGAATCAACTGCCGAAGCAGGCAGCGCTGGCAAACTAAGCGTTACTACTGCAACGAATGCGGCCGCACTAATGCGGTTAAAGGTTGTCTTCATTGACGCTATCTCCTACGTCACCGGCAGCGTCGCTAGCATCGGTTGCCATAGCGCTATCATCGGTATCCACCGTTGAGGCTTCTTCGGTGGCGCCACTGGTGAGTGCATCCGCAGCATCGGTTGCTGGGCTGTCTGTCGCCGCAGGCTCGTTGGTTTGTGTGGTTTCGACCGCCGATTCGGTGGGAGCGGCTACTTGCGCTGGGTTAAAAAATATAAAGAACGCGGCGATGGCAAAGGCAAAGATTACAAGCACGGCACCAAGAATAAACACCAACGGCTTTTTTGATGTGCTCTTTTTTTCTGCCACAGCGCTTGCATCGGCCGATTGAAGTGATGTACCTTGTGGAACAACGGGCGCAATAACAGGTGATTCATCGGGCTGTTTTTGTGGTTCTGTAGTAGCGGTTGCTGGTTCGGCTTCTGGTGAGGGGGCTGCTGAATCGATCGGCTTATCTGGATGAGCATCAGCCTCGGGTTTTGTTGGTTCAGTAGATTCTTCTACGTCTGGCGTAGTGCTTGGTTCGGTCTCACTATCTGGCACGGCACCTTCGCCGGTTGATGGCTCTGTCTCGACATCTGATGCATCGGGAGTTGATTGCACTGGTTCATCAGGGGTCGTTTTTGGCTCTTCGTCTAGTGTTTCTTGCTCTTTATTTGGGTCCGTGTCCATAGCCTATATCTCGCTTATGATTATTACACCTGTATTATGTCACAGGTAAAGCGTGATGGCAAAAGTAGGTTACGCCTCGAGTGTAAGTAGTGCTTCGACGCGAGTAGCGAGAAGTTGATAACGACGACGGGTATTTTCGTTACCGAGTACGTATTCACGGGTATCACCTTCAACGGGTGCAGGTTCAAACACTTGGTCTTCTGGGTACTGGGCACGCGTTAAGTCGATAACTTCGCCATCTACCACATTGCGATAATGTGTTTCGCGACCACCTTGGTATTCGGTGGCGAGGCGTTCTAGGTCACCCCCTAGTTGATCTTGCACCACTAGTGCGGTTGGCACGCATTGGCCACGTTCGGCCGCCGTTTCAGCGTCCCATTCGTCGGGGTTGGTGGTGGTTTCTTTGTCCCAGCTAGCACGGATAGCTGCAGTAAGGTTGTCGGGTGACATTGGCATAAAATTCCCTCGTTTATCCACCCATTTGTAATGATAATTAGTATAGCAAGGTATCACCCTAAACCATAATGAATGATTTACTGAATAATTTTATATAGCACGTGAATGTAGGCCTGCAGCTCATCGCGGGTAATGCGATTTTCGTTATATAGCTCCATGCGGAGGCGTTCGCGTAAGCCCTCTTCAATTTCTTCAATTGTGGCGATGTAGTGCTTGCTGACCGATACTAGCTTAATGCGGCTATCACCCTTATGAAGATGTTTATTCACTAAGCCTTTTGATTCAAGTAACGCAACAGTATTGGTGACGTAGGGGAGCGTGGTGTCGATAGCGCGAGCGAGGTCGGAGAGCCGGATACCGGCTTCGCCAGCATCGTAAATAAAGCCAAGGGCGAACCACTGCATAGGGGTAAGCCCGTAAGCAAGCAGATAATCGGTAACCGTGCGGTTAATAAGCCGGTGAGCGGCAGCCTGAGCAACACCCGACTGGTAGGTCGAGATCTGTGAAATGTCGGTTTTAGAAAAATCGGTTGACATAGGCCTCATACGTATAATACTATAGTAGATAGTTAAGTTTGTAAAGTAAAGTATTTGACAGACTTGACCACGATTCAATCACAAACCATAAATAAGGAGGAATGTATGGAATCGGGAAATAAGATGGTCGCAGCTATTGTAGCGCTTGTTATAGGTGTTGTAGTAGGTGGACTGGGCGGATATTATGCCGCTGGGATGAAAGACATGAGTAGTAATGATGCGATGATGAGCGCGTCAGAAGACAACCCTAATACGGCGACAAAAGCAGCTGACTTACGCGTGACACTGAATCAGATCATGCGCCAACATGTCGAGCTCAGTACGATTGCGCTGGTGGACGTTGCGACTAAGAGCCCTGCCACTGACGCTGCGAGTAAGGCCCTTGATAACAACAGCGTTGAATTAGCTGATGCCGTTGGAAGCGTGTATGGCGACGAAGCTCGTACATCATTCTTGAGCCTTTGGCGCGAACATATCGGGTTCTTTGTAGCCTATACGCAGGCTAAGGTAAAGGGTGACGATAAGGGTATGAAAGATGCGAAGGACGGCATTGCTAACTACACCGAAGAAGCCTCAACCTTCTTTGCGAATGCTAACCCAAATATCGATAAAGATGCCATGAAAGATGGTTTGATGAAACACGGTAACCAAGTGTTTGCCATTGTCGATGCTTATGCAGCTAAAGACTACACTAAGGCCTTTGAGCTTGAAGAAGAAGCCTATAACCATATTGGTATGGCTGCCGACGGATTGAGCGCGGCAATTGTGAAACAGTTCCCTGACAAGTTTTAACCTGAACGCCCCTCGTTAGGTGAAACATATACCAAGCGGTAGGTAATATACCTGCCGCTTTTGGTGTATAATAATGGTTATCCAGGTGATACACACTGTTCGTTTAAGCGGATAAGCGTCCCTCTCCTTACGGATTTATCAATTGTCTTCGGGCCCCCGCTAGAAACGGGCGAGCGGGAACGGGCAATATATTTTAGAAAAACGTTTCTCTTATATAACACATTAGGAGAATACTTAAAATGAATGATAAATCTTTGTCTTATATCCAAATACCCCGTACATGCCACCGTCCAGAGCGGATCGATAGCTTATTGCAAAAGCGCATGAAAGAGTTCTTATTAGAACGCCGCCGAAAGCTATGGCAAGAGGAGGGGGTATGAGCGAAGAGCCGCTATACGAACGAGTACAAGTGATTGCCAGCTTTTCTGATGGGCTCGGCATGTGTGTGCCGCGCCGTTTTCGCCGGGCAAATGGCCGCGAGGTTGAAGTAATTGAACTAGGCTTGCGCCATCCAGTACGGGCCGGTAAGCGCCTATTACATATGTTTGATGTGACTGATGGTGGTATTGATTACCGACTGGAATTCGATGCCGAGCACTTAACGTGGCACTTAACACGTGAGGGTGAACATGCGATTTAAAGGGGGTATTGTGCATAAAAAAGAGAGCGGGTACCCACCGACATGGTGTCGGTGGGCCCGCTCTGGGGTGCGCGTAGGTTACGCGCGGCTACTCTCCTTCCGGATCTTCTCTTCACGCTCCAGCATCTCGTACCAGCCGCGGAAGAAGACGAGGATACCTGCCGCGATGGCGATGAGGAAGCTCAACACCGCCGAGACGGCAACCTGCGCTACTGATTTGTACTGCGCTAGGGCGGTGAAGACAAGCAGGACAAGCAGGACGCCTGCAGCCCACCTGCCGGCATTGGCGATAACCTTGTGCATCGGAGCACTCCGTTCTGTTGAAGGGGCACGTGACGAGCGAATAGCACGTAAGCTTACCATAGCACTTAAAGGGGTATTAGTCAATGCACAGTGAAGGGTACAACACCGCTCGCCCGATGGTGATGCATATCGATTTGAACAGTTGTTTTGCCACCGTTGAACAGCAAGCGCGGCCGATGTTACGCGGTAAACCGGTGGCGATTTTGAATCGGCGCACCGAACACACCATGATTATCACGGCAAGCTATGAAGCAAAAGCAATGGGGGTGAAGTTAGGGATGCGCTTTCGCGATGCAAAAAAACTCTGCCCTGGGCTAGTTGGCCTTGAAAGTGACCCGGCTAAATATCGTTTCGTCTACCATAAGCTGATGGATATTATGAGCGATTATAGCCCGCACTTTACGATGAAAAGCATCGATGAAGGTGTGATTGATTTTGCTCATGCGCCACAGGCAATTCGTGAGCGTGATTTGGTAGAAGTGGCACATGAAATTAAGCGGCGGCTTAGGAACGAGGTTGGGTGTTGGATGCGCTGCAATATTGGCATTGGCACAAACCGCTTTTTAGCCAAAATGGCTGCGGGGCTCCATAAGCCCGATGGGCTAGATGTAATTACTTATCAAAATTTACGGCATGTATACGCACGGCTTAACATTGAAGACCTTACCGGTATTGCGGCGCGTAACGCCAAGCGGTTAGAACGCGTGGGGATTACCACTCCGTTAGAATTTTTTGATGCGCCTAAAGAAGTACTTCACGACCTTGTGTTTGGCGGTATCGTGGGCGATCAGTGGCATGCCAGGTTGCGCGGCTGGGAAGTGGATGATGTGGATTGGGGGGTGAAGTCGTGTGGGCGGCAGTATGTACTTGATTCGCCACGCTTAACCAGGGATGAAGTGAGTCAGCGGTTGCACCACCTGGCTGAAGCGGTGGGAGCGAAGCTGCGTTCACAGAATAAGTACGCACGTGGCGTGGGTATTTACGCGCGCTACTATGCGACCGAATCAACGCTTGTGGGTACAAACACACGGTGGGGGCGAAAGGGGAATTACTGGCACGCAAAGCAGTTAATCCCACTCCCCTTTTATTCGAACGAAGCAATTTGGGCGATTGCAAACGAACTACTGCGCCGTGCACCCGAGGGCAGCATACGCGAAATCGGTGTACATTGTTACCACTTAACCGACGACGAGGCAGGCCAACTGAGTTTATTTGGCAATGCGTTAGCAAAAGAGCGGCACATCACTTGGGCTGTTGATGAAATTAATGGTCGCTGGGGCGAGCGCACTATTCATAGTGCCGACACGCTGGGTACTGATACCTATGTGAAGCAGAAAATACCGTTTGGTAGTACGCGGTATTTATAACACATTATTAAAAAATTTTAAGCCCCGCCACAGTAATTGCTAAGCAAGCAAGCCTATGCTGAGCATGCAACCATTAACAAAAGGAGTACGCATGAAAAAACAATTAATTGCAGCAGGGATTGTTGCAGCGACGGGTATTGCAGGTATGAGTAGTGTGGGGGTGGCGAACGCACAAGCAAATGCACCGAGTAACACGCAGCACCCCATGAACAGTTTAGTTGAAGCGATTGCAAGTAAATTTAATTTAACCACCGATGACGTACAACAGGTGTTTGACGAGCAGCGCAGTCAGATGCAAGAAGAGCGAGAGACGGCGATAAAAGAAAAGATCGCCGGGTTGGTTGGGGATGGAAAGCTGACCCGAGAGCAAGCCGACAAGATAAACGCTAAGCGAGCCGAATTGCAAGCCGAGCGAGAAGCGAATCGTTCAAATGGCCAGTCGCTGAGCCGCAGTGAACGTAAGGCAAAGATGGAAGAACACAAAACGGAGCTTGATGCATGGCTAAAGAGTAATAACATTGATGTAACGTATGCCTATTTATTGATGGGTGCTCACGGGCACGGCCGCTAGTTTTTTGCCCTAACAAGATTTTTGTAATTTATGCAACATTAAGGAATGCCTAAGCTACACTGCTTATGATAATAACTAACGACGGGAGTCGTCGTTGTACATAAGAGCAGTAATAGCGAAAGGAGGTGTGAATGGTGAAGTTTCCTGTCGTGGCGAGCGCCCGGAGGATAGTAGCTAATGTAGGTAACTATATTGCGCCAGCGGTAAGCAGCGCACAGCTGTGGCCGCGTGTTCCCCAATTAATGCGCGTATCAATTACGGCAGGCGTTAAGCCAATAGGGTTACAAGCACTGAACTCGCGAAAACAAGTTACGAAAACAAGTTTGCCCACTTGTTAAGTAAGTCTTAAGTTGACTTGTCTAGAATGCGAAGTGTGCTAGATAGACAAGTCGCATAGATGAAAGAGCCGTCGCCCCCTCCTCGCAGACGGCTCTTTTTCTTTGGGGGCGTATAATACGATATATGAAAGCGATAGTAATGATTGGTATGTCAGTTGGTGCAACCCTCGGTGCGTTTGTGCCAATGTTATTTGGTAATAGCGATCCGCTCAGCGCGTGGTCGTTTTTAACCGGACTTGTTGGTGGAATTATAGGGATTTGGGCAGCGGTGAAGCTTGCTAAAGCCGCGTCGTAATAAAATACCCCATGCACTAAGGCATGGGGTTTAGTCATCCACAGCATCTGCGGTTTGCAACCATAGCTCGAGGTTTTCCCAGACTCTCACGAGCGTTTCCTTGAGCGCTACTAGGTCATGTGCGTCGAGCATTGTTCCGTTTTGCAGGTCATTTTCAAGGAGCTGAAGCTCACGGATTGTACGAGCAAAGAGTTGCAAGAAGTATGTGATGTTCCTCTTACCCTTCGGCGTCTGGCAAAACTCTTGCATGGGGCTGCTGAGCCACAGCAGCGTGGGTGCGTCTGCGCGCTCGCCATTGCTGTACTCAGCCAGTCGACGTAGATACCAGAGGCTATCGAAGAAATCCGGGTAGTGAATTGGCGTAACTTCGGGCTTATCTGCTGGAATTCCGCCGGGGTTTCCGGCATTTGCATCGTAAACGACAACTACACGATTACGTCGACCGAACATTGCTTCACATCCTTTCGGGGGTGCGTGACTGTCTAGTAATATGCCCTCGTTGCATAGCAATTGCAAGTATAACCAGGATGAAATTACCAGAGTGCGTTATACTGATTGCCAGATGAAATACCTAGTTGCGGTGAGTGGTGGTGTGGATAGCGTGGTCTTGCTTGATATGTTGAGTAACACCGAACACACGCTTATTGTGGCCCATGTCGACCATGGTATTCGTGATGACTCAACGGCAGATGCGCGCTTTGTCGCTGCGTTAGCTCAGAACTATCACGTACCATTTATCAGTTGTCGGCTCGAGCTTGGGAAAGAGGCCAGTGAAGATGCGGCCCGCCAGGCGCGCTATGACTTTTTGTATCAACAAGCAGCAGAGCACGGTGCCCTTATCGCTACAGCTCATCATTTAGGTGACATGGCAGAAACGGTCGCGATTAACCTCCATCGTGGCACCGGCTGGCGCGGGCTCGCGGTATTGTCACGTGAGGGATTAGTGCGCCCCCTGATTTCACTCACGAAACAGCAACTTTACGAATATGCAGTGAAACATCACCTCGAATGGGTAGAAGATAGTACGAACCGTGACATGCGTTATCTTCGGAATCGAGTGCGCCGCACGCTTACTCAGCACAGCGAACTGCTTCAGCCTCTCAGTGCCCTTAGGGCGCGGCAGCTGCAACTTCGCCGTGACATTACAAGTGAACTGCGCCGGTTGGTGGGTAATCATGGCGGCTCACGCTATTTTCTTACGCATATTCCGCACAGCGTGGCGATTGAGCTGCTTGGCGAACATTTTCAACAGATGACAGGTGAGCGGCCTACGCGCCCGCAGCTTGAGCGTGCACTCGTGGCGGTAAAAACGGCAAAGCCAGGTACAACCAGTCACGTCGGCTCACGAATTAGTTTGCATTTCACCCCTCGAAATTACGAGGTGAAGCGGGTATAATATAACTAATGACGAATCGCCGTAAGCACGCGGCAAAAGAAAGGTTTTAAACGACGCATGGTAAAACGACCGAAAGGTAAGATAAGTAATTCACTCAGGCTCGGACTATTTTGGGCCATTTTAGTACTCGCAACATTAGTTATTTGGGCAGTTGCTGCACCACATAACGCGTTAAAAGATGTTCCGATTTCGAGTGTGATTGAACGCGCCAATAAGGGTGAAATCAGCAAGCTTGAAATTCAAGGTAACGACATAAAGGTAACACCCAAAGGCCAAGAAGAACCAACCGAGCAGTCCGTGAAAGAGGACGGAAGTAGTATTTACGATCAAGGCTTGGAAAATGGCAAGACAGAAGTTACAGTCACCGCGCCATCTGAAACAGGCAATGCAATTTGGGGCTTAGCATCAATCATCATACCTGTGGTGTTAATTGCGGCGTTCTTTATGTTCATGATGCGCCAGGCACAAGGCCAAAACAACCAAGCGATGGGCTTTGGTAAGAGTAAGGCTAAACTGTACGGGCTTGATAAAGAACGTGTGACATTTGAAGACATTGCTGGTAACGACAGCGCCAAGCAAGATCTCGAAGAAGTCGTCGACTTTTTGAAACACCCAAAGAAATATGCATCAGTTGGCGCTAAAATTCCAAAAGGCGTGTTGTTAGTTGGTAACCCTGGTACCGGTAAAACCATGCTGGCGCGCGCGGTAGCGGGTGAAGCGAATGTGCCGTTCTTCAGTATTTCTGGTTCAGAATTTGTAGAAATGTTTGTTGGTGTAGGTGCCAGCCGTGTACGCGACTTGTTTACCAAGGCTAAAAAGAATGCGCCAGCAATTATCTTTATTGATGAAATTGACGCAGTGGGTCGCCGCCGCGGGAGCGGTATGGGGGGTGGTCATGATGAACGTGAACAAACCCTTAACCAGATTTTGGTTGAAATGGATGGCTTTGAAACCGGCACGAATGTGATTGTGTTGGCGGCAACAAACCGTGCTGATGTGCTTGACCCAGCCTTACTCCGCCCTGGTCGCTTTGACCGCCGGACCAACATTACGTTGCCAGAACGCAAAGACCGTGAAGCAATTTTGAAGGTGCATTTTAAAAACAAGCCAACTGATGACACCGTTAACCTTGATAAGCTTGCAGCAAAAACGGCCGGTTCAGTCGGGTGCTGATTTGGCGAACATCGCAAACGAAGCAGCAATTATTGCAGCGCGTCGTGATTCGAAACATATTTCAGGTAAAGATGTAACAGAAGCGTTTGAAAAAGTTGCAATTGGCCCTGAGCGCAAGGCAAAAGTAATGAGCGAGCACGAAAAAGAAATGACCGCTTACCACGAAGCGGGGCACGCTGTGGTCGGCCACGTACTACCTGACAGTGACCCAGTGCACAAGGTAACGATTATTCCGCGTGGTGGTACGGGTGGCGTAACCTGGTTCTTGCCGCCGGAAGATAAGAACTACACGAATGTCTACGAATTCAAAGACATTCTGGCACGCGCAATGGGTGGCCGTGTAGCGGAAAAGCTAATTTACGGGAACGATGGTGTGACGACGGGTGCGGGAAGTGACCTCCGAAAAGCGACTGAAATTGCCCGCGATATGGTGATTGAACAGGGAATGGGCACCAAGCTCCGTGACCAAGTCTTCCATGAAGATAATGGTGGCATGGTGTTCGATAAGATTACCCACGAACGACCATATAGCGACGCGACGGCACAGGAAATCGATGATGAAGTTGAGACGCTTATTAAAGAAGCGGCAAAACGTGCCGAGGCGGTGTTGAAAGAAAATCGTGAAGTACTGGAACGCTTGAAAGACGAGCTCCTAAAGGAAGAGACACTTGAAGAAGAGGCTGCACATAAATTAATGGAGAGCGCCAAGCTACCGGCAAGCGCTAAGTTACACGACTAGCCATGGCTGCAGCGCAGAGCAAAGTACGATCGGTCGTTGCCCGAGCCAACAGTAAGCTGCCCATTCAATGGGCAGCTCTGCTGCTTTCTGGGTCTACACTGATTGCGTCATTGCTCGGCATTTACCGTGACCGTTTGCTCAATGGGCTATATCTAGATAGCTATCCGGTTGGGATTAGCGCCTACACTGTGGCGTTTAGTATTCCTGACTTTATGTTTTACATCTTAGTTTCAGGGGCATTAAGTGTATCGTTTATTCCGGTGTTCAATCAACGCCTGGCAGCTGGAAATAAAAAATCAGCCTGGGCACTCAGTTCAAGCATGATTAACTTTATGGCGCTCATGACATTGGTCGCCAGTATATTAATTATGGTATTCGCCGATCCATTGGTGCGCTATGTGGTTGCGCCTGGGCTTGATGAATCCGGTACGGCGCTGGCGATAAGTATGATGCGGATTATTGCTGTGAACCCGTTTTTATTCGCGGTTGCTACCGTGATTGCGAGTATGCAGCAGGCGGTGGGGCGCTTTACATTTTATGCGCTCGCACCAACTATCTACAATATTGGAATCATCATCGGTGCGCGCTACTTTACCGACGGGATAAACATTTTTGGCTGGCAGGTATTTGATGGTGGAATTATGGGTGTGGCACTTGGTGTCGTGCTTGGATCGATTATGCAGCTACTGGTAAGTTCAATCGGATTGCTTGGGCTCGGGTTTGATTATCGTATGAAGATTAGCTGGAAGAATAAAGGCTTTCGGCAGGTACTGCGGTTGCTGCCACCCCGCTCGCTCGACCAAAGTATCGACTACTTTAATGGTATCGTAGAAACCAACATTGCATCCCACATGGCCGATGTGACAATTCGTGCCTACCAGCAGGCTTCAAGCCTAGCGTTAATGCCAGTGAATTTGATTGGTGTGTCGATTAGTAACGCGGCATTCCCACGTATGACCGAGCGCCTGAGTAGCGGAAGAAAAGATTTGTTTAGGAGTGATTTCCGCTCATTGCTACGCTGGATTATTTTCCTTGCCTTGCCTATTGCGGTCATCACCTTTTTCACACGTGGGTATATTGTAAGCTTTATTAAAAACGGTGGTAATGCCTTTATCGCCGGGCTGCTTGGCGCATTGGTGATTGCAATTTTATTCCGCACCATTTATCACATTGCCGCTCGTGCTTTTTACGCACAGCAAGATACGAAAACGCCGCTCTATGTTTCTATCTTTTCAATTGGACTTAATATTTTCCTGGCCGTCTACTTCACCAGTACACTCAATATGGGCGCGTATGGATTGGCGTGGGCGCAGTCAATCGTGGCGGTGGTTGAGGTGGTGATTCTGCTGACGATTATTTCATGGCGGATACCCGGTATCTTTAATTCTGCCTTCTTCCATTCAGTAGGGCGCATGGCGAGTGCTGCTGGGCTGATGGGAATCGTGACGTATGTTTCTGTGATTTTCTTGCAGCTACAAAACAACGACATGAGCTTCTTTGCGACCTTCCCTAAGTTTTGTTTGATCGTTCTTATTAGCTTTATTGTGTACGTGCTGGTGGGCAGGATATTCCTAATCGACGAAACACGCCCTATCATGAAAAAAGTTGGGTCGCTGCTGTTCGGAAAGCGACGCATATGAGCCAAGAGAATATTCGAAATTTTTGTATTATTGCCCATATCGACCACGGTAAAAGCACCTTGGCTGACCGTATGATCGAAATGACCGGGACGGTTGATAAGCGCGATATGAAACGCGGCCAGCTGCTCGATAGTATGGAGCTGGAACAAGAAAAGGGTATTACGATAAAACTTGCTCCGATTCGTATGAAGTACGAGCAGTACGATTTAAACTTGATTGATACACCGGGGCATGTCGATTTTAGCTACGAAGTGAGCCGCAGTTTGCAAGCCTGTGAAGGCGCTATTTTAGTAGTCGATGCCAGCCAGGGTATTCAGGCGCAAACACTGGCGAATGTTTACCTCGCGCTTGAGCAAGAACTTGAAATTATCCCGGTGCTTAATAAGGTTGATTTACCAGCAGCCGATGTGGAGCGAGTATCAAAACAGGTGATTAATTTACTTGGCTGTAAGCAGGAAGACATTATTTCGATTAGCGCTAAAACTGGCGAAGGTGTCGACAAGGTGCTACGTGCCGTGGTAGAGCGCGTACCCGGGCCGAAGGGTACGACCGAAGCTGCCACGCGGTCATTGATTTTTGATAGCTACTACGATGATTACCGCGGCGTGATTTTGTATACCCGTGTCTTCGACGGTGCAATTAAAAAAGGTGACACAATCGAGATGCTCGCAACCGGTGCCCATGGGATAGCACTTGAAGTGGGCGCCCTGAGCCCCACCATGAAGCCAGAGGCATTGATTGATACAGGCGAAATTGGCTATATTGTGACGAACTTAAAAACAACCCGCGACGCGAAGGTGGGGGACACGGTGACGGTTCGCCGCTCACATGCAGATCAAGCGCTTCCTGGATATAAAAATGTGAAACCGTTTGTCTATGCGGGCTTCTTCCCGGTTAGTAATGAAGATTATAACGACCTTAAAGATGCGATTGAAAAACTTTCACTGAGTGATTCTGCGCTGCAGTTTGAGCCAGAAAATTCACCAGTGCTCGGCTTTGGCGTGCGTATTGGGTTTTTGGGGCTACTCCATATGGATATTATTCGGGAGCGACTGGAGCGAGAATACAACCTGAATCTGGTGGTGACGAACCCCAGCACTGATTATCAAGTGACGATGACAACAGGTGAAGAGCTGGATATAAAATCAGCCTCCAGCTTGCCAGATGTGACCAAGATTGTTGAAATCCGCGAACCGTGGATTAACGGGGAAATTGTTGTGCCAAGTGAATTTATCGGTGCGGTAATTCAGTTGATTGTGAGCAAACGAGGCCAACAGAAAAACCTTAGTTATATCGACGAGCGTGCATTGATTAGTTTTGAAGCACCCCTTGCAAACCTATTAACTGATTTTTACGATCAATTGAAGAGCGTAACGAGTGGCTACGGCAGCTTTAATTACGAACTAACTGGGTATCACGCTGAAGATTTGGTGCGAATAGATTTTTATATTTCGGGTGAAATGGTGGACGCACTGAGCATTATGACGCACCGTAGCGAATCACAACGTATTGGAAAAGAAGTGGTGGCGAAGCTAAAAGAGGTCGTGCCACGCCAAAGTTTTGAAGTGAGCTTACAGGCCGCGATTGGCGGTAAGTTTATCGCCCGCGAAAATATTGGGGCATATCGCAAGGATGTGACGGCTAAACTGTATGGTGGTGATGTGAGCCGTCGTAAAAAGCTGCTTGCCAAGCAGCAAAAAGGGAAGGCAAGGATGAAGCGGTTCGGTAAAGTTGATATCCCATCCGAAGCATTTACGGTGATGTTGAAGCGCGATTAATTGGCATACCATAGAGCCGCTTCATGAGCGCTGATGGCGCTGCTTTAGGGGGAGGAGCCTGATGAGTGAATTTATTTCACCCTTCAGGTTGAGGGGTGAAACCCCTCCCGTGGTATGCGCGGTTCGGTAAGGTTGATATCCCATCCGAAGCGTTTACGGTGATGCTCAAACGCGACTAGTTGCCCTTGAGTTTTTTGCCATAAGCGGATATGATAATATCATTGGTGTAATACCGATTTACTAATGTAATCAAGTCGGCAAGAGGTGTGAATGCAAGTGTGGGGTTATTCCTTGGGCGTTCGCCAGCGACAAAAAACAACAGGGGATAAATAACATGGCGTTTAACGTTAAATCATGGGTAACCGCACCGTTTCGGGCAGTTGGTGATTTTCGTGAACAATTTAGAGGTGTCATTGCCCTCTTTTTAGTCAGTATATCGGCTACCTACCTTGCGATAGATTTTATATCGGGCATTATTGTACCCACCTTGCCAGAATATCCTCAGTTTGATGTGACACTACTTTCAAGTGATATGGACTTTATATTACGCGCATCACTCTTTATCGGTATCGTACTCGTTGCACCACTACTGGTGTACCGCTACTATGCGCCATCTGATACCGAACCTACCGATGACCAGGCAAAAAAAGCACTTCGCATGTCGCTTATTTCAATCGGGTTGATTATAGTCGGTGCGTTAACCTATTACTTTGTCAGTCTACCGGTTGCAATGCGCTTTTTGTCTAACCTAGACACCACAAGTTTGCAAGAACTTTTTGCCGCCTCTGGCTATCCATCGTTTGCGGTGACGGTTATGTTCTTTACGCTGATTGCCTTCTTGCTCCCGTTTCTCATGGTTGCTGCGCTTAATACGGCCAGCTTTACCGTTAAGGCGCTACTTCGTAAGGAACAGTATGTCATTGTGGGTATGTTTGTTTTGGCGTTTTTGTTTGCACCGGTGCACAATGTACTGACGATCGTTATGCTCGCTGCACCAGGGATTATTGCCTATCAAATTGCACTCATTATAGCGTGGCGCTGGCCACACACCGCTGAAGGCAAGACCATCGTGCGTGAAAAGAAGCCAGAACCAAAACCTGAACCGAAGCCAGCTCAGCGCACACGTCCAGTATCGCAACACGCGAATATCATGGCCGAGCAGCTAGCGGCGGGTAGTAGTGCACACCAGGTTCGTCCTGCGCATTCACAACAGCCAGTCCATCGGCCGGTTGCCGCTAATCAGCCGAGCCACCAACAACAGCGCCCGATGCAGCGCCCTGTTAATCATAGCCCGCAACCCCATCACCCACCTCAGCAACCGCGCCCGCATCACGTAGCTCAGATGCATCACTCGCAACATCAGCCACAGCAAGCTACCGCACATTATTCACAACCACAAGCTGCTCGCCCTGTATCGCGCCAGCACGCACCCTCAATGGGAGCAATGGGTGGCATGATGGCTCCGCGCGGTGCTCAGCCTCAACCGATGGCTCGACGCCCCGGACCGATGCAACCGCAGGCTCGACCAAGCGGTTCACGCCCAGTAGTTACCGCTGGTATTGGAGCTCCGCGCCGTCCAGCGCCCTCACGTCGCCTTGTTCAGTAGTCCGTTGATAATTGTTGTGTAAACAAGTTCGGCATCTTTTGTTCCATCAACGTCAATTACGAGTCCCATAGAGCGATAATGTTCGATAACTGGAACAGTAAACTCGTTATACAGGTTTAATCGCTTTTCAAGACCCGCTTCATCATCATCGACGCGTAGCTCACGGCCTGCTGCTTGGCGTTCGTGAAAGCGCTGCCAGATTGTATTGGGGTCAATTTCGAGTGCGACGACGGCCATAATCTTATGTCCACTACGCTCAGCGGCATCAATAATTACATCCTCTTCGCCCTTCATACGCCCAACGCTGCTCAAAAAGAGTGGCTGGCCATCAAACTCTTGACGGGAAAAATAGGGGATAACAATCGCTCGGTATTCGTTAGTAGGCGAAAGTCCGCCTGCATTGATTACATCAAGTACGTGCTGCGGGGCTTCGCCGCTATTGCGTAAAATATCACCACCACCAAAAGTAACGCCACCTAGTCGGTCGGCGAGTAGGCTACACTGCGTGTCTTTTCCGGCATATTGACGACCGAATATATTTACTGACCCAGCGCCAAGCCAGTTCTTCACCGCTTCGGTGTGCTCTTTGCTTACCCTATTCATATCTCGTATTAGTATAATCGCTCCATTGCCTGGCAGGCAACCATAAGCGGCAACTAGCACTCTACTTGCTTGACTGCCAAATCTACGTTATAATGCAAAGCATGACAGATCGGCAAAAAGCTATCCTCGCCACCATTGTTGAACAGTACGCAGAAATTGCTGCGCCAGTTGGTAGTGTTACGCTAGCAAAACTATTTGGCGTAAGTAGTGCGACAATTCGTAGCGAAATGGCGAAGCTAGAAGAAATGGGGTTTATTAAAGCACCCCACACCAGTGCAGGTCGTATCCCTACCGATAAAGGGTACCGTGTGTATGTAAATGGTATCACTGATGCCCAAATGACTGAGTTACCGAGTGGCATGGATCGTAGTGCGAGAACGATCGAAGCCCACGTGAACTCTCACCAAACTAAAGCCGATCGCGCGATTCGTAGCGCCGTTGATAGCCTTGTCGAGCTAACGGGTAATATGGGGTTTGCAACCATCGGTAGCGAAATCTATACTAACGGGATTGCAACCCTGTTTAGCCAACCGGAATTTTTTGAGGGCAAGCATGTCCAGGCGGTTGCCCAGTTGATTGATAATATTGAACCGTGGCTGCGCGAAGTGTCGCCGAATGAACCACTGAACGTATTTATCGGTAGCGAAAACCCCATTGGTAAAGCTAGTGGCGCAACCCTGATTATTAGCAAATTTCGCTCACCGTTCAGTGATGCGAGTTACATTGGCGTAATCGGCCCAACCCGGCAGAATTACGTAAAGACAATGCAGTTAGTACGCCGTGCCGGGTCAATGTTAGAGGAGGTACTATAAGATGGCAAAAAAGCTTGATAAAAAAGATGAACAAATCGTTGATTTAACAGCTGATCTACAGCGGCTTCGGGCTGATTTTGAAAATTACCGCAAGCAGGTGGAACGCGAAAAGACTGAAGCACGTGCAGCGGGTGCCGAAAAAACCACCCTCGATTTTCTCCCCGTTGTCGATAACATCGAACGTGCGATTGCCCATATTCCAAGCGATATTGAAGAACACCAATGGGTGCAGGGGATTAAAGGCTTAATAAAACAGCTTGATAAAACGCTTGCGGGGCTTGGCCTTGAGCGTATCGATGCGGCCGACGGTACAGCGTTTGACCCTGAACATCACCAAGCGGTCCAGTTTGACGAAGAAAGCGAAGGTGAGCACGAGCTTGTTGCAGAAGAGCTGCAGCCTGGCTACAAGCTTCATGGTAGGGTGGTTCGCCCGGCGATGGTGCGCGTCACGCGTGGGTAAATAGGAATAATAAAGAGGTGCGGCATGCGAAATACAGCGTGTCGTATTTTTTATAAAAAAGTACATTAGCACTCTTGACAGTAGAGTGCTAATTTGTGTACACTAGGGGTAGAGTTTGGCACTTTCATACGAAGAGTGCCAAATGTAATACGACAATTACAATCAATAGACGAATTGAAAGGGGAACTATTCCATGGGTAAAATCATTGGAATCGACCTTGGTACAACTAACTCAGCCTTTGCCTATATGGTGGCTGGTAAGCCAGAGGTTATTGCAAATGCGGAAGGTAATCGCACGACACCAAGTGTCGTAGCGATTAATAAAAAAGGTGATCGTTTGGTTGGGCAGGTGGCTCAGCGTCAGCGTGTCACCAATGCAAAGAACACAATTTATGGTGTAAAGCGGCTGATTGGCCGCAAGTTTACTGATAAAGAAGTGCAAAAAGACATTGAAATTATGCCGTATGAAATCGTCAAACACGACAGTGGCGTGGCGGTGAAGATGGGCGACAAAGAACACACCCCAGAAGAAGTGTCGGCCATGATTCTTTCTAAGATTAAAGCCGATGCAGAAAAGCACCTAGGCGAACCAGTCACCGAAGCGGTTATTACCGTTCCTGCGTACTTCGATGACTCACAGCGTCAAGCAACCAAAGATGCTGGTAAAATTGCCGGCCTGGAAGTTAAGCGTATTATTAATGAGCCAACCGCTGCTGCCCTGGCCTATGGGCTAGACAAAGGTAAAGATGAAAACATTGCGGTATTCGACCTTGGTGGTGGTACGTTCGATGTGAGCGTGCTTGAACTTGGTGACGGTGTATTTGAAGTAAAGAGTACCAACGGTGACACTCACCTTGGTGGTGAAGACTTCGATAACCGTATCGTTAACCATTTCATCGACGCACTTTAAAGATGAAGAAGGTGTTGATCTGACTGGCGACAAGGCTGCCATGCAGCGCCTGAAAGACGAAGCTGAAAAAGCCAAAAAAGAACTTTCGACCACAACTGAATACGAAATTAACCTACCGTTCATTACTGCAGACGCCGATGGGCCAAAGCACTTTGAATACAAACTTACTCGTGCCAAATTAGAAGAGCTGGTTGCAGACTTTATTGACCGCCTCGCTGGGCCAGTTGAAAAGGCGCTCAAAGACGCCAAGCTTGACGCAAAAGATATCAACGAAGTAGTGCTGGTGGGTGGTATGACCCGCATGCCTGCTGTCGTTGAAAAAGTAAAGAAAATCTTTGGTAAAGACCCGATGCAGGGTGTAAACCCAGATGAAGTTGTGGCAATTGGTGCTGCGATCCAGGGTGGTGTGTTAACAGGCGACGTCAAAGATGTGTTGCTGCTGGACGTAACCCCACTTAGCCTTGGTATCGAAACTATGGGTGGTGTGAGTACCAAGCTAATCGAACGCAACACTACTGTGCCAACCAGTAAATCTGAAACGTTTTCTACCGCTGCTGATAACCAGCCACAAGTAGAAATCCACGTTTTGCAAGGTGAGCGCGAGTTTGCTAACGACAATAAGAGTCTTGGTAAATTTGTCCTTGATGGTATTGCACCAGCGCCACGTGGTGTTCCACAAATTGAAGTGACGTTTAATATCGATGCCAACGGCCTTTTGAATGTAACCGCCAAAGATAAAGGTACTGGGAAAGAACAGTCGATTACCATTCAAGAATCTGGCAATATGAGCAAAGAAGACATCGAAAAGGCACAAAAAGATGCCGAAGCACATGCTGAAGAAGACAAGAAGAAGCGTGAGGCAATTGATGCGAAGAACCAGCTCGAAAATGCAATCTACCAAGCAAAGAAGATGCCTGAAGAATTCAAAGACAAGATTTCTGACGAAGACAAGAAGGCAATCGATGACGGCTGTAGCTGAAGCAGAAAAGCACAAAGATTCAGATGATAAGGATGAACTTGAAGCAGCCGCTAAAGCCTTGAGCGACGCGATTATGCCGATTGGTGCCAAGATGTACCAGCAGGCAAGCGAAGAGCCAAAGGCTGATGAGCCAGCTGAAGATGGTGACAAGAAAAAGAAGTCGAAAAAAGATAAGGACGAGCCCGTAGAGGGCGAAGTCGTTGACGAAGAAAAGTAATCTTTCGTCCTTTTATCAAAAATACCGCTCCATAAAGGGGCGGTATTTTATGCGCCTGCCAGATTCCATATCGTGCGTATGGAGTCTGGCAGGCGGGAGACCGGAGTCACTCGCCCAAGTAATTACTCACGTGGAGCATGGACTTTTCGTAGGACGTCGAGCGTCAGATAGGCGCTCAGGCCGGCAAGTACCGTCAATGTAACGATACCAACGACGACGCTGATCATTCCCGTGAGTATGGCGTATATCGCTAGTACAGCACCGACTATAATGCCAAGTAGCGCCAGTTCGTCAACTACCGTAAGGCAGCGTAAGTACGACGAGTAGAGTGTGAAGAAGCGCTTGAGCACGTAGAATCACCTCCTTCCGGTCTCCAAATTGTCACAGTTCGTTCGATACGTATACCGTGAACTTCCATTCTTGCATGAAAAAATATATTTGACAAACATAACCATATATAATATTATTAGCTCATGAAACAGTTATATTCATACCGTTTTAATGCAATTAACACCGCCTATATGCGTGGCGGCGTGCTTCGCATGGCAAAAAACGGTATGACTTATCTGTAACTTTATTTCACACATTTTGGCACAAGATAAGTCTCCAACCAGGAGACTTTTTCGTTCACTAACAGTTGGAGGCTCATCTGGTCTCGAAATACGAGGCCTATAAAGGAAAGGAGAGGACTATGTCATTTGGTCCCATTATGCAGTTCACGGTCGATGGATTGCAGATTGAGCTCGCACCTATTTCAAAGGAAACATTGAAAGACTTTGTCGACCCCGGCATGCAACAGTTCAGTGTCATGCGATACATGGGGATGGAATCTACCTACACATTGGAAGATGAGGAAGAATGGTATGATCGAATCCGCAAAGATACATCACGTCTACTGTGGGGAATATGGGTAATCGAAAACGGTACTCGCACGATTATTGGTACGACTGCGTTGAATGAAATTACCCACAAGCATATTCGCCAATCTACTACAGGTTCGATGATTTTTCGCACCGAGTATTGGGGGAGGGGAATCGCCAGTGCTGCTCACAAGGCGCGCACTTGGTACGCCTTCCACCACTTGGGGCTTCACAGGCTTAAGTCGGCAGTGCTTATTGATAACCACGGGAGCCGTAAAGCACTTTCCCGCAGCGGCTATACGTATGTATATACCGAACGAAACGAAAGTTTTGTGGAAGGAAAGTTGATGCACCTGGATTGCTTTGAATGCCTGAACCCACGCGAGCCTTTTTGGCAGCAGTGGTGGCATGGTGATCGCCCGACTGCTAAGCACCGTGAGGCTCGTAAGCTAACGGAAGAAGTGTTGAGCTGGGCTGAGGCACACGTTACTCTCCCCTAACAAAACACCCCCGACTATTTCGACCATAGTGCGGGGGTATTTTAATTACCTCAGAGTTCTAAATATAGGGCCGCCCACACCATGCCAGGGTCGCCGCTATAGATGGGCGCGTAATACCATTCACCGTCTTCGCGAAGCATTTCCGGCCAAGTACCGTGGCGCTCAATCATGCGCGAAAAGCTAGCGTACTGGTGTTTATACTCGCTGCGCCCGTAATGCCGTAGTAAGTGCAGGTAAAACACCCCATGCCAGCTCCAAATTGATTGCGCTTCGTACTGCGGCATGAATGGTGCGGTCATCCACCAGTGATAGTTAAACGCGTCAGGTTGGTTGGTATAGAGCATGGGGTAGGGGTGATTCAATTTTTGGTCGCGTATATAGTCGAGCGTACGATTCGCCATAGCGCGGTCGTCGACAATGCCCATAAAGAAGGGGAGTAGCGCACATTCTGCGCTAAAGGCGGTGTTAGAATAATCGGCGTTAAAATAGGTACCGTTCCAATAGTGATCGACCAACTCTTGGCGGTACTGCTCTACTTTATAAGGAAAGCCATCGAGCTCTAACCGCTCTACACAGCGAGCCATGCGGGCAACAAAAGTCACAGAATAGGCACTACGATCATAGACTACAGCGTCGCGCATTTCGGCAACTTTCTTTTGCTTTAGTTGTCCGGTTGTTTTATCAAGGTAGGTTTTACGATATTTACGCAGCATCCGCTCTAGAAATTCGCGCTCTGATTTATTTAACTCATAGTGACTCACATCAATACAATGCAGGAGCCAAGGAAGCGTATCAACCGCCTTGCCTGGTGCATTAAAACAGTTGCCTGCTTTATCGATACAAGTGGTCACCGCCCCGGCTCGGCGGTAATGAAGCAGCGCCCAGCGCAGGGTTTCATGAACCCTATCGCCGTGGCCAATATTCACCAGTGGCCTACAGGCGGTGCCGAAATCTCGCATCCAAAAAAAATCGAAATGTCCTAGGCTGGTACGGTAAAATTGCCCTTGCCATAATCGGTCCACAATCGCGCGGCAGATATCACGCGCACTACCGTCGAAGCGCTCGATTTTACTAAAATATCGATTAGCAAGCTGCCAGTATTCGGCTCGTAGCGTGCCGAGTACCGCACCGACGATACGAGTAATATGTTCAAGTGTTCGTTGCATCACCTTTAGTATACCGCGTCGGTTATAAAAAAAGCGAGAGCGCTATACCGCCTTAACCTCGTACTTCGAACGAGCCAAGGATGTTATACATATCGGCTTTATTAGCTGCGTAGTCGCTGGGGACGGTATAGGTAGAAATCGTGTAGAAGCCACTGGTTGTTTTTACATAGCGCATTGTGTAAATGAAGCGCCTGTTTTCAGTGACACCTTCCATATAGTAATCCTGCACGTTATAATTGCGTGGATTTCGCACTGTGCCCGCAGTCAGTTTTTTTGCTGATTGACGGGTGAAGTCTGGGTTGGTTTTAAATGACTCAACCGAACCATTCGCGTAGTCAGTGAGCGCTGTACCGGCTGCAAAATCAGCCACTGGTTCGAAGTATGCATAGACTTCTAAACTGTTTTCTGTGTCGCTTAATTCAATATCACTTTCAATTCCGTCAGCGTAATTTTCACCAAAGCTTTTTGGTACGGTGAGTGCCATGTGTTCGCTAACGACGCGCTTTTGAGTTTGCTCAACAGCGGCGTCGTTTGTGTCACTTAGCCAGTTTTGATCATCGGGGGCGTGGGCAATAACGTACCAAATAGCTCCAATGAATATCGCCGATACAAAAAATGCCACCACATTAAGAATCCACCCGATATGTGACATCATGGTCGATGCGTGCGCTTTTTTAGCCTTCTTTACCCCTATAATGCCAACAATAAATCCAGGAATTGTGAATAGAAAGACACTGAGTACAATACTAACAATACCGTAAACGTCGGTGTATGATTGGGGTCGCGGTGGCGGTGGCGCAACATGGTTCTTGTGCGCGTGGTGATGAGATGAATGATGCCCGTGTTCATGATGAGTTGTCATGATAATTATTATGAGTGGTGAGTTATTAGTTTGCAAGCTGTTATAATAAGGATTAACAACATGGTGTATCTATCGGTTGCATTACAGGTGTTCGTGTTTGTAGGGATGTCGGCCATTTATTCAGGGCTTAATATTGCGTTGATGTCGCTTTCTGAAACAGATTTGCGCCGAAAAAAGCGACTTGGCAACGCCGATGCGGCAAAAGTGCTATTCTTCCGCCGCAATAGTCACCTGTCACTTTCAGCAATCCTCTTCGCCAACGTGGCGATGGTGTCGGCAAACGCACTGGTGCTAGAGCACCACTTTAACGGTATTGTTGCGGGTGTAGTCAGCACGATATTAATCGTGATTTTTGGCGAGGTGCTACCCCAGGCGATATTTGTAAAGCGGGCGCTTAGGTTCTGCTCGACACTGACGCCACTACTGTGGGTAACGCTGTTCGTCACCTACCCGGTCGCAAAACCAATGCAGTGGGTGCTTGATAAACTTATCGGTAAAGAGCCGCCACAGCTTCATAGTCGCCACGAACTCGGGCTTATTATTGGTGAGCATCGTACCGATGGTGCCAGTGAATTAGACGAAGATGAGGTTGAAATTATACAAAGCGCCTTACAGCTTAGTGAAAAAAGCGTCGCAACCATTATGCGCCCAATTGATGAGGTGTATTGGCTGCGCGAAACGGCTACGTTAAACGCAAAAACAGTCGATGACATTAAGCTACACGGCTATAGCCGGATACCAATTTTTAATAAGAACCTGACAGAGTGTAAGGGTGTGTTGCTTATGAAAGACATGGTTGATATTGATTTTGACGATCACCCCATGAACGTGACCGATTTTCGCTTGCACCGAACGCGCATAGTGGGCAGTCGTACCGCGCTCGACACCATGTTCCGACACTTCATTGGCAGTAAATCACATCTTATTCCGATAGAAAAAGATGATCATATTGTTGGGATTGTCACGATTGAAGATATGATTGAAGAAATTATCGGTCACGACATTGCCGACGAAACCGATCACGCGTTTAAGCGTAGCTAATATGTATTCCGCTTGTGCTTTTAGCGCCAGAGCGCTACCATAAAGACATGGATTTACAGAGAGAATTAGCCAAGATCGTCAAAGGCGATGTTGATGCGACTGATGAAGTAAGAGAATTTTATAGCCACGACGCCAGTTTGTTTGAACTCAAACCAGAAGTGGTGGTGTTCCCAAAAACGGCGGCAGATATCAAAGCGGTGGTATCGTTTGTAGCAAAAAACAAAAAGAAAGTTCCCAATTTAAGCGTTACTGCACGCTCGCGCGGCACAGACATGTCTGGTGCGGCTATCAATGATTCGATCATTTTAGATACCAGCAAGTATATGACGAAAGTTTCTTCAGTATCAGCAGAGTCGGCAACGACCGAGCCTGGCGCGATGTATAAAGATTTTGAAAGTGAAACCCTAAAAAAGGGTGCGTTGTTACCAAGTTACCCGGCAAGTCGTGATTTGGCTGGCATGGGCGGCATTGTGAATAATAACTCAGGTGGTGAAAAGTCGCTGCGCTATGGAAAGACAGACAAATATGTAAAAAAGATGAAGGTTGTGTTGTCGGACGGCAATGAATATAGCTTTGAACCGCTTGACCGCGATGGATTGAATGCGAAGATGGCCCAGAATGATTTTGAAGGCAGATTGTACCGCGATACATTCGAGATACTCGACAAACACTACGACGAAATTAAGAAGGCAGCGCCTAACGTTACAAAAGATTCCACGGGTTATCACTTATGGAATGTTTGGGATAAAGAAGCGGGCATTTTTGATATGACGAAACTATTCGTTGGTGCACAAGGAACGCTCGGTGTGATGACTGAAGCCAGTATTAACCTGGTCCCGCATGAAGCACACTCTGGGCTGCTGGTAATGTTTTTGCGTGATATCGACGACCTTGGTGAATTAATTAATGTGGTGCTTAAATACAAGCCCACTTCTTTCGAATCGTTCGATGACGCTACGCTGTGGCTTTCAATTAAATTTATGCCGTATTTTCTAAAGATGCTTGGGCCGCGTAAGTTTATTCATTTGCTTATTACCCTTATTCCCGACGGACTACAGCTCCTTCATGGTATTCCAAAAATGGTGCTGATGGCTGAGTTTACCGGTGAAACAGAAGACGAAGTGAGAACGAAAATCAAAGCGCTTCATAAAGAGCTTGGTCATCATAAGGCGCGCTACGAAATTAATGGATTTGAAGAAGACGCTACAGAAGGCAAGGCTGAAAAGTTTTGGACGATGCGCCGCCACAGCTTCAACCTTTTACGTAGTAAGGTGAAGGATAAACACACTGCGCCGTTTATCGACGACTTTATCGTACCGCCCCAGCATTTACCCGAATTTTTGCCTAAAATGCGGGCAGTAGTGAAAAAATATCACCTATTTGCCACAATTGCAGGGCATATGGGTGACGGTAATTTCCATGTGATCCCACTAATGAAAATCGAGGATCCAAAAGAGCGCGCAAAGTTTGAACCTGTCATGAAAGCGGTGAACGAAATGGTGATCGCCTATGGCGGTAGTGTATCGGGTGAGCATAATGATGGATTAATCCGTGGTCCATGGCTAAAAGAAATGTATTCCAAAGATGTGCTCGGGTATATGAAAGAAGTAAAGCATATCTTTGATCCAGATGACATTTTTAACCCTCATAAGAAAACCGACGCGACGTGGGAATATAGCTTCAGCCACATCCGTGAGCATTTCTAATATTTTACCTAGCTAGCACTCTTGCATTTAGAGTGCTAGTTCGCTATGCTAGAACTATATGACGAAACGCGATTATTACGAAGTTCTCGGAGTTGGTAAGTCGGCAAGTGCCGACGAGATTAAGAAGGCATTTCGTAAGGCGGCTGTAAAGTATCACCCCGACAAGCAGGGAGGTGATGAAGCTAAGTTTAAAGAGGTTAGCGAAGCCTACGAGGTGTTGAAAGACCAGCAAAAACGCCAGCGGTATGACCAGTTTGGCCATGCTGGTGTTGGTGGTGCATCTGGCGGAGGCGCGGGTGGTGGCAATCCGTTTGAAGGCTTTAATTTTAATGGTCAAGATATCCACTTCGATTTTGGTAGTGGCGGCATCAACGACATATTTAGTCAATTCTTTGGTGGTGGTGGCCCAGAAGCAACCTATGGCCCGAAGCGTGGCCGTGATGTAGAAACCAGCATCACCCTAACTTTTGAAGAAGCGGTGTTTGGTAAGGAAGAAATTCTCCACCTTAACCTAGATGATGAGTGTACACACTGTAAAGGAAGTACGGTGGAACCCGGCTACGACACCAAAACTTGTGAAACCTGTAAGGGTGCCGGGCAGCAGATCCGCATGATGAATACAATGTTCGGGCAAATCCAACAGGCGGTAACATGCCCTACCTGTCGAGGTAAGGGTAAGATTCCTGAAAAACTGTGTACCCAGTGTAAGGGTAGCGGTACTGAACGCCGTGAACAGAAAATTACTGTAAAAGTACCAGCCGGAATTGATGATGGCGCTACCATACGCTTGCGCGAACACGGTGAAGCAATTGGCGGTGGCGCTAAGGGCGATTTGTACGTTCATATACGCGTAAAGGCACATAAAAAATTCACTCGCGAAGGCGACTTAATCTTAAGCGAAGAGCATATCTCGATGGTTGATGCGGCACTTGGCGTTGAAATCGAAGTTGAAACAGTCGATGGTACGATGACCATGAAGGTGCCTGCCGGCACGCAGAGTGGCACTGATTTTAAACTGTCCGGCCATGGGGTACCGCATTTGCGCAGTAGTACCCGGGGTGCACACATTGTCAGTGTGATTGTAGATACCCCGACCAAGCTAACGAAAAAGCAGCGTGAATTATTGGCAGATTTTGACGCCGCAAAAAAACGTAGTTTATTTACGTAAGCATCTTTACTCGTAATAATTATCGTGACATAATATTATTAATATGTCAGAACATCTCGGTTATACACCTGAGACATTAGTTGAGTTATTGCGACCAGACATTACACCCGAAATGGGATTTCAATCCTATGAAATGTTGGGTGGTGATGGAGAGTACCGCTATGCGCAAAAGAAAGCATTTTTAAGGGGTGATATTCGCAACCCACACTTTGACTACCCCCATATTGATGCAGGTGTCATTAGTAAAATGCTCCGTAGGCTACAAAGCATTCTTGATGTTGCACAACAGATCGAAGACACAAATGTTTCGGACGCCGTTTGGGATACGGCGGGCTTTCGTATGGCGGAAATGTATTGGCTACTTGAATCGGCTCGATTAAACACGCTCGCACTTGATGCACCAGAATCTGATGAATTTCGTCTGTCTGCAAAGCGCTATCAGGCGGCAAATGAAGCCCTGTATGGAAAGCCCGATGCTGAACTTACAGCAAATGTGTATGGTGAAGTTATCGCTCAGGCCGAGACAAAACTCGATATACCGGGAATACGTGATATTTACGACGAATTTGTTAATGGTTGCCAGGTTGATGTAGGTGGAGAGTTGGTTGATGTGCCCGGCGTTGCCGGCAAAGCCTCAGGGCGTTTGCCAGGAGATATATTAGAGCACACGGTGGTGCTCCGTGATGTTCTGTATGAAGATTTTTCCGAAGCGAGGAGTATCCTTGATACGTACTGGAATGAGGTGATTGTACCGCGTGACACCCTTGCAGAAAAGACACCAGGTTTTACGGTTGATGATATGAAGTACATATTTGAAACAGTGCACACACTCTATGATCCAAGCAATGAATCAAACATCGATGTGCGAATCGTTAAAGATGTCACACAGCTTTCCTGGGATACACCGACGATGTCAATTTGCATTGGGAGCCGCCGTGCGCGGATTACATCTGTTGACGACATGTTTAGCAAGGTGCTTCACGAGTATGGAAAGCATGCTCGAGCGGCGGTTGTAGGGCTCAAAACAAACCTTCCGCTTCTTGGGACTGGTGTATATTCTGATGCTGCACCGGGAGAAAGCACAGACTATCTTACATTCGAAGAAGGCCTAGCTTCATTGTGTGAAATGGCGGCAAACTCGGATGAGGATATCACGTGGGGTCCCCTCCATATCACGCGGTATTTAGCTTGCGTATCAAGTTACGAAGGAATGGATTTTCGTCAAGCATACGAACAGAATTGGCGGGCACGCGTTTTAATGAGCGTAAAGAGCAGTGAAGAGCTTACTAAGGACCGTATAGAAAAAGAACAGCGCCAAGCATATCTTGCAGTAACGCGCATACGTCGTGGTACACCTACAACAAGTAATGGCGAGCAGGTGTTAACGTTTAATAAAGATATCGCTTATTTAAAAGGTAAGATTATTGCGTTGGATTTTCTTAAAGAAGCCGGTGATGACGTGCGTACGATTCGTAAGGCCCTATGCGTAAAGGCAGATCCAACGAATCGGCGCCAATGGGCACTTGTGGACCGTTTCTTACCTGATGAAATAGTTAAATCAAGAACATAAGCATATTTACTTTTTTAGTTAATCGTGATATAATAATTTCATAGCCCGTCAAGAACGGGAAGGTTAAATAGTGCTATGGTACAGATTAAGCAAGACAAGACCATAATTGGACGTAATGAATGGGCTGAATTTCCAGAAGAGCCTGGTGTGCGCGTGCCGGTAAAAATTGATACCGGGGCTGATTCTTCATCAATCTCTGCGTCATCAATCGAAATCGATCACGATGGAGTGCTACGATTTTGCTTATTTTCACCTCGCTCGAAGTTTTATACTGGCAAGGTGCATAAAACCAAACAGTACGATGTTCGTTTAATACGCAGTTCTAATGGTCACACCCAAATCCGCTACAGCGTAACCTTACGCGTAAAACTGGCTGGGCGCACCGTGCGCGGTACGTTTACTCTAGCTGATCGCACGCGTAATACGTTTCCTGTATTAATTGGCTGCAGGTTAATGAATAAAAAATTCGTTGTTGATGTATCGAAATCGGTACTAAAACCGCGTCAGCACATTGAGCATAATTTGGGCGAAGAATTAGCCCGCGACCCCCGTGCATTTTATGAAAAATACCACCTGAATAATCAAAGAGGAGACATCGTGTTATGAGAATCGCTATTTTAAGCAACGGCCCCGGTAACTACACGACAAAGCGTCTAAAAGAGGAAGCAATCAAGCGCGGCCACGATGTTGATGTGATTAAGTATAAAGATTGTTATACTGCCGTCGCAAAGAATGACTCAGTGGTGCGTTATAAAGGTAAAAGCCTTGATCATTACGACGCGATTATTCCACGTATTGCACAAAGTTATACCAAGTACGGTACGGCAATTGTGCGTCAGTTTGAAGCGCAAGGCTCGTTTACAACAGCCGGTAGCTTAGCGATCAATCGTTCGCGCGACAAGTTGCGCGCCTACCAAGTGCTTGCAAGGGCGGGTGTCGGTATTCCTAAAACCGTGATTGCCCGCGAATCAGCCAGCTTTGATGACATCATGGAGCTTGCTGGTGGAGCGCCGCTTATCATTAAGGTTGCGCGCGGTACGCACGGCAACGGCGTTGTATTAGCTGAAACAGCTAAAGCTGCCAAAGCGGTAATGCAGGCCTTTTATGTAGAAGGCGTGAACTTCTTAGTACAAGAATTTGTTAAAGAATCTGCCGGTGAGGATATTCGTGCGCTTGTGGTTGGTGGCCGTGTGGTTGCCAGCGTGAAACGCCAAAGCCTCGACGGTGACTTTAGGAGCAACACTCACCAAGGTGGTGAAGGTGTGGCGGTGAAGTTGACCGAAGAAGAACGAAAAGTTGCCGTAAAAGCCGCTAAAGCTATGGGGCTTTCAACCTGCGGTGTTGATATGATGCGTAGTAGTCGCGGCCCGTTGGTACTGGAAGTGAACTCGAGCGGAAGTATTATGACACCGGAGAAGATTACTGGCCGTAATATCGCTGAAAAGATTATCGAATACATTGAACTTAACGCCAAGCGTCGTCCGAAAAAAGACAAAATTGGCGCATAGGCGTGCCAGTGTATTTATAAAACACCTATCTCAATAGGCCCTTTTCGCGCCTTGCTATGCAAGGGCTCGCAGTCGCTTAGCCTATCTCGACAGGTGTTTTATGAATACGGTGCTATAATCAAAGCATGACCTATTTAACGGTGCTTGGCCTTTATTTCGCGGGATTGTTTTTACTCGCATTCTTTAGCCGTCGCCGTATGGGCGTGCCAACTTTAGCACTTGCCGCGGGTGCCTACTTGGCTACATTATGGACGGATAGTTTAACGCCCGTTGTTGCTGAAGCCGGCTTAGAAATCGTGCGACCACCGCTTGCAAGTATTGTGGCGATTACGCTCACCTTGCTACCTGCACTGATTGTAATGGTGCGTGCACCAAAGCGCACAAAGCACCACCACGGCATTATTGGTGGACTTATCTTTGCGGCGCTTGGCACCATGATTACCTACGGTGCATTTAGTAACGCCGTCGTGATGGACGATGGTAGCGTGGAAATCGTGAAGCAATTATTAAGTTATCAGGCGTGGGTAATTACGGCGTGTATTGCAATTGCCGTACTTGAAATTTTACTGATGAAAAACACCCACCGCGATCATCGCAAACGCGACTAGTTACATCGAAAACAGCGGCTCGTCACCAGGTGTTGTGCCTGCGTAGACCAACTGTCCACCTTCGGCTTCTTCGGCTGTGTGAAATAGCTTGTGGCCGTTATAAAAAAGCATTGAAACAGCGGGGTCTCGCTCCCATTCATAGCGCGCTTCCCGTGGTTGGCCCGATGTGAACACATGATGGCGTAGCATTTCAGAAATGCCTTGCATATTTTGGTGGCCTAAAATCACGGTATGTTCGTGAAGGAGATTATGATCGCGATAAAGGTTATCGGTTGAAGCAAGTTCGATGGTGACGTCTTCAGCTTCAACATAGGTCGCCTTATCCCAAGCACGCGCTTCTTCGGTCCCCATTTCGATTCCGACACCATGAAGCAAGATATGTGCGGCACCGTCGGGGCCTTTTAGCCACGATAGTTCGTGCGGTTGTTCCTTGTCGATGATGACACCAGATGATGCGTAAATGAAGTCTGACTTACGTTTCATTTGGCGCGTACGCGGCACGTATTCTTCATCACTCTTCACGATAGCAACGAAGCGGCTAGAGTTTTCTAACTCTTCTTCAAGTGCAGTGAATGTACGCAGAATATCCATTGTTCGCGTATTGCCGCTATTAAGCATCTCTGGCCCAAAAATATCTGTTAATACATCAATATCTAGTCCGATTGTCCGGTGTAGCTCACTATATGTCATATCGAGTATACGCTGAGCATTCTCGAATTGTTCTAAAAGTTGTGCTTGATAGGCTCTTCGTTCACCGCTGTCCATTGCTTCCTCTCAGTTTCTGCCACCCAGAATATGTTTACATCAGTAAAACATACCCACAACTGATTGACAAGCCACCTCTGTAAGTGCTATAGTATCGAGGTGCTAAAGCTATGGGCCCATAGCTCAGCTGGTTAGAGCACCTGCCTTTTAAGCAGGGTGTCGTGAGTTCAAGCCTCACTGGGCCCTCCATATAAAAAACATCGACACAAGGATCGCTACCTGTCGGTGTTTTTTATTTGAACCGCCCGCCGGACGAGAAGGCGTATATTAACGAGAAAACATTTGTAAAAAGTATTGGTTTAAGAAAAGCGAAAGAGCGGTGAGCCCAATTAAGATATAAACGAGCCTATCTGGCTGAGATTTTTTCGTTGCAATAAGAATAAAATATACCGCGCTCAGAACGATATTTAACGCGCCAAGTGCTAGCGCTATGGTGTACATAAGGTCGATAAGAAGCGCCACGACCAGCCCAACATCTGTGTGTACAGCAATCGGCAGAATGAAAAACGTTACAGCGTATAAAGAAAGCTGAACGATAAGTAGTATTTTTAACACGGTTTTGTATAGCATTGGTTTGTATTATACCAATTTCGTAAACACCATAGATAGGCTAATATAGGTATATGAATAGTGCAGAACAAGCAAAACAACTTATCCACGATACAATTTTTATGACAATCGCCACAGCGGATGAAATGGGCAAGCCGCATAGTTCGCCGGTAGGTTTTGCGTACGATGGTGCGTACAACTTGTACTGGGTGTCTGCAAAAGATGCCGTGCATTCAGAAAACATTCGCGTACAACCTGAAGTATATATTTCTATTCTGGGCAGCACACCTGAAGGTGGGTTTGATGGTGTGTATATTGACGCACGTGCCAGCGAATTAAGCGACCCGGCTGAAGTTGAACAGGTGATTACCCTATTTAAAGAAACCCGCAAGCAACCCCCGCATTTTGTAACCCATTCGGTTGCAGATGTAACCGGTGCTGCGGTGTGGCGCATGTATAAAGCTACACCAATCGAAGTATTCAAGCGCGCCGATGCCGAGCGTAATGGGCAGGCAGTAACAGTGCGGGAAAAGATTGAATTATGAATAAAGAAACCTCAATCGTTGTAGCTGTTAAGGGCTTTTTGAAAAATGATAACGGCGAAGTGCTTCTTTTGCAGCAGTCTGCCGAAGAGGGTGTTGATGGTGCAAATCAATTTCACCCACCCGGGGGTATCCTAGAAGTTGGCGAAAGTTTACAAGAATGTTTAATCCGTGAGTTCGCCGAAGAAACTGGCCTACAGGTTGCAGTGACTCAATTGATTGATGTGCAAGAATGGGTGGCGACAATCCGTGGTGAAACGATTCGTTTTGTTGGGGTGTTTTATGAATGCTCTGCTGAAAACTACGACATGAAGCTGCAGGAAACTGAAGTGCAATCTGCAGAATGGATCTCGAGCGACAACCTCGATTCAATTAGTGTGCTTGAGCCATCGCTCGGTGTGCTAAAGCGATTCTTCGCATAGCATTACACTGCGTGCTAGTATACGGATATGTGGAAATACTGGCTGCGTGAAAGGGTGTATGTAAGCTGGCATATTACTGTAGTTTGCGCAGGGTTTGTTGTGGGTGTGGCGGGTGCGCAGTGGATAGTCATATCGCATCCAAGTTATGTGCTTGCGTCAGCACTACTTTTGTTTATTGCACTTGCACGACGCTATCGTTATCTTCTTATAGTTGCTCTGGTGGCCGGGTTATTATTAGGGTTAGTACGCGGCGGGGTGACTCAGCGGGATCTTACGAAATACCAACCATTTTTCGGCGAGCAGATAACGCTGCGCGGTATTGTGCCAGATGACGCGGATACGGCTGCGAATGGTTCGGTTACATCGCAGTTGGGTGAGGTAACAATTGGCGATAACGCCCTACCCGGGAGAATTTGGATTAGTCTCGCAAACGGGCAAGATATTCAGCGGAGTGACATCCTAACGGTAAGCGGGGAATTGAGTAAGGGGTTCGGGAGTTTTCCAGCTTCGATGTATAGGGCGCAGGTGGAACGACATGAGCGGCCAGAGCCGGGTGATATCGCATTACATGTGCGCGATAGTTTTTCAGAACATGTACATACAGCAATCTCGTCGCCAGCTGCAGACCTGGGTGTAGGGTATTTGCTTGGACAAAAAAGTGCACTGCCTAATGACCTAGAGGAGGCGCTACGAATTGCAGGCCTTACCCATGTTGTTGTGGCGAGCGGTTATAATTTAACGATTCTTGTACGCCTGGCGCGCCGCTTGTTCGCCCGCATATCGAAATATATGGCAGCTACTGCAAGTTTCGGATTGATGGGGGCATTTATTGCAGTAACAGGTGCGAGTCCCAGCATGACAAGGGCGGGGATTGTGACCGGGCTTAGTTTACTCGCCTGGTATTATGGGCGTCGTTTTCATCCACTCACAATCTTAACGCTCGCGGCGGCAATTACAGTGTTGATTAACCCAGCCTATGCGTGGGGCGATTTGGGGTGGGGGTTAAGTTTTGCTGCTTTTGCTGGTGTCATGATTTTGGCACCATTATTACAGCGCTACTTTTTCGGTGAAAAAGATCCGGGCACAGTGCGACAGATTTTGGGCGAAACTGTTTCAGCGCAGGTTATGACGGCACCACTTATTTTGCTTAGTTTTGGCGTGATATCAAACGTAGCAGTGATTGCGAACCTATTAATATTACCGCTCGTACCGCTCGCGATGCTACTGACATTTTTTGCAGGAGTGGCGGCATATATTTCACCTTTCGTTGCTCATATTGTGGGCTTGCCCGCCCAACTATTGCTTGACTACATGATTGGAGTGGCGCGCTATACTGCAGATATACCCTGGGCGCAAACCGAAATACCTATCGGTGTGATTGGCGCGGTGGTATGCTACCTTGCTATAACCGTGGCAATTGTTTGGATGCGCCGCGCAACGGGCTATCGCCTCTACCAATCGTCTATCGTTGAGTAATCTGTTATAATAGAGATAAAGAAGAACTACTTTTATACATGGGAGATTCTACATGGCTGGTCATAATAAATGGTCGAAAATTAAACGTGATAAAGGCGTCAATGACGCTAAGCGTGGTGCGGTGTTTACCAAAATTGGTAACATGATTGCCATTGCGGCAAAAAGCGGCACCGACCCAACGATGAACCCTAGCTTGGCGCTCGCCATTGAAAAAGCGCGCCAAGCGAACATGCCTAAAGATAATATCCAGCGCAGTATTGATCGCGCGGCAGATAAAAATGCCGCTGTGCTGGAAGAAATTACCTACGAAGGCTACGGCCCAGGTGGTGTGGGGATTATTGTTGAAACCGCGACTGATAACCGCAACCGTACGCTACCTGAAGTTAAAATTGCGCTCACTAAAAATGGTGGAACTATGGCGGATCCTGGCAGTGTGGCGTTTCAATTTACCCGTAAAGGTGTAATTCGTGTGAACGCAACAGGTGAGGATGCGCTACTTGCCGTACTTGATGCAGGTGCAGAAGACGCCGTAGAAGACGACGGTGCGCTGACGGTATACACCGACATGAAAGACTTACATGCGGTGCGCCAAGCGATTGCTGATGCCGGCCTAGAAGTTGAAGATGCTGAACTGCAGTATGTGCCAAATAATGAAGTACCGGTGGATGATAGTGAAACGGCACGGAAACTACTGAAGGTACTTGATGCACTTGAAGACTGCGATGATGTGACGAATGTTCACACCAACGCTGATATTACAGCTGAAATTTGACATAAAAAAAGCTTAAGCGCTATACTTACCTCAAACTGAGGAGGATATATCGTGCGGCGAATCAGGCAGGTACTGATAGTGATGATGGGTGTGTGCTTGTTATTGCCCGAGGTAAGTGCTGCAATTGGCACTCAGCCAACGATACCACCGTCGGTTGATGGGCCATTTATTATTTCGGCCTATTCATTTCAAGGCCACAGTTTGAGGTATGTCCAAATTGCCAATACAAGCAACGAGGTTGCATCACTTGATGGATGGAAAGTGCAAACTGAATGGGATACTGAGTTTTGGCAAGCACCTCAGTTAAGTGGTAGCATGCGGCCAGGTTCACATACTACCGTTGCCGACGTATTAGTGCTTCCATCGGCGACATTTCCATTTACACAACCTGGTACTCCCGTTGAACCGCGACTCGAAACCATTCGCCTGGTTTCACCAACCGGTAGTGGTTGGCTCGACTCGGTCGTGGAAATTAGTATAAAAGATAGCGGTAGTTCAATGACGCCACGTGATGCGAGCGCGAGTCCAGAAATTTTCTATTTTTCACGCAACGTTTCTTCATCCACGGGTAATTATCTCTCAAGTTTTACAGCAACAGATACTCCGCCTGATGTTCTAGCGAGTGATTCGCTCTACGCCCCACCCACTACAAATCCCCTACAAATAGTTGAAATCTACCCAAACGCACCGAGTTGTTCGCCTGCTGATACGAGCCTGCTGTGCGGTGATTATGTAAAGTTATTCAATGCATCAACACAGCCAGTTGATATGTCGGAGTTTCGAATTCGAACTGGTGTAGCGGGTCAATCATCAACGAATAGTAATACCTCGTATGCAGCCAACGTGCTCGCCGCGGGTGCGTATGTAGCTGTACCACTTTCTATAAGTGACAGTGGTAATTATGTATGGCTCGAGGATGCGTACGGCACGATGTTGTATGAAGATTCAGTAGTCGATGTGCCATCGAGTGCAGGGCGTGACGGTATGGCGTGGGCGTACAATTCTCATTCTGGTGCATGGCAGTGGACAAAGTACCCTTCACCAGATAATCAACCAAATAGCTTTGGCCCAAATGGCGTTGTAAATCAATGTAAAGGTTTACGGTTATCTGAAATCGGTGCAAATTATGACGCGCAATTTATCGAAGTATACAATGCTGCGTCTGAGCCGCTTGACCTGTCGGGGTGCCAAATCCAGACGAATCGTTCACAGGTAGCGAGCTATATATTTTCACCAGGTACGATACTACCGACTGGTGGGTTACGAGCTATTATGATAAATAAAACGCCGCTCACTCTCACTAAGTCAACGAGTGGTACAGTTTATGTAATTAGCTCGGATGGTGCGACCGAAGTTGACGCACGTAGTTACGCCGATCTTGATGATAATACATCCTTTGCATTGGTCGGTGGAAAATGGCAGCAAACGTTTGCAGTGACACCAAACGGTGAAAATAAATTTGAGGCTTATCCACCTTGCCAAGCCGGGTACACACGGAACACACTCACCGGCCGTTGCAATAAGGATTCGGTAGTTACGGGTTTAGCCGCTTGTGCACCAGGCCAATACCGCAATCCAGAAACGAATCGCTGTAAATCACTTACTTCTACCTCAAGCAGTTTAGTGCCCTGTGGCCCTGGCGAATTTCGTAATCCTGAAACTAACCGGTGTAAGTCGCTCGCGTCGGCGGCGAATACACTTGCTCCGTGTGCTGATGGATACGAACGTAATCCAGAAACAAATCGCTGTAGAAAAGTGCAAGACGGCGATGTGCTTGGTGATACGGCATATCCTGTAGAGCCATACAACACGAGCGGAAATAATGTTGTGGCTTGGCTGACCATGGGCGCAGTCGTGCTATTTGTTGCAGGCTACGGTGCTTGGGAGTGGCGCCAAGAAATAGCCGGTGGTTTTAATGCCTTGCGTCGTAGTGTGACGCGTGCTAAATAGTGCGCTATACTAGGGTGTAATGAAGCATATTTCGCCCGTGCAAACACATGAATTTTGTATGCGCGCTGAAGCGCACTATTCGGGTGAAATGCCTTACCATAACTGGGAACACGCGCGTGATGTAATGGCGAATGCAGTAACGCTTGGCCGTATGGCGCAATCGAACGGATTGTTAGTAGATATAGATCGCTTACAGGTTGCAGCTGCCTGGCACGATGCTGGGTACCATCAAGACCATGCGCTCCTCGGTTATTCCACAAAAGAAGCCTACTCGGCCAATCTTGCTGACGAAAACTTACCCGAACTAGCACCTGATGATATTGATATTATTCACGGTTCTATTATGGACACTATTGTGGGTGGGCACAGGCGCCGTACGCAAACAGAAGGTATTTTGCTTCACTTTGCGGATGTGGGATATTTGGCCGACCCTAACCAAGCGCACTTCACGAGACGTTTTGAAGCGATGTTGAACGAATGGGCTGGTGTGCATTGGAACGAAGCAAACATGCGCACCCGTGCGTTTAGCGAAGCCGTAGCAGAAGAAGCTAAACACGAGTTAACAGGCCCCCTGACCGAGACGCAAGTGGATGAGTGGATTGCCACTATGCGTGCCAATGTTGCGTCGCTTGGTAAGACTGGTGCGCGCAAATGAGGATTTTAGGTATCGACCCAGGAACGGGGATTTTAGGTTTTGGAGTAATTGACGTGAAAAACGGCAAAACTAAACTGGTAACCGCTGGCGTGATACGCACACCTGCCCACACTCCCTTGCCAGAACGTTTAGTTGAAATTTACGATGGACTCACTGAAATTGTGAAAGAAACAAACCCTACGGTGATGGCAATCGAAAAGCTGTTTTTTAACCAAAACGTTACCACTGCGATTAGTGTGGCTCAGGCACGTGGCGTTGCGATGCTGGTAGGTCAACAGGCCGGTATGCAGATTGAAGAGTATACACCCCTCCAGATAAAGCAAACGATCACGGGGTATGGAAAAGCCGATAAAAAGCAGGTACAAGAAATGGTGCGGATTCAACTAGGCTTAACAGAGGTACCAAAGCCGGATGACTGTGCGGATGCCCTGGGAGCGGCAATTATGTGCGCTTTCATGTTGAAACAAGAAAAAATGGTATAATAGGGGAGTATGCAAGGTAAGAAAAAACCTGCGCACCTCAATCGCTATGCCAACCTTAATCGAAAGAAAAAGGTAACAAAACAGCGACGAAAAACGCGCGGATCAAAAAACCTTTGGGAGCGTTTTTTAGCGCTTAGCTGGAAAAAGAAGGCACTGTTACTCGCGACTCCGTTAGTCTTGTTCCTAATTATCACCCCGATTGTCACATATTTAATTTATGCGGGTGATATTAGTAGTAAAGAGCGCTTAATGAACACCAATAACACCGGTATCGTGATGACCGATATTAATGATAAAGTGTTTTACAGTGTTGGCCGCGCTGAGCACCGAGATTTAGTGCCGCTTGATGAGATTTCTGACAACATGAAAGATGCGCTGCTTGCGAGTGAAGACAAAGATTTTTATAAGCACGGCGGCTTTAATATCGGGAGCATTTTTAGGGCAGTTCTTACGAACGTATCTGCTGGCAATTTGACTGCCTACGGTGGCTCAACCCTTACTCAACAATTAGCAAAAAATACCCTGCTTTCTGACAATAAAACGTTCCTACGTAAATACCAAGAACTTGCCGTAGCGATTGCGATTGAGCAAAAGTATTCAAAAGATGAAATTCTGGAAATGTACTTAAACTCGGCGTATTTTGGTGAAAACGCCTTCGGTATTCAGGATGCAGCTGAAGTGTACTTTGGCAAGAAACCGAAGGATTTAACATTGGCCGAAAGCTCTATGTTAGTTGGCGTGTTGCCAGCACCGAGCGCCTATTCGCCAATTAGCGGTAGCAAGGAATACGCTAAAGAACGCCAGACAACCGTACTAACACGCATGGTGAACAACGGCTATATTACCGAACAAGAAAAAACGGCAGCTTTGAAAAAGAAGCTCACCTACGCCTCAACTGCAGAAAGTCAAACGTCGAAGGCGCCACACTTTGCGCAAATGGTGATTGATGAGCTGAACGACAAATACGGCGAAGAAAAGGTAATGCGCGCAGGCTACCAGGTAAAAACAACGCTTGATCTTTCAGTGCAAGATACGCTGCAAAAGAATCTTGATGCAAACATGCCACATATTGAAGCAAACGGCGGTTCTAATGCAGGTGGTGTCGTGATTGATCCAGAAAATGGGCAGGTACGCGCTCTGATAGGAAGTGCGGACTGGAATAACCCAGACTGGGGTAAGGTAAATATGGCACTTGCCGAACGGCAGCCTGGTTCAAGTTTTAAGCCAATCTACTATTCGTATGCATTATCACAGGGCGTAATTACTCCATCGACAATCTTACATGATGAACGTACTGATTTCGGAGGTGGTTACGTACCGCTGAATGCCGATAAGCGGTTTAGGGGCGATGTATCTGTTCGCTCAGCCATTAACCAATCCCTTAACATTCCAAGTGTCGAAGTGATGCAAAAATACGGTATCTCTAAATCAGTTGATGCAGCAAACAACTTGGGGCTCACAACCATTAGCAAGGACAAAAATTATGGATTATCATTAGCACTTGGTTCTGCGGAAGTGCGGTTGCTTGATATTACAAATGCCTATGCAGCGTTTGCCAACCAGGGCGAGCAGTACAATCCAACGTTATTTACTGACATTAGGGATAAGTTCGATAAAGAAATATTCCGTAATAAGTCGTCATCAAAACAGGCAATTAGTAAACAGGGTGCCTACCTCATTTCTGACATTCTTTCTGACAATCAAGCGAAAGCACCCATCTTCGGCTCATCGCTTACGGTGTTTGGCCATACTGTTGCGGTAAAAACGGGGACAACCAACGACAATCGCGACGCTTGGACCGTTGGTTATAACCCTGATTACGCTATTGGGGTGTGGGTTGGCAACAACGACAACCAAGCCATGTATAGTGGTGGATCTGACATGGCGGGGCCAATTTGGCGCGGCACCATGACTGAACTTCTTGCAAACCAGCCAGATAAAAAGTTCGACAAGCCAGATGGAATCGTAACGCGCCTGACCTGTACTAATGGTGGACTTGCCAGTGAGCCTGGCGTAGGTACATACAACGAAGTCTACATGGCGGGTGCATTACCAACTGAGTCTTGTATGCCAAAACCAATTACCATCACGGTATGTAATCTGAAAACCAACAAAATTGAATCAATCAACAAGAATGATTACGATGACAAAACCTACTCAAAGAACAAAGATGATTGTTCAAAACAAATTGAAGTGTGTGACTTAGAATCTGGTGAAGTCGTAACGATTGACGAAAAAGATTACGACCCGGATGCGTATTCTAAGGATACCGAAAATTGTACGGCTGCCGACAATGGCGACGGCGGCAATACAAATGGCGATGGAACGGGTGATACGACGACGACTCCCTAAAACCCGACAGATGTGACATAATAGACTATATGATTGCACACGTTGCGGGGAAGATTGTTGAGAAGTTTGCGGGCACTGTTATTGTTGATGTCCACGGCGTTGGCTATGAAGTAAATGTCGCGGCAGGTGATTTCGATGCAGTTACTCTTGATCAAGATGTAAAATTCTTTACCTACCACCACGTACGCGAGCAGGCCGAAGAGCTGTTTGGGTTTTCCAGCTTAGCAGCCAAGAAATTATTCGAGCTGTTGATTACTGTACAAGGCGTAGGCCCAAAAGCAGCGCTTGCTATCCTATCACTTGGCACAGCTGAACAAGTGCGCAATGCAATTGCCAGTAGCGACAGTGCATACATTACAAAAGCAAGTGGTGTTGGTAAAAAGACCGCTGAACGTGTAGCGGTGGATTTGAGTGATAAGGTTGGTTTGCCAACGCAGTACGGTCGTACGGCCGATCCAGTGCAGACACAGCTCGATACGAGTGATGAAGCTCTTGAAGCATTGATGGCGCTTGGCTATACACTTGCTGATGCAACAAAAGCGCTCGAGAATGTTGATGTATCGCTGCCGACGAGCCAGCGCGTGCGAGAGGCGTTAAAAGGGTAGTTTACAATGGCGATTGAACGAATTGTGGACACGAGTGCACCCGTAGAAGATGGCAGCGAAGAGGCGGTTATCGAGGTCACGTTGCGACCACAAAACTTCGCAGAGTATATCGGCCAAGAGCGAGTAAAGAAGAATCTTAAACTTGCAATTGCAGCTGCAAAAAAACGCGGTGAACCAGTCGATCACATTTTACTGTATGGGCCACCAGGGCTCGGTAAGACGACGCTAGCAAACGTGATTGCTAATGAAATGGGTACGAATCTACGAGTGACCAGTGGCCCGGCCATTGAACGTGCCGGCGACCTTGCGAGCATCCTGACAAATTTACAAGACGGGGATATTTTGTTTATTGATGAGATTCACAGACTCTCACGAGCGGTTGAAGAAGTGCTGTATAGCGCGATGGAAGACTTCAAGCTCGACATTGTGATTGGAAAAGGCCCTGCCGCACGGAGTATTCGACTTGATTTACCGAAGTTTACGGTGATTGGTGCCACCACGCGTACGGGTAGTTTGGCGGCGCCCCTGCGTGACCGCTTTGGACATGTGTACCGCCTAGAATTTTATGACCATGATGAAATTGCTAAGATTGTTATGCGGGCTGCGGGAATATTGCAGGCGAGTATCCATAATGAAGCAGCTGATCTTTTGTCGACACGTGCGCGGCTGACGCCACGAATCGCCAACCGACTATTAAAGCGTGTGCGTGACTATGCCGATGTGAATGGCGATGGAATTATTGATACGGTGATGACGCAGAAAGCGCTTGATATGATTGAAGTTGATGCACTGGGCCTGGACCCTGCCGATCGAAACATGCTACTGCGCATGATTGATGCGTACGGTGATGCGCCAGTGGGGCTTAGTACAATTGCCGCACTTACCGGTGATGAGACCACAACGATTGAAGATGTGTATGAACCCTACCTTATGCAGATTGGCTTTCTAGAGCGAACACCCCGTGGGCGTAGGGTTACGCAGCGTGCCTTTAACCATCTTGGCCGCAAACCAGAATCGAAATAATGCTATAATAGAGGCACCATGGGACACCTAAAGGAGCTATGGGAACATCGGGGAGCTGCAATGACAGTAGATTCAAATAATTCGCGTGAGCCATCTGATCAAGATGTACAACCGCCTAAGCCCGTTGCCTATGACTCAGAGGGTCGTCCACTCTATGCCGAACCTGTTGACGCCAGACGACCACAAGTCGTTCATTTAACGCGTGCCGTTGAACCCGTTGAACTCGATGCTTCGCCTGAAGTAAAAAAACGTCACGAAGAATCATTAGGTAAGTTCCCCACACTTAACTTAAGTGAGCATGAATATGTTGTCGGGATGGTACGACGCCACCCGATTGGCATGGTCGGTCCACTTGTTGCAACAGCTCTGTCGGTTTCACTGCTGTTTATGTTTATGTTTAATTATCCGTATATTGCCGAACAGCTCGGTTGGTCGTTGGTGAACTTTGGCTGGGTGTTATTAATGGGGGTACTTGGCGTCGCACTCTTTCTGATAGGTGGTTATTTAGCAATTTGGGTATATATGAATAATCGGCTCTTTCTTACGAACGAAAGTGTGATTCAAGAAACCCAGACGAGTATATTTTCGCGTCGTGAACAGACGGCGAGCTTGATGAATATTGAAGATGCGAGCTTTTCGCAGCGTGGGCCGCTGCAAGTGATGCTAAACTACGGCTCAATCCGTTTGAGCACTGAAGGTGACGAAACAACCTATCGGTTTGACTATGTGGCAAACCCGAAGAAGCAAATTGCTATTCTTAATAACGCTGTCGAAGCGTTTAAGAACGGCCGCCCTATCAGCCCAGTCGTGCCCGATGATGAAAAAGTTTAGTACGTATTAGTTGCGACTTGTTTTAACATATTCGGCTTCACGCTCCATCGTGCTACGGAGCGTATAGCTCTTGCACTTGCCGTCGGTTGAACACTCTGTGCCGTTATAGCGGTAATCAGAGTTAGCTTCACCAAGTTTTACGCCATTAGGATCGGTGAATAGATTAGGGTCCATGGCACGAAGCGTTTTACTGTCGATCGAACTAGGGTAGTACTTATGTTGGGGGTAATACACCTCTTCCAAGTTGTAATACATAGCATTAATGGCTGTTTTACGGTCTTGATCACGTTCGGTGGCAAGCACCCGTGCTTGCTGGGTGAAAAAAAGCCAGCCGCCAACAGCGAGCACGGCAACTACCACGACTAGTTCTAGGACGGTAAACCCATGTTCATTTGTTCGTTTCATTGCTTCTCATTATATCAAACAACACCCAATGTGCGGTATAATAGAACTAAGTAATAAGAGAGGGAATTATGGCGAAAAAGTCAGACAAACAGGACGCGTCCGCAACCAACACCGCCACCGACGGTAAGCTAAAGGCACTCGGCCTTGCGATGGATCAAATTACAAAGCAATTTGGCGATGGCTCAATTATGAAGCTCGGTGAAGCTAAGAAAGTCGATGTTGAATTACTTTCAAGTGGCAGCCTTAGCCTTGACATTGCCCTGGGCGGTGGATTCCCGAAAGGCCGTATCATTGAAATTTATGGCCCTGAAAGCTCTGGTAAAACCACCCTTAGCTTGCACGCTATTGCTGAGATTCAAAAACAAGGCGGCACGGCGGCATTCATCGACGCCGAGCACGCACTTGACCCAGCGTATGCTCGTAAGGTTGGTGTCGATACCGACAACCTACTTGTTTCACAGCCAGACAACGGTGAGCAAGCGCTTGAAATTACCGAAACACTGGTGCGCTCAAACGCAGTAGACTTAATTGTGGTTGACTCGGTTGCGGCCTTGGTGCCGCAAGCAGAAATTGATGGTGACATGGGGGATGCGCACATGGGATTACAGGCGCGCCTAATGAGTCAAGCGCTCCGGAAGCTAACCGGCATCATCAACAAGTCACATGCAACTGTCATCTTTATTAACCAGATTCGTATGAAGATTGGTGTGATGTTTGGCAACCCTGAAACGACGACCGGTGGTAACGCCTTGAAGTTTTACGCATCTGTTCGCGCAGATATCCGTCGTATTGGCCAAATTAAAGACGGTGAAAATATCATCGGTAACCGTACAAAAGTGAAAATTGTGAAAAACAAGATTGCGCCACCATTTAGGGTTGCTGAGTTTGACATCATGTACAACGAAGGTATTTCACGTACTGGTGACGTGCTCGATTTGGGCGTGCAGTATGGCGTGGTTGGTAAGAGCGGTGCATGGTTTGATTACAACGACGAGAAAATCGGCCAGGGCCGCGAGCAAACGAAGCGCTTCTTGAAGGAAAATCCAAAAGTGTTAGCGGAAATCGATAAAAAGGTCCGCACCAAAGTAGCCGAAGCCGAAGGGTAGGCTGCTTCGTAAGCGGCACGCTCTTAAGGAGCAACCCGTCATGATGAAGATTACAGCGATAACCACACAGGTAAAGAATCCGAATCGCGTCAGCGTGTCTGTTGATGGTAAATATCGGTTTAGCCTTGATATCGCTCAGCTTGTAGATATGGGGCTTAAGCAGGGCCAGGATATCGATGAAGCGAGTCTTGCTGAGTACGAGCAAGAGAGCGCGTTCGGTAAGCTCTATGCACGTACACTTGAGTACTGTTTAATGCGCCCTCACTCTGCAAAAGAGGTGCGCGACTATCTGTGGCGGAAAACGTTGTCACGAAAAGTAAAACATAAGGCAAGTGGTGAGGTGCGCGATCAGCCGGGTGTAAGCACTGGGCTTACTGAACGAGTGTTTCGCCGCTTAGAAGAAAAAGGCTACATCAATGATGAATCATTCGCTCGTTGGTGGGTCGACAATCGATCACTTAGTAAAGGTGTGTCGCGTCGTAAGCTAACGCAGGAGCTACGTGGAAAGGGCGTGGAGCTCGGAATTATAGATGCTGCACTTAGTAGTACCGACCGTGATGAGACGACGGAATTAACGAAGGTCGTTGAAAAGAAGCGATCAAAATACCCTGATCAACAAAAACTAATTCAGTACTTAATGCGCCAGGGGTTTCGCTACGACGATATCTTACTGGCGATACAAGAAGACGCTTAATCGCCGCGACGATTCGGTTCTGCACCCGTTTCTGGCTTCCGAAATGGGTTAACGTAGCTCCCCATAACTTCATTTCGCTTCGGTTCTGGGGCCTCGGTTTCTGAGTGTACAACAATTGCTTTATTATTGATTTCGATGATTTGTGAGCGATGAATCATGAGCTCAGTGTCATTAAGACTTTTTAGGAGCGGTCGTTGTACGACGAGCTGCTGAATATAAAAGTCATCAGTATTAAGGGTGTAATCGTACACCTTACCAAGTTTATGCTTTTTTTCGTCAACTACCTGTAAGCCATTGGGGTTAAAGCGAAGCTTATAAATTTCATTCACTTTTATCACATCATCTGGCGTAATAAATTCGTCGCTCGAATCAACAATCATGCCACTGCTTGTTAGTTCGCGAATATCAGCCATGCGCAGCAGCGAGGGTGTTTCGGTGAGGTTGTGACCACTGAGCTCGTAGGCGATGATCTGTAAATTGTCAGGGTTTATAATGGCACGCTGTGTTCGTGCTAATTCGCCGCCTGTTTGGAGGCTCATGATAGGTAGGTTAATGAGTGCGGAGCTAGCGATAATCATGGTGTGATGAATGGGTTTGTGCGACCAGATGGGAGACTAAACTCCGAATTGTCTTCACCCGCTTTATTTAATTCTTTAATTTTTTCCATTGTTTCGGCGTCAAATCGTTGCGCGGCAGTCGGCGGCTCACTGCTGCTACTGCCGGAAATCGCTATGTTCAGCATAAAGGTTGCAATTGCGAGACCGCCGATTGCGAAAAACGTAAAGATAACCACATGATAGCGGTGCAAGAATTGAACTGCCTGGGTAGTGAGTTGCTTGAAATTGATATTTACATTGTTCATCGTACGTATACCTCGACGGTCAGGGCGTTACTATTAACAGCATTGGCTGATTCGCCATCTGAAGCATGAGACAGTGAAAGCGAAGAAATGCGCATTTTGAACAGGCTTTTTTCTACAAGGTAGATGAATTTAAGCATGCTCGGGTAAGGAATCGGGTTATTAAGGGTGATGGTTGCGGTTACGGAGCTAACGCCGCCCGGCGAGCCGCCGGTTGTTGTGGTCGCGCCGCCGGTAGCTGGATCAGCCGTGGCGGTTGGTTGTTGTGCGGGGGCGGCGCTCGCACCGGTTGTTGCGGTTGTTTTTTCGTTGAAGGTAATGTTATTGATTGAAATGTTCGCTTCTTTTGCGAAGCGGTTGAGGTCGCTAATAATCTGATCCTGGTAGACATAGCTTTGACTTTCAGCCACGATTAGTGATGCACGATCAACGACGTCTGATTTTTCTTCCAAAATCTTTTCAGTGTTAACAAGCTTCTGTAGGCTTGAGTTACTAGCACTTGCTTGTTCGGCAACAGCTTGAGTTTCTTTCGAAAATTCGCTCAGTTGACGGTAGCCAAGCGTGAATAACCCAATACCCACTGCAGTGATAAGGAACAGTGCAATAATGAGGAAGAGGCGGAGCCGAACTGCGTTTAAACCTTGTTGTTTCATAATGACAAAATATCCTTCGAATAGGTGACGTTATATGTCGCAGTATAGGGGAAACCGTCTGTATCGTTATCAGCCTGTGCAACAGATTGGAAACTGACATCAGAAAATACTTTAGACTCTTGTAGACTTGCTTTAACATTAATCGCGCTTGAGTACGATTTTGTACGGATAGTAAGTGTTGTTGGGCTGCCAAAGGTCGCTGGGTCGAGGTCGAGCGTGTCAACCACTGCCTCACTAGGTAGTGCTTGTGCAATGCTTGTGAGGATTTTAGTGTACGGTACTTGCTGACCCAAAATATATTTGGCAGTTGCAAGATCTGATTCAAATTTTGCAGCTCGCTGCTTAGTTTCTGCGTAGGTCACCGTTTTTTGGTTATTGTCGCTAATTACCGATTCGTTACGGGCCTTTTCGTTGGTAAGGAGTAAATATACACCACCCATTTCGAGCATCATGACCGCCACCAACAGAGCGAGCAAGAAAATATAGCGTAGCAATAAGCTGTTAGTGCGTGAAGCGGCAATTTGGCGGCGATCATCGGGGGAGAGCAGGTTAATCACTTCCAGATCTCCTCTTTGGCAAGGCTTGCGAGCCCAGCTACGGTGATGTAGCGGGGGCGGAACTGCTTATTGGGTTGTTGTAGCTCGCCAAAATCGAGTTTTTGCCAAGGGCTGGCAACGCGAGCGGCCATAACAAGTTCGTTGGTAAAGTATTCACCAATACCCGGCACATTAGCGCCACCACCGACAATCAGCACCTGTTCGATTTTCTTTTGGTCTTCATTCATGCGCTCGTTGTAATAACGAATCACTTTGCGGATTTCTGTCACGATGCGCTGCAAGCTTGGTCGCAACGCATTGTTGATTTTTTCTTGTCGCGGGCCGGCGTTAAGGCCGTTCAATACTTTAAGCTGGTGGGCATTTTCGAGGGTGATGTTAAGTTTTTTTGCAATATCAAGTGTAAAAGTATTTCCCCCAATGCCAACTCCTCCCGTGACACGGATTGCGCCGCCATCGAGTACGGCGATATCTGTGCTGGCAGGGCCAATATCAACAATCAAGGTCGAGAGGTGACCTTCTTCGGTTGCTTCAATCACACGAGCAACAGCGTTGATGCTCGGTTCGGCTACCATCGGGGTAAGGCCGGCGCTTTGAACCGCTTTAACGCAGCTATCAACAATCGTCATCGGCACTGCTGACATGACTGCCCTAAGGTTGGTTTTGCCGCGTTCAATAATTTCGTAATCGACATAGAGTGAGCTTAGGGGCAAGGGGATATACTGATCAACTTCTACCTCAACTGCTGAGTCAATTTTGGATTCTTCATTTAAGGGAAGCGTAAAGGTGCGCGAATAGGTGCGGCCAGTGGGCAGGCCAATCACAACATGGTCGGAATTGAGCGATCCAACGATGTTTTCGCGCAAGAGGGAACTGATGCTGTCTCTTAGGTAGTTATCTTCAGGGTCATCAAAAGAAGCCTGCACTTTTGCAGGGTCAAGGTCAAGCGACCCATAGCCAAGGACAAGCCAGCGCTTTGGGTCAACAGACATCACCTTGATGCCCGTTTGGCTAATATCAAGACCGATCAGGGGTCGTTGTTTATAGAATAGTTTTGTCATTGATGCCCACTAAATACTATTCAGCTCTTCAATAGTATAGCATGAGCGGTATGCTTGCTACTAGAGGAAATTACTGTACATTTTGGGCGAGTCCAGCGATTGGACCCATGACGCTTGCGGCGATAAGGCCAACCATCGAACCCATGATCAAAATCATGACTGGTTCAATAATCGAACTAATCCCATCAATTGCAACGTCTACCTCTTCTTCATAAAAGTCTGCTACCTTCACGAGCACGACATCGGTTTGACCAGTTTCTTCACCAACAGCCAACATTTGCGCGACGATAGCAGGGAAGAGATCATTCTTTTCTATGACACTTGAGAGACTTTTTCCCTCTTTCACATCATTTGACGCGGCAATTAACGCCTCTTCGTATACGATGTTACCAACAGCGTGGGCTGTCACGTTTAGTGACTCAAGTACGGCGACACCTGCGCCCATAAGGGCTGAAAACGTACGAGTAAAGCGGGCCACGGCTACCTTTCGCACAATCTGATTAATCATAGGTAGCTTAAGGACAAAGCGGTGGAATAGCGCTTTGCCGCGTGGTGTTTTTAAGAAACGTAACAACAACACGACGCCAGCGATGATTGCGGGGAGCACGATAAACCAGTAGCTCACCATAAAGTCACTGATCGCCAGCATGACGAGAGTAAGGGGCGGCAGGGTTGCATCTGGCCCGCCGAGGTCTTTAAGAATGTTTCCAATCTGGGGAATGACGAAAATCATTAAGCCAAAAAAGGCAATTGTTGTCACTACCATCAAAACCATAGGATAGGTCATGGCGCTACGGACTTTCTTGCGTATTGTTGCGTTCTTTTCTTGTTGCAGCGCAAGTCGCTTTAAAATTTCGTCCAGGATTCCCGCAGCTTCACCGGCACGAACCATGTTGACGTACACATCGCTAAACGTATTGGGGTATTTAGCGAGTGCATCGGCAAGCGTATCACCGCCTTCGACGTCCTTGACCACCCCTTCAGTGACGTTCTTCAGCGCCTGACTATCGGTGTGATCTTTTAGTGAAGTGAGCGCTCGCAAAATGGGCACACCGGCGCTTACCATCGCGCTAAGCTGGCGAGTGAAAATTACCAAATCATCACTTTTAACACGGTTGCTACCAAGGAAATCAAGCGCTGTAAATGAACCCTTCTTGGCTGATTCTTGTTTTAGGCTGATTGGTTTGAGGTTTTGCTTTTTTAGCGCATCAAGCGCACCTGAGCGATCCTGCGCATCCAAGTTACCTTTTACGGTCTTGTGCTGTTCATCAAGTGCGACAAATGAAAATGATGCCATCAGCGTTAATCTTTCGTTACTCGCATAACTTCTTCAATTGAGGTAACACCGCGAAGAACTTTAATGAGACCATCGGTCAGCATCGTTGCCATGCCTTCAGCCATCGCTTGGGATTGAATTTGATCACTGGTTGCATTTGAAACAATCAATTTTTGGATCGAGCGACTATTGCCGAGTACCTCAAAAATACCGACACGACCCTTAAATCCGGTGTGATTACATTCATCGCAGCCCTCTGGATTAACCTTCCACAGATGCTGAATGGTTGATTCATTTGTGCTTGCTGGCGTATCGCCGCCCAGGCCTTGGTTCATCGCTTCAGTCGAGAGTTCGTGAATAATCTTGAAGGGCGTGTTGGGGGCAAAATTGAACAGTTTTGTGATTTGTTCAATTTGTTCGGGTTCTGGCTGATATTGAACACGGCAGGTCATACAGAGTTTACGGACGAGGCGCTGTCCGACAACGGCACGCACCGTACTGGCAATCAAGAAGGGTTCAATGCCCATGTCGAGCAGGCGTGGCAGCGAGGTGGCGGCGTTATTGGTGTGAAGCGTCGTGAACACTAGGTGCCCAGTTAGCGCCGCCTGAATACCTAGGTTGGCTGTTTCACTGTCGCGAATTTCCCCCACCATGATGATGTTTGGGTCCTGGCGAAGCAAGGCCCGAAGGCCGTTAGCGAATGTCATGCCCGCTTTAGAATTGGTTTGGGTTTGGTTAACACCAAGAATTTTATATTCCACCGGGTCTTCGATGGTGGAAATGTTGACATTCGGCTTATTGAGCATTGTCAAAATACTAAAAAGCGAGGTAGATTTACCGCTACCGGTTGGCCCAGTTACGAGCACCATACCGTTTGGTTCGGTGATAGCTTGGCTCAAAATATTGAGTGAGCGGCCCCAGTAGCCAAGGTCGGTTAGTGTTACGGCTTGGTTTGATTCATCAAGGATACGCATCACAACCTTTTCGCCATCGACAATCGGTAATGTGCTGACACGAAGCGCATATTGCTTTCCGGCCACCTTGATCTTAAAGCGACCGTCTTGCGGTACGCGATGCTCGTCGATCTTAAGATTAGAAAGAATCTTAATGCGGCTTACCAGCGCACCCAGCACATTGCGTGGCAACTGGTTCACTTCGCGGAGCACTCCGTCGATACGGTAGCGAACGCGCACATAGTCTTCACGGGGTTCAATGTGAATATCGGATGCTTGAGAGCGAATTGCGTATTCGAGGAGTAGATTGACGGTCTGAGCGATTGGCGAATCTTCAGCAATATCGGATTCGCTGACTTGTTGTGCCGTGCCATCATCTTCGCGTTGCACGTCAATCACTTCGTTAAGTTCTTCGTTCACATCACCGCGGTAGTTCTCGAGACACTGCAGGATGTTATCGTGCGGTGCAATGTAAATGCGAGTATGTTCACCGATTTCTTTTTCAATAAAGCTTACGGCCTGCACATCATCGGGGTCATCCATCGCCAAATGGATGAGTTCATCGTCGTCAATCTTAAAGATAACGGCGTTGTATTGCCGGGCGATACGTTCGGGGATGCGATTAAGTATGTCCTGTGGAATATCGTTCGGGTCGAGCTCGACATAAGGGATCTCAGCATAATCCGCGAACATTTTTGTTAAGCCTGGTTCGTCGGTAAGGTTCTTTTCGAGCACCAATTGTTGAAGGGTTCTCGATAAACGCGCGGCCTCTTCTTTGAGGTCGGCGATTTGCTCACCAGTAGCCACACCATTGCGCTCGAGCAATTTGACCAATGTTTCGTCGGAAATACGCATACTGCTTATGCCTTATTGTACCCAATAAGACCCTCCAGTACTAGTCTTTTCGTATGGTATACTAACAGGGAATGAAACTCGAGGTGAAATCGCTTGATGAAACACTTAAACTTGGCGCACGAATTGGTGCGCTACTTCGTGGTGGCGAGGTAATTGAACTGGTTGGTGATATTGGCGCAGGAAAAACAACGTTTACCCGTGGTATCGCTAAGGGTCTTGGCATCGATGATGATATTCAGAGCCCGACGTTTACACTCAATCGCGTATACAGTGCTCATGATGACCTGCGACTTTCGCATTATGATTTTTATCGTTTGAATGATGCAGGGATTATGGCGGCTGAACTTGAAGAAGCCGTGCATGACGAGCAGAATATTACCGTGATTGAATGGGGCGATGTAGCGGCGGGCGTGTTGCCTGACGATCGCCTAACGATCACAATCACTAGCCCAAGCGAAAAGGCGCGCAGATTCGACGTGGTTGCTCACGGTTCACGCTATCGTGAACTGGTGAAGGAGCTCGTGTGATTATTTTGTGGAATAGTGCCACGAGTTCGGTAAGCCTCACAATTGTTGATGGTGATGTGAGTACTGAATATACCTGGGATGCTGGTCGCAGCTTAGCAAAGGGTATGTTGAAGTTTTTAGAGGAAAAGCTTGATGCACATGATTTAACCCTGTTTGATATCAGCGGTATTGGTGTATTCCGCGGCCCGGGCAGCTTTACTGGTTTGCGGATTGGGCTCACAGTACTTAATACGCTAGCTGAAGCACGGAACGTGCATATCGTGGGGGTCAGCGGGGATAGCTGGAAACAAGAAGCCATGCGCCGACTTGCAGCTGGCGAAAATGATTCTGTGGTACTGCCAGAATATGGCGGTGAAGCACATATTACCAAGCCACGCAAATAAAATAGCTTGCTCATGTTGGTGGTAGCGCGCTACAATAAGGGTAGCTTATTTTTATGTAAGCAACTTACAGAACACGTATTAATTTAGTGATATTTCAGTCTGAGTCTTAATCTCCAGTCGCGACAACAACTTACCACCACGCACATGCTGATATCGTGGGAGAACTGGGTCAGCCTTGAAGAAAGGATTGTTTATGTTTGAGGTAGTCGCCGCACTTATCGGGGCACTTTTGGGCGTGGGCGGAAAATATGCCTACGACAAGCAGCGCAGTGTAAATAGTAAACACAAGGCAGATAAAGAGCTTGCGCGAGCGCAAACCAAAGCCAGTGACATTGTATTAAAAGCGAAAGACGAAGCGCTTAAGATTGAGCAAGAACGTCGCAAAGAAATGCAAAAATTAGAAACACGGCTTGCTGATCGTGAATCATCACTCGATAAAAAACTTGATGAGCTTGATAAGCGAAGTGAGAAGCTTCGCAGCGCCGAAGACGAAGTAGAAGACCTAAAGGGTGAAATTCGCGAAATTCGTACTAAGCAGCAGGAAAAGCTCGAAAAGATTGCGAGCCTAAAGAAAAAAGATGCCGCTGAAAAGTTGATGAAGATGACAGAGCGCGACATCAAGAATGATTTATTAGGGTTGGTTTCGAAACTACAAAAAGAAGCCACCGACGACGCTGAAGAACGCGCACAAACGATTATTGTCAGTGCGATGGAGCGAATGAGCAGTGAGGTGACGGCTGAACGTACCGTTACGGCTGTGAAGCTGACAGATGAAGAAATGAAGGGCCGTATTATCGGTAAAGAAGGCCGCAATATCCAGGCGATGCAGCGCGCAACCGGTGTTGACTTTCTGGTCGATGACACCCCGGGCATGGTGGTACTTTCAAGCTTTGACCCAATTCGTCGCCAAGTTGCGCGGTTGGGCTTAGAAATGTTAATGAAAGATGGCCGAATTCACCCAGGGCGCATCGAAGAAGTGTTTTCGAAAGCTGAAAAGCAGATCGAAAAAGATGTGGTCCGCGCCGGTGAAGATGCTGCTCGCGAAGTAGGCGTAGTAGGTATTCCAAAAGAACTATTGCAAATGCTTGGTGAGCTTAAATTCCGTACGAGCTATGGACAAAATGTATTGATGCATTCAACCGAAATGGCACATATGGCTGGTATGATCGCTGAAGAAATCGGTGCTGATGCACGTATTACAAAAACCGCCACTTTACTTCATGACATAGGTAAAGCCGTGACCCATAAAGTCGAAGGCAAACATCACCACATTGGTGCAGAACTCGCTCGCAAAGCAGGTATGGATGAGCGCATCGTTCACGCGATTGAAGCACACCATGATGATATTGATGCAACAACGCCAGAAGCGTTAATTGTACGCGTGTGTGATGCGATTAGTGCAGCACGGCCTGGTGCGCGTAATATTTCTGCTGAAAACTTTGCTGAACGTATGCGTGACCTTGAAAACATTGCAACGGCATTTAAGGGTATCGACAAGGCCTATGCCATTAGTGCTGGCCGCGAGGTACGAGTAATTGTGCGCCCAGAGTCGATCGATGATTTGTCAGCGATTAAATTGGCGCGTGACATAGCAAACAAGATTGAAAGTACGATGCAATACCCCGGTACCATTAAGGTAAACGTAATCCGCGAAACCCGAGCGATTGAGTTTGCGAAATAGTGCGACCGTTTAGTAGAGCACAAACCATTCGTTTTTTCGAACGCCTTGAGCGGCGGGTGTCCAGCAGTGGACTGGCACTTGTAACCAGCGACGATCGGGTGTTGGTGGTGAAAGCAAATTACAAGTCGTATTGGTCGTTTCCTGGCGGCATAATTGACCCAAAGGAAACGCCCGCCCAGGCGGCTATTCGCGAGACGGAAGAAGAAACTGGCATTAGCGTTAGCCAGTCAGACATTACGTTTCGTATGGTAGTAGACCGTGTGAGTACGATTGCTCAAACGTACCAGTTTATTTTTGAAGCTCCGATACATGCCGGTGTTGTTGACCAGATCAGTATCGATACCCACGAAATCGAGGATTGGGCAACAGTGTCACGCAGCGATATCCTTGCAGGTGATCGAACATACTCAGAAAGCGTGCAGCAGTGGGCGAAGGGTAATTTTGGTTATCACGAACAGAGATTCGGTGCAAAGGCCAAACAGGAAGATATTTAGTTTACGGCGACCTTACCAAGTAGCGAAGCGGTAACGACAATGCGTCCACTGGCCGAGCCGTCAAGCTCGCAGCTATAGAGTGTTAACCTTGCGTCTTCAGTGGGTGATTCGATTTCGGTTTGGTTTGGTGTAACGTGCGACAGTTCTGTCACTTCATAGCCATAGCGCACACCGTTATAGTCGGCAATAATTTTATCACCCACCTCTAATTTGTCGATGTTATAAAATGGTGATTTTTCAATTGTACTAACTGGCGTAGGCTGAATACTGAACCGATGCGCTGCAATAATGAAATTACCACCAGTTTCTGGATTACCACGCTCCGGGTGGCGCCATTGGGCCCCGCGATCTAACGATTCAATTCCCTCGTTATAGGGAATATTTACACCAATTTTTGGAATAATAATTCGATTGTCACTTGTTGATGGAGCGGGCAGGGCGCTCACAGTAATCGGTTTCATGATTGTGAGTGTTGCAAGTGTCGGTGCGCCAACTAAGCTTGCCAAATACCCGCCGCCAGTAACTAATACGACTGCAGATAATGCAGCAACGACACGAATTTTCGATCGCGATGAGCGACGTATTTTTAGCACCTGTTGATTTCCTTTTACCCTACTAATTTACCACTAACAGTATAGCGAGAATATAGCGGACGTGCAAGTTATTTACCGAGCAAAAAGTACTCTGGCGATTGGTTGTCACCTTGAACCGCGCGCGTACTCCATTCATCACTCGGTAGGATTGCACCAGTCCAACTCCAACTGGTTGAACCTAGCCCGCTGGTTTGTTGATATGGCAGGAACCGTACGAGGCCACTATTTGAACCGCTGAATCGGACTGCGCAGTAGGTTGAAGCGGTGGTATCGCAACCACTCGCCATCGCTGCGCTTGATGAATAGCGGTGTTCAGCTCGAGCGTCACCTGTTTGGAGCAGGGTGGGTGTGCTGGTGTCACCAGCAAGCGTCTGGGCGACTGTTGTAGCCGTGCCTGCGTTGACGAGGCCATGGCCGTATTCGTTTGTGTACATCGCTCCGTTCATGGCTGGCAGTTTTGTAGCGGTAGCATCAAGTAACGCCACAATATCATCAACCGTACTGGCTGGGCGGAGTGACCTGATGAGTGCGGCGACACCCGACACGATTGGTGAGGCGAACGAGGTCCCGTAAAGGCTCCCCGAATAGGCGTCTGTGTAGTTATACGGTACGTTACGTGTATCAATCAGTGGCGAAATAATACTACCTGAACCCGGCGCAACGACATCAACTTTCGGCCCATAACTGCTAAAGCTTGCGCGCGTGTTGGTTTGGTTTGTTGCACCCACAGCAATTACATGCTGGTTCATGGCAGGGTACATTACCCTTGGTGCGGTGTAGCCTGCGCATCCAGCATCGCCAGTGGTGCCACAGTTGCCGGCCGCTGCAATAACCACTACGTTATTCGCATAGGCATAATTGGCTGCGGTTTGCATGGCCGGATCAGCAGCGGGTCCGCCAAGGCTCATATTGATAATGTCCGCACCGTTATCAACAGCGTAATAAATGGCCGCCGCAACACTGCTGGTATAACCGTCGCCATTGTCATCAAGCGCCTGGAGCGGCATTACCTTTGTGTTCCAGTTATATGATGAGACCCCGATTCCATTATTGGTTGTTGCGCCGATTAATCCTGCAACTGATGTACCGTGCGAAATCGCGTCAACGCCGCCACTGCTGGTGGTGCCTGCTTGCGGGTTATTCGTGGTATTTACGAAATTCCAGCCGCGCCAATCATCAACATATCCATTATTGTCGTCATCGCACCCGTTGGTTGATTTATCAGCTGGTGTACCGGTCCAGCACGTGCCACCGCTACTAGTAGTCCCCGTTTCGCCAGGATTGGTCGCCCATGAATTCACAAGGTCTTCGTGTTGCAGCGCAAAGCCGGTATCGATGACCGCCACTGTCACACTGTCACCTGTGCTAATGTCCCAGGCCGTGCTTGCGCCAGTATTCTGCATTGCCCATGACGAGCTATAGTAGGGGTCATTTGGCGCTACAAGAGCACGGTAAGGGTACTCTTCAGTGATATTTTTGCTAATTTCAGTTTGGCGTGGTGCGTTGTCTTTGGGGTTCGTGTTATTTGATACGGTTGCGCCGTCAGAATCCTCCGCTGCTGGTTTATCTTCAGCAGCGGTATTGTCTTTGGTTGTATGCGGCTCGGGTTTCCCGCCGGTTGCCTCATCTGCACCAACCGTCTTTGTTGGCACGAGATCAGGGTTTAATGCTGTGCGATGTGCATTGCTATAGGCAAGCAGCCCACCCATAACCACAATAGAAATAATGGCGAGTGCAGTTAGTTTTAGTGTGGGTTGTGTTTGTTTCATGGTAAAACCAACGTTATTATACCATAAACACTATACAACGCACCACCTACCAAACGTTGTCTTTTGGAATACCGAATACATCAACCACTATGGCTTGGATGCCAAAATAACAAGCACTAAAGAGGGCGAGGATTCCACCTACAAACATTGTCAATTCGGGTGTGAGTTGTGTGCCGCCTGGTGTGAATAGTAGCAGCACGAGTGGCAGTATGATGGCAGATAGTTTTAAGATTTGCACTATACGATACGATAGTTTTATTTGGGCTTTTTTGGTGACACGTTTTTTATGGGGTAACCGCGGCGCAACCACTCGCGCTGTTTGGTGAGAGATGCGTGCACCTGTTTTACCGACTGTTTTAGGTAGGCGGATTACAGCGTAGGTAGCCATCACTAAAATTAGTGCTGTGATAACAAGCATAATGATCGTGATAACGGGAGTAAAAATGCCAAATTCAATCGGCGAGCTTTCAGCAGGTTGACGCACTTCGGGCGACAGGTAAAAAAACGATGCCTCGCGTGAAAGCAGGGGATACCCAACGATGATGAGTGTCCACATCCATTGGATAAGGAGTGAGCCGTACCCGAGTGTGCCAAATAGATTAGCCGTAGTAAGGAAACCGTTTCGTTTAGCCATATGCTTATGATAGCAGACCGTCGCCAATCAAAAAGCCGCTCTTTTGTAGCAAAGAACGGCTGCTTGATTGGTCGGGGTGAAAGGACTCAAACCTTCGACCTCACGGTCCCAAACCGCGCGCGCTATCAACTGCGCCACACCCCGATATAAGTGCAGACTGATTATAACGTATACTATACAAAATTTCTAGGGGTGATATTGCAGTAAGTGAAAGGGGCGGCTACAATACTACGTATATGAATACATCACTTCGCCGTTTTATTGCGCGGCACACCTATCTCACATTGGCAGCAATTGGTACGCTCATGAGCGTACTGGTACTGGGTAATATCACACGTTGGTCAATATGGTTCGACGAAGCCTTTAGTGCATATTTAATGCGATTCGATTATGCGGGTATTGCCTACTACACCGGGCTCGACGTTCATCCACCACTCTATTACTGGGTATTAAAATCTTGGGTAAGCCTGTGGGGGACAAGCGAACTAGCGTTTCGTTCGCTAAGCCTTGTGTTCGCACTGGTGGCATTGGTCGGTGTATTTTTCCTTGTTCGCCACATCTTTCGTTCGTCAACCGCGGCATTGGCCGCAAGTTTTGCTGTCGCTGTTTCACCTATGGTAATTCGTTTTAGCGATGAAGCACGTATGTATACCATGGTGTCAGCCATTGTTATTTGGGCAACCTATTTACTACTAAGGCTTCGTGATTCACATTCAAAACTAGGATGGCTTGGCTACGGCCTGTTAATTAGTGCCGGTATGTGGACGCACTATTTCACGGCATTTGTATGGCTTGCGCACTGGGTATGGCGAGCGATTGAAGTCCGAAAGGGAACGCTTAAACGATTCTGGACGCTTGAGTGGCTGCTCGCATATGCATTTGCTGTGCTATTATTTTTGCCATGGCTGCCTACTGCGGTAAAGCAAACCATTACAGTGCAGGGTGGTTTCTGGATCCCTGCCCTCAGCGCATATACGCCCATTGACTACACATCAAATGCCTTGCTGTACCGTGAATATGGCGCAGTAAATAATTGGTGGACGATTGCTTATGCTGCTGGTATTACTGCGGTGGTGTATGTGCTGTGGACGATGCGGAACTATGTCGCCAAGCAGGCGCGTAGCGGCTACCGGCTGCTGCTAAGTATCGCATTTGTTACACCACTCCTACTTGTGTTACTTTCGTTGCCGCCCCTTCATTCTACGTTTATTGATCGTTACCTATTGCCGTCGCTTGTTATAAGCGCTGCGTTGGTTGGTGTGGGCTTAGTATTGATTCGAAGCCATATTTCGAAACGATTGTGGACGGGGCTCGTGGCTACGCTGCTTGTTGTTGTAGCACTAGGTGTGTATAACGTGTATTACTATGGCAACTTTAATAAAAATTCATCCACATCGATTCGTACCGGCGACGTTATTAGCGAGATTGCCAAAGTTGGGGGAGACGGTCAGCCAATCATTGCCGCCAGCCCTTGGCTATATTATGAAGCTGCCTTTTATTCAAGCGATGAACACCCGGTTTACTTCCTCGACAGCAGCACGCAGTACGAATATGGTTCACTTGCGATGCTAAAAGAAAACGACATGGGTAAGATTACGGATTTATCTGATTTAACTAATACACACCCGTATGTGTGGTACATGGATAATACTTCTGGAAATGAATTAACACCACCTGTTGATAGTTGGCGTAAAGTAAAGAGCGTTGAAATTTACGATTCAATTACAGGGAAGCAATCATACCGCGCCGGTTTGTATGATACTTCGGGAAAAATTAGCGCGGAATAATCTTAAAGAGAAACTTTTTATATACAGCGTAACTAACAAGCGCGGTCGCAGCGAGTGTAAGGGGCAAGCTTACGAGTATATTCATTTCATTGGATGGCCCATGAATAAAGAGATGCATGAAGAACACAACAAAAGCCTGAATGGTGTAGACATAGAGCGAATTTTCACCGAGCAGCATTAACCATTTTCCGACTTTACTTGCCACAATCTGTGGCTCAAATTTACGCACCAGCCAAAAGATACCCCAGAACCAGATTGCACCAAGCAGCAGGCGAGCGATAGGTAAGCGGTCTTTGTTAAACGACTGCTCTACTACGTGATGCGCGGCGTCGATTGATGGGCCAACTGTGCCGCCAAAGTAGTGCCCAAACACCAAGAATGAGCTAATCAGTGCGGTGCCTACGAATGTGGCAAACAGTGTGCGGCCAATGATTTCGCGGCGGTTTGCTGACACGCGTTGCCACAGTGTAGTCAGCTTTGGCCAGTAAAAGCCGATAATAAAGCCGCTAAAGAATACCAACTGCCAACTTAGTGGGCGCCACACTTCACCGCCAGAAGTGAGCGGGTAGGCGAGCCACCCTAAGATGCTAGCAATCGCAACAACATACCACTTACCTTTTCTAAGCAGCCATAGCGCAAGCGGAGCAATCGCAATAAAGATCGCATACTGACGCAAAAAGTCTGCCCAGCCGTAGATGTACTGGTAGGTGAGCGCTTCCCAAATGAGTTGAATAATTGGGGTATCGGTTGGGGCAATACCAAACTTAAGCCCCGGGTTATTCATAAAGAACATCCAGCCGATAAACGTAAATAGTAGTGTGAGTACGATACTTGTGATGTAAAGCTGCAGACTCCGTTTTAGCAGCAGTTTTGCACCCAGCGCGAATGGCTTATGGACGAGTTTACTACCGCGGACAATGCCAAGAATAATACCGGAAATAAGGAAGAAGCCTTCGGCTGACGATACATACAGCAGGCCCCGTCCACTAAACACATCAAGCCCACTTGGAAAGTAGTAAAGATGGTCAATTAAAATCACAAACAGAAAATAGCCACGCAATATGTCGAAGCTATGAATTCTTGGAATATGGGGCTTACGTACCTCAATCACTTCTAAATAGTATACCTGCTATACTAAAAATATGATAAAAGAAGTCCCCTATTCCGCACCAGATTTTACACTAACAGATGAAACCGGTAACCCTGTAAGCCTCCAGGATTTTGCCGGCCAATGGCTGGTGCTTTATTTTTACCCGAAAGATGACACCCCGGGTTGCACGGTTGAAGCATGTAGTTTACGTGATGCGCGCGATGAACTTGCTGAGCTTGGTGCTGCCGTAGTGGGGGTAAGTAAAGATGATGCCACAAGTCATGATAAATTTAAAACAAAACACAATTTGAACTTTAAATTACTTTCAGATTCTAGCGGCGAAACGATTGACGCGTATGGCGCATGGGGTAAAAAGATGTTTGGTAAAGAGGGGATTTTGCGAAAAACATTTATTATTAACCCGAATGGCCAAGTCGTTAAAGTTTATGGTCGCGTCACGCCGCTCGGTCATGGTGATCAAGTGGTCGAAGAGCTACGCCAGCAACAGCAAGCTTAGCGCGGGCGCTTGGCTGCGATGGCGCGAGCCGACGTGGCGAGTGTATCGTCGAGCGGCGAGAGACTGGTGGCGCCAAACTTGCGGGTTATTGCTTGTTTAATTAAAAAGTCAGCCACCTGCGGGTTTTTTGGTAGGAATGAGCCATGCAGGTAGGTGCCAATAACATTCTTAACGCGCGCACCTTCACTACCATCTTCGTTATTATTCCCGGCACCAAGTGTCACGGAAGCAAGTGGTTCAGCGTTGGGGCCAAGGGTGGTTTTGCCACTATGGTTTTCGTAGCCGACCAGTTCACCGAATGTATCACATGTTGAAACGATATTACCAATCATACGTTCGTTGCTGCCATGGGTTTCAACGTCGAGAATCCCGATTCCCTTAATTATATCGCCTGTACGGGTTTTAAAGAAATGCCCGAATAGCTGGTACAGCCCACAAATAACCAGCATCGGTACGCCATCATCGGCGAGCGCTCGTAGTCTCGGTCCAATTTTTAGTAAATCTTCCTGTATATTGCTTTGTCCTGAATCTTGCCCGCCGCCGCCAACAATAATATCAACGTCGTCAGGGAAGGTATCACCTGGATTATATTCAAGTAAGTTAACCTGGTAGCCGCGCCGTTCGAGTCGCCGTTTTAGGATGAGGGTGTTACCCCAATCGCCGTAGATGTTCATGTCTTTAGGGTAGAGCTGTAACAGATTGATAACTTGTTTACTCATCGTATAACCTCCACGTGGGCTCGTTTACTCAGCAGTTTTCGTAGTGTGAGCATGGCTGTGTACGTGCAGAATATTCGTTTTGGCTTACCTTTCGTTGATTGTAAAAACTCATTGAGTGCTTCTTCGAGTGATGTCGTAACGGTTTCAAACGGCACTTCATCATAATCAAGTCGTAACGCCATGTCATAGGCGCGTACACCAGTAACAACCCGCACACCGCCCGTCTGTAAGCTATCAAAGTCAACGTCCCATAGCCAGCTCATGTCACGGCCGTCTGCGTAATTGTCATTAATTGCAATCATTGCTTCATGCCCTTCGGGTGAAAATGATGCCAGGCTGAGGCGAAAGCCCGCAGGGTTTTTCACGAGCACCAATTCACATTCATCGCCATCGACGAGAACCGTTTCACCGCGGCCAAAGGCGGGTGTTACATTGGCTAAGCGCTCAAAGATGGCTGCTTCATCTAGTGCGTCACCAACCACGGTGCGCACCAAGGCTACAGCACCTACGGCGTTAAGTACGTTATAGATACCTTTTAGCTTTAATGTTACGGAGTGGGCGGTTTGACCAAAGCGAATTTGTGCGGTTTGTCCATCGACGGCATCCAGCTGCGTGTCGATTGATTCGTTGACGGTAACATGCTTTGCTTGCCCGTAATTACCTCGTAAATCATCATCAGACGGGAACTGTGCGAGTAATGATTCGTGAACGCCGTATGTGTTAATTGGTGCATGAATATTTTCAGTGAATAATTTTGTGCCAAGGCGTGGGTCATCGCGGTTAAGTACTACGCCTTTGGTGGTGTGTGTTGCAACCGTATGGAGTAATTCGGCAGTTTTATCAATTTCACCAAAGCGGTCCAGCTGATCGCGCATCACATTAAGAAGCAGGCAGTAGCTGGGGTTGATAGCCTTAACAAAGTGAACTGCATAGGCTTCATCAAGTTCCAACACGGCGATATCAGCGTTCAACCGTCCGCGCGCGTCTACGTCACCCAATAGCGCCGCCGCGACACCACGGGTGAAGTTGCTGCCTGTTCGATTTGTGAATACTCGCAGCCCCTGGCTTTCTAATAGTTCAACCACCATCTTTGTGGTGGTAGTTTTACCATTAGTGCCGCTGATAAGCACGACGCCCTTCGGCAGTTGCGATAGCGTGCGCGTTACGTAGCGAGGATCGATTTTTTCAACGAACAATCCTGGTAATGCCGAGCCACCACCGCGCAAAATAGCCGCTTGGCGGACCCCTTTGCCGAAAATAGTGGTGAGACTATGGCGCATAAAGTCTATTATAGCGTAAACACTACTGGTTGGGGTACAATAGTGCTATGGCTTTCGTGGGCATCTTTCTTTGGTGGTATACCGCCGGCTGGAAACAGCAAGTCTCTTCAGTGCGCGAGCGATTAGCAGGGTTGTACGATTACTTTTCAATTGATTTATTGGTGCGTACCTTGTTTTCACCATATCGCCAGATTTCAGCCGGGCGTGTACGTGGGCCAATCGGCATCCAATTGCGCGCCTTTCTTGATCGCTTAATTTCACGCATTATTGGTTCGATTGTGCGCACGATTATGATTGTGATTGGTTCAGTGACGCTGTTTCTGACAATTATATTTGGATTATTCACAATAATTGCGTGGGCATTTGTTCCAGCACTCCCGATTATTGGTGTGGCCCTGGCGCTGTCAGGATGGGTGCCATGGCGCTAGCATTTGATTATTACGCAACACGCGCCAGTAAGGCGCGGCTTGGTAGGCGCTTTGGCGGAATTGTGGCGCCGTTGTTGGCATGGATGGTGATTCTGCTTATTATGTTTGGCATATTATTAGTTGGCCTACTGGAGCTAAGTATTGGTTGGGCGGTGATTGGATTTGCCGCGGTGCCGTGGATGGCGTTTATGTGGTATCAGCATGAGCTGCGGGATGTGCCGCTTGGTAAAGATGGGAGCATCACCGCACGTCTTTCAAGTGATATTTTAGGGCAGCTACCAAAGCGGCCGACGCCGGCAGATATTGCACTAGCAGTTGGCCGCGTGCGATCGGGGCAGTTTATGGGTGCTCGTTTTGGTCTTAGTCCGTCACTCCTGCAAACAATTGCCAGCAAAGATGAAGCTGCGACGAAACAGGTATGGGAAGCGGCAGAGCAAATCCGTGCAAAAAATAACGTTGAAGCAATTGATGGTAGCGTACTGGCGCTGGCACTGACGCGAACCTTCCGTGGGTATGAAGATGTCATTGCGCAGATTCACCTTGATGACGAAGATCTTGATCAGGGTGTAACCTGGAACCACCATTTACAAGATTTAATTCGTAAATTTTCACGCCCACGACGCACGGGCGGTATCGGCCGTGATTGGTCCTTCGGTTTCACGCCGCTACTAGCACGGTTTGGGCAAAACATTAGCGAACAAATTAGCGCGGGTGGCGGGTTACTTACCGTTGATGTAGATTCACACGTGCAAGTGCTTGATCAGCTCATCGACACGATGAGCAGCGGTGGCCGGCAGAATGCCGTACTGGTTGGTAAAGAGGGCGCAGGAAAAACAACAATTATTCATGCGTTCGCCGAGCGATTACTTGACGCAGATAGTAATGTTCCCGATTCGTTAAAATACCGCCAAGTTATCCTGCTCGATTCTGGTGCGCTGATATCTGCCGCTTCTGGTAAAGGCGAGCTTGAGGGATTAGTAACACAGTTAATGAATGAAGCATTCGCAGCTAAAAATATTATTCTTTGCCTCGATAATGCACAGCTATTTTTCGAAACTAACGTAGGCGCAGTTGATCTAACCAATATTTTACAGCCGGTACTTGATGCAGGGCGCTTACGGCTAATTTTGGCCATGGACGAGCAGCGCTATTTGCAGATTGGTCAGCGCACACCAGGGCTACTTAACGCCACTAATCGCATCAATGTTCCTGCTGCAGATGAGCGCGAAACGATCAGTGTGATGCAAGAACAACTGATTATTATTGAATCACAGCGCAAAGTTACCTTTATGTACCAGGCGTTAAAAGAAGCCTATCGGTTAAGCGAGCGCTATGTGCACGACCTCGCGATGCCAGGGCGCGCTATGAAGCTGCTTGAATCTGCTGCTAGCTACGATGAGTCGGGACTTGTCACGATTAACTCTGTGCAACAAGCAATTGAAAAAACGCTTGATGTAAAGGTGAGTGTGGCGAGCGATAGCGCTGATCGTCAAAAACTGTTAAATATGGAAGACTTGATTCATAAGCGCATGGTTAACCAATCACGTGCCGTGCAGGTGGTAAGTGACGCGCTGCGCCGTGCGAGGGCTGGTGTGCGCAATGAAAATCGCCCTATCGGTACGTTCCTTTTCCTCGGGCCGACTGGTGTCGGTAAGACCGAACTTTCAAAAGCTCTGGCGGAAGTATATTTCGGTGGTGAGCAAAAAATTATTCGCATCGATCTGAACGAGTATGTGAAAAGTGACGATGTAGCGCGATTGATTGCAGACGGTGCAGATGATCCGAGCAGTCTAACGGCGCAGGTAATGAAGCAGCCATTTAGTGTGGTATTGCTCGACGAAATTGAAAAGGCAGCACCTGAAGTGCTCAACACATTACTTCAAATGTTGGATGAAGGTATTCTGCGCGACGTTAAGAATCGTGACGTAAGTTTTCGTGACGCGATTGTAGTGGCAACTAGCAACGCGGGTGCAGATCGGATACGCGAGTTTATTAGCCGCGGGTACGATGTAAGCCAGTTCGAAAGTGAACTCGTAGACGATTTAATTAGCAGTAATCAATTTAGGCCGGAGTTTTTGAACCGATTCGATGAGATTGTGGTATTTAGGCCATTTACCAAAGAAGAATTAGTTCAGGTACTCGACCTTATTTTGGCAAGTGTTAATAAAACTTTAAAACCGCAAAAAGTAACCGTTGAAGTAGATGACGCCGCCAAGAAACTACTTGTTGAAAAAGGGTATGACCCACGCCTAGGTGCCCGCCCGATGCGCCGCGTCGTACAAAAAGCTGTTGAAAATACCGTAGCAAAACAAATGCTTACTGGTGAAGTCGGCCGTGGGGGAGTGGTGAAGATTACGCTAGAACAAGTACAGCAAGTGTTTTCAAGTGAACAGCGGCCCATTGATGCAGCTGCAAATCAGCCACCAACTAGTGAGCTAGATAAACCACAGAATTAGTCGCGATATTCTAATATGTCGCCAGGCTGGCAATTGAGTGCTTCGCAGAGTGCGCTCAGCGTTGAGAGTTTAACTGCCTTTGCTTTACCGTTTTTCAAAATCGAAATATTTGCCATGGTAATGCCAACTTTTTCTGATAGCTCAGTAACGCTCATCTTCCGTTTCGCAAGCATGACATCGATGTTAATAATAATTGCCATTGTTATACCGTTAAGTCATTCTCGGTTTTTAAATCAACCGCTGTCTGTATGAGCTTTTGCATGAGTGCAGTAAATACGGCTGCCGTAATCGGCGCAGCTGCGAACGCCATGCCAATCACAAGCAAACCAGGAGCATCATCTGCCTCAGCAACCATGTAAATGGCCGGCATGGCGAGTAGGTAGATGCTGCCAATTACTGCACCGCAGTATTTGATAGTACGAAGCGCTTTAACAGATTTTTGCGAAAAAGCTTTTTGACGATCGATCAACCGAAGGAGTAGCAAACCCTGGAAGAGTGCAGTGTAAAATGCAATTGCCGTAATAAGCATTCCACCGACAAGTGCGTACCGTAATGCGAATAGTTCTGGGAACACCTTGCCCCAATTTTCGTAAATTGAAGGAATAACGACGATGCAAAAAAGTAATACCAACATGCCAAGCCCTACGATAGCGAGCCTTAAAAAATGTGTTGACACGTGTTTCATACAATCTCCTTCTTACTGCACTTGCTTACAAGCATTGCTTCAAGCACTACACTTGTGGCGATGCCGATCACTGTTACTAAAAAGGCAAAGAGGCTCATAGCAATTCCGCCTGCGATATCTTCTTCAATGGTCCGCTGTACAGTCACAAGATATAGTGCAAATCCACTAATAAACCCAAGCAGAACGAGAAGCGCAGCTCTGATTCGCTGAAGACGAAAGCTCAATAATTTTGTTGATATGCTCGGTTTATCGATGTGCAGTAAGAAACGAAAACCGTGGTACAGGGCAACGAAAAATGCGATTGAACCGATATAGACGTATGCAAGCAGCGGGTCCTGAAGGTAAATTTCATGCCACGAGGCATTTTGATTCCGGCCTTCAAAATGCGGTTCAATCAGTAGCGCTGCGGCTACTCCTATACCTATAAAAATAATAACTGTTTGTAAGCTTAATACGGATGCTCGAATGATTGTATGCGACACATTCATGTCACGAATATAACGTACTATTTATCGTAAGTCAATATATATTTATTGTTATTTATTATAAAAACAAAAAACAGCTACGAAAATGTAGCTGCACTTTGCATGGTACCCCGGGTAGGAATTGAACCTACGACCTTAGGCTTAGAAGTCCTCTGCTCTATCCAACTGAGCTACCGGGGCATAAAATCGAATATTGCCCTTAAACGGCAGTAATGTATCAGTTGGATAGAGCAGACTCTGCGAATATATCTTGCTCATGGCTGCCCAACTGAGCTACCGGGGCATTAACCTTATTATAGCAATGAAAAAACCGAAATCAGTGTTTCGGTTTTTTCATTGGTGCGGGTGGCGAGAATCGAACTCGCGTCACTTGCTTGGAAGGCAGGTATATTAGCCACTATACGACACCCGCATAAAGAACACTTGATATTATAGCATCAGAGGCAGTGTATAATAAAGGTATGTTTCCAAAACGTTCACGCTTTACACAGCAACCTATCGACGTAACGCACAGCAATGCGATCGCGCGCGTTGCTGATGGTGATGCGCCATCATTTGGGTCTGGTAGTAAAGAGACGTTCGATCAGCGCAAAGAAGTCGAAAAGAATCGCCAATATGTAGAAGGCTTCCATAGCGCCGGTGTGGTGCATAACTACCGCGACTCAGCACGCCAGCATGAAGCAACAAAGCGCCGCATGAAGGCGATCCGTGAACGCATTCAGCAGAAGACGCAAAGCCGTGACTCAACGTCACTACAGCGGTTTAATGCTACCAGTGCACCGCGTCCAGTACATAAGTTGGATTCTGCAGCGCCACGCAGGAGGTTTACTGAACCTACATCACGCCGCTATAACCCATTTGGTTAAGTGGTGCCCCGTAAATTAAAAATCCTGCCGAAAAAGCAGGGTTTTTAATATGGGGCGAATGATGGGATTCGAACCCACGGCCTCCGGAGCCACAATCCAGCGCTCTAACCTACTGAGCTACATCCGCCATATCGCTACGACTCTAGTGGATTATACCAGAGAACAGAGCGTTTGTCATCTGTTATTCCCACACAGTTTCAATGTGGGCGCCCAGTGAATTAAGGCGGTTAGCAAAATCTTCGTAGCCACGGTTGATGTTATATACGTCGCGAAGGATTGATTTGCCTGGCGTTGCGAGCATTGCAAGCAGTACTACAACTGATGGTCGCAGTGCGGGCGGTGCTACCACATCGGCAGGGCGCCAGTGGGTTGGCCCGGTAATGTACACACGGTGAGGATCAACCATTTCAATTTTGGCGTTCAACTTTGTCAGTTCGGTAAAGTAGATGGCGCGGTTTTCATAAGTCCAGTCGTGTACCAAGGTGCGGCCCTCAGCTACCGTTGCAATCAACCCTAGGAAGGGGAGGTTATCAATATTAATGCCAGGGAAGGGCATGCAGTGTAATTTATCTTTTGGCGCCACCAGTTTAGAGCGATGGACGGTTACATCCACTAGGCGGGTCTTGCCGTTATCTGCTGGGTACTCTTCACTGAGTGTGTAGTTTAAGCCCATGCCAGCAAGGGTAGCAAGTTCAAGTTCTAAAAACTCAATCGGCGCGCGCTTGATGGTGATTTCTGAATCAGTTACAACGCCGGCGGCGATAAAGCTCATTGCTTCAATAGGATCTTCACTTGGTGAATAATCAATTGTTTTATTGAACGATTTTTTACCGTGGATTTTTAGTACTGTGGTACCGATGCCTTCGATCTTTACCCCGAGCTTTTGCACAAAGAAGCATACGTCTTGCACCATGTAGTTAGGGCTGGCGTTGCGAATCGTCACCGTACCGTCGTACAGGGCGGCAGCCATGATAACGTTTTCAGTGACGGTATCGCCACGTTCGGTGAGAATGATTGTTTTATCAACGGATGTTTCATGGACTTTGGCGTGGTAGCGTTCATCGCTTGCCACAACTTCGAGCCCAAACGGCGCGAGGCCAGACATGTGCGGTTCAACGGTACGTGTACCGATACTGCAGCCACCAGCGAATGGTATGTCGAATTGATTATATTGATGAAGGAGTGGGCCCAGAAACATAATGACCGTTCGTGTCCGCATAGCGGCTGCGATGTCCATTTTATCAAGACGTAATTTACGTGGTGGGGTGATTTCGAGGTCACTTTCGTTGAGCCAGCGGCACTTTACGCCGATGCTTTCAAGCACTTCAATAATTCGGTACACTTCTTCAATCCGTGCTACGCGCCGTAAGGTTGTTTTCCCTTGGTTTAATAGGGAGGCACAGAGCAAGCCCACGGCGGCGTTCTTGCTTGTTTTTACACTGATTTCACCGGTAAGTTTGGTGCCACCTTCTACGCGGAAATTAGCCTTTCCTGAACGGTTAAGGCGGACAATCTCGCTTTCGAGTACTTCACCAATACGAGCGACCATTTCAAGGCTGATGTTCTGACCACCCTTTTCGATACGGTTAATTGCACTTTGGCTGGTGCCGAGTGCGCTTGCCAACTCGGTCTGCGTCATACCGCGAGCTTGGCGAGTTTCTTGAATTAAGTTTCCGATATTGTTCAGATAATTAGTTGTGGCCATATGTCCCTACAATATACCCGTTATGATATAACGTCAAGGCTTTTTTATTGTGGTATAATATAGCTATGATTTAGCGTAATACACATCATCTACCGACCAAATGATTAGATAAAACGGAGAATTTATACTTATGAACGATGATGTAGTGGCACAACTTATCGCCGAAGAGGCGAAACGACAATTCGAAGGCCTAGAGCTTATACCTAGTGAAAACTATGTGAGTGATGATGTATTAAAAGCGCTTGGTAGTGTGTTTACCAATAAATATTCCGAAGGCTACCCGGGGAAACGCTACTATGGTGGGCAAGAAGTAACCGATAAGCTAGAGCAATTGGCCATTGACCGCGCTAAAGCGTTATTTGGCGCCGACCATGCCAATGTGCAGTCCCATAGCGGCGCACCGGCAAATGAAGCGGTGTATAGCGCGTGGTGTGAGCCTGGTGACACGATTCTAGCGATGGATCTATCACACGGCGGTCACCTAACCCACGGCGCACCAGTGACGCGCAGTGCTAAATTGTACAATTTTGTCCGTTATAAAATGAAAAACCCCGAAACCGGGGAAATTGACTACGATGAGTTAAGGCGTTTAGCCCTAGAGCACAAACCAAAGATTATTTTGGCCGGCTTTAGTGCGTATCCGCGAGAGCTTGATTATGATAAATTCGCCGAAATCGGTAGGGAAGTCGGCGCGCTATTAATGGCGGATATGGCCCATATTGCGGGATTAATCGCTGGTGGAGTAGCAGAAAACCCGCTAAAGCATGGGTTCCATGTGATGACGACGACTACTCATAAAACGCTCCGTGGCCCACGAGGCGGATTAATTTTGAGCATGGGTGTTGTGGGGAATCCCCTAAAAGCGCCTGAAAAGATGATAGAAAACATCCCTACGTTAATTGATAGGGCGGTGTTCCCCGGTATGCAGGGCGGGCCACACATGAACACGATAGCGGCGAAGGCAGTAGCGTTTGGTGAAGCGTTAACGCCTGAGTTTAAAGAGTATGCAGCCCAAGTGGTAGCCAATGCTAAAACGCTCGCAAGTGAATTACAAGCACGTGGGTTCAAGCTGGTGACAGGGGGGACGAGCAATCACCTTATCTTAGCAGATGCACATAAGAGTTTTGGTGTCGACGGCAAGGTAGTAGAAGTAGCGCTTGATGCGATTGGTTTATCGCTGAATGCCAATGCTGTGCCCGATGACCCGTTGCCGATGTTTAGGCCGAGCGGCATTCGTTTAGGTACACCGGCTATGACAACTCGGGGTCTACGCGAAGAGCATATGGCGCAGATTGCTGAGTGGATGAAGCGAGCGGTTGATGCGCGTGACGATGAAGCAGCCCTGGAATCAATGCGTGAAGAAGTAAAAACATTTCTTGCGCAGTTTTAACTACATTGCGCACTAGAACTCGCGCCGTGAAGGCCAATATAGACCATATTGGGGGATGCGAGAGTTGGATCGTAGTAGCGCATCTGGGCGCTGTTTGATGGGCTTGTGCACTTCTTATACATAACAGTAGTGCGGTCGGCGGCTGTGGGAGTTGTTGCACGGATTGTGTTCAGGTCGGATAACCGCGTATTTGAAGGGGTAGAATTTTGATTACTTGAAGAACAGCCTGCAGTTCCGACCCCTGTACCACTTCCTGTCGCAGCTGTATCGCCCATCACAAGTTGGCAGTAGCTAGGGTAGCTACCATATTGGGCGTAGTATGCATCAGCTTTACGTGCCACGCTGCCGGCTATCGCTTGAACCTGTTCACTCTGGGCTTTGTCTTGTGCGCCGTTATAACTTACAAGTGATAATGTAGCAACCATAGCAATAATAGCAATAACGACGAGCAGCTCGATAATCGTAAAGCCTTTTTTAACCATAAGTATATTGTAGTCAACTGCGCATCGCTTGTAAAACACTTAATAAAAATACTAGCTCGCAAGCGCGAGCTAGTATTAGTGATTCACCTTGTAGATTAAGTACAGGTTCCCGTATTGTTAGCAGTACCCGCGTCACCTGCAAATACGTAGCCGTATGTTCCGGTTACAACGTCCCAGTAACCGATACAACCGCCTGTAGTCCCCTTGTTGACATACTGGATAGTCTTACCATCACCGTTAGCGGCACCAGTCATATTAGTACTGTTGACCGTAACGCCCGTTGGAATTCGAGAAAGACCTGTGTATGCGTTCAGCTCAGCTAGGGTAGGATACCCAGTTGTAGAGTCGTCTGCTGCGTAGGTTTCAACCACTTTTTGTACGCTTTCTGCGTTTGATTTAGCGGTGCTTGCTTTTGCGCGGTTCGAGATACCACTATACGCAACAATCGTAATTGCTGCCAAAATGGCAATCACGACAACCACGATGATCAATTCAACAATGGTGAAGCCGCTTTCTTTAGTTTGTTTTAGAGTCATTCTAGTGCCCCCTAGTTTTAATTACATTACTGTATGAATTTAGCTTACTATACCGCTTATGTAAATGCAACATATTTTAATGCTCTTGAAGGTAGGTGATTCCCTCGAGAGAGATCCAGTTGTTAGATGTTGCGGGGTTGGAGCTATATAGGCGTACTTCACAGTTATTGTTACCACTGTTCCAAATAATATCAACGCGAGCGTTGGTTTGGTCGGCATATGCGCCACCAGAACCCATACCAAGTGAGGTGGCTAGTACATGATTACCTGGACAGTAGCCGGCAGGGATGGTAGCCATTATTGTACCGTTACTCGCCGTACCGCTTTTTATGAGTCCACGTAGGGTGACGAGGTTGTCTGAACCCTTACTATAGCCTGCGGGTGCGTAGGATCCACCGTAATTCACCCAGCTGTTCTGTAGAGACATTGATGAAAACGTGCTTGATGAAGTGGATGCAACATACATGGTAGCAATACCCATCCAACTTGATGAACCAATTCCGCGTGAATATACGCGGTCGGTTGATTCGCTTACGCCATAAGCCGCAGCGGTGCCGCCCGATGTGACATTGGTAAACAATCCTAGATATTCAGGCCCGTAGCCGTTATTAATGCTAAGCATGGTGTCATTAACTAATGTGGGGTCGCCGCTCTTGATGACACCGTATATGTGGGTGCGTCCAACAGCGTCTTTTACGTAACGCGGGCTACTATACGAGCCGCCATAGTCTGTCCAGCCGGTGCCATACCCCGGGGTAAGCCAGCTGGTCGATACCGTTCCGTCTGCAATATAGCGGACACTATTAAGACTTACCCATGCGTTACTGCCCCCCGATGCATAGATTATGCTTCCATTGGAGTGCACATTAATACGCGACATCGTTGGAGTACCCGAGCCTGCTGATGCGGCCATTAGCACCTGAATAGGGCGTAATCCTTCAGGCATACTAAATATCGTACTACTGCCGTCTTTTGCGAGGCCTCGAAACACAACAATCCCGGCTGATGTCATTGTGTAAGACGGGCAGTCATAGGCGGATTCGTTATAGCAGGCCCAGCCGTTTTCAAGGTTTGCGGTTGTCCAAAGGGGTTTGTTATAGGTATACGTTGTGGCGCTTCCGTTGCCGAGGTCGTTCTTTGCGGTTACTTCTACAGTGATTGCATCAAGCGGGCGAGCAGAGGTTACAGTAAGCCTAGTACTGGTTTGGTTGCCTTGGTCTTGCCAGGCGCCACCATTAATGCGGTACCGCACGCCATATAAATTGGCGTATTGTACATCATCCCACTCAAAATTGGTAAGGATGGGGTTATTGTACGTGTTGAGTGATTCGTTAAAGACCCGAATCGAAGGTGTTTCAGTAGGCGGGCCTTCTGATGTGTCGGCAGTGCGTTCGGTGGTGACGTCTTGGGTTACGGTAACGGTTTCGCCTGAAACTTGCTGACTGGTGGTAATTGCGACCTTGAAGGACTTTGCTTCAAGCGCATTCGTGGTGGTGCTGCCATCACTTTTATAATAAGTGACCGTGATGTTTGTTACGTTTTCAAGCATCTTTTCATCGAAGGTGTTGCATACGCCGGTTAGGGTGGAGCCGACAGGGCAGGAATTACGCTGCCACGGCGCATCACACACGGTATTAGTGCTGCCGCTGGTGGTGGTCCAGCTCGGTACGATGGTGCGCCGCCATAGCGTACCGCTATTTAAAAAGTAGATTGTTTTTGATAGTAATGCGCGGTTTTGGTAGTGGGTGCTGGCGCAAGCATTAGGTTGGTTGTCGTAATAAACAATTTCGCGTGCGGTATCGTACGGGTCGGACGTGGTTGCATATTGGGCAATAATAATGTCGCCGCTTGAGGTACTAAATGCGCCTGTGCCGCCATCGCGTCCCTGGGGGCTGGTAACTAAACTAAAGGTACTGAGGAATGCGTTGGCGAGGCGACCATCTTCTTCAATACGATCGAGCGTATCCTGTACATTATAGATTGTTGAACCGCGTGTTTGGCTTGCGATCGTGTCGCCCACCAGCGCAATCATCACCGAAACAATACCGGCAACCACCAACAACGCTAGTGGCACTACTACGAGCATTTCAACGAGCGTAAAGCCCTGCGATGCTACGCGCGTACGCTGTTTGAATTTATGGAGCAACGGTAATTGCACGGCTGACCTGCTTTGTGTTAGGGCTATCATAACTTACGGTAACAGTAATATTACTGACATCGATTGATCCATAGGGGCATGTTACACTCACCGTCATGGTGGCGCTTGGCAAGTTGCGATCTGCTGGAACACTTGGGTTTGAACTTGAAGTAGTGCAGGGGCTTGTGGCCATTGACTGCGAGCTACGCAAAGTACTGTAGGCGAGGTTTGATGCGACTGCCTTACGCTGCGCGTCACCAGAACTTGCGAGTACTACCGAGTATAGCTGGTAGGCAGAGGCAACCAGCAGCGCGCCAACCACAATCGCAATGAGGAGTTCGACGGCAGTAAAGCCTTGTGCTCGATTATGTATCATTGGTGCTTGCTTTCGATCGTGTGGACAACGTTGTCTTTTTCGGTTTTATAGAATAATTTATAGCGATTGCAGGTGACAGTGCCGCTACACACCGCATTGTATTCATCGATTGCAAGGTAGAACGCTTTTGTGGTGTCGACGCAGTTTGCCTTTATAGCGGCTTCGTTGGCTGCCACATCGGCGCCATACGGTGCGTTAGCACAGAAGAAGTTCAGCAGCCCTAAATCCTTCCACGGGTCTCCACCTGGAAAAATAAAATCAGAAGGCGTTGTGCCAGGAAATGCTTTTGTAAAGTAGCCACCAGTTACCTGAAGTGGTGTAAAGCCAGTACGGTCCCAGCCTAAAATGTGCAGGCCTTCATCAAGGCCAGGGTATGAGCCCGCTTTAATCGACGGGTCAAACTCGCTAGGATGAGCGGTGATTATGGGATTGCCGTTGCGATACCGGGCTTCGAGGCCCCGGGCAATCGCTTCAGCTTTGGCTTTACGCTGTGCGTCACGGGCATCGGCCATGTTGCTGCTTACGTTAACCATTGCCAGGGCAAGTAAAATAGCCATGATGACCATCACCACCACAAGTTCGACTACAGTAAACCCTCTGCGTCCACGCATGTTTCTAGCATAAGCTGTTTTTGGGGTTAAGGCAAGTATTATAGCTCGAGCGGCTCTTGTTCGATTTGGATACGGAATTTGTCGCGTACCGCACCGACAATTTCATCACGCGCTGCTGCTAAATCGGCATAACTTGTGGCTGATTCGTTAATTAACACTAATGCATTTTTGTCGTGCACACGCATGCCATGCAGCACTTGGCCTTTTAGCCCTGTTTGCTCAATCAACCAGCCGGTTGGAACTTTATAGTTTCCGTCGGGCATGTCGTAGGTAACGACGTCGGGGTATTCTTTTTTAATATCATTGAGCTGCCAGTCTTCAACCACGGCATTTTTAAAGAATGAACCAGTATTTGGTCGCTCTTTAGGGTCGGGTAATTTTTCTTTACGAATCGCAATGACGGCATCGCGAATAACGCGTGGTGTAAAGAGGGTGATATTATTAGAGTCTAAATATTCTTGCACCGCTTTATAAAACGGTGGCTGTGGGCTTGCACGATAAAGCCGCAATGTAACGGCGGTAATCACATAGCGGCCAGCTTGATCACCCCGAAATATGCTATGCCGGTAAGAAAACCCGCAGTCTTCATTTGAAAGGCTAACAAATACGTTTGCTTGGGTGTCGTAGGCGTCAACCGAAACCAGTGTTTCAGCGATTTCTTGCCCGTATGCACCGATGTTTTGTACCGGCGCAGCACCGGTTGTGCCGGGAATGTTCGATAGCGCTTCTATGCCAGTCAAGCCCATTTCTACTGTGCGGCGTACGGTTTCGTCCCAGTTTTCACCAGCGCCAATTTTAAGCGTTACTTCTTGGGCTGATTCCGAAACAGTTTCAAACCCTGGGATGCGGTTACGAATGACTAATCCGCTAAATCCTTCGTCGTGTACGATAGTATTGCTGCCGCCGCCGAGGATGAAAACAGGTAATTGCTCTGCATTCGCACGTTGGCAAAGTTCTGCTACTTCTGCAGGGGTGTGGGCGTCGGCCATAAAGCGAGCATTACCACCAATTCGCATGGTGACATATTGCTTGAGGGGGATGTTCGTATGTATTTCAGTCATATAAATTGTTTTGGTACCCCGCACAGGAGTTGAACCTGCAACCTTTGGTACCGGAAACCAACGCTCTATCCAATTGAGCTAACGGGGCGCAATCTTTATTGTAACCTAACCGCTACACCGAAATATCAACTGGATAGAGCGTTTTCGCGAATCATGTTGCTGAAGGCTCCCCAATTGATCTAACGGGGCTCGTGCGGCTATTATATCACCTATAATCTGTTATAATGTGGTGAGTTATGCACCCGTAGCTCAGCGGATTAGAGTACTTGGCTTCGAACCAAGTGGTCGCAGGTTCGAATCCTGCCGGGTGTACCACGAAAATTACCTCACGCATGTGGGGTAATTTTCGTGGTAGATTCGCGTATGCGAATCCGAACCGTCAAGGTTCGGCGTAGCGCAGCGTGGCCAGAAAAGCGCGAAGCATTTTCTTTCGTGAGTGAACGGAGGAGGCAGCTTGCTGCCAATATCCTGCCGGTCTCTATTTACAAAACCGCCTCTGTTTAGTACAATATTCTAAGCTGTGGGCCAGTAGCTCAGCTGGTTAGAGCACCTGCCTCTTAAGCAGGGTGTCGTGGGTTCAAGCCCCACCTGGCCCTCCAATACGTTTATGCTTAAACTCCTCTGTCTTGAGGAGTTTTTTCTGTTAAACTTAATTTATGAGTGATCAATCATTTCAAGATGCAATAAACGATATTCGTAAAACGATTTACCGATTTCAAAAGATAGAGGGAAAGCCTTGGGGCGTCGAGGGGTCAGTTATTGAGCTGGCTAAGCAGGTTGGTCAATTATCTTCACTCGTCATGAACAGAGAAGACTACTATTTTTCAGATCGTGAAAAGCTTGATAGCAAATATGTATCTACTAACGACAAAATAGCCGACGAGCTTGCCGATATTATGTTTGCTGTTGTTCGCATAGCCGAGCATTATGAAATCGATTTAGTCGCAATAAATCAAAAAACTCGCAAGATGGAGGACGAGTTTCTGAAATCAAAGGGCGTTTAAGCTAGATCAGCTTTGAGCTTCGTCTTAGTTGCAACAAGAAGTACGGTGGCCCTCCATAGAAAAACCACCCTACGTCGGGTGGTTTTTCTATTCCTATACTTTTATGCAGCGTTTTTGCGCCTGCCGAGTACCCATTTTACCGATTTACTCAATTCTTTATCGGTACGGTGGATACAACCAATCCAGCAGCATGGACGGCGGATTCCTTCATTCAGCTCACTCACAACGCGCTTTACATGATCATCGCGAGTTTTTTGCTGTTTTACGCTAATCGTCCAGCAAATCCATTCGTTACGAGCAAGGGGAGTGATGCTTTGCCACATCGAGGTTGCATGCTTGTCGGCAAGGAGTGCCTTTTTTAGGTCGGCTGGTATAGTGTGGACGGTGCCATCAGAGAGCTTAGTCATAATCGTTATTTTACGCCATCTATGCTGAATAAGCGATGAAATGAAGTGTTATACCGGGTGATGGGGACTTTCGTGTGCTCGCGTTATGAGGTATAATTACCTCTAGTAATGAAGAATCTCAATCCTACAGGTCGCCGCCTTGAAGCTGGCTTAGACCACGCGACCCAGCTCGATAATTCCGACACCACTGCCGCTAATAGCGCAGAAAAGGTGCATGTTGTTGGGGCTGGCGGTGCGCTGACGGCAGCCTACGAACAACTGCGTAATGCCGCCGAAAATACCGAAGAGCATTTGCTGTTGCAAAACTCAATCCGCCGTTTTTATAAGCAATTATTTATTTCGCGTGATGAACAGCTGATCAACAGCAGTGGAAATGAATTGGCCGTAGAGCTAACGTTTGCAGGCTACGTAGCGAACGATAGTTTGACCAAAGAAACAGTCGATAACATTTCTGCACTAGCGGCAGCCCATTTTGCAGCTTACGAAAAATTACAAAAACGGCGCTCTATTGCTAGCGAAACCTCATCGAACTGGGTGCTCGATACGTTGTCGGTTGAAGTGGAAGCGCTGATTAACTCGCACCGGCGTGACGCGGCATTTATCGACTTCGCGTATAGCTACCTGGAGTCTGCAATTACGCCCGACGCAATTGATGAGAAATATCGCGAAGACCCAGATTACACCGCAGCATTATTTGGCGCAATCCATAAGGCATTATTAAAGTCTAATTCGGCGGTGATTCGCACTATGCTTTTGCGTCGCTACCAAGTGACGGTAAAAGATTTATCGCAATATGTGAGCTTCAACCATCGGATAGATGCATTGCTCGCGTCGCCACTGAGTGACACGATGTATCACATTGTTGATCGCCAAGGTGCGCCCCTACGTATTATTCGGCGCATGATTGAAGAGCACGATGATTTCACAAAATTACTTAAAAAGCGTGAAGTATTTTTAGATACATTCGAACAACAAGTTACCCGTGAGTATAGTCGCCTAGGCCGGCGCATTAACCGTGCGATTGTACGCAGCGTTATCTTCTTGATTATCACCAAATTCTTGGTGGGGATTGCGATTGAAGTGCCGTACGATTTATGGGCATATGGCGAAATTATTTGGGCACCGCTGATTATTAATTTATTCTTCCCGCCGGTATATATGGTGATGCTCCGCCTTACGAACACGCTACCTGGATACGCTAATACCACTGCGCTTGTTGATAGGGTAGATACAATGCTTTACGGTGAATCGACGACACTGATGCGTAAAGATATCAGTGGGCGCCGTTATGGCCCGATCTTTTCTGCGATGTACATTTTACTGAGCCTGGTAGTGTTTGGCGCGGTGATGTGGCTACTGCTCATGCTCAATTTCTCACTGGTTCACATTGGCGTATTCTTCATCTTTATTTCCGCCGCCAGCTTCCTTGGCTTCCGCCTCAGCCGCCTTATTCGTGAACTAGAAGTAACCCGAAGTAGCAGCAATGGCCTCACCTTTATTCGCGATATTATCTACCTGCCATTTGTAGTGGTGGGCCGCTGGATGAGCGATAAATATGCGCAGGTGAACATTGTAACAACCGTACTGGATATGCTAATTGAATTGCCACTTAAAACCATACTGCGCTTAGTACGCCAGTGGGGTGCGTTCATTGACGATCGAAAGGATAGAATCGGGTGAGTCGAGAATTAAATGGCGCAGAACTTGCCAGTTTTATTAAAGAGCGCCAAGCCAAGCAGGTGCGCAATTTACGGCAAACCCATAACGTCGCACCAAAACTCCTTGTACTTGTGAGCGAGCAAGCGGGCGATGTAGTTGCCACATATGTGGGGCTCAAACAGCGTTACGGCACTGATATTTTAGTGGACGTTGAAGTAGAAACGCTGCCTGAATCACACCTTGAAGAACGAGTAACCAGTGCTAATAACGACGATCTAATACATGGAATTATTGTTCAATTACCACTTAAAAGCGCCGAAATAGGTGATCGAGTGTGCGCTGCTATCGCACCCGAAAAAGACGTTGACGGGCTTGGGGAAAATCCAAAATTTCCTAGTGCAACTGCCGAAGCAATTGATTGGTTGTTGGCGGGCTATAACGTCGATGTAGCGGATAAGCACCTGGCTATTATCGGTGCAGGCAAGCTGGTTGGTGCGCCGCTCGCAGCGATGTGGCGCGAGCGCGGGTTCAATGTGACGGTCTGCGATGAACACACCAGCGATGTTGCAGGGGAAGTATCAACTGCTTCCGTTATTGTTTCAGCTGCAGGGGTACCGCGACTCATTACAAGCGAAATGGTGCCGCAACGTGCTGTGGTTGTTGATGCGGGTACTACTAGTGAACACGGTACAATTGTTGGCGATGTCGCTGACGAGGTTCGCGAACGCCAAGATGTGATGACGACACCGAAACGTGGCGGTGTAGGGCCACTTACCGTTGCCGTGTTGTTTGATCATGTGATACAAGCCGCATATCGAAAAGCTGGCCAATTGCCCGGCTAATATACTAGGCGGCAATATTGAGTGCGTCTTTAACGCGACCAACAACTTGGCTCGGGGTGAGCTCGGCCTTCACGATGTAACTGTGAATACCAAGATCACGCAAATTTTTCGGCGCTTCTTCTTCACCGAGGTTAGTCAGAATAATCACTGGGGTGGTTTTAGTTTTGGCTTGAGCGCGAATCTTCGCTAATGCTTCATCACCGTTCATATGAGGCATCTGTAGGTCGAGCAAAATAATATCTGGAATAAATTTTTCAACGACGGCAACCCCGGTCTCGCCATCGCTGGCGGTTGCAACGTTAAACCCTGCCGCCTCGAACTTCATGCGGTACATTTGGTTGATAACTTGGTCGTCTTCAATGATGGCAATTTTGGTCATTTCCTCTATAATAGCAAGCATAAGCTTAAAAATAAATGGCATCTAACCAAGTAGCAAATAGGAAAAATGTGAAACAGCCGTATCAGTTGTCTGTAGAAAATAGTCGCCACTATGGTGGTATGGAAGTCATTTCTGTTGATGTACGCGACAAATACCACGCACGTAAATATTCGGTTGAACGGGGGATGGTAAGAGCGTTTACCGGGGCCTTGCAGCGATTCTTAAAAGCTAACCCCGAACTTGCGTTTGAATCACGGCGTAACGTAGCGCGAATATTGACCTATCTACCATCTGGCATGAAAGCGTGGCGCGCCTACGTGCCTGGCGGGTTTGCTACCTACTATGTTCATAAACCTGACCAAAAGCATATGGCGGGTGGCGGCACGCTTGATGTGATTACGCGGCGGTTCTTCCGGCATGCCTATGACTCAGTTGGGCTACGAGCGCGGGCGTATATTTTGTCGTGGCTTGTCCATGAAAAACTAAAAAGCACCAAAGGCAAACTAACCTGGATTAGTATTGCTGCTGGCTCGGGCCAGCCGGTGTATGACTTGCTACAAACAACAACACCAGCAGAACGTTCGCGGCTTTCGGTTGTGCTGACTGATATAAATCAGGATATGCTTGCCTTTGCACAACAACTTTACCATCAGCAGGGCGCGGAATTTGCGAACATCGCATTTCACACCCTTGATGTTACAAACCACACTCAGCTAAAAAACGAGCTTTCAAAACAACCCTCAATTGTTGACGCCATGGGCTTATTTGAGTACTTAAATGCAGCCGAAAGTAGTGCGCTGATTCGTACCGTATACGAAGCGCTACCAAAAGGCGGCGTGTTCATTTTTACCAATATGGCGACATCGCATCCTCACCTTCACGTCCATCAACGTGCGCTTGGGTGGCCCGGTGTTATCCAACGTAGTGTGAAAGATGTCTGCGCAATTATCGAAAAAGCCGGTGTTCCAGAAGGCGCGTATAAAGCCTATCGTGCAACAGACAAAGTATATTATGTGTACCGTGTGGAGAAGCAATGATTAATATTCTCACCATCTTACTGCTCGCAGTAGGGGTTGTGAACGCTGTGATTGGTATTGGGGTGTTTAAACGCTCCACCGATTCAACATTACGCTGGGTGTTCTTACTCATGAGCTTGGCCCTCAGTTTGTGGGGGTGGGGGATTGTCTTCTTCATCGTGGCGAGCTCACTTCAGTATGCTCAGCTGTACCTTGATATTTACTATGTCGCCGCGCTATCGATTGGTTCGCTACTGAGTATTTTTGCACTGCGTAGTGCCGAAATCTCAAGTCGTTCTAAAGAACTATTGCGTGTCATTCCCCCATTACTCCTCGCCGCTGTACTAATGATTCAACCAGATTGGTTAATACGTGTCGTAAGTGTTACGGGTGAGCTAAGCCAGCGTGTTGTGATTGACCAGGTGCCGTACGCACTATACGGTGCCGTGTTTATCGTGCTGTTTGGCGAGGGTGTCGTGAACCTCTATCGCTTGCAACGGCATGCTTCGGGTCGTCGCCGTTCCCGCCAAGAAATCGTCACAGCCGGCGTGGCCGTTGCAGGGCTATTTGGTATGATTTATAACCTGATATTACCGTGGTTTGGTAACTATAACTACATTATGGTCGGGCCGCTATTTTCACTGTTTTTCACGTTTAGTATTACCTACGCGATTGTAAAATACAGCTTGTTTGATTTACGTCGTACGTTTGCGTTGTCGTTGGCATATATTTTGGCAGCCATGACAGCTGCGGTGGTGTATGCGGGTGCAGTGTGGGGGCTCGGGCTGTTTGTAGCGGGGAGTACGCACGGCTCGGATATTTTAAACGCGCTCTATATTACCCTGATACTCGTAGCGGCCATGTTGATCAACCCGCTTAAAGATTTCTTCGATAACTTTACGTCGCGGCTATTTTTACACGACAGGTATAACCCAGGGAGTGTGCTTGAGAACTTTGGTGACGTAGTCTTGAGTGACGTTAACGCTGACTCGATTGTTGCTAAGGCAGGCCAGCTGATTGATGAAACCTTGCGCCCAGCGTTCGTGGCCGTGGTACTTGTCGATGAAAGCGGCGAAACAACGCGCGTGATGATCGATAACCACCCGAATAAGCATCGGTTCGGTGATCTTGCCCAAGTGATGGATGAAGTGACCTCGCGTCAGCAGGTGGTATCTTTAGAATCTTCACGTCAACGTACGCGCGACCATCATCGTCTCGTCACGGCGGGGGTTGCGCTCCTCGCTCGGCTCGAACTAAAAAACCAATTAGTAGGCTATCTCGTATTAGGCGAAAAGCGCAGTGGTGACATGTACGGTACGCCTGAACAACAGATGGTCAGTGCGATGGCTGATGAGCTATCGCTGGCTGTGATTAATGCCCAACGATTTGATGAAATTCAAGCGTTTAACGCGCGCCTTAAACGCGAAGTTACCAAAGCAACGCGCGAACTGCGCTCGTCAAACCAAAAATTACTTGAACTTGATGCCACAAAAGATGAATTCGTCAGCATGGCGAGCCATCAGCTACGCACGCCGCTTACCAGTATTAAAGGCTATTTAAGTATGGTGCTTGAAGGCGATGCGGGAAAGCTGAGCGATGCACAGAAGCAGTTACTGCAAGAGGCCTACACCAGCAGTGAGCGGATGGTCCACTTGATTGGAGATTTTTTAAACGTATCGCGCCTGCAAACAGGCAAGTTCGTGATTGATCGCCACAGTGTTGATCTTGCCAAAATAATCGAGCAAGAAGTTGAAGGGATGCATCAAATTGCGTCTTCTCACGGCATGACGATTCGTTATAAAAAGCCCGCACGCGTTCCAACGCTCTATCTTGATGAAGGTAAAATTCGTCAAGTTGTAATGAATTTTATCGACAATGCCATTTATTATTCACCCGAAAGCTCAAATATCGACGTCAAGCTTGCGGTGCGTGATGGCAATGTCGTACTAGAAGTGATCGATAAAGGAATGGGTGTTCCTGGGGATATGCAAGATCACCTGTTTACAAAATTTTACCGGGCTGAAAACGCGCGCAAGCAGCGGCCCGACGGTACGGGGATTGGGTTGTATTTAGCAAAGAAAGTGATTGATGGCCATGGCGGCACAGTTGTGTTTTCATCGAAGCTAGGTAAGGGAAGTACGTTCGGATTTTCGCTCCCAATTAAAGAGCTTAGTAAGCCAGCGGCACCGACAGAAGAGGAAACAAAATAACCCCCTGCGTTTAATACAGGGGGTTATTCTTAGGCGTATACTCGCAAGCGAGTATTTCCTGGCGGAGCGGTCGTTTCTCTCTTAGTTTTGGCCTAGTGCGCGACGGCTTGCAAGGTAGTAACCACCTGCAAGTGTCAACATACCAACACCAACGGTACCCATGACGGTTTCAGCTGGACCGGTGTGTGGCAGCTCAGGAGTCTTTGGCGTTTCGTCACAGTCACTTAGTGTGGTTGAGTACTTCGTTTCGTCGTACTTATCATCAGTGATTGTCACGATTTCCTTATCACTCAGACGGCAAACTTCCATTTCTTTCGGTTGCTCTGGTGTTTTACAATCTTCAGGATTCTTAGAGTATTCTTCAGTATTGTATTCAGTTTCAAGGATGGTTACGTAGGTTTTGTCGCTGAGGCGGCAAACAGTAATTTCCTCTGGCTGGTCACAGTCTGCAAGATTCTTCGAATACTTAGATGCGTCGAACTCATCTTCTTTGATGGTAACAATCTTGAAGTCGCTCAAACGACATACGTCGATGTCTTTTGGCTCTTCTTCTTTACAATCGTTCAGATTCTTTGAGTATTCAGTAGTATTGAACTCATCCTCTGAGATGGTAACAATCTTCTTATCACTCAAACGACATACTTCGATGTCTTTTGGTTCTTCACATTCTTTGGTTACGGTTACGGTAGCGGTGTCGCTCTTCGAACCGTTGTCGGTTTCAACCGTTTCCTTGTTCACAAGGGTGTTAACGCCACACACGAGCTTTGATTCAGCAGGTGCTTTAGCGCTAAAGATCACCCATGCGTTTTGGCCTGGGTTGTAGGTACCAACATTGATACCGGTGCTGGTTGTGACGTTGTCGCTTGCTTTAACACCTGCTGGGTTTGCAGGGTTACCAAGCACAGTGCTACCACTTACGTAGGTCATGCCAGCTGGGAGGCTGTCTTTGATTACTACATCTTTTTGGGTAACGGTGCCGGTGTTCTTGTATTTCAGCAAGTAGTCAACGGTTTCACCAGGTTGCGCGGTATAGGTTTCAACCCACTTGTTGTCGCCGTGCTTGCTAACAAGCTTGTCGACGGTGAAGTTAGGTTGATCGGCAACGAACCGGAAGGTTACGTAGCCGGCGTATTCGTTACAGCCAGGTACATTACCATCAAGCGCATTATAGCCAAGCTTTACGCCTGACGTGATAATGTCGTTTGCTAGTGTTTTACCATTGGTTGCACCGAAGTTATGGATCTTTGCAGAGCCAGGAACCATGCGAAGTGCCATTGCACTGTCGCTTGTAAGGGTGGTTTCGTCCCAAATCTTCTGTGGTTTCGCGTTTGAAGACGTAATGTAGGCAACACTTTGTGTGTCACCGTCCACTACGGCTGGTAGTTCAACGCGAAGGGTGGTGTCTTTTGCTACGAGGTTTAAGTTCGCAGCAGCGTTATTGTGGTAATAAATATACGCTTCGTATTCTTTGCCTGCTTCAAGTTTTGTCTTGTCGCTGTAGGCGCTGTCTGACGCGCTTGCTGGCTTCACACGCAAGAAGTTGCGTTCGTCGCCGTATGCAGGGTTGTCGGTAATTGAGTTAAATGTGACATAGTCGGCTGGATGTGCAGTCGTAAAGGTTGCACGACCAGGGCCCCATGCCATCAGTGCAGCTGGCACTAAAACAACTGCAGCAAGCGTAAATACGCTAATTGCAGCCTTCCAGTGGCGGCGCAAGGTGGTAGATAGACTCATAAATTTTCCTTTCTACTCGGGTTAATAATCGTATGTAAGAAACGTTCCGCTCGGATTGTTAATGGGCCTTTTAGTGGCCGTGAAGGTTAAATTTGGTGGGCTAAAGAAAGCCTGGCGTGTCAAATCATGTTGGGTCATATGGTGTTACCACGTGGGTAACCCTTTCATAAAAAAGGCTACCCACGGGTGGGGTGAAAATAGGTATAGTTTTTGTGGGCGGTCTGCCCCACCCGCTACACGCATGAACGCGCGGCGGGTGGGGCAAACCCACTAGTACATCAACACGAGGTCTCGCCGGGGCGAGAACACAGGTGTTGCCATCGACTCCGGCTGTGCACCGTCTTCCGCCGGGGGCGGATCGCGGTCCTCAGTCGGTGCCGGGTCGGCACCCGGTGCCGTCACGCCACTGGGGGAGCCAGGCTCCTTGGTGGGCGTGTCGACGACTCCACCGCCTCCGGTCACACTAGTGGTGACCTTCGACGGCTTCGACGGGCCCTCATCTACGGTCGCCTTGGGGGCGTCCTTCTTGTGGACGTAGTCGTTGGGGTCGGATGACTTCGGCTGGAGGCACTTGCCCTTCGTCAGTGGCCACGGGCAGACCTTGTGGGTCGGCGGCGGGGTCACCTTCTTCGGGGGGGTGCTCTTCGACGGAGGCGTCGACGTTGACTTCCCGGGGGTCGTCTTGGTCGACTTGTTCGGCTTCGTGGCCGTCGACTTCGGCTTCGGGAGCTCACAGGGGAGCGTCTCGAAGCGCTTATCGCCGGTGTTGAAGCCGATGGCCAGCACACACCCGCTGTTCTTGAAGCGGTACTCCAAGCGCAGCGCCGGTCGCTTGTCCTTCGACTTGTCGGGGACGGAGCGAGCCAGCTTGCCAGCGGTCAGCGTAGCACCGGGGCGGTGCCAGTTGCCGAGCGCGGTTTGGGTGACGATGCCCTTGTTCACGGCGCGCATTAGAACGGTGTTCATCAGCGCGGCGGTCTCGCGAGCATCCTTGGTCACGACGATCTTCTCGGTCTTGCCCTCCTTCGCGAGGAAGACGTTGAGCCCCTGGGGGTTCTTCGCCTTCTTCAACCAGGAGCGCATCCAGTCATTCTCGGGGGCCTTACCGACGGTCCAGCCGTCGATCGTGACTGCCGAGAGACCCTGGACGTTGGTGTCCAGGAAGACGGGGTTCTGACAGTTCTCCTTGAAGATCTCCTTCAGCATCGCGTCCTTGTTCTTGGACTTGAACGGAAGGGTGACGGAGTCGGCCCACTTGTACGGGCCGTCAACCGCTGCCTTCTTGTTGAAGGTGTTGCCGGAGCACAGGGCCTCCTCGGGGAGGAGATCCATGCGCGTGACGGTCAGGTCCTTCTTGGCGGCCTCGAGCTCCACGGTGGGGTCGACAACGTCGTTGTCACCGGAGTTCTCGATGTTGGTGCCGCTGTTGAAGTCCTTGTCGTTGTCGCTGCTGGCGTCGTTACCGGCATCGTCCGACGTGTCGTTGGACGAGTTCTGGTCACTGACGCCAATCTGGGCAATCTGGTCGCCGACATCGAACTTGTTCCAGGCGAAGATGACGACAACGGCGAGGACCACCACGAGGATGGCCGCGCCGATGATGCGGAGTACTCTACCCATTACTGCCTCCTTCGTGGCTTGTAGGGATGGGTCAGGACTTGGGGCGGGCGAAGTACGCGCCCAGCATGACGAAGAACGCCAGTACCAGGAACGCGAGCACCCACGTGGCACCGGTGATGATACCGGCGGGCACGTTGGTGGTGAGCGTGGGGGTGATGCTGTTCATGACAGCAATCGTGCCGATGGCGGCGAACACGCCGACGAAAAGCCCGGCCACGAGACCCATGAGGGTACGCAGCCAAGTGCTCGGCGGACGGGTTGCCGTTGTCGACGACGTGGTCACGCGGGCATCACGCTCAGCACGCCACAGCCGGTAGCGGTCGACGACGGCCGGGTAGGACACCCAGACGACGACGGCCACCAAGACGGCGACGATGACCTGTAGCCAGCCATCGGTGAACGCGACGAGCGCGAACACCAGCCAGGTGGCGACGATGCGACCGAGCATGCCGAGTGCCCGGTTCGTCCGGGAGGACGGCGGGTCGGCAGGCGCGATGATGGTCGGGGTCGGGCTTGCGGTTGAGCTTGAGCTTGCCATGATGGTTCTCCTTCCTCCCACGTGGGGAGAGTAGATGCTGGCGATGTTGCCAACTTCCGCCCCAGTGGGAACTGTGGGTGCGGCATGTTAGTATGCTTCGCGAAGAATAGCGCGAGCCATACTAGCAAGCCGCACTCACGTTATGAAAGAGAGTACGTAAAAACTAATACTATTATCACGAGCTATGCGAAGTGTAAAAACACCTCAAAGCACAGCGGAGTGGGTGTAAGTAAGGGGTAGATACGCCCACTGCGCTATGCTCCAGGGAAACCCTGCCATAGCCATATGAAACAGCATGATTTGACACATTTACTGGGGTGAACCAGTAAATTATCACCAAATTGTTAACCATGCCTCACTCCGCGGGTGGTGGTAACGGAAGGTCCCACCTCTTATAAGCCTCCCAGCCGCGTTGATATATACAATGTATCACAAAATGCCAAAAAAGTCAATATTAAACACCATAAAATCCATACTTTTGCATAAGTGTTATCACAAGATATACAGAGGTGCTAATGGTTGTAAAATTAGCGGTATCATTGTAATCTACGGAATGTATCCTATTGACATCTGTACGACCTCTAGAAGAAAGGTGGTCACCCGGGTGGCTCAACAAGGGATTGAACCAACCAAACAGCAGCGCAATCACATCATGGGTATCGCTGAAAATGACCCCGGCCTCACCCTTAACGAACTATTCGTTGATGGACTGTGGGATGGCGGAGAATTGCTTGAATCACTACTACAGGTCGCACTCCTGAAGGTGATTCGCGTCTTTCGCTTTGCGGAGGTTGAGCGCGAAGGCAAAAACCGTGAAAAAGAAGGCGAGAAGGTTAAGACAGACCACTTCATTCCCGTCGCCGACGATCATCTACATGGTATCGTGCTCTATGTTGTTCAGAACATGAAGGGCGCGAGCACGTTTGTACAGCCGGCAGATTTGCCGCTCGAGTATCAGGAGTTGGCTCAGGATTGGGTCGATACGGTGCGTGCGAAGGCGCGCTGGATGCTGATTCACGCCGCAGTTGTGAGGCTATTGAGGCGGCGCGAGCGTTGGGTTGTCGTCAACGGGACTGCAAACCATCTCGAGCTACCGTGCCGAGGCGCAATGTTGTGGTATCACGATACACCCAGCGGGGGTATTTGGCAGGCGAGTCAGCGGCTCGTCGATGCGTATCCACCCCTTTCGCGCCATTTGCGTGATAAGCAGCCGCGTCGTAAGCGCGACACGTATCGGGATGATCGCCACTACCATGGCCGCCCATCACGTGACCGTGGTCGTGTAGTTGCTGGAGTGTCGATTGGTGGGCGGTAAGGCTAATACATGGGGCTAACCCCTCATGTGTTAGCCCCTTTTTTTATGGGGATGAGCAAGCTCCTTCGGTCTTGCTTGATTAGCGCACCAGTCTTGCCGTTTTGTGCGTGGCGCAAAACCAATCCGGGTTCGACCCGCGGGAGACCACGAAAATACCCCTGCGTTCGCAGGGGTATTTTCGTGGTGACCTCACCGGGAATCGAACCCGGATTGCCAGGATGAAAACCTGGTGTCCTAACCGTTAGACGATGAGGCCATATGTATTCTAACTTTGCCAAGTTTAGCAGAAATATGTTGTTTTTTCAAGGGGTAGTTTGCGGCTTCATGTCGCTTTAACCTAACATTAAGTATTTTGAGCTACAGTTACCAATAGAAGCTGAATAATAAGAGGTAACGAGCGATGGCAGAGCACACGACGAAATCATCAAAAAAGCCAGCGAAATCAGAGAAAACTGAAACAAGGCAAGCGTCTGCGATGGTATTGCCGGCTAATATGGGCTGGGTGATTGCAGCGGGCGTGGCGGCAATCATTGGTTTCGCAATTATTACTGGGGTTGTAGCGGCAGTGACGATTCGCGCAATGGAGCGCCATGATAGCGATGACAAATATCGCATGAATCAGTACTCGCGTGATATGCGAACCTGGGCACCGCGTGGCGGCTATTAAGCCAAACGAATCACAACTAAAAAGAGCCGGTATACGAGGCCGGCTCTTTTTGTATCGAAAACGGTTCAGCTACTAGTTTTCGTACCAGCGGCGTGGCTGTGCGAAGTAGAGTGCGCCGTAGGTGAGTGCAGCACCAAGGATCGCTACTAGTACGCCAGCATATGATGGGCCGGTGTGTGGAAGCTCTGGAGCTGGTTCACCTGGGTCAACTGAGCCTTTGCCTGGTTCACAGCTAGGTACGGTAAGGGTAAATGACTTTTCGTAGACCTGGATTTCGCGTTCGTTTTGGTAGTCGTACTTGTACCCACGTACGGTGTAGTCACCAAATTCACCAAGCGCAGTGAACTTTTGGAAGGTGGTAGTACCACTTGCAAGGGGCATTTCCTGACCATTTTCAAACTGAATGGTGTAGTAGTAATACTCTTCGTCGTAGGTAACGGTAATTGATGCTGGTGCATCGCAGGTAGCTTGCTTCACAATTACTTCTGGTGGTACCGGGCAATCTTCGGCTTCGGTGAAGCTGTGGTTCCAAGTATTAACAAGCACATCGTTGCCAAATGCGGTGCGGTAAAGTTTGACGGTAATATCGGAACCGGCAAGTACATCAAGGCTGAAGCCAAATTGATTTTGGGTGTAGACAAGCGGAGCGTTAGCACCAACCATTACTTCGTAGTAGTAGCCTTTCTTCACACGTTCAACTGAAACGCTACCGTTTGCGTCACAGGTGACATCGGTAAATTGTGGTTCTTCGCATGAAGTATTTCGTCCCTGAATGTTTTAGTATACGTATTTGTACCGTTTACGGCAAAGACATAGCCGGTATCAGCGGTGTAGGTGATGATGAACTTATTCTCGTTCCACTCACTGCTCACGGTGTAGTGGTCGCCACCTTCGTACTTGAACTCATCGTTTTCTGGACCACAGACAACTACTTGCTTTGGTTTTGGTGTTTCGAGTTCAATCACACAGTTAACACCGTTGTCGTCGTTAAGGTAGTAGGTGTGGCTGGTGCCATTGGCGAACGTGTAGCCAGTTTTTGTGGTAACGGTTAGGCTTCCATCGTTATTAAGTGTCCAGTAGTACATATCGGTATCAGTGGTGCTACCCCAGTACACGTTGTTGGTAACGTTCTCTGGGTTACATAGGTCGAATTGTTGTGGCGCGGCAGGTAAGTCGATTATATCGTCGGGGCATGTAGTACACCTCGAAGTTTTTTCAATCGTTGGTTCCATCTGTTCCCGTTACTGTTACGGTGTACGTTCCGGCGGGCAGATTGCCGTAGTCAACATATACTGTTGAGCCGTCGCTGACATTTTGCAGGGTTGCGGGCTGGCTATCGGTTATATTAACGGTTGAACCATTGGTATACGAAACAGTGTAACTTACAGCTGGGCCCACTGCTGGATTAAGTGCGGCTTCATTCGTGACGCTGACACGGATACACACCATTCACTTGATTGACATCACTACACGTTTGTTCGAGAGCGCTGACGGTTGAACCGGTATCATAAATGGCCACACAGCGATCATAAGCTCTGACGTTACATCAGCTTGATCGTGCACCGAATACTTCATCACCATTTTCATCGTAGAGTGGATATTCGTGTTCGGTACTTGGGCCGCCAATCTGCGCTTTCCAGGAACCCGAGTTGCCCTGAATATTACAAATTACCTGTTGATATGTGCCACTGTCATCGGTTTTTTTGGGCTTTGAACCTGCAAATGCCATCGGCGCGGGTGCGATGACTTGGCCGAATACAACAGCTGCAGCCATAACTGCAAGCGTGACGCGGCGTGAAAGTTGACGAAACATTGGGTGGACCTCCTTGGTTCGCGCGCCACCCGCGGTTACCTGATTATCTTTAAGATTGTTAGGAGTATACGCCCGTATTTGACAAAAAGCAAGGATTATTATTTAATCATAAGCGGTATGGGGTGTAGCGCATAGAAATACTGGGGTGCTATACTAGGGTTATGCCTGAATTTGATAACACAAAATACGATCTTCCCTCTGATGAAGCAGATAATTCGAAATTAAATAAATTACGTGCTGCGGTACTTGGTGCCAATGACGGTATTGTTAGTACGTCGAGTGTGGTAATGGGTGTTGCTGGTGCAACCAGTGATTACCAGGTGGTGGCAACCGCAGGGTTAGCTGCACTAGTAGCCGGTGCGCTCAGCATGGCAGTGGGTGAATATGTATCGGTAAGTAGTCAATCTGACGCCGAAAAAGCCTATATTAAAGCTGAAATTGAAGATTTAGAAAAAATGCCAGAATACGAGCTCGATGAGCTGGCACGTGAATATATGAAGCACGGCGTGAGCGAAAAAACGGCGCGTAAGGTTGCAGAGGAACTGACCGAAAAAGATGCCCTGACGGCACATCTGCGCATGCACTTTAATATTGATCCTGAAGATATTAATAACCCAATGCACGCCGCAGTTGCGTCGTTATTGGCATTTACCGCCGGTGGGTTGGTGCCATTTCTCGCCATATTGTTTAGCCCGGTTGAACTACGCATACCCGTAACCGTGGGTGCGGTGCTGGTGGCGTTACTTGCGACAGGCTACATTAGTGCCGTAGCGGGTAATGCGTCGCGAATGCGAGCAGTAATACGCGTAATGTTGGGTGGTACGGCTGCAATGGCAATTACCTACTACGTGGGTGTCTTGTTCGGTACGGCTATCGGATAGCCCGCTTGGACAGAGGTAGAAAACATGCTATAGTTGGCAAGATATGGCAAGTATTTATAAACGTACAAAAATCTTAGCAGGTGTTGGCCCTGCCACTGATAGTGAAGAAAAAATCGAAGAATTGATGCAAGCGGGCGTGAATGGCTTCCGATTTAATTTTAGTCATGGCGCCAACGACGAGCGAGTTCGCCAAACAAAATGGATTCGCGATGCCAGTAAAAAACACGGTCGCGCTGTGGCTATTGTGCAAGACTTACAGGGGCCAAAGATTCGCCTCGGTGAACTAAATGACAATCGCCAAGACGTAAAGCAGGGTGATGAAATTGTGCTCGACTATGCGCTCAAGGCGCATGATGGCTTAACCATGCCGGTGCAATATAACCTGGCTGCCAAGGTTGAAGAGGGCCAGTCTATCTACCTGTTTGATGGCAAAATCCGCGGTACGGTAATCGGCGTGCCTTCAAAAACCGCTATTAAGGTGCGTATTGAAAACGATGGATTTTTGATGAGCAAGAAGGGGATTAACCTGCCAGACACCGATTTCGGCGGCGACATCTTGACGAAAAAAGACATTGAAGATATTGAATTTGGTGCAACCCAGGACTACGACTATGTGGCACTGAGTTTTGTGCAAAGCGAAGAAGATATCCATACACTACGCCAGATGTTAGTTGGACTTGGCTCAACGGCGCATATTATTGCAAAAGTTGAAACAAAAGCTGCGATTCACCCGGCAACACTTGAAGCAATCGTAAAAGCCAGTGATGGCGTAATGGTAGCGCGTGGTGACCTTGCGGTTGAGGTTGGCTCTGCATTAGTGCCAATTGTTCAGCGCCGCATTGTGGCCCTCTGCCGCCAGCACGGCAAGCTGAGTATTGTTGCTACCCAAATGCTCGCAAGTATGGTTGATTCACCCGAGCCAACTCGCGCAGAAGTGAGTGATGTTGCAACGGCAGTGGTGATGGGAAGCGACGCCGTGATGCTGAGTGACGAAACTGCTAATGGGAGCTATCCGATCCATGCTGCAAAATCCATGCGTGATACGATTCTTTATACCCAAGAACACTGGCCGGTGGATGCTGAAAAAGATGAACGCGTGGTGTCACAGGATGATTGGCATCGCCATACTATCGCGACCGCGGCAGTAAATGTTGCTGAGAGTATTAACGCCAATGTTATTATTGCGGAAACAAAATCAGGAGCAACGGCAGCGAATATTTCGTCACTGCGCCCACATATGTCGATTATTGCCGTGACGAGTGATCCATGCGTTGCGCAACAACTGGCGCTGAATTACGGTACTCGTAGTTTCGTGCGCCCAGACGGTGAACGAGCCGGCCTGAAAGTTGCGAAAGAGCTACTTGAAGACGATTACTTTGGTGATCTTGATGAAGTCCTAACAGTCATTGTTAGCGGCCGCCAGCCTGGGTTGATCGGCGGTACCGATACACTCCGTGTTCGCGTCGTGAAATAGGCTTTACCAACACCTCAAAAGAGTGATACCATAAGTACAATGACTGGTGGGAGCTTCTACAAACAGACTGTTCGCGATTTGCCCATGGATGGCAAAACGATTCTTTTGCGTGCAGATTATAACGTACCGCTTAGTGAAGATGGCGGTGTTGAAGATGATTTTCGAATTCGGGCGAGTTTACCAACCTTACGGTACTTACTGCAACGTAATTTTAAAGTGGTAATTGTTGCTCATTTGGGCCGACCAGATGGTAAGCCAGATCCAAAGTATTCACTCGAGCCCGCAGCACAGCGCTTAGCAGAGCTATTGGGTGAGCAGGTCCGATTTGTGCCTGCTTGTGTAGGGCATCGTGTGAAAATGGCAGTGCGACGTGCACCAAAGCGTAGCATTACGGTCCTAGAAAACCTACGCTTTCACCCAGAAGAAGAAGCCAACGATATGGAGTTCGCGCGCGAACTGGCTAAGGACAGTGGCGCAGACTACTTTGTGCAGGATGGCTTTGGCGTTGTGCATCGTGCGCATGCTTCAACCTCTGCGATCACCCATATTTTACCGAGCGTGGCAGGGTTGCTATTGGAACAAGAATACACTTCAATTACGAAGGCAATGAAGCACCCAAAGCGCCCACTCGTGGCAGTTGTCGGTGGTGCAAAAATCAGCGATAAAATTGGGTTTATTCATGAATTAGTAAAGGTAGCTGATCATATTGTGATTGGCGGGGCGATGGCAAATACTTTCCTGGCACGACAAGGACGGTTTATGGCCGACAGTAAGCTGGAAACCGATCAGGCCGATGAAGTCGATGCAATTTTTGATGCGGCAAGGGCCAAAGTAGGGCGAGATAACGTAAAAGAATTCTTATTGTTGCCACAAGATGTGGGTATTGGTGCTTCAACTGAAAAAGAAGCGACTCGTAGTGATGTGGCGGTGAGTGCAATTCCAGCTGGGAATAAAGCACTGGATATTGGGCCAAAGTCGATTGAAGCGATGCAGGCGGTGATTGCAAAAGCAAAAACAGTGATATGGAACGGCACGCTCGGATATGCAGAAGCGCCGGCGTTTGCTACTGGGTCAGCGGCGCTTGCCAAACAGCTTGCCAGTAATCCAGAAATTACATCCCTTATTGGCGGTGGCGATACGGCCGACTACGTGATTCATTGGGATAAGAAAAAAGGTGACAGCTTCACTCATGTTTCTACCGGTGGCGGCGCGAGCTTAGAGCTCATGAGCGGTGAAGCGTTGCCTGGTGTTGAAGCACTTCTGGACGCTAAGGGAAAATCAGTGTACACTAAAAGTAATAACGCTTAAGGCAATGAGACGTAACACGTGGGCAAAACATTAATCGTCGCAAACTGGAAAATGCACCTCACCATTGGTGAGTCGAGTCTTTTTATCCATAAATTAGCTGATATGGTTGATCAGCCAAAAGGGGTTGAGGTGGTAATTGCTCCAACTTCGATTGCCTTGCAGCCGATTTCACTCCAAGCTCATAAACATCATTTCAAGCTCGCTGCTCAGAACTTTTACTGGCGCGACGAGGGTGCTTTTACCGGTGAGGTGTCTGCACATCAGTTACGCGGCCTTACTCAGTATGCCTTGGTCGGCCACTCAGAACGCCGCCATATATTTGGTGAAACCAACAAAGATGTTCGCAGCAAGGTGCAGGCTGCGATTAGGCACGGCATAAAGCCAATCCTCTGTGTTGGTGAAACTGCCATGGAACGCCACGATGGTGAAACTGGTGACGTAATCCATGACCAAGTATCAGCGGGACTGGCGAATCTTACGAGCGAAGATATGAAGCACGTGGTGGTTGCTTACGAACCCGTATGGGCCATTAGCGATGGTAAAAACTTTAATGATCACGCAGTACCAACCCCTGAAAGTGCCGCGAGTGAAGCAAAATTAGTTCGTCGCCAAATCGAACATATGTTTGGCAAAAAGATTGCCGAACAAACCCCAGTACTATACGGCGCAAGCGTTAATCCAGACAACGCACGTGGCTTTTTAGATGCAGAAGGAATCGACGGACTCTTAGTGGGTGGCGCTAGTCTAAACGCACATACATTTGCAGACATCATCAAACAGGCAGAAGAAAAACCGGCTAAGAAAGGGAAGAAAAAATGACAGAACTCGACTTCGATGAACTTGATAAGGCGGTAAATAACTTGATGTCTGAAGTAGATGACAAGTCTGAGGGAACTGCTAAACCGGCCGATAAATCTGCAGAGCCAGCCAAGCCACAAACAGCACCTGCTCAGCCAGCTAACGATCCGGTGGTAATTGTGCCAAATACTGCTTCCAAGCCTGATGAGGCGACGGCAGTGACGGTATCAAGCGACAAACCGACCACCGATACTGTACCAGCCGAGCAAACACCTCAAGCTGACGTAGCCGATACTTCACCTGCCGCAAAACGACGTGGCCAGTTTATGGATATGGTACATCCTTCGTCGGATATGAAAAATAAAGCACCAGCTATGCCAAGCCGCCAAGGGGTGAACATACAACCGCCCGAAGGCGCGACCGCGCCTGAACCAAAGGCGCCTGCTGCGCAACCAGCCCCTACTGAACCGGGTGCGAGTGTTGTATTGCCCGATACCCCAGCTATGCCAGATGCGGAACCGGCTACAGGTGGCGTAGGTAATGAAGCAACAGATGCAGCAACACCTATGAAAGATGAGCCTGAAAAGGCTGCAAGTGAGTGGCCCGACCCAATCGATATGCAATCGAACGCCGATACTAGCGCAGATGAATCGGCTAAACCCGTAGAAAAGCCAGAAGAGGCATCAGGCGAAAAGACAGATGAGCCAAACAAAGAGGAAGCAAAGACTCCTGAAGAGCTTGAACCGCTTTCTTCGCCATTCTTGCCAGATGCAAAAGTCGACAAGCGTCCACTGGGTGGTGCGGCACCGGTTGCTGTAGCACCAAAAGAAGAAGCTAGTACAGACGCGACCGTAGCCGATAAACCTGCTGAAGCCGAGAAAAAACTACCCGATGAATTAAAAACTGACGTGATGGCACTCGAGTCAACTGATACCAAGCCCTCAGATGGGCAGACTGACACGTCAGCCGATAAACCTGAAGCGGATAATAAGTCGACTGATAAGCCAGTTGAGAAAAAAGCCGACAGTGCGAAACCTGACGTGCCTGGTGGCGGTTCGATCGCACAACAATATAAAGAAAAGCAAAGCGACGATAACACGACTAATTCTCCAATTTATGATGCAGCTAATATGCATCAACCTGCGGGCGCTCAAAAGGGAAGTCATGCATGGTTAAAATGGGTGATCGGCGTGTTAGTACTCATTGTACTTGCTGTGCTTGGTGGCGCTGGTTATTTCTACCTCACTACTCAGATGTAGCTAAACTACCGTATAATGAAGGTAATGGAACCGATACTTCAAGGGCTTAATGATGCGCAAACTCAGGCGGTAAAGACGACCGAGGGGCCGTTATTAATATTGGCAGGGGCGGGTAGTGGTAAAACCAAAACACTCACACATAGAATTGCGTATTTGCTAGCGAGCCAGAATGTATGGCCTGAAAATATTCTGGCGGTTACGTTCACAAATAAAGCTGCCCGGGAAATGCGTGAACGCTTAGCGCAACTGGTCGGCAAGCATAATAGTCGTGGGTTTATGACGTGGATGGGCACTTTTCACGGGGTATGTGTGCGTATACTGCGCCAAGATGGTGAGGTGATTGGTGTGTCGCATAACTTTGTTATTTATGACGATGACGATCGCATGGGCTTGGTGAAGCAGGTGATGAAGTCACTTTCGATTAGCGCTGATACCGTGAAGCCGCGCGCGGTAGTGAGCGCAATTTCTAATGCTAAAAATGATCTGATTGGGCCTGACGAATTTGCGGCGAATGCGCAGTACCCATTCCAGCAATCGGTTGCGCGTATTTATGCGGAATACGAAACGGCGAGGAAGGCAGCACATGCGCTTGATTTTGACGATTTGTTAATTGAAACTGTGCGGCTGTTCCGCGAATCTGCCGCAGTACGTAAAAAATATCAAGAACAATTTAAATATATTTTGATTGATGAGTATCAAGACACCAACGCTGCTCAATATGCGATTGTAAAAAGCCTGGTCGGTCCTGAAAAAAACTTATGTGTGGTAGGTGATGATTGGCAGTCAATTTACAGCTGGCGCGGTGCTGATTTTAAAAATATTCTTAATTTCGAACGCGACTTTCCCGGTGCGTTGGTGATTAAATTAGAGCAAAATTATCGTTCTACCGAGTCAATTTTAGATGCGGCGCATAGCGTGATTGCAAAGAACGTTGAACGAACCGATAAAAAACTATGGACGGCGATTGGAAAAGGCTTGCCGGTTGAAGTGCACGCCCAAATTGATGAAGCTGATGAAGCAATGATGGTAGCGAGCCGTATTCGTGCGCAGGTGGGTGTGGCGGCGCGAACATATGGTGAGTTCGCGGTGTTGTACCGAATGAATGCACAGAGTTTTGCTTTGGAGCGTGCGTTTATGCAACAGCGCATTCCCTACCAACTTGTGGGCGGTACGCGATTTTATGATCGCCGTGAAGTCAAAGACATATTAGCGTATTTGCGGCTTATTCATCAGCCGAATGACCGCATGAGTTTTACCCGAATCGTGAATGTTCCTGCGCGCGGAATTGGGGCGGTGTCGTTAGAAAAGTTTTTAGCGTGGCAGTTAAGCACACCGTTTGATATTATTAGCGCGTTAAGTAATGCCGACCAAGCGTCGCGGTTAACGCCGCGGGCGCGTACCGCTCTCGCGGAATTGGGCGGTAAGCTAGCAAACTTACGCGCTTCGGCGGCGGCTAATGTTGCACCGAGTGAATTAATTGAACAAATTATAGAATCATTCCATTATCGCAATCACATTTTAGATGGTACACCGCAAGCCGAAGAGCGCGAAGCAAACATCGGGGTGATGGTCAGTGATGCAAAAGCATTTTCTGACTTAGCCGACTTTTTGGAAGAAGCAGCGCTTATGTCGTCGGTTGATAAGGCGACTGACACCGAAAAAGTCACGCTTATGACACTCCACGCGGCGAAGGGCCTTGAGTTCCCGGTCGTGTTCATGGTGGGCTTAGAAGACGGCGTATTCCCGCTCTCGCGTGCTGTAGAGGCTGGCCCGCGCGAACTTGAAGAAGAGCGACGGCTTTGCTATGTGGGCATGACTCGCGCCAAAGAAGAGCTCCATCTTAGTTATGCGGGTAGTCGTTTGCAGTTTGGCCAGCGCAGTTATTCTATGCCCTCACGCTTTTTAGACGATATGGGCTATTCGCTCGCTGCTATGCCGCGTAACCAACAGTCAGCGCACAATGAATTTGATGAATATGTAATGGATTATGATGTGGGTGACCGCGTACGTTCCGCTCAGTTCGGCGAAGGTGAGATTATCGATGTTGATGGGCTAGCGGTGAGCGTGCAGTTTAGTACTGGTGGCGTTAAAAAGCTCAATGTTGAATACGCCCGGCTCGAAAAACTGTAGCACCTTTGCTATAATAGTGCTTACACCTATGACTTATAGAGGCATGAGTAAACAAATAGATGGGTAATCTACGGATTAAACCACATCCACATCACTGGATGGCGTTTATTGGCGCCCTGGTGGTGCTTTTTGGTGCCTATATGATTGCAAGTACGCGCCATGCTGCCGCTGAAGCTCCTGTTGTAAAGGCTGGCGAACATATTATCACCGTTCACGATGACGGTGCTGAAGTTGGGTTTATAACCAAGGAAGATACCTTGCGTAAGGCGTTTGCTGATGAAGGTATTTCTGTTTCTCAATATGATCGTGTCGAGCCAGGCCTTGATGAATCGTTAGTAGCGGCATCCTATGAAGTGAATATTTACCGCGCACGGCCTGTCGTGATTCGTGATGGTTCGAGCGAAACGCGCATTGTTACCGCCTATCGTTCCGCTAAGCAAATTGTTAAACAGGCAGACATGACACTCCGCGCAGAAGACGAAGTAAAACTTACGCCATCTACCAATATTCTTGCTGATGGTGCGGCAGAAATTTTAACCATTACGCGCGCAGTTCCATTTAATTTTTACTTTTATGGCCATAAATTAACATCGTATACACTTGGAAAAACCGTACGTGAAATGCTTGAAGCCAAGAATATTACCCTTACCGATAAAGATTTTGTCACTCCATCTGCTGATACGCCAATTGCCAAAGATATGACGGTAAAATTATGGCGCAATGGTGCGCAAACCGTCACGGTTGACGAAACAGTCAAGTATACAACTAAGCAGATTAAAGACGCCGATCGCCCGGTTGGTTATAAGAAAGTCACCAAAAAAGGTGTGAACGGCGAACGCACGGCCACCTACACAATCGTGATGAAGGATGGTAACGAAGTATCGCGAAAACTGGTGAATGCAACCGTAACAAAGAAGGCAGTACAACAAGTTATGGTTGTTGGCACTAAACCAGAGCTCACTCCGTTTACGGGTGGTGGCTCTAAGGCTGAATGGTTGGCCGCCGCAGGCATAGCGAGAGAGCACTGGGGCGCGGCAGATGCAATTGTTTCTCAAGAGAGCGGCTGGAATCCAAACGCAATTAACTCATCGAGCGGTGCGTGTGGCTTGGCGCAGGCTTTGCCATGCAATAAAGTGCCAGGTAATCCACTTGATCCCGTGGACTCACTGACCTGGATGAATTCGTACGTGTATGGTCGTTACGGTGGCTGGGAAGGCGCCCTTGCCTTTAAGCGAGCAAACGGCTGGTATTAGCCGTGCCGAACAAATCACTTGGTCAACACTGGCTAACCGATCGCAACGTACTTGCAGCAATTGCTGATAGTGCGGGGATTAATCGAAGCGATACTGTTCTTGAAATTGGTCCCGGCCTTGGTACGCTGACAAGTGAGTTGTTGCGGCGCGCGGGTAAGGTGATTGCTGTAGAGTTTGATCCAGAATTGGCAGGAAAATTACCCGGGCAATTCCCAGGTAAAAATCTTGAAGTGGTCAATAGCGACATCCTTTCGTACCGTTTTGACCAATTACCTAGTGGTGTAAAAGTCGTGGGGAATATCCCCTACTACATCACCAAAAAAATTGTACGAGCGATTGTTGACTCGCAGGTCAAACCCGATGTAGCCGTATTATTGATTCAAAAAGAGGTCGCCGAGCGCTTAGCGGCAGGCCCAGGCGAACTAAGTATGGTAGCGATTGCGGCGCAAATCCATTACGAAGTAGAGCTTGGCATATTTGTGCCAGCTAGTATGTTTACGCCGCCGCCAAAAGTAGATAGCCAAACTGTTGTAATGCGGCGCAGGGAGCAGCCGTTGATTGCAAAAGACGATGAGCTGGAATTCATGCGAGTGGTGAAGGCTGGCTTTAGCGCACCGCGTAAAAAACTACGGAGCTCACTTGCTGGGGGGCTTGGGATTGATAAAACCCGAGCTGAAGCAATGCTAGCGGCCGCTGGAGTCTCGCCAGATGCGCGCGCGGAGCAGATTTCTGTTAGTGGATGGCAGGCAATTGCGCATGCAGTGCGCGGGGCAGGCCTACATTTTAAGGGCTGATATAATAGTCACATGATAGAACGCGATCAACCGACGATATTTCCACGTGGCGTGAAAGTCGTGTTTTCAAGTGCTGAAGACGGTTCAACCGCGATGGGTGGCGGTAAGGCGTCGAACAGTTCGCACGTGCGCATAACTGAAGAGTTTTTGAAAAAACATGGGTTCGATGAATCCAATCGCACAAAAGTGGCTATTTCGTATGGGCCTAACCATACCTACACAGAAAGTAAACTTGTTACACCGAATAATATTGGAACTGCCGTAGAGTGTGATGCGCTATACACGACTGGAACACAACGGATTATTACACTACCCGTCGCCGACTGCATTGCCACCGTTGTATATGACCCAAGCGTACCCCTACTTGGGGTGCTGCATCTTGGTAGGCATTCGTCTGTTGCAGGGTTGATTGAAAAATTTGCTGAAATAACACGCGAAACACTTGGGAGTAATCCAGCACACTGGTATGTATGGATGAGCCCTAGCTTACAGCAGGCCTCAAATGGGCTCGACTATTTTACGCCGCCTGATCCCAATGACTGGGAAGCCTTCCAGCATACGGGCGATGACGGTAAAATCTATCTTGATATTCCTGGCCACAATAAACTGCACTTTGAACGACTAGGCGTGTTAAGCGAAAATATCGAAGTCAGCGAGGTTGATACCCATAGCGACGAAGCATATTTTTCACATCGCGCCGCCGAGTCGCTGGGCAAACCAGAGCGTCAGGGCCGCATGACCGTTGTTGCTGAGCTAGTGGACTGAGCGATAAAAACTAGCACCGCCGGTGTAGTAGGTTTCACCAAGCGGGTTTGTGGTGCAAGTACCATCAGTAAACTGTGTTTTGGTCGTTGCTTCAAAGCGATAAACAATTAAATACCATTGCCCAGACGTCTTTCCGCAATAACTCCCGGTATAATAAGCGTAGCTGTACCCCCCTGTTGATAGCGGAGAAGTCGAGGTGTTTTTCGGATCACTCGGAACATTTGTCGTAATATTCGACAAGTCTGCTTTAAATAGGTTCCAGCTGTTATCGCCAGAGCTGTACCAATTATCATTAATTACTGAGCCGCTACTTGCGGGATCGGGGTAATGACCATTATCTGCGTAATATTGCTCCAGCGCTTTCGTAAGGACGCCAATATCATTGGTACGACGGGAGTCACGGGCAGTTGCCTGTGCGCTACTGTATGAAACTGTCACAATCGCAGCGAGGATACCAAGCACCACGATAACAACAATGAGTTCAATGATGGTAAATCCGCTTCTGCTTAGTTTCATAGTTAGTAGTATAGCTGTAGGTAGGGTTAACGGCAATACGAATGCATAGGGCTACCTTCGGGGTATTCTCTGTTATAATGAGCAATATATGGGAAAAAATCTCTATATTACTACTGCAATTCCTTATGTTAACGGCACGCCGCATATTGGTAATGCGCTCGATTACCTACTGGCCGACATTTGGACGCGTTATCAGCGTCAAAACGGCCACGAAGTACGCTTTCAGGTAGGCACCGATGAGCACGGGAATAAAATTGCTGCTAAAGCCGCTGAGGCTGGTCTTGATCCGCAGGCTTATACTGACCAAATGTATGGCAATTTTGAATCGTTAATGAAAAAAGTCGGCGCCAGCTACACCGACTTTATTCGCACAACCGATGGACATCACAAGGGTGCGGTTCAATATATTTGGCAACAACTCGAACCGCACATTTATAAAAATAGCTATGAAGGTTGGTACTGTACGGGGCATGAAGCATTCTTTACCGACAAAGAAGTGCAAGCAACCAACGGAGTGTGTCCTGATCATCAAACACAGTACGAAAAAGTAAGTGAAGAAAATTATTTCCTGAAGACAAGTGATTTTACCGAAAAAATTCGTGAAGCCGATTGAAACAGGCAAAATGAAGATTGTACCTGAAAACCGCAAACGCGAGTTCTTAGAACTTATTAAGGATGGGCTAAAAGATGTGTCGATTTCACGGCCACGAAAGAACCTTACGTGGGGCGTGAGCGTACCGGGCGATGAGAGCCAGGTGATGTATGTATGGCTTGACGCACTCAGTAATTACATTACGGTGCTTGGGTACCCAGATAGGCAGGAATGGAAAGAATTTTGGCCCGCAGACGTGCAGGTGATTGGTAAAGACATTTTGCGATTCCATGCCGGTATCTGGCCAGCTGTGCTGCTGGGTGTTGGGCTGTCATTACCAAAGACAATTCTTGTACACGGCCACATTTCAAGTGGTGGTTCGAAGATGAGCAAAACCGTGGGGAATGTGGTTGATCCTAACGAGGTGATTGATAACTACGGTGTCGACGCCTTCCGCTACTTCTTCTCGCGTCACATTCCTACGCAGGATGACGGCGATTTTACCTGGGAAAAGTTTGAAAATTCTTATAACAACGAATTGGGCAATGATCTTGGTAATTTAGTACAGCGCGTCGGCGCCATGGTTACACGCTACCAAGCGGGTGTGATTGGCGATGCACCACAAGCCGAGCACGATATGGGGCCGTACCACGACGCAATGAAGAAACTTGAATTTAATGTTGCGCTCGATGAAACGTGGCGGACTGTTCGTTCCCTGAACCAATACCTTGAACATGTAAAGCCGTGGGAAATCGCAAAAAAAATCGATAAAGACACTGAAGCTGCCGAACATTTAGGTGAGGTGCTGGCATATGCGGCCGGTACACTACTGCAAATCGCCGACATGCTGACACCCTTCTTGCCGGGTACGGCTGAATCAATCAAGAAAACCTTCGAAACGGGTGTCGTACCTGCTGAGCGTACCCCGCTATTTCCTAAAATCTATCTTCACACGCCAGATCCTCGAGCACCCAAGGCGGCATCGTAATGATTGACACCCACTGCCATATCCATGACAGTGAATTTTACCCTGAAACGCGAGAGCAGGTGTATGAAGAGTCACGCGCTCGTGGGGTACGAATGGTTTGTGTCGGTACCGATGTTCGCAGCTCACGCGAAGCGGTAGCGTTCGTCCGTTCGCATCCAGGCTGCTATGCAGTAGTTGGCATCCACCCGCACGAAGCGGCGAATGCTGATGTAGGTGAAATTCGCACGATTATCGAGCAAAACAAAGATGTCATTGTAGGTGTTGGTGAAATTGGCCTCGACTATTACTACACCCACAGCCCCAAGCCCGCCCAGGCTGACGTATTACGCCGACAGCTGGCGCTTGCCCAGGAGTTTTCGTTACCAGTGAGCTTTCATGTACGCGACGCCTTTGATGATTTTTGGCACATTTACGATGAGTACACTGGAGTGAACGGCGTGCTGCATAGCTTTACCGATGTTCAAGCAAATGCAGATGAAGGCTATAAGCGCGGATTACTAATTGGTATTAATGGCATTAGCACGTTCACAAAAGATGAGCTGCAGCAGCAGTTTTACCGCAATGTGCCGCTTGAAAAAATGGTACTTGAAACAGATGCGCCCTTCTTGACCCCTAAGCCTTTTCGTGGTAAAATCAACTCACCAGCATATGTGTATGAGGTTGCTGCATTTCACGCTCGGGAGCGAGGTATATCGCCAGAGGATGTGATTGCAATCACAACGCAAAATGCCGAAGAATTATTTAGAATTACCAAATAATGGACACTTACACCACCCCACCAAATCCATACGAACGAGCCCCTGCTAGGCCAGAGGTTGTTCGTGCGACCCCTGATGTTAGCCGGCTCACCCAAGAAGTCATTGATCTTGCTAGTCCGGTTCACCGCACGGCAGAAGATGAACCAACCGACATGAACCGTACGGAAACAGTGGGCGCTGCCGTATTCGAAGCAGCCCAGCAGCCAGAAGTCGCCTTGCATCACCCTGAAGTATTGCGCCTGCATGGCCGGCATCTTGTGGCGCACCGCGCAAATCGCGCCGCCTAGGGAGGGAATATCTATGGCACGATCAATTCTCAAAAAAGCACTCGAACTCATAGTGGGCGATGATGTGACACGCCAATTAAGGATGCCAAAAAATCGGCCATTCAAAAAAATGACCGAACGTGAGTTGTTGCGCCTTGAAAGCGAAATTGGCGGGCAGCTATTCGGCCCCATCCCTAAAGGCCGCCGCCGCGAATTCTTTTGTTTAGATGAAAATACCTGGATCTGGCATGAAGAATGGATTGGCAAAAATCGCCAGCTTGAAACCAGCACCGTGCGCTATGAAATCCAGGATGGTGGCGTGCTGAAAGTGCAGGAAGGTGCAAAATATAGTTACCTTGATGGCACTGAACTACAAAACTTCGCAATTGCTGTGCGTCTTTACTATGAACGCGTGGTTCGTGATATTTATGGTCATGATCCCGTGACGGGCAAGAAGCTGGTATAATTTATATAAGTGAAGTACGCGTTTACTTATTTAGACCACGCAGCAGCAACACCACTTGATACGCGCGCCCAGGCGGCCATGCAGCCGTATTTAAGCGAGCGCTTTTTTAATCCCTCAAGCCCATATGCTCCAGCGGTAGAAGTACGTCGTGATTACGATAATGCAAAGCACCGGCTCGGTATGGCAATCGGCGGCAAGGGCGATGAATTAGTGATAACTGCAGGTGCGACAGAATCGATTAATCTTATATTTGCCAGCACGTCTGGCCATGTTGTGACATCAACGATCGAGCATCCAGCTGTGCTTGAGGCGGCCAAGAAACGTGAGCACACAATTGTGGAGGTTAGCCCGAAAGGTTTAGTAAGCGCTGAGGCAGTGGCTGCGGCGATTACGCCATCAACGACGCTTATTAGTATCGCGCTCGCGAACAATGAACTCGGCACCGTACAACCACTGCGTGACATTTCCACAGTGGTATCGCATGAACGTAAGCGTCGCCAGGCTGCTGGTGATACGACACCAATTTATTTACATAGCGATGCGTCACAAGGCGTGGGGCAGATTGATGTTCATGTGGCCCGGCTTGGTGTTGATGCATTGACAATTAATTCTGGGAAAATTTATGGTCCAAAACAGGTAGCATTGCTATGGGCGAATCATCACGTTGACCTAGCGCCCCAGGTAGTTGGTGGCGGCCAAGAACGTGGCCTGCGGAGTGGTACTGAAAATGTTGCGGGTGTGATTGGTTTTGCCGAAGCACTTGAACTAGCGGTGGCTCACCGCGGTTCGGAAGCAAAACGGCTTGGGGCTCTGCGCGATCGCATGCAAGCGGCATTACAACAGGAGTTTCCTGACGCCGTGGTAACTGGTGCGGTAAAAAAACGTCTTCCTGGCCATTTGCATATTTCTTTTCCTGGTATCGATGCTGAACGATTAATTTTTGCCCTCGAAGAACGAGGCGTGATGGTAGCAACCGGCAGTGCCTGTGCGGCTAATAAGCACACCCGATCGCATGTTTTAACTGCGTGCGGCGTTGATCCATCAATTGCTGATGGTAGTTTGCGTATCACGCTTGGTAGGCTGAATGATGAAGCAACTATTGATGATGCGCTCGCGCATATCATTGAGTGTGTGCGCCATGAGTACGAAAGGCTGGTACGATGATAAAACTTCTTATACGTATCGCGGTTATTGTGCTGCTTATCGCCATTAGTATTATTGGTATTAGCGCTTATCTTGCACCAGACGACATTGCCCACTGTGGTAGTTCGCCAAGTGTAAAGGAAAATTGTTCGAAGGCTGATGCAATTGTGGCGGTGAGCGGTGGCGATACATCGGCCCGTGCAGCAGAAGCGATTAAACTCTATAAACTTGGCTGGGCAAAAATGATTATCTTTTCGGGTGCCGCAGCGGATAAATCTGGCCCGAGCAACGCTGAGGTAATGGCGCAGCAAGCCATTGATACAGGCATTGATCCAAACTCGATTATCACAGAAAACAACAGCGAAACTACTGATCAAAATGCATCACAAACCAAAACAATTTTTGATGAATATCATATTCGCTCCGCAATTATCGTGACGTCCGGCTATCATGAGCGCCGGGCGATGCTAGAGTTCCAGCAACGTGCACCAAGTGTATGGTTCCGTGCACATCCAGTTGCGAGTGATAAACAGTGGGGCCCATGGTGGTGGACGACACCAGTTGGGTGGATATTAGCGGTTCCAGAGCTTGTTAAATCGATTATTCTCACAGCCGGAGGCTCGCTAGATCCATGACGCGAGTATATGTTGGCATGAGCGGTGGTGTTGATTCAAGTGTTACCGCAGCACTCTTGGTTGAGCAGGGCTATGATGTGACGGGTGTGTACATGAAAAACTGGACACAAGATTTGCCCGGTATGAAATGCCCATGGGCTGATGACTTGGCTGACGCAAAGCGCGTAGCGGTGCGGCTCGGTATTGATTTTAAAGTATTTGATTTTCAAGCTGAGTATAAACAGCATGTTGTCGACTACATGATTGATGAATATAAAGCTGGCCGTACGCCAAATCCGGATATCATGTGTAATCAGGAAGTGAAGTTTAAGCTGTTCCTTGACACCGCACTTGCTGATGGCGCGGATATGATTGCGACAGGACACTACGCACGCACGAGCAACGGCGAGCTGTTGAAGGCGGTTGATGAAAACAAAGATCAAACGTACTTTTTGTACCGCGTAGAACATGAAGCGCTTACTAAAACACTCTTTCCACTTGGCGAATATACCAAGCAGCAGGTGCGTGATATGGCAAAGGAACGTGGCCTGTGGACGGCATCGAAGCCAGAAAGTATGGGGGTATGCTTTGTAGGGAACGTGGGGATGCGTGAATTTTTGAGTGGCTTTGTTGAGCCAAAAATAGGTCCGATTATCGATCAGCAAACAGGGAAGACGATAGGCGAACATGATGGCGCGATTTTCTATACATTAGGCCAGCGGCATGGACTGGATGTTGGCGGCGGCCTGCCCTACTATGTGGTGGGTAAAAGTATGGAAAAAAATGAGGTATACGTATCTACGAAACTTGACGATACTCACTTGTGGCGCAACGAGGTCGAACTGGAAGATATCCATTGGATTAGTGGCGCGGAACCCGAGCAGAACAATCTTGATGTACGAATTCGGCACCGTGCTCCGCTTATTCCGGCCAATCTCCATGGTGCATCGTTAACACTCGACGAGTCACAGCGCGCTATTACACCGGGGCAATCAGTTGTATTCTATCGTGGTGATGTTTGCCTAGGTGGTGGTATCGTCGTCTAAATCAGACGGGAACATATCGCCGTACATTCTGCGGCGTTCACGGATTTTCCCGTTTCCATTTGAAATTGTCATATAAAGATTTGCGGTTCTTGAAAGGTGTATGATACGCCGAAGCAGTGATAGTTCGTCAAGTTCAGCGCGTGCTGCATCGATCCGTTCTTGATCCGCCGCTTCTGCCGCAACAATCTGCCGTTCGTCGTATTTGCTCCAGCGGTGTCTTGGTACTTCTCCCATAAGTATATTTACTATACTCGTGTTTGGCGCCTCTCGTCAATAATTCATTAATTTGCTATAATTTAACAGATATGAATACACAAGAAATCCGCAACGCCTATTTACAGTTTTTCGCTGATCGCGGTCATGCAGTGATCCCACGTGCTCAGATTTTGCTCCATGATGATCCGACGACACTCTTTACCGGCAGCGGCATGCAGCCGATTATTCCGTATCTACTGGGCCGGCCGCACGAAAAAGGTAATCGCTTAGTTGACAGCCAGACCTGCCTGCGTGCACAAGATATCGATGATATTGGTGACAACCGCCACACCACGTTTTTTGAAATGCTCGGCAACTGGAGCCTAGGCGACTACTTTAAGCAGCAGCAAATCGAATGGATGTTTGAATTTTTAAGTGATGTTGTTGAGCTTGATATGAGTAAAATTTACGTTACCTGCTACAGCGGGAACGAGCAGTTCGGTATCCCTAAAGACACCGAAGCAGCGGATATTTGGGCTAAGCTATTTGAACAAAAAGGCCTTTCAACTGCCCAAGCAGATGTTGGTTCTGAAGAGGCGGGCTACGCACGCGGCATGAAAGACGGCGAGCGAATTTTCTATTATGATGGCAGCAAAAACTGGTGGAGTCGCAATGGTAATGAAGCTAACACCCCAGTCGGTGACCCATGTGGGCCAGATACCGAAATGTTTTATGATTTTGGTTTGGCTCATAATCCAGAATTTGGTGAACACTGTCACCCCAACTGTGATTGTGGTCGCTTTATGGAAATTGGCAATAACGTGTTTATGGCCTATAAAAAAGTGGCCGAAGGCCAGTTTGAGAAGCTTGAAAAACCAAATGTTGATCATGGTTCTGGCCTAGAGCGCATTGCCGCCGCGAAACTAAACGACCCAGATGTATTCAAAATCAGCCTGATGTGGCCGATTATCGAAAAACTACAAGCCCTCAGCGGCAAGAAGTACGATAGCCATACCGAAAGTATGCGCGTGATTGCTGATCACTTACGTGCCGCAACCTTTATGGCGGTTGATGGCTGCGTGCCGAGCAATAAAGAAGCGGGTTATGTAATGCGCCGCTTACTGCGCCGAGCGATCCGCTATAGTTTCGATCTTGGTATCGAGCAAAACTTCCTTGAAGAAGTGGTGCCAGTGATTGCCGATTTATACCATGACGATTTCCCAGAGGTTGCCGCCAAGCGTGATGAAGTCATCGCAATTTTAGTAAAGGAAGAAAAAGCCTTCCGCCAAACCTTGCGAAAGGGCTTAAAGCAACTCCAACAATTTGCCGCTGATGGACTAACTGGAACAGAACTATTCACCCTCTATGATACCTACGGCTTCCCTGTTGAGCTGAGTGTTGAAAGTGCCTATACACAGGGAATTCAGGTTTCAGAAAATTGGCGCCAAGAGTTTGACGCGAAAATGGCCGAACAACGAGCTCGTAGCCAAACGGCAGCAAAAGGTACCTTTAAAGGTGGCCTTGGTGGGCAAACCTTGCAACACAAAAAATATCACACCGCCACGCATTTAATGTACCAAGCGCTTCGCGACGTACTAGGTGAGCACGTCGTGCAGCGGGGGAGTAATATTACCGAGGAGCGACTACGGTTTGATTTTAGTCATGACCAAAAAGTGACCCGTGAGCAGCTAGACCAAGTTGAAGAAATCGTGAACCGTGAAATCGCCAAAGATCTGCAAATTAGCTATGCCGAATACCCTACCGAAGAGGCGACTGGCCCACTTGGTGCATTAGGCCAGTTCGGCGATCGCTATGGCGATACAGTGAAGGTCTATAGTATGAAAGATACTACGAGTGACCCTGATGAACGGCCGTTTAGTTTTGAAATTTGTGGTGGCCCCCATGTGGATCACACCGCTGAGCTTTCAGAAGACGGTAAAAAGTTTGTTATCACCAAAGAAGAAGCCTCTTCTGCCGGTGTGCGTCGTATTAAAGCAGTTTTGAAATAAAAAAATACCGCCCACGTGCTCTCTGTTACGAAAGCACGGGGCGGTTTAGTATGCACACTTAGGAAGCGGACGGTGCCGGCGTGGCCTCGTCGTCGCCGAAGAGCTGCTGGTCGGGCAGTGCCTTGTCCTGCAGCATCTGCTTGACGTCGTCGGACGAAATCGGCGTTGCCATGAACTCGAGTGCAGCCATTCCGGTCAGGTCACCATTCGGTCCCTCGATCCGAAGCTCCTCGTTGGGGAAGTCCTCGCGGATCGAGCCCGTGATGATGTCACTGCTCTTGGTCCAGGTCTTGAACCGTGCGGTATAGGCCTGCAGATCCAGCTGAGCGTCAGCGATATCGGCGCGGCACTTCACCGCGGTCGTCTGAAGCTTGTCAAACAGCTCATTCGACACATTGGGGTAGGCGGCGCGCAGCGCGTTGATTGCCAGGCCGGCAGACGCCGGCGTGCCCATGTCGAGCTGGTTGCCGTTCTCGTCGAACGACCAACCCTTCACGGTTTCCTTCAGCGTCTCCATCAGGCTCTGGCGCTCTTCCTCGGCGATCTGGGCCGAAACGAGCGTTGAGTTGAAGCAGTTTCCGGCTGTCGTATCAATCTTCTGATACTTGGCCATGCTGTAGTTCTGCCACTCGTAACCCTCAGCCCGAACGCCACGGCGCCAGTTGAGGATGCCGATTACGCTGACGACGGCGATGACAAGCACCACCACGATCGCCACCGGCTTCCAATACTTCTTCAGCCAGTCGATCGGGTCGAACGGCTCCTTGTCACTTCCGACGGGGGAGTAGTCGTTCATCGGTTACCACCGATCCTCTCTGTAGTGGGTTGGGGGGCGATGCTGGTAAAAATTACGACCACCATAACCATCGGGGTCACGGTAATCATCGTCAGAATCACTCGTACCTGCACGCTTCCACCGTGAGGTGAAGGCGCTAATGAGTCGCTCCACCACGGAGGTGAAGCCGACGAACATCCACAAGATGAGCGCAAGCACGGCGGTCACGGCCACCATTCCAGCCTTCTGGCCGGGGGTGGGGTCGATCTTGTCAACCAAGTCCGCGAAGCCTTCGCACGTTTCATCTTCGTCGTTACAACTCATGCTGGCTCGCTTGAAGGGGCTGGATTCGAACAGAATCTCTTCCAGCGCCCCACGGGGCGAAGACAGCGTAATGGTCACATCTTCATCGGTGAAGTTTTCGGCGTCAACGCCCGGCTTGATGACCGTATGCGGAGCGCCAAAAATACTCCGTGGCGTCAGGGTGGAACCAGGCATGTCGAGCGCAATTCCTTCGGCCATCCCCTTGTTTCCAAAGGGCATGCCGGTCGCGGCACGGGCCCAGGCAACTTGGTCGCCCTTCACGCCGAGCACAACGACAACTGCATTCTTCGGGAGTGCGCGCTTGCCATAGCCACCTTCGGCTTCGTCTCGCGAATCTTGCCAGTGGGTAGCTAGGGCATTGGTGTATTCGTCGGCGCTGGTTTCGGGGATCGTTGAATCACCGACTAGCACAACGCTGAGACTACCACGCAGACCCATACCAAACGCAGCATTGAACTGCCGAGCGGCGTACTGCCACTCGTCCTGGTTTGGAACGTTCACATTCACGAAGCTGACCTTGTTTACCAGCCAATGGTTCTCGCCCTTCAGCGGGTCGCTCAGCCAGTCTTCAGTCGGATCCGGGAGGATGCCTTCTTCAAGGTACTGGTCAATCTTGTCACTGTAGCGCGTCAGAAGCTCATCGCCAGTCGCCAGGATGGGGTTAGCGTACGTACCCAGCATGTGTGCTGAGCGCGGGTTACCTGCATCCAGGTGCTTCTTGGCATCGAGCCAGTCTGCCGGTGCTCCACGGGGGATATCACCAGGAATTGGCGTACTCTTGTCGAACGCAATAGGGTTCTTGTCGATATAGACATCTTCGAAATGCTTCGGGGACGGTGCTCCAGCCTTGCCCATCGATGCGGTGAGCGTGTAGGTGTGCTCACGTGTTGCATAGGGGTAGTAGATGCTCGCGGTCTCCGTGGTGTAGTAAGTCTCTGTCCTACATGTTTGGTCCTCACCACTCCCCGTACAGACGGTTCGGGTGTGGGACTCCTCATAGTTATAGGTACGTCCAGAGTCGTATTGCCAGTGGCAGTTACTCCTGCCAGTTGAGGCGGAGTAGCCGCTTGCATAGCCAGCACGACAGTCCGTTACATCATCAATGGCATCAGTTTCGACACCGTGCAGTTCTTGTGTGTAGGTCATGATGTTGTTGACGCTCATCGAACGCCCAACGCCAAGGACGATGGGGTTGACGGCACCGAACATCACAATAGCCACAACCAGGAATTCACTCCACGCGATGCGGTGTGTGTTGTAACCGTAACGCTCTTCAAGCCGTAGGCTCGCAAGCACGTACTTCGTCACAAGCCCAAGCGCGACTGCCACTGTAGCGGCAATGAGTGCTGTGAATATCACGGGCGTTCACCTCGTTTCTTCTCGTGTGTATACTTGTTAATGATCGGCTCACCATAAAACAAGATGCCCTCGGTGAGACATCAAATAAACTATAGCATAATTTTACCTAAAAAGCAATTATTTTTACGAGGTGACGCACTTATCGTCGGCGAAGCGTTTGATCGCGCGGAGGATATAATTCATATCCACATCGCTTTCACTCAGCTCAATCGGTTGCGGTTCGCCGTTTGCACCCACGATATAACCTTGGTATTCAGGCTTGAAACCATCTTCGAAGAATTTAGCATGCAATTTCACTGTTGCTTGGCCGTCTTCGGGGCTAGTTACGTCAAACGAACCAAACCCGGGCGATAGTTGCCCTGAACCAGGATGTTTCATCATGTGACGCGCCGGGATGCTCAGTTCAATTGGGATATCGATATAGTAATAGGTTAAGTCCCCAATCGTTGCCTTACCAAGAGTTACGTCGTCCATTTCGCGTGGCTCGTCGTTTTCGAGTAGTAGGGTAGAGGATGTGAAACCTGCGGTGAATTCATACTCTTCACAACCAACACGTGTTGCATTGGCGACAGCTTTGAGTAGTCCGTCTGGTTGGAGTTCGGTTTCATAGACTGGATCGCTTGGGTCGAGCATAGAAAGTTGTAGCCAGTTATGGACATAGCCATACATGTCGGCGTGAGAGATTTGGGTATATTGTGGTGTGCGCCATGTGGTTTGGTCGGTGCAGTAAAATGTTTCTTCGCCAGCCATAGAGTGGCGGGAAAAGGTACCACTGAAGCCATCGTCTAAGGTAATTTCGCCCGTCACAGTACCAACAGTTTCTGGCGTCGAGCCAACGCCAAAGTGAGTGAATGACACAGCTGCAAAGTCCGGCGTATTAATCATACCGGCTTCTTCGTAGATGTCTATTAAGGCTGTGCCGACAACACGCTCCATATCTGTCATCCCTGATGACTCGGGAGTTTTCGGCGGTGTATGTGCGTCGTGTCGTTTTGTCATAAGTATTATTATATCATAAACATAATCTAAATGCAATAGCTGGTGTGCCTATGTGCGGTATCTTTTGCCACGAGCGGTATTGCTGTATAATGTTAAACACTAATGGGCTTACGTAAATTCCTCTCGAAACAAGCTGTCAGCGACATCGAATATGTGGTAGGGCTTGATATTGGTACCGAGTACGTGAAGGCTCTCGTTGCCCACGTTAAAGGAGATGCGATTGAAATCGTGGGGGTGGGCCGTGCACACCAAGCAATTAGCGACATGCATTCTGGGGCAATTGCTGATATTAGCGGCGTGGTGCGTAACTGTGAAGCAGCCTTAAGCCAAGCGGAAGAGCAGGCGGGGTTACAAGCCAAAAAGGCGGTGATTGGGATTGCTGGTGAATTAGTGAAGGGCGTGACCAACACCATTCGCTACCGTCGGCCACAACCAGATAAGCCGCTCGATGAAGCTGAAATGGAATTTATTATTGAAAAGGTGCAAGATAGGGCGGCCACTAAAGCTCAACAGCAAATCGCGCTCGAAACAGGCAATGACGATGTTGAAGTGAAGCTAGTGAACTCGGCATTGGTTAGTATCCATATCGATGGCTATAAAGTAAGTAACCCGATTGGCTTCCAGGGTAAGGATATTGCAGTGCAAATTTACACCGCGTTTGCCCCGATGGTGCATATTGGCGCGCTTGAAAAAGTAGCCGATGAGTTGGCGCTCGAACTAGTTGCGGTAGCTGCTGAACCATTTGCTGTTAGTCGCACTTTACTCGGTACCGACGCAAACAGTACATTTACGGCTATTTTAACCGATGTTGGTGGTGGTACCACCGATATTGCCGTGGTGAACGATGGCGGGGTTGAAGGCACACGCATGTTTGGTATTGGCGGACGTATTTTTACAAACGCTATCTCAAATGACCTGGGTATTTCCTATGAAGATGCCGAAAAGCTGAAGGTAAATATTGGTCATGAACAAATCAAAAAAGCCGTAAAAGACAACGTCGAAAAGGCGGTTGATAAGACGCTTGATGTGTGGCTATCTGGCGTGGAACTGGCGCTCAGCGAGTTCGATTCTGTTGATCATTTGCCAAACCGTATACTGCTATGTGGTGGCGGTGCCAGTTTACAGCAACTAGTTGAGGCGCTTGAAAAACGCGATTGGTATAAAGACCTGCCGTTTACTAAGCGGCCAACGGTAAAGCATATTAACCCTGAAGATGTTCTTGGTATTACCGATACGACTGAGCAGGCAAACGACCATACCTACATTACCGCCATGGGGCTGCTAAGGGTTGGCTATGATACAATGATGGGCGCTACCGACGCCGATACAATTAAAGAAAAAATTAATCGGATGCTTCGGATTTAGACTATGCAAAAAGACGTAATATACATTGATGTTGACGACGACATTACCGCGATAATAGATAAGGTTAAGTCCGCGTCACATAAGGTGGTCGCGCTCGTGCCACCGAAGCGTACTGGCGCAATCCAGAGTGTCGTAAACCTAAAACTTGTGCAGCGTGCTGCCGAACAAGCCGATAAACGATTAGTGGTCATTACTCACAATCAGGCGCTGTCTGCATTGGCAGGATCGGTGGGGATTCCTATTGCAAAGAATTTACAAAGTAAACCTGAACTAGCTGAAATCCCAGCACTTTCTGTGGATGATGACGATGACATTATTGATGGTGGTGATTTGCCAATTGGTGACCACGCTGAAGTTGCGGAGAAGTCAGTCGCGTCTCATGCGCCTGCCGTCGGTGCAGCCGCCGTAGAAGCAACCGCTAAAGAAAAAGCGAAAAAACCTTCAATCCGCGACCGTGATGCACGCAAGACGAAAATCCCCAATTTTGATAGTTTCCGTAAAAAACTGTTTGCTGGCATCGGTGCTGGTATTCTACTAATTCTATTCCTCATATGGGCAATCTTTATCGCGCCGAGTGCGAAAATTATTATCACCGCTAACGCGTCTGACCTATCGCTTAATAGCCAAGTAACCCTTGGGTCTAGTAAAGAAACCGACCTTGAAAAAGGTACGATAAAGTCTGAAACCAAGTCACTAACAAAAGACGTATCAATCGATTTTACTGCTACAGGTAAAAAGAATGTTGGTCAAAAGGCAACCGGAACAGTTGAGTATTCACAGCAGTCGCTAGGTGAACGGACCATTCCTGCTGGTACCGAGCTGACATCGAGCGGCGGCCAAGTGTTTATTACCGATAATGATGTGACAATTCCGGCGAGTACCATTGGTCCGGGTTGTTTCCCAACCGCGTGTCCTGGTACGGCATCTGGCACTGTTACCGCTGCAGAGGGCGGAACGGAATATAATGGTGCAACTGGTAGTGTGAGTGGTGAGCCAAGTGGCGTCAGCGGATCGTTTGACGGTTCAACATCTGGCGGTACAGATAAAACGGCAACGGTTGTTACAAAAGACGATGTTTCAAAGGCATCCAACGGCGTAGGTAGCTCTGAAGATGGAGATGCAGCCAAGGCAGATTTAACAAAAGAATTTGGCGATGACTTTATTGTGCTCACGGATAGCCTTGTTACCGATACGTCTGACGTGAAGCCGAGCCCAGCGGTTGGCGCAGTGACAGAAAGCGGTAAGGCCACGCTTGAAGGTAGCGTCACCTATACTCTCACGGCAGTTGCAAAATCAGAAATCGGCAGCTATCTCGATGCCTACTTTAAGCAGCAAATCGACGGCAGTAACAACCAAGCGATTTATGACAACGGCGTATCGGATGTATCGTTTACCAATATCGATAAAGTATCAGACTCAACATTTAGCGCGAACATATCCGCCAATGGTAAGATTGGGCCGAAAATCGACGAAGCAACCCTGAAGGAATATGCAAAAGGTAAGCGCTTTGGCGATATTCAATCGTATGTTTCACAGAACGAAGGTGTCGATAATGTAGATGTGAAATTCTCGCCATTCTGGGTTAATACCGCGCCGAATGATGTTAAGAAAATCCATATAGAATTTAAGGTAAATGGCTCGTAGCGAATCGATCATAGCACTCGATGTGGGCGAAAAGCGTATTGGTGTTGCGCTGGCTGATACATCCCTAAAAATTGCAATCGCATACGACACAATTGAGGTTGACGGCAGTGAGCACCAAGAAATCGCGCAGTTGATTGATGATGAAAATGCTCGCGTGGTGGTAGTAGGCTATCCACGCAATCAATCCGGCGAGCCCACGGCGCAAACAGCCTATGTTGAGCAATTTGCCAGCAAGGTTGAAGCATATGCACCAACAATAGTATTTCAAGATGAATCACTAACGAGTGTCCATGCAGAGGAGTTATTAAAAAAGAGTGGTAAGCCGTACCGTAAAGGGGATATTGATTCCTTGGCTGCCAGCTTAATTTTGCAAGATTATTTGGAGATACACTCATGATAGATGATATGCGGCGGCGTCCGCGCACACAACCAGCAGCAACGCAGCAGCAGCGTCCGACAGCGCAGCCGCACGGTAAGCAATCGACAGTGCCAGCTCCGGCAGCACCGCAGCCCGGTGAACTCCCGCCTGTTCAGGCAGATGCGTCCTATGAGCCGCCAAAGCACGGTCGAATGCCCAAAAAATGGGGATTTCTCGCACTACTGGCTATATTCTTGATTGGTGTCGCCGTGGTAGGGTGGGCTTGGTATAGCGAAGCATTAAAACCAGTTGCCCCAAATAATGTCACCAAACAAAAAGTGGTTATTACCGATGGCGTCAGCTTTAGTTACGTGGTTGATAGGCTAAAAGAACGAGGGCTTATCCGCAGTAAACTCGCGTTTACGGCGCATGCATATATGAGTGGCAAGCATGGTCAGCTTAAGGCCGGAACCTGTGCACTCACGCCCGATGAATCGTCGCAGGAGATTTTGAATAAACTTACCTCTGGATGCCATGACTTTTCAGTTGTGACGTTTTACCCTGGGCAAACAATCTATCAATCAAAAGAACATCCAGATGAGCCATATGCAGTTGAGACCTTAAAGAACGCTGGGTTTACTGACAAAGAAATAACAGATGCGCTGGCAGCAGATTACGATAGCCCGCTATTTGACGGGAAGCCAGCATCTGCCGATTTGGAAGGGTATATTTATGGTGAAACGTATTATGTTGATACGGGTGCCAGCATTGATACTGTGCTGAAAACAACCTTCGACCAGATGTATAAAGAAATTACCGATAACGAACTGTTGCCAAAATTTAAAGAACAGGGATTATCGCTATTTGAGGCAATCACTCTGGCTTCGATCGTGCAAAAAGAACTTGGCTGCCAAAGTGACGACGAAAACTGCTACAAAGAGCAACAGCGGGTCGCACAGATCTTTCTGACACGATTGAAACTCGATATGCCGCTTGGGTCTGATGTAACCTTTTACTATGCGGCTGATAAACTCGGCGTGAAGCCATCAGTAACGGTAAAATCGCCATACAATACTCGTATCAACAAGGGTTTGCCGCCCGGGCCAATTGCTAGTCCGGGGATTGGTGCCTTAAAAGCTGTGGCTAATCCCGCCCCTGGTGATGATTATCTCTACTTCATCGCTGGCGACGATGGTAACCTCTATACCGCCAAGACTCAGGCCGAGCATGAAAAAAATATCGAAAAATACTGTAAAAAGCTGTGTTTTGAACTGTAGATAACAGGGGTAGAAGCATAACAGAAATGCTTGACAATATTGATGATAGTCTGGTACAATACTACAAGCGCATTAGCACATTTTGCAGCGCATGTAACCCTAGTGGTAACAGCGTTTGCGAGTGGGATATGCAGAAGTACTAATGAGCCTACCTTGAAATGTCGTACGAGCACCGAATTACTCTTTTTAAATAAGTAATATCAACTAAATTTTGGTCGACATGTGTGCTCTTTCTTCCTGAAAAGGGAGAGTAAGACAAAGTAGGGTAGACGCGTTTTCAGTAATGGAGACGAGGAGAACGATTATCCGCAAATCTCAGGTTAGCTTGAGTTCATCTCAGGCGCCAACGATACAATTATCCAATCAGGGTCGACATCGTCGCTCTGGTAAATCTTTCGGCTCATCTGGAGCTGCGCTTGCGTCATACTTTGGCGTATTTTTGCTTGTGGTTGTGATTGTGGCTATCGGCTACCACCCACCAGTAAAAGACGACGCTGTGACGCCGCTGACAAATGCTGTTGCAACTGACTCTAACGCTGTGCAATCTAATGCATCAACTCCTGTTGCCGGATCGGTTGATAAGCTTGTCGCCACCGACGTGGCAGCAACCATTGCTGAAAGTACCGACTTGCCGGTTACTAATAACGTTACTAACCTATCGCAGTCACTTGCCGCTGAAAGTACGTTAGCGCAAACCGATACCGACACAACAACAAAGCCGCAAATTGTACAGCCAGGTGCTGATACGCGCGCATCGCAGAAGTACAAGGCAAAATCTGGCGACACCGTACAATCGGTCGCTAACAAATTTGGTGTGTCAGCAACCACTATTAAATGGGCTAACGATTTAACTGATGACACACTAGAACCAGGCAAGATCTTAACGATTCCGCCCGTGGATGGTGTTATCTACACCGTACGTTCAGGCGACACGGTTGATAAAATTGCTTCAACCTATCGGGCTGATAAGGCAAGTATCATTGCCTATAACGACCTCGAATTGAGTGGCCTTCCTTCGGCTGGTAAGAAGATTATTATTCCTGGCGGCAACCTTCCTGCTTCACAGCGCCCAGGCTACGTAGCACCGACGACGAATACTTATAATTCAGGTTATAACTCTGGCACGGGTTCTAGTACGCCAGTCAACTTCACCATGACGAGCGGCAACCGCTATGCATGGGGTAACTGTACCTGGTATGCCTACGAGCGTCGCCAGCAGCTTGGTATGCCGATTGGCGGTAACTGGGGTAACGCAAATACCTGGGCGTATTACGCAGCCGCATCTGGTTTCCGCGTTGATGGAACACCAAGCGCCGGTGCTGTAATGCAAAACGGCGGTGGATATGGCCACGTTGCAATCGTTGAATCAGTCATTCCTGGTAAATCGATTGTTATCAGTGAAATGAACGGATACCGATTCGGTGGTGGGTTTGCCCGTATTGCTCGCGGTTCGATTTCGTGGAGCGAAGCAACGAGCGGCTATTACCGCTACATCCACTAAAACTAGTTTGAAAATACTTAAATGCCCCTGTCAAATATGGGGCATTTTTGATATACTCATAAGAGAAATATGTTTGTTGATACCGCGAAAGTACTAGTACAGGCAGGTAAGGGCGGCGACGGTGCCGTCAGTTTTCGTCATGAGATTTATGTCGAAAAGGGTGGCCCCGACGGTGGCGATGGAGGTCGTGGTGGTGATGTTATTTTTGTCGCCACTGAAAACTTGAACACATTGCTTGATTTTCGCTATAAACCTGAGTTAAAAGCTGAGCCTGGTAAAGCCGGTAGCAAGCGAAAGCGCGCGGGCCGCTCCGGGAAACCACTTTACGTAAAGGTCCCCATGGGCACAGTCGTGCGCCGCGATGGCACGGTGATCGCAGACTTGACTGAAAACGGCGAGGAAGTAGTTGTTGCTAAGGGTGGCGATGGTGGTTTTGGAAATGCCCACTTTACTTCGAGTACCCGCCAGGCACCTCGAATTGCCGAACTTGGCGAAGACGGCGAGAGTTTTGAAGCAGAACTAGAACTAAAGCTGTTGGCGGATGTTGGGTTGGTCGGTTTTCCGAATGCCGGTAAGTCGACCTTTCTTTCGGTTGTGAGTAATGCACGACCCGAAGTGGCTGATTATCCGTTTACCACCCTTGTTCCGCACCTGGGCGTGGCAGATGTTGATGGCGCAAGTGTACTGATTGCGGATATCCCTGGATTGATTGAGGGTGCCAGTGAAGGTAAAGGGTTGGGTGATGCATTTCTACGCCACGTGGAACGCACCGCTGTGTTGCTGCACCTGATTGATACCTATAGTGATGATGTTGCCGAAAGTTATCAGACAATCCGTAGCGAGCTTTCACAGTACCGCAGCGAACTTGAAGATCGCCCGGAAGTGGTGGCGCTAACGAAAACCGAAGGACTCGATGACGAATTAATTACCATGCAGATTGATGCATTGAAGAAGGTAGTTCCAAAGGATACGCAGATATTTGCTATTTCATCACAGGCGCATAAAGGCGTGACCGATGTGCTGCGAGCGCTGAAGCATATGGTGGAAATCGAACGAGCGGCGGCAAAGGAACGGGACGACGAGGTAGACGAGCAGGGCGATGTGCCGCGTATTACACTGGGTGAGGACGCGTTGGATGTACGCTGGGATGTCCAGTTTGATAAGGAAGAGCACGTGTACCGAGTAAGTGGTGAAAAAATCGAAAAATTTGCACGCCGTACTAATTTCGACCAATTCGATAGCGTAAACCGCCTGCGTGATATTTTGCGGCGATTCGGTATCGCCCATGAATTAGCCCGGCAGGGGGCGACAGGTGAGAGTATCGTTGTGATTGGCACGAGTGAACCATTCACCTTAACTGAACAATAATACCGGTAATCTTATTGACAAAAAGCATAATTAGTGTTATTATGCTTCTACACCTTTTTCATTGCAAAGAGGCGCTTTTTCCCATATCAGGTAGCTAACAGTGCAGAATAGCTGCCCTGGATACTGGCCTAGAACCCATAGGTTGTAGGTTGTTATCCGGGGCAGAATATAACAATAAGCCCGAACCCCCGGAGGGTCAGCGTCGCCAACACAACATGTCGATGATGGCTCGGGACCGACACCGATAGTCTGTAGATCAGAAGGGAGGTGAAGGCTATTTCATTCCTGCTAGGTTGGCTCTTCGGCACCACCGCCGTGCTGCTGCTCGCGGGCTACACGAGCCCCTATTGGACCCAGGCGACCGACACTCGGTTGGTTGGCTTGCGTCATGACCGAGCATGGCACCGCACGCGGCGACCCAGCTGGTTCACAGCCGGGTTCGTCTAAGCATAGGGGCCCTGGCGCGCCCCGCACCAAGCGCTATCGTTCGGAATAAGACGTGGTCGAGCGATTACATGCCCATTACGGCGAGCCATCGCGGGCTCGAATGGGTAAACCACGTACTCCACCCATGGAGAAGAAAGTGAGGCGGAGTTGATCACTCAACTCTACTTAGCTTGAGCGCCATACCCCAGGCGCTAACAAAATAATGGGGTGGACCGCCAGATGCCGGCTCGCGGTCGCGCCGAAAGGGGACGGACTCCTCTCTCGGCGCGACCGCACGACACATTTTGCTACCTGATATGGAATACACACACCCCTAATTGTGAGGGTGTTTTTTGTTGGGGAAAGACCACGCGTGTATAATCGGGTATATGAGTGAACACGGCCGCGATCTACACACATTCCAAGAGCTTCTAGGTGACGCACTGGATGATGAGTCGTTTGCGCGGCCAGTCGAACGACAACTCCATATTATGGCGATTCAAGAAGATGAGCACTTGGAGTTTTTACTAAGGGTGTTTCTTTCGAGCGAGGGACCCGCGCTTGATGAAGCGTGTGAGCAACTGGCTGACTACACGGCAATTGTGTTAGAACAAACAAAAGAGCTTTACCCGAAATTTTGTGATGATGACATGCAGGTAGCAATTGAAGGTATGCGCGCACGAATAGAAGGCTACCCGCAAGGAGCGGCCCATGCCTAAGCAAACACTCTTTTTTTATGACCTTGAAACGAGTGGGTTATCGGCGCGCAGCGATCGAATTATGCAGTTTGCCGGTCAGCGAACCGATATGGACATGAACCCAATTGGCGAACCGATGAATATATTAGTAGCGCTACCTGATGATACATTACCAAGCCCTGAGGCAATTATGGTGACCGGAATTACTCCGCAAAAAACTCGCGATGAAGGCTATTCTGAGGCGGAGTTTTCGCGGCTGTTAATGGATGAAGTCTTTACCCCGGGAACAGTAGCGGTTGGCTTTAATAATATCCGCTTTGATGATGAGTTTGTGCGGCATTTGTTATGGCGCAATTTCTTTGATCCGTATGAATGGGCGTGGAGTGAACGACGTTCGCGTTGGGATATGTTAGACGTTGTCCGCATGACACGGGCGCTTCGCCCTGAGGGAATTGAATGGCCAGTTGATGCAGAGGGGAAGGCGACAAATAGGCTCGAGCTGCTTACGAAGGCAAATGGCATTAGCCATGAAGATGCACACGATGCGTTAAGTGACGTGAATGCCTTGATTGATGTCGCCAAATTAATACAGTCAAAACAACCACAGTTGTTTGCCTATCTCTTTGCAATGCGCGATAAGAAAAAGGTCATGGAACTGGTAAACCTTGATGTGAAACAACCATTCGTCTATACCAGTGGGCGTTATGACGGACAGTACGGCAAAACAACCGTTGCGTTTCCCCTGACGGCTGGGCGTAACGGCAATGTAATTGTGTACGATCTACGCCACGACCCCACACCATTTGTTGGGTTAAGTAGTAAAGAGCTTGCCGATAGATTATTTGCGCCATACGAAGAGCGTAAAAAAGAAGGGTTTATGCCGCTGCCAGTAAAAGAAATGCAATATAACCGCTCACCAGCTGTGGCACCGCTAGGTGTGTTAGAGCAAGCAAACGGGTGGGCAAACATTGGGCTTGATATCAAAACGATTGAACGCCACAAAAAAGCCCTGTTGGCTACGCCGGCTTTTGCCGAAAACATCCGCTCGCTGTATGAAAATCGCCCAGAATATCCGGCTGCAAAAGAGCCTGAAGCGCAGTTATACGATGGGTTTGTGAGCGACCAGGATAAAATCCGTATTGAGGCGGTGCGTAATGCCGATGAGCATGCGTTAGCTGACTTTAACCCGCAGTTTATTGACGAACGGTTACCTGAATTACTATTACACTATAAAGCGCGTAGCTTCCCGCGCGCCCTTAGTGAATCTGAAAGCACGCAGTGGGAAGTATGGCGTGCAAACCGTGTGAAGAGCCAATTGCCAGGCTTCTTAAAAAGCTTACAGCGGCTCGCGAGCACAGGCGATGACGAAAAACAGTTCCTGTTACAGGAACTGCAGCTATGGGCTGAATCGGTTGTGCCGGTTGAAGACTAATTGGTAGCTTGGTTGTAACGGCGACGTGGAAGCGCAGGGCGTTCTTGCTGAACGTTCGCTATTTGTCTATGGTGACGTGCAATGAGAATTTTCTCAACGTGGCGGGCGATGATCGCTGCGGCAACGAGGCTATAGGCCGCCATCATTACCCAGAAGGGGAGCCGCACTTGCGTGCCAGGCAGAACGCCAGCCAAGAAGAAGTTGAGCAAAAGGTTCACAAAATGGCTTGATGGTAAAACCACCAAGATGGTGAATACGACGATACCGATGATAACCCGTTGTTTCATGCTACGCTTCCTCAAAAACCTGTACAAATAATTATCTGTTTACTATATCACAGATTATTAAATTAGTCAATACTATTGCGTGCAGTGGGTGGTAGCGGTTGGGTACTAGAAAAAGTGGGTGATTTTTGCTACAATACTATGTCATGTCAGAAGTAATAAAAGTTCAAGGAGCCAGGGAGCATAACCTAAAGGACGTGGACGTTTCAATTCCACGCGACCAGTTTGTGGTAGTCACGGGGTTATCGGGGAGCGGTAAGTCAAGCTTAGTGTTTGATACCATTTATGCTGAAGGCCAGCGCCGCTATGTTGAAAGCCTCAGTAGTTACGCACGGCAATTCCTTGGAATAATGGACAAGCCTGATGTTGATAGCATTGACGGGCTTTCACCAGCGATCAGTATCGACCAAAAATCCACAAGCCGCAACCCGCGCAGTACGGTCGCGACGGTAACTGAAATTTACGATTACTTGCGACTTCTTTTTGCGCGGATTGGCACACCGCATTGTCCAATTTGTGGTAAGGCAGTGCATCGACGCACATCACAGGCGATTATCGATGAAATTATGAAGTTACCCGAAGGTAAAAAAGTGATGGTGCTCGCGCCCATTGTTGCGCAAAAGAAAGGTGAGTTTGCGCATATCCCTGAGCAATATGCGCGTGGTGGCTTTGCTCGTGCACGGGTTGACGGAGTGGTATATGCGCTTGATGAATTCCCGGAATTACAAAAAAGCTACAAGCATGATATTGAAATCGTGGTTGATCGCCTTGTGCTAAAAGCTGACGTTGTGAGCCGTGTCACGCAATCGGTAGAGCAGTCCCTAGAACTTGCTGGCGGTGTCGTGCATTTACTTGATGCTGATACGAATGAAATTCACACCTTTTCACAGCGCTATGCCTGTGTTGATCACCCGGGTGAAGATATTCCAGAACTCGAACCACGACTATTTAGCTTTAATTCGCCACAAGGTGCCTGTCCGGTATGTACCGGCCTTGGATCGCGCCTTGAAATTGACCCTGACCTCGTCTTTAACCCTAACCTGACGATTTCTGAGGGAGCGATACGCCCGTATAACCGAGTAAATAATGATGCTTGGTATATGAAGCGACTTAGCTGCCGTTGCCGAGGCGCATGGATTTAGTGTATCGGTACCAGTGCGCGAACTTCGCCAGGAAGATTTAGATAAAGTACTTTATGGTACGGGTGAGCAAAAATATCGTATCCACCTAAACGGCAATCGCTACTACGATTCAACGTACGAAGGGGTAATTCCTAACCTTGAACGACGCCACCTTGAAACCGATTCTGAGTTTATGCGAAAAGACATCGAACGCTTTATGCGTGAACGCAAATGCCACGCCTGTAATGGCGCGAGGCTGAAGCCGGTGGTGCTGGCGGTTACAGTACATGGGCTTAACATTATGGATATTACGAATCTTGATGTTGATAACGCGATTGAGGCGTTTGATGCATTTAACTTTAACGACGACGAGTCGATGATTGCAAAACCAATCATGAAAGAAATTTGTGCACGGCTTGGCTTTATGCAAAACGTTGGCCTTGGCTACCTTGAATTAGGCCGCGCTGCTAACACATTGAGCGGTGGTGAAGCGCAGCGTATCCGCCTAGCAACACAAATTGGGAGTGGTTTGCAAGGCGTACTATACGTACTTGATGAACCATCAATCGGGCTACACCAACGCGACAATGACCGATTGATTGCGACCCTTAAGCACCTGCGCGATATCGGCAACTCAGTGTTGGTGGTAGAGCACGATGAAGATACGATTCGCCAGGCTGACTATTTAGTTGATATTGGCCCCGGTGCTGGGGTTCATGGTGGTACGGTTGTGGCGGCGGGTACGCCCGCTGAAGTCGCTAAAAATACTGACAGTGTGACAGGGCGTTACTTAGCAGGCACCGAGTCTATCCCTCTGCCTAAGAAGCGACGCAGCATTACAAAAGATCACGAATTAGTGGTACGCGGTGCGAAAGAAAACAACCTGAAAAATATCGATGTGAGCTTTCCACTCGGTGTCTTTACGGTGGTAAGTGGCGTCAGTGGCAGTGGTAAGAGTACGCTCGTAAATGATATCTTAGCCAAAGAGCTTTCGGCACGCCTTCACCGAGCGCAGGCCGTTCCTGGTGCGCATGATGCTATCGACGGTATTAGTAAACTTGATAAAGCGATCGTGATTGACCAATCAGCAATTGGCCGTACACCACGAAGCAACCCAGCCACCTATACCGGTGTGTTTACGCCGATTCGTGAGCTATTTGCAAATACTCCAGAAGCAAATGTTCGTGGCTATAAAGCCGGTCGGTTTAGTTTCAATGTAAAGGGTGGTCGCTGTGAAAATTGTCAGGGCGACGGCGTGATTAAAATCGAAATGCACTTTTTACCCGATGTTTATGTCACCTGTGATGAATGTAAGGGGCGCCGTTATAACCGTGAAGCGCTTGAAATTCAATATAAGGGTAAAACAATCGCCGATGTCCTTGATATGACCGTAGAACAAGCGGCTGAATTTTTTGAAAACGTGCCAAGTATTGCCCGTAAGCTTGTGACGCTTAACGAAGTGGGCCTCGGCTATATCAAGCTTGGTCAACCGGCCACTACCTTTAGTGGCGGCGAGGCGCAGCGTATTAAGTTAGCGACTGAATTGAGCCGACGCAGCACCGGTAAAACGCTGTATATTCTTGATGAACCGACGACGGGTCTGCATAGTGCTGACGTGAAAAAGCTGCTCGAAATTTTACAACAACTGGTTGAGGGTGGAAATAGCATGATTGTGATTGAGCATAACTTGGAAGTCATAAAGTGTGCAGATCACATTGTTGATATGGGCCCTGAAGGCGGCCAAGGTGGTGGGCAAGTTGTTGCAGCTGGCACGCCAGAAGCCATAACAAAAGTTCCCGCAAGCTTTACGGGGAAATACCTAAAATCACTTCTTTAGCTACGAGCGCTTTCTACTAAGGAGAATCCGTACTTCACGTTTTGTTGCTACCCAGAGATTGCGGCGGCGCTGTTTGTCTTTGAGTGCATGATAAAGCATGGGGCTAATGGAAAGCAGAATAATGATAATGGCAGCAATTTCGATGTTGATGCCAGCCTGTTGCAGCCACGCCCCGGCAAAGTACCCGAGGTAGGTAAAGGCAAATGTCCAGGTGAGCGTACCCAGTAGGCTAAAGGGCAAGAATTGACGGTAGGTTAATTTGCTTACACCGGCGACAATTGGTACAAATGTACGAATGATTGGCACATAGCAGGCAAGCGATATCGCAATCGCACCGTATTTATCATAGAATTGTTCCGTGCGCACTAAATTTTCTTTACGGAACAAGCGGGAATTTTTACGCTCGAATAATTTGCGACCGATTTTTTTGCCGAAAAGATATCCTGTGCTTTGGCCGGCAGCAGCAGCGATGAATAAGAGGAACGCAAACAGGTGTACGGGAATAGGAATCGAACCTGGTAAAATGCCTTGTTGGAATAAAAAGCCCGCTGCAAATAGCAAGCTATCGCCGGGCAAAAAGAATCCAATTAATAGTCCGGATTCCGCGTAAATAACAAATAAAATGGCAAGAATACCAAGGCCTGTAATGAGGTGAATAAGTGCTTCCATTACCCTCCAGTATAGCACGTGTGGTATAATAGTAGGGTTAATTAATTTACCTCCGAAAAGGTATCCGAAAGGAGAAGTATGGGAGATAAAATTACCCTTAAGATTGTTGAACGTGATGTTCATGGCAAAAAAGTTGCAGTACTGCGCCGCGAAGGCCTTGTGCCAGGTGTTGTATATGGGCCAGGTATGGACCCAGTGAGCATACAGGCAGACGCTCAAGAAGTACGCAAGGTTGTATCAGCCGCTGGTCGCCAGACACCAGTCCACCTCACTGGTGCGAAACGCCGTATTGCGATGATTAAGAAAGTTGATTTCGACCCAACCAAGCATGGTGTGGTGCGTCATGTATCATTCCACGCCGTCAAGGCAGATGAACCAGTTGTTACAACCGTGCCGATTCATTTGGTAGGCTCTGGCGATAGCGCGGCTGAAAAGGCTGGGCTTGTGGTGCTCCAGACGCTTGACCGCGTTGAAGTGAAGGCCCTACCAATGGAGCTACCTGAAGCACTTGAAGTTTCAGTACTTAACCTTGCAGCCGAGGGCGATCGCCTGACTGTAGGTGATATTACACTGCCAGAAGGCGTGACATTTGTTGAACATGAAACTGGCCATGCAGAACAAGATGATGACGAAGCTGAAAAGCCAAAACTCACCGATCAAATGATTGCGAGTGTTTGGGAACCGGCAGCCTTGCAGGCCGCTAATGAAGCTGCAGCTGGTAGCGCAGAAGATGAGTCCGAGGTAGAAAGCGAACATGGCGAAGAAGAAGCTGTGAACGAAGAAGCCGCCGAAGGTGAATCATCAGACGAAAAAGCTAGCGAATAACACGGTAGGTTACCATAGAACCCTTGACTTCACACCAAGTGAAGCAGGGGTTTTTTGGTAGGTGCGCCATTGAAGATTTAATGTAAATAGTTTACAATTATAATATGACAACCTTGCAGCGCCGCACTACGAAGTATTCGCAAAAAGTGCACGGCATTATAAAGGAACTTGGGCATGGCACGAATGCTGAAATTGCCGAAGTTTTACGCCGTGAATATCCTAGCGTGAGTGATACAACTGTCCACCGCATCACGCAGCGCCTACTTGAAGATGGTAATATACGCCTCGCGCCCAATGCGGCAGATGGATCGCTTAGGTTTGATAGTAACCTTAACGATCATGACCATTTTGTGTGCAACGCATGCGGCAACTTGCGCGACTTAATTGTGCCGCAATCATGCCGAGCATTAATTCAGTATGAGCTGGGTAACTGTAAGGTAAGTGGGGGATTAGTAATTAGTGGCGGTTGCCACACCTGTCTACGATAAAGGAGTAACTATGGCATTACATAATACAAAGACAGCAGCGGAGTTCGAAAAAACAGTACTAAAAAGTGACAAGGTAGTGCTGGTAGATTTTTGGGCAGCGTGGTGCATGCCGTGCCGCATGATGGCGCCAGCACTTGAAACAATCAGCAGCAAGATGGATGACAAACTTGACGTGGTAAAAGTAAATATTGAAGAATCGCCAGAAAACATGGCGCTTGCTGAGCAGTACGGTGTGCGGGGTATTCCTAATATGCAAGTATTTAAAGATGGCAAGGTAGTTAAAGAAATGGTGGGTATGCGCCCAGCCGCAGCGCTTGAAGCAGAGCTTTCGCCGCTTGTTTAGAGCGGTTTTGTATCACGCATCTTCCATAAATGCAGACTAGCCGTCGAGCGATAGGGTGCCCACTTTTCGCTGATTACTTCGAGCTCCGCTTTTGATGGCTTTTCACGAAACCCATATAATTGCATTACGGCATTCACAAGGCCAAGGTCATCTGGGGCGAATATGTCTTCACGGCCCAGCGCGAATAGTAGAAACATTTGGGCTGTCCATGTACCAATACCGCGCACAGCGGTGAGCTCTTTGATTATTTCTTCATCACTAAGTGATTCGAGGTGGTCATACACGCCCGGATTATCAATAAAATGCTGAGCAAGGTCTTTGAGATAACTAATTTTTTGTCGCGATAACCCCAGTTTGCGTAGGTCGGCCTCATCGAGTGCCGCAATTCGTTCTGGCACAATGCCGGTAGCTTCTTTAACACGATGAAAGATTGTGGCGGCTGCTTTTACCGATAGCTGTTGACTAACGATCGCGTCGGTTAAATCATAAAAATATCCGTTCGAACGTGCAGTGATGGGAAGTGACCCGTTGGTGCGGATTACCTGGCCGAGTAGAGGATCGTTTTGTTGAAGTGTGTGTTCGGCATGGGTTGGCATAGTATATTTAGTATAAATTCATCCAAAAAAAATACCACCCCTCCACGCGCGTGTACGCGCAGTGTTGGGGTGGGTAAACAATCATCATTCAAACATTCCAACTAATGGACATCATCCCAGTGCCAAGGTTCGCTTGGGAGGTTGCCGAAGCCGAATCGTTTTGCAATCCGGTTAAGCACCTGCCAGGCGGGGCTGGAGTGGGAGGTAATCGCTGCACCGTTCCACCGTAGGTCAGCGGCTCGTCCCAGTTCGTGCCGGGATTCGCCGGGAATGGCCGTTGATGGCGAGCAGGCGCTCGAGGGCATTTGGTAAATCGCATACGACGACGTACCGCAGTTCTGCTTACGCAGCGCAATCTGTGAAGCGTGGCTTCGATAACCACTCCCGCTTAGTTCGATGCCTTCAGCGGCAGCAGCACGCAGCATTGCCTGGAAGTTGGCGCTTACGCCCGCTTCCATGATGATCCCGTTCACATTACATAGCTGCAGGGTTTCACCATGGGGGCCTTGACCTGTGCCAGCATCAGCGCCAGCCGGGCAGTCACCTGGCGGACCGAGCGGGATGTTCGTGCCGGTTGCCTGAGCAATCAAATCCTGCGTTTTACATACCACATCAGATGCGACATCCTTTACGGTCTCAGTGCCCTTAATGACGCCGTTAACCAGCGCCTTCGCGAGCGGGAGCCAGTCCATGAACCGGTTAGCGGGGTTGTCCTTATAAGCAGCCTCGCTTGGCCGCTGAACCGCGAGAGCAATGTCGAGGTACGACTTATTCTCGCGGTCATCGATTTGCTCGAGTGCATCGTAGAACGCGTTGATGGCGTGGGGAACGTTCAGAATTTCTTCTGCCGTGCCCCATACCTTCACACTTGGTCGCTGCTGGTAGACCCCCAGTGAGTCGCGGTCGCCGTAACGGAGGTTACGAATACCGGATTCCTGGTAGGCCACCATGATAGCAATCTCGATGTCACTGGTCGAGAAACCGCGTTTCTGGCCAATGCCGATGATTTGCTCGGCAATGTTTGTCTGCTCTTCATCGAGGGGCTCGCCGCGAACGGTGATACCTTCGGTGGTAACCGATACTTGCGCAGACGTTACCTTCGACGATGATTCACAACTGATGCCAATTGTGCTGATCGTTGCAATGCCGAAAATCGACAGCACGAGCAGCACGACAAGCGCAACGACTAGGTATAGCCAGCCACGTGATCGGTGCTGCTCCATGTCAGATCACCTCAGTTCTCTACCGCGTTGACGCGCCACTCGCCGTCGACATACCACCAGGTTGCACTGATGGCTTCACGGAGTCCTGACGAATCAATGGGGTTGCTGTTTCCATCTTCCTGCCAGGTTGAAACTGTGCCAACGACTGTCGCTACATCCGGGTAGCCCGGCGTGCAGACAACAGTTGCTTCGTCAACCAGTTCACCCTTCATGGTGATACTTTGATCGATGCGCCATTGGTCGGGCGGGGTATCACTCATGACCGTAAACGGTCGCCGGGCGATAAACCCATCAGTAAGGTACGGCTGCAGCCGCTTCAGCTTGGATTCGGTTGTTCTTTCGCTGGGCAGTAGCAGGTACCACTCCTTCACAAAGCCAGTCATGCGCTCTAGCAGGACGGCTTCGTCCTGAGTGCACTGACTTTTCTTATCAACCGTTACCGACGGTGTGGGCGCTGACGGTGTAGTAGAAGGGGGGGCGCTTGTGGTTGTCGCTAACGTGGGTGTGGCGGTGGGCTGCTGCGAGGTGTCGCCACCTCGCATAAACAGCCACGCCGCAACACCAATCACGACAGCGAGCAGCACCACCCACGCAACCCAGGTTGCTCTAGATCGTGGCATGGTGCGTCACGCTCCTCTCAGCTCTTCAGGGATGGGGCGATTGTCCATAATAGCCCAACGCCTGCGGAACTCGGGGTCCTGCTCGGCGGGGGTACGAACAGCCATCATCTTATCGGTTTGCTGGTTGGTGTATGTGACTCGCTGGTCAACAGTTGTCAGCACGGTGTCGAAGAATGTGCTGGTTCGCTTACCATTCACCTTCATCACTGCTCGGTAATTTGGCAGGTTCATAATCGACGTCGCTTCGTAGTTACTGAAGCCAAGGTCAAGGATGTATTCACGCATCTCTTCGCTGTACGGCATGGCGAACATGACGTTGACAGCAGTTGCGTTGCGCACACCCTTCACGTAGGCTTGCATCTCAGGGCTGCCGGCGACCATCAGGTCGTCGACGCTCTCGTACTGGGTTGCATCGAACTTTGCGGTGTGGAAGGCACGCATCGCGCGTGCCGTTTCCGATTCGAATCGCAGGTACTGCGCACTTCGGTCGCGGTGTCCTTCATCAGTGAACTCGTAGTGAGGCATGAAGATGAGATATTCGGGGTAGTACTGCGCCATCAGGCGAACCTTCTGGTGCGTTCCCTCAATCAAATCCATTGCCTTCGGGCTGGTGGTGTCGTGAATCAGTGACGTGACACGCGCAGTGAAGTCACTTCGCATATCGCCTTCGCCACCAATAATTCCACCAAACGCGTCACCAAGGATTGCTTTCAGAGCCGCCGCTGCCTTGCCGGCGTCATCCAGGAAGTTTTCCAGGTTGATATTGCCAACACGCTCAGCCCGGTAGGGGGCCAGGCGTTCTTGCAGTCGACGCTCGGTCGTCCATGCTTCGTGGTGCTGATCATCGAGCAGGGTGCCAATTTCGCTCGTTGGCGCGACACCGAAGTATTCGGCCAGGTCAACACCTGTCAGCCCAACACATATGTCAACGGCACGCTCCATTGAGTACGGCTGGCCCTCGCGGACCATCTTCTCGATTGCCATCGTGATGGCGAGCGGCATGTAGCCAGTCAGCACACCGTCACGGCGGGCCATTTCGGCAGCTTCGATTGCAAGATCGGCCATGTGCGGCGCACTCATACCAAATCCAAACAGATTGAACTGCTTGGCTGGCCTGTAGTGCAGCACGTTTCCGCCTAGCAATCGAACGAGCGCGGAGTATTCACCCATCTTGCGATCGATAATGAACGAACGCGCCGGAACGACAATGAGATCTCCACCAGTCTCAAATCCTTCGACATTGTCCACTGCCTTCATGCGGTAGGCACTGCGCATCAAGCGCTTCATCAGCGCTGACTTACCGGTGTTTACCTGTCCCTGAACAGCAACTCGCTGCGAGAACGTGCGGTCACTTGCCTTACCGCCGTGCGGATCAATCTGAACCAGTGTCTTGAATCGTGACTCAAGACCGGCCGGTAGGCCCGTGAGGTAGACAAGCGGAGAGCGTACATATGGCATGGTAGCCGTAGCGCTGGCAACAGTGCCAGACATGGTTCGACCACGCGAAACAGACATCGTTTTCCTCCCGTCGGTTGTTTGAACGAATAAAATTGTCAATTTACATGAGGTGGTGGTGTACACACGCCTCAGAGATAGCATTAAGTACATTAATACCATGTCTGAAAAGTGTGGCCACCCACTCGCTCTGGTTGGAGCGAGTGGGTGGCACTGTAAGGTACCTAGTACACACTGTTACTGTACGCCGGTCAGCACCTGCCAGACCTTCTCGTGGAGAATGGTCTCGGGGGCAACGACCTGCCTAGCGGTGATGTCGCACGATTCCAGAAAGTCCAGCACAGCCTTCATTTCCTTCTTCCACGTTGCAATGTCACCCGCAGCGACATCGATGTAGATGTCGAACAGTGCACGACGCGGCGTCGTGTCAGCGAACTGCTCACGCTCGATGCGCTGCTCACGCTTCCGACTGCCTCGTGCCTTATCGCGACCACCACCCAGGATGCCACGGACTGCATCGACACTGTCGATCATGAAGCCGTAGTAGGCGAGCTCACCGCGAGCCGTGAAGCTGTGGGTGAGCTGTGTGATGGTGGGTGCCGTTGCTGGCACACTATAGATTTGCTGCATGTGTAGCGGCGTAACCGTTTCGGGTGTGCCAACCACGCGGATGAGGCCATGGATGTTTTTATCGTCCATGGTGACGTGAGACGTGGTACCGTAGATGCTCTCCTGCGGCCAGTGGCCACCAGGCTCGAGTCGGTTGGTGCGCATCTTTTCACGGAATACAGCAAGCGACGCAGGGTCGTGGTTCCAGCCTTCGTGGTAGAACTGCTGAGCTTCCTCTGTCTTCATGATAGAGACGTCGCTGATACCAGCGCGCTCCAGTCGTCGTGCCGCGTCTTCAGCTACCTCAACGATGACATCGGTGAGATCGCCGTCACTATACAGCGGCTGTTTCCGGCCAATCGACAGCTTGCGGCTGACAGTGATGACAACCGCCATCACGATGTCGCGGGCGCCGGCTTCCTTGTAGGCATCAATCAGGGCTTCCCCGTCAAGATAGGCTTCAAGATCGGCCTGCTCCTCTTCCGTCATCGGTCCCGTCAAGATACCCTGCCTCCAACGCACGAGGGCGGTGGGGATAAGGGTGTCAATCAGGTACGCGCTGTGGCAGAACTCGCGGTACTTGTGGTCATCCCAATCACGCAGACGAACCACTGACCCAATCGTGACCGATAGATCGTGCTTCGAAATAAGCGCGGTATAGTCCGTTTCTAGGCGGGCCAGAAACTCACGCATCTCATCATCATCCATCGACATGAACGGCGAGCCGCTTCCCGTGAGCGTGAAGCTTACGGTGTCGAGACGGTTGTCGTGGTGGGTAAGCGCATAATCCTTTTCAGGAAGCGTTTTGATCTCGTGGTGCAACGGGCTCTTGCGAGACACGTTGACCTTCCAGAAACGTCCCTTTTTGACAACTCGAATGAACATCGAGCGTGGAGACTGAATGAATACGTAGTCGTAGTGACGCACGTAGTCGCCTTGGTCCATGAACATCGCGAAGATGATCATGGCGATGCCGAATCCATATATGCCGTAAAAGGCTGTACCGATAGCAACCGGCAAACCGAGTATGAACATTGCAAAGACATCCCACTGAGTCAGGTTTTGCAGCTGGCGCGTGAGACGGCCGGGCATGTACAGGTATTGCGACGGGCGCTCATGTGTGTCCAACTATCTCACCCCTTCGTTCTATCCGTTTTACGCTTAATCTTACCCGAGACTGAGTCGACAGCAGCGCTTCCCACAACGCCGCCTGCAACGCCACCGTAGGCGGCGGCTGCAGCCTTGGTTGCGGTTGAGACTCTATCGACTGCGAGGTGGGTCATCTTTGATGCATACGTTTGCTGCGGTCGCTTCACAACGACTGGCACTGGCTGGTCGGTAAATGACCGACCGAACTGTGCCTGTGTAACACGTGTATCCACCTTTTGACCAGGCTTCAGACGTGCCATCACATCGTTCGAAACGCGAATCGCACCACTCATCCAGCCCTTAATTCTGCCGGGTACGTTGTAGGCAGCCTTGGCAATGATCCAGATGGATGCCGCCATGAGCGCCGTAGTAACCGCAGTTACCATGTATGACCCGAGGGCGCTTCTTCCGAAGTCCCACGTGTTCTTTAGGTATTCGCCAGTGTTAAGCCAGAAGATGGCTGCTGGTCGCCCAAATAGGTCGGCCACCACAATCGATGCAAGCAGCACGCCGAACAACTTTCTGAAGAAGTCGGCTAGCGGCACGAGTGCAAGCGATGGCAAGAACAGCAGTTTTGCGCCAAACGAAAACATGTCTGCCGCGGTAAAGCCAGCAGCAATCATAAAGCACAGGAGCGCAATGAGCCCAAGCCCAAGCACGCTCACAAATGGATTTGAAATGGCAACTTCGAAGAAGCTCGATGAACGCGGTGGTTCATCGTACCAATCTGCCCAATTCATCAGTTGTGCTTCGATGCCGCGGAAACTCCACAGTATACCGAGCAGGACTCCTCCAGCAAATGAGATAAGCAACAGTGTTACGATCGCATCAATGAAATTGCGGAAGTATCCACGATTAAACATGGCAATAAGCAGAACAGCGACAGCGACGAGCGCTGCCAGCAGGTCTGCGTACCCCCATGTAATGGAATAAAGCACTTGTTCTGCGGTGTTTGGCCCAGGGGGCCTGAGTCGCAGGAAGACTTCCAAGAACGCGATGAGCGCGCTCTGGGCTTCAATTAGTCGCTCGTTAATCCAGCCAAAGACGATGCCGCCAATGCCCATGTCGCGCCTCCTTTCCTAAGGTCCGCGATAAAAACATACCCCGGCACCCCAGATGGGGCGCCGGGGAGGCACATGGTTACAGGGTGCAACCGGAAACGGACACGATGACGCTCACCGCGACGCCTCCAAGCAGGAGGAATCCAAGAGCGCCAAGTGCCACACCGATCGCCCACGCACGAATACGCGGTACCGCGATGGCAATACCCAGGGAGATAATGCCGATAACGCCCAAGATCAGGGCGCCAATCTGCGCGTATCCCCACAGGTCGTTCAGGAAGGCTTCGACGCCGGCGAAGGTTCCCCTCTTCGGACACGAGGGCTGAATCTTGGTTGCTACACCTGCAGGCGTTGCGGCCTGGGCGGGTGCTGACATAACGAGAGCGACGAACATCACCCCGAGGGTGAGGTAGGCTGCTCGGATCCGTCCGCGGATCTTTGAGGCGGTGGACTTCATGACTGACCCCTTTCTGTCGGTGGATTGGTCGGTGCAGGGAAGTCGTCGTCCTCGTCATCTGACGGGAACGACTGTGCTTGCATAGCTTCGACATAGTCGAATGACGCAGTGTGCTGTTCGGCCTCGATGGTTGCATCGAGGATTTGCATATTCAACCCCCTGGCAACGCAAACGCGACGAATCGTGTCAACGATGAACTCCAGGTAGGCATCATACGTTTCATCTGCAATCTCGCTCAGGCTGGGAACAGCCATGGTGGCGAGGTAGTGGTCGTAGGGAATCAGGTGCAGAGCACCCGATAGCTTGTCGCCATCGTTGTGCTTGATGACCCGGTAGGGGAAATCGCGCACACCGATAGGGCGGCCATAGTCGTTGACCTTTGCTTCAGCAAACAATGCCCAGTGGCGCCGGACTTCATCTGAGTGAATGTCACCTTGAACACCATTAATCAGTGTTGTGCAGCGACTCAGCTTCGCAGGATTGTTAATCGAAACGTAGCTATCCATCGTCTCACCCATAAGCACTGGCGAGTCGGGCATACCCGTCCACGCCGTGAACACAAGGTGGTCAGCCTGTACGGCCGATTCGTGTTCGATAGTACCAACGCGACCAAGATAGTTACCCGTGTCAGCAACGATAAACGCGAACATGCCGCGCAGTTGCTGGAGTACCCATCGGAATCGCTTGCCGTCGAAGTCATCGGGCAGCTGAGACTGTGCAATGACATAGACGCCGTACTTGTTGCGTCGGATCTTCTTGCGGAAGTCCTCTGCATCAATCTTCTTCGTTCCATTCTCTGACAGTTCAAGTAGCAGTGCTTCGACCTGAAGCAGGTCGCGGGTTTGCGAACGGGCGATACCAGCCTTCATCGTCCCGCTTCCGGGATTCTGTGTGGCTGCGAGTTCCAGTGTAGGCGCTCCCGTCAACATGGAGACCATGGCAGCGGTTGTGCTTGCACTGACACTCTTTGAGGCACCACCCTTCTGGCAGTAAAGGCCGAGGATAACGCCGGTAAGGGCGTCCCACTGGTATTGCATACCACCAATCGTGACAGGTTCTGCGTTCGCGTTGAACACCGTGTCAAGGAAGGCGACATTGGAGTCTCTCCTTGCTTCACGGGCTTCGTGGGCAAGCTGAGCTTCGATTGCTCGCTGCTTTCGCTTACCAAACAGTAGCCCTTGAGGCTTTTCAAGTTCCTTGCGCTCGGGTTCAGCAGGTGGCTTTTCACCACGGTCGCGTCCCCCGAAGCGTCGCTTTTCATTCACGGTCTGCTTCTCACCAACCAGTCCGATCGGTGGCCCGGCAGGGGCAGGTCCACGCTTCGCCATTATGTGCTCCTTCCGCGTGTGGTGTGTCGTACTGTAACAGGTTGTGTTGTAAAGGTATGTGTTCTATGGAGCGCGGATCGCTCAAGACACACACGAATGTACGTCGAGCAGACTTCGCTCCAAGCCCAGGTTTTTGCCCGGGTGTAGATTTTTGATTCGTCAAAAATTGTGCATCCGGGTAAAAATAGCGTAAGCAGGCACGCTGTAGTGCGCACCTGCTTACATTGGAGACAGGATCAGCTGTTGAGCTGGTGCGGGAGAAGTTCGCCGTCGGTTTGCCCGAGGTAGGCTCGCTCAACCTCAGGGGCATTCTTCAGGTGTCGGATGGTACGCGACAACGTATCGTTACCACTTGGCGTATCAATATTGAGGTGACGTGAACCGCGGAAAATCATCTGAATGAATGTCCGGTCAAGCGCATACACCTGTGCCTCACCTGCTTGAATGATCAGGTGCCCACCAGTAAACCAGAAAAACAGCTTATGTGGCGTATATACAATGATTCGCTTGTTACCATCTTCACCCAGGTAGACATACACCCCACTGTGGGTAATGCGATAGCGCTCGCGAGCAATAACGTAGAGCGTGATGAGTGTTACGAGGACTCCACCCGCGGCGTAGGCCGGCTGAGCAAACGGCATGCTCGCAAAGTTAGTCGTTGCAGCGAACATGACGTACGTGAGCGTGAAATAGCCGATGAATAGCACAACAACAGGCGTGATATTCCGTGCAAACAGTAGCCAGTGGTAGTTATTCGGTGAAGTGTAGTTGTGCACTGGCGATTGCCCAGCTTCGTATTTGACGTTCGCTGGCTTTCGCACGAGTGATGGCAGTACGGTGACTACCGAAACGTCGGTCCGAAGCAGCCCTGCGCGACGTGCGGCACGTCGTGCCAAATCGCTGTAATCGTGCGTCGGCTTAGCTTTTGTGGGTGCTTTCAAGTCACTTTCATACTGCTTATTTGCAGATGGCCGTCGCAGCTGTAGGTAGCTATATAGCCCTACGGCGAAACCCCACGCAATGCCGGTTTCCAGCCAGGTGATATCGAGCACAATACGACTTGCGATTGCGATAATCGCCAGAATGCAGATAACAAAAAAACGCATGACGAGACTATGCCTCACCCTGCGTTCGCCTTGACGATGGACAACGATGTCGTTATTCACAACTCCTTCTCCTGTCTCTAGACGTAAATGTTCTCCCAAGTTTTTCAACAAAGGTCTATAAAAATTATGACACATATTTTTCTCTTTAACAATACTTTTTGACATATTTTTTAAAAAATTACCACTATTTTACCATCATTTTGCTAATGTATAATAGTTGGTATGAATCGCGCACTTGAGCAGAAGCTCAAAACATTACCAAAATCCCCAGGGGTGTATTTTCATAAATCTGAAAGTGGGGAGGTGATTTATGTAGGGAAGGCCGCGGTATTAAAAAACCGCGTTCGACAGTATTTTCAAAAGTCTCGCGACATGGATATCAAGACAAAAGCGCTGGTGGCGGAAATTTACGATACCGACTGGATGGAGACCGAAAGCGAGCTCGATGCGCTGTTTTTAGAAAGTGAAATGGTAAAGCGGTATAAACCGCGGTACAACATTTTACTTCGCGACGATAAATCACAAACGTTCGTGCGAATTGATATGAAGAGCGAGTGGCCCCATGTGGCGTTTACGCGCAACCCCGCAGATGACGGTGCTACGTATATCGGCCCATTTTTTAGTAGTTATGCGATTAAAAAAGCGCTGCGGTATTTACGCAAAGTATTTCCCTATTACATTAAGTCACCCATAGAACGCGGTCGCGACCTTGACGTGCATTTACGCCTTAGCCCAGCGCCAGACATGACGTCGCGGGAATATAAGGCGAGCTTGCGTCGTCTTATACGCTACATCGAAGGCGGTAGGCACGACATTACACGCCAATTAGAAAAAGAGATGCAGCGGGCGGCAAATAAGCAGGAATTCGAAACAGCGGCATCAATTCGCAACAAATTAGTGCACCTCAAAGAACTGCAAAGTCGTATTATGTTTGGTGATAAAGAGTTTATGAGTATCAGTAAGGACGCGGCGCTCAGTGAGCTCGCGGCTCTACTTGGGTTACTCGAAATTCCTTCAAGGATTGAAGGCTACGATATTTCACATATGAGTGGGCGTGATGTAGTGGCGAGTATGGTGGTATTCACGAATGGCATTAGTGATCGTGCCCAGTATCGTAAATTTAAGACTAAAAAAGAACACAATAACGATTTTTATAACATGCATGAAACAATCCTGCGGCGTTTAAGTGATAAGAATATTAAAGACTGGGGCTTGCCGAAGTTATTTTTGATTGACGGAGGCAAGGGACAGCTTGATGCTGCACTGAAAGCCCGCGATGAACGGGGGCAATCCGTGCCGATGATTGGCCTCGCTAAGCGGGAAGAGCAAATCGTTATTCACCATAAAGCGTCTGGCGCTACACTGAACACAGTTCAATTAAAAGCACTAGGCGGTAATTTTATGGCAACGAAAGAATATAGCCTGGTGAATTTACCGCATGACACGCACATTATTAAGTTGTTGCAACGGATTCGCGACGAATCGCACCGCTTTGCGGTCAGTTACCATTCAAGTTTGAAGCGAAAAAGGCAAACAAAAAGCGTGCTTGATGATATTCCGGGTATTGGCCCGGCAACGCGTAAAAAACTCATAAAAACCTTTGGAAGCGTAAAGGGTATCGTTCAAGCCGAGCCGGCACAGCTTGAAGCGGCAGTGGGTAAGGTGAAAGCAACAGCCCTTCGCACTCACCTAGGTGGCCAGTAGCGGTTATGCTATAGTGAAGCTATGAAAATACGGCGCACACGCGGGTTTACGATTGTCGAACTATTGGTGGTAATTGCTGTAATTGGCGTATTAGTCGCGATGACAATATTCGGCTTTGGGAGCTGGCGTAAGCGAACGGCTGAAACAGAAGTAAAAAGCGCGCTTACATCCGTATCATCGGCAATGAAGAATGCAAAAAATTTCGGTAGCGGCTATCCAACAAATTTCCCAGCAGGCTATAGCGCACACGCACATGTGGTGCTTGAATTAGTGTCTGCGTCCAGTACCGCATACTGTATAAATGGCTATAGCACCGAAGTAGCAAGTGTCAGAATGTCGATCAGTTCAACAAATGATAAAACAGTACGCAGTTATCTTTGCCCCATCACGGGATCGGTTGTTGCAACGCTTGGCGGTAGTGTACCAACAGCACCGCGGGGGGTTGATTTAGCGCCAAAACTTTCAGCATGGTTGTTAAACGCTGGTGCGAGTTACAATACTACGGATGAAAGCCTATCGGTCGGGAGCGCCACTCAGTACACCTACGCAAGCTCTGGTTTAATTCGGGTCGATCAGCCGACTGGGATAACCGTTAATGGCCTTTTTTATGCTGCGCAACAATCAACTTCGGGAACATACCAGCCAAACGCTGCATGGCACATGACGATATATTATTATGCAGCCGACGGAACGACTGCGGTGACGAATTCAAGCGGCAATACACTGAATGGTTGTGCAAAAAGCTTCCCACTCAGTACCTGGTCGACAACATCAGACTGTACCTTTAATGGCGGCCCTAATGTTATATATATAGACGTGAGGATTATTGGACCATACGGAAACACTTCCAGCCCAGACTTAAAGATGAAGCAAATTAAGATTATCACCACATGATAGACCCCGCACACAACCGCGCTCGGTTAAAAGAGTGCCTCGGTGGTGGTTTGGTGGTCGTAAGCGGCTACCGCGCCATGCAACAAACTGCTGATATGGCAGCCCCGTTTTTGCAAGAAGCAAACTTTTTGTGGCTGACCGCGATTGATGAACCGGGGTGGCGGGCAATCATTGACTTTATGCGTAAGCGTGTCACATTGGTGCGCCCAACACGGAGCCGTATGCAGGAGATATTTGACGGCGGCATGACGGATGAAATGGCAATGAAATGTGCTGGAGCGGATGCAGTGATCGAAGAAAAAGATTTCGAGGGAGAACTGCGCCAATTACTCCGCGTACACCCGCTGGTGTATAGCCTTGATCTCGACCAAACGAGCTATGAATTCGTGATTAATCCGGCGCCCGGTAGGTTGTATAAAACCCTAGAGCGAATTTTTGCGTCGGTGCATAATATTTCAAAAGAGCTTGCCGAGCTACGGGCTATAAAGTCAGACATGGAAATTTTGGCAATTCAAAAATCGGTCGATATTACCACGAAAGCTTTTACGTCAGTACGTGAACAATTTGCTGATTACCGCAACGAATACGAAGTTGAAGCAGCCTTTACGCATGCGTTTCGTCGGCAAAATGCTCAACACGGCTATGAGCCAATTGTTGCCAATGGGGTGAATGCCACGACGCTTCATTATGTAAAAAACAGCGGAAAGATTGCGAAAAATAAACTGACGGTGATTGATATTGGTGCACGCGTTAATGGGTACAACGCCGACATTACTCGAACCTATGCGGTGAATCCCACTAAGCGTCAAATTGCGGTGCACGCCGCTGTTGATCGCGCGCATCAGCGGATAATTGCGTTACTGAAGCCGGATCTCCTCATCCAGGATTATCTGAGTTCGGTTGACGATATTATGAAGGACGCGCTGCAAGATTTAGGATTACTAAAAAATAGAGATGATGACACAACCTATCGAAGGTACTTTCCGCACGCCGTGAGCCATGGGCTTGGTGTGGATGTGCACGATTCACTGGGGGCGCCGCGTTATTTTAAGCCGGGAATGGTCTTAACGGTAGAGCCGGGTATTTATATCCCTGAAGAGTCAATTGGTGTTCGGATTGAAGACGACATTGTAATCACCAAGAATGGGCATCGCAACCTCAGCGGGTCCTTGTCGACAAGTTTGTAGATTCTAGGGTATAATGTACATAAGAATGAAACGCCAGTTTTTTACATTCATCATACGCTGGATATTGAATTCGTTTGGCCTTTGGATTGCGGTACGTATCTTCGGCACAGGCTATCCCGCGGTTGGAATCGATACCGGCATCACCGTTTTTTTGGTGGCAGGATTAATCTTTTCGATTATGAACGCAATTTTAAAGCCTATCGTGATTATTTTGGCATTGCCTGCAATTTTACTCACCCTAGGGCTATTTACCATTATTGTTAATGGACTAATGGTTTATATCTCACTACAGATTGCGCCAGGACTTTCGATGACATTCTGGCATTCGGTTCTTACCGGATTAGTATTAAGTTTGGTAAACTATATTGTAAGTAGTGCGTTAGAGTTAAATTACGTACAAACAAGGAGTGAACATGGATCTAGGTAGTATTCTGCAAATTATCACAGTTGGATCAGCCGTTTTGATGGTTGTTGCGATTTTGCTACAGCAACGTGGCGCGAGCCTTGGTGCAGGATTTGGCGGTTCTGGTGAGCTCTACACGACACGTCGCGGCCTTGATAAAAATCTGTTTGAAGTGACCATCTTCCTTGCAATCACATTTGTGCTTTCAATCCTCGTTGGTCTCGTTTTACCAAATCTGTAGGAGCTTGATGGAAGACGATCAGCAGGGTTGGCGTAAAATGAAGCAAATGCGGCTCGACCGCAAGAATATTTCACGTCGTGTGAAAAAAGCTGAAGGCGCAACACAGCGCCACGCCCATCGTTTTATTATTCGTCGAATCGACAACTTCCGGCTCGTGGTGCGCCACATTACACTGTGGTTGCTTTTGATTGGGATTATGATTGCCGCGCTTGGGGTGCAGCTGTTATGGGGCCAGACACACTATATGGATAAGGGGCGCGTTGCAGGTGGGACGTATGTTGAAGGTGTGGTAGGAAGTGTCGGCTCGCTTAACCCGCTATTTGCAACAACCGCAAGCGAAGCAAGTACTGCTCGACTCATGTTCTCATCACTTTATAATTATGATGACACCGGTACACTCCACCAAGATTTAGCAACCAGTATGAAGATTGGCGAAGACGACACGGTATATACCGTTAGGATTCGCGATGATGTTTCGTGGCATGATAAGAGGCCCCTCAACGCGGATGACATTATATTTACGCTTAACCTGATTAAAAATCCACTGACGCACTCACCGCTCATGGTGAACTGGACATACGTTAAAGTAAAAAAAGTTGATTCATTAACCGTGCAATTTACCCTCCCAGCACCGTATGCCGCATTCCCGCAGGCGCTCACGTTCCCGATCTTGCCAGAACATTTGCTTAAAGACGTTCAACCAGGTGCGCTACGCGAAAGTGTGTATAGCCAGGCGCCAGTTGGTAGTGGGCCGTTTGCCTTTCGTCGTTATCAGGTAGTCGACGTCGCAACAAACCGTACAGTCGTTCACCTCACCTCGAACAAAGATTATTATAACGGCGCACCACATATTGCACGGTTCGAACTGCATACTTTTGCGACAAGTGACGATATGGTTAAAGCGCTGAATAGCGGCCAATTGAACGGTGCTTCAGATGTTCCATTAACCCGACTGAATGATATCGATACGTCTCGATACACGATTAACTCACTCCCACTTGATAGCGGTGTGTATTTACTTTTTAATCTCCAGAACGCAGATTTAAAAGACAAAAATGTTCGTAAAGCACTGCAGCTCGCTACCGATACGGCAGCAATCCGGGATGAATTTAATAATAAAGTAAAACCATTGAGTGGCCCTATTACGCACAATTTACTATCTGGCGGCGACTCACTCCCATCGCTTTCTTATAATCCAAAGACGGCCGCGTCGCTCATGAAGAAGGCGGGCTGGAAACTGGTTGATGGTGTGTGGACGAAAAAGAAAAAGCAACTTTCTATTACGATTACCAGTACCAAAGATAGTGAATACGAAAAAGTTGTGAGCCTTGTTGAAGCACAGTGGAAACAATTTGGGGTGAATGTTGATCGTGAAATTATCGATACATCAGGAGCTGCATCAACCTTTGTACAGGATGTCCTGCAAGGTCGCAATTTTGATGTGTTGCTGCGTAAACTTTCAATTGGTGCCGACCCTGACGTGTATGCCTATTGGCACTCATCACAAATTAGTACTTCTGGGTTTAACTTTTCAAGTTACGAAAATGAAACGTCCGATGCTATTCTTTCTAGTGCCCGGTCCCGACTGGAAATCGAACTGCGTACAGCGAAATACAAGCAGTTTATAAAGCAGTGGCAGGCGGATGCCCCGGCGGTGCCACTTTATCAATCAAGTCTTGAATATGTGGTGAACAATAATTCACAGTCAGTTGAACCGACTATGCAGCTTGTTGAAGCAGCGGATCGCTATGCCGATGTGCAACACTGGACAGTGACGGGGCAACAGGTTTACAAAACACCATAGTCACGCTATAATTCAGTAGTTATGCGGCGGTGGCGGAATTGGTAGACGCGCTAGCTTGAGGGGCTAGTGAGCATTGCGCTCGTGGAGGTTCAAGTCCTCTTCGCCGCACCAAGAAATTATAGAGAGCCAAACGGGGCTCTCTTTTGATATAATACTACCTATGGCGCGGTGGCCGAGGAGTTAGGCAACGGTCTGCAAAACCGTGTACACGGGTGCAAATCCCGTCCGTGCCTCCACATCACAATCAGCGCGAGTGATGGAACTGGTAGACATACTAGACTTAAAATCTGGGGGCCAAAAGCCGTGCGGGTTCGAGTCCCGCCTCGCGCACCATGTAAAAAATCCAGGCTAGCCTTGGGTTTTTTATTTTGCGCATCACTCACTACGTCATGGGGTAATTATGCTATAATAAAGGGAGACATTAGGGTGTAACAGAAAGGTAATGTTATGACAATTGTATGGATTCTTATCGCCGTCGTCGTGGTTGCAGCACTATTTACGTGGGCAACATATAACGGCCTAGTAAAACTAAAGATACGCGTTGATGAAGCATGGAGTGATATCACTGTCCAGCTGAAGCGCCGTGCCGACTTAATACCAAATCTTGTTGAGGCGGTGAAGGGGTATGCAAAGCACGAACGAGAAGTGTTCGAACGTGTTACCGAAGCGCGCACTGCAGTGATGGACGCAACCAAGAAGGGGCCAAAAGAAACGGCTGCTGCTGAAAATCAATTCGAAGGCGCGTTAAAAAGCCTGTTTGCGGTTGCTGAAAACTACCCAGACCTTAAGGCGAGCGAAAACTTTGTACAGTTACAGCAAGAACTCGTTGATACTGAAGATAAAATTCAAGCCGCACGCCGATTTTATAATGGTGGGGTTCGTGACTTAAACACTAAGGCACAACAATTCCCAAGCAATATCGTCGCGAGCGTCTTTGGCTTTAATAACCGTGAATTCTTCGAAGTTGATGATTTGGCGTCAGTCCAAAAGCCCGTTGACGTAAAGTTCTAATCGCATAACCCGTACACGCTAGAGGAGTATTACGCTTGTGTATAAAGCAATAGCTGCAAACAAACGGAACACGCTACTGATTATGGCACTTTTTATTGGTGTCATCAGCGCGATTGGCTGGGCGGTGAGTTATGTCTATGCTGATACCTCAATCACGTATTGGGTGATAGGTGGTGCATTTACCTATGCACTCGTTCAGTATTTTATTGCAGGTAAGTTGGCAGTTATGAGCGCGGGTGCTCATGAAATCGAAAAGCGCGATAATCCTCGGTTGTGGAGAGCGGTCGAGAACCTGGCAATTACGACGGGTTCGCCAATGCCGAAGGTGTATATCATCGACGATCCTGCGCCAAATGCATTTGCAACCGGCCGCGACCCCAAGCATGCAGTGGTCGGTGTGACTACCGGCTTACTTGATGTTATGAACGACCGTGAACTGGATGCGGTACTCGCACATGAAATGGGACACGTCCAAAACTACGACATTCGCATCAGTACGATTGTGTTTGGCCTGGTAAGTGCCGTTGCGCTACTTTCCGATATTGCGCTGCGCATGTTTTGGTTTGGTGGCGGTAATCGCAATCGAGATACGAATGCTAACCCAGTTATTATGATTGTTGGTATTGTGTTGATTATTCTGGCCCCTATTATTGCGGCGATTATACAGTTTGCTGTTAGTAGGCAACGTGAATATTTAGCCGATGCCACTGGTGCACTGACCACCAGGGATCCTGAAGGTCTTGCCGATGCGCTTGAAAAACTTAAAACACATTCTCGCCCAATGCAGCACCAAAGTCAGTCAACAGCCCATCTGTTCTTCTCAAACCCGCTCAAAGGGGGTACTATTGCAAATCTCTTCAGCACCCATCCACCGCTTGAAGATCGCATAGCCCGGCTGAAGAAAGATATGAACAAATGGTAGCAAAGCGGCGAAAGCAGTCGTCGCCTCGTGCAGCACAAGGCACATTTTTCCATCGTACTATCTCTGTTGTTAATTCGCGTGTGCGAGCACATATGAAACGACGCCCACACCGCAGTTTTCGCTTAACTCGACGTAGGGATTACACTCGCTCGCTCGCATTGCCCGGCTATATCTCATTTACGCGCAGCGTAAACCGCAGTATCGGTGATCATAAAAAAGTATTTCTTACGATGGCTGTTGTGTATGGGATAGCAATATTATTACTGGGTGGTATCGCTAACCAAGAGTTTTATACGCAGATAAATGCGCTGCTTAAAGATTCCTCGGGTCAATTATTTGGTGAGGGTATCGGCCAGGTCGGACAAGCAGGGCTATTGCTTGCATCTGTATTCGTTGGTGGAGGCACTACACTCAGCACTGATCAGCAAATTTATCTGGGGTTCTTGCTTGTGATGGTATGGCTAACGACAGTATGGTTATTGCGAGAATTTAGTCTAGGCCGTCAGCCAAAATTGCGCGATGGATTATATAATGCTGGTGCGCCGATCGTTGCAAGTATTGCGATTATCCTGGTTGCACTTATCCAACTCATGCCACTTGCTATCACCGGTTTAGTCTATAGCGGCCTCACGAGTGCTGGTCTCGCGGTAAGCGGGTTTGGGTCGATGCTCTTTTGGGTAATCGCTGCAATTGTGTTTGCGCTCACGCTCTATTGGTTGACGAGCAGCTTCCTTGCGCTCATTATTGTGACGTTGCCGGGAATGTATCCAATGCGGGCACTGCGTATTGCAGGTGACATTGTTGTGGGTCGGCGACTGCGCATTCTTTATCGATTACTTTGGGCGGCATTATTGATTGTGCTGGCGTGGGTCGTGTTACTGGTCCCGCTCGTTGTACTGACGTCATTACTGGCTGATGTGTGGGAATGGCTCGATGTGGTACCGATTATGCCAACTGCCGTGGCGTTTGTAAGCGCATTTTCAACGGTGTGGGCAGCCAGTTATATATATTTATTATATCGAAGGATAGTCGATGACAACGCCAAGCCAGCCTAGCGAACGCTCAGCCGAACTTCGTGCACTGTTAAATCAGTATAGCTATGAATACCATGTGCTTGATTCACCAACCGTTACTGATGCGATTTACGACGCACTATTTCAAGAGCTTAAGCAGATCGAATCTGAACACCCCGAATTGATTGTGCCAGAAAGTCCCACCCAGCGTGTGGGAAATGAGCTAAAAGGGGGATTCAAAAAAATCCAGCATAGTGCACGAATGCTTAGTTTGAACGATGTTTTCGATAGGGATGAAGTCGAAGCCTGGGTAAAACGGATGGATAATGTATTACCAGGCACAACACATGAATTTTTCGCAGACCTAAAGATGGATGGATTAGCCTGTGCACTGGTGTATGAAGATGGCAGATTGATCCAGGCGGTTACGCGTGGGGATAGTTATGTTGGTGAAGACGTGACGAATAACGTGCGTACGATAAAAAATGTGCCACTGAGTTTAAAAAGCACGAACAACTTCGAAGCCTTATTGCGCGGCCGCACGGAAGTGCGCGGCGAAATTGTTATTTTGAAAAAAGATTTTGAAGCGTTGAATAAGCGCCAAGAAGCAATCGGTAAACCGGTATTTGCCAACCCGCGAAATCTAGCCGCAGGGACGGTGCGACAACTTGACCCAAAACTTGTCGCGGCACGTCCATTGACGTTTATTGCCTACGATATATTACGTAATGATCCGAGTGAAATACCAACAAATATGTATGCCTATGAAGCCCTAACGGCTATCGGCATTCGTCGTAATCAACAAGCTCGTGTGTTCGAGCACCTTGACGAGGTTATGAAATTTGTTGACGCCTGGGACAGTAAGCGCCACGAACTTCCCTTTAATACCGATGGACTTGTTATAAAGGTAAATAATCGTGAACAATTTGCAAAACTCGGCGTGGTCGGCAAGCAACCGCGTGCTGCCGTTGCGTATAAATACGCCGCCGAACAGGCAACCACCGTCGTGAAGGATATTGTTATTTCAATCGGACGTACTGGTGCGGCAACACCCGTCGCAGTGTTCAATCCAGTTGTTGTTGCCGGTACGACTGTTCAGCATGCCAGCTTACACAATGCCGATGAAATTGCACGGCTTGATGTTCGGCGCGGTGACACGGTTGTGATCTTTAAGGCGGGCGATATCATTCCTCAGGTAGAGCGTGTCGTCACCGAGCTACGCCCCAAAGTGAGTCATCCAATTAATTATGAAGAAGAGTTAGCACGTCAGTACCCCGAATTAGAGTTTGTTCGCCCAGAAGGCGAAGCGGTGTATCGTGTGAAAGGTGCGACAGGGCCATTACTATTAACGCGCGCGCTCCAGCATTTCGCCAGCAAGGGAGCACTCGATATTGATACGCTTGGTGAAAAGAATGTCCAAGCACTTGTTGATGCTGGACTTGTGGGTGATATTGCCGATATCTATGCGCTTGAATACGAACAGGTTTCAGCGCTTGATCGATTCGCAGAGGTATCTGCACATAAACTTGTTAATGCAATCCAAGCTAAGAAGCAGCCACCGCTAGAGCGGTTTATCTATGGGCTCGGTATCCGTCATGTCGGCGTACAAACGGCAATTGATCTCGTCAATCATTTTGGCTCAGCTGAGGCACTGGCGAAAGCCGATATCGATGAACTACGAACCGTTGATGGTGTTGGTACGGTTGTGGCGGAATCAATCGTTGCGTGGTTCGCAGATGAAGACAATACACGCTTACTTGAAAAGTTTACCCGTCTCGGTGTAGCGCCGCAGTACGAAAAGAAGTCTGGTAAATTAACCGGTCAATCATTTGTTATTACCGGAACCCTTGAATCAATGAGTCGTGACGAAGCGGCTGAGGGCATCAGATCACTTGGCGGAATATTTCAGTCATCAGTTGGTAAAGATACCACATATCTTGTGGCTGGCGGCAAAGTGGGTGCGAGCAAATTAAAAAAGGCTCAGCAATACGGCACCAACATTATTGACGAAGATACACTGGAAGGTATGTTGTAGCTATGGCTGCGAAGAAGCAAAAAGGCATTGTTGCGAAACAACTGGTTGTTACGAAGCAGGGGAGGCGAATCTTGCGGAAGCTTTCCTTTACTGTTAACCCCGGTACGCTAACGGGGCTTATTGGCCCTAGCGGCTCAGGCAAGACAACGCTCATGCGTACCATTGTAGGAATCCAAGTACCAACAAGTGGTAGTGTGAAGATTGCAGGACTTGAAGCAGGGAATAAAGCACTGCGCCACCAAATAGGGTACGTTACCCAACAACCGTCAGTCTATGAAGATTTATCAGTTGAACAGAACCTTCGTTATTTTGCGTCACTGATTAATGCATCAAGCGATAGTATTATGACAGTACTAAAACAAGTCGAGCTTGTGCCGCAAGCCGGACAAGTAGTGAATACGTTATCGGGTGGGCAGCGCGCACGGGTCAGTCTTGCGATTGCATTACTTGGCGATCCAACCGTCTTAATACTTGATGAGCCAACCGTTGGGCTTGATCCAATATTGCGCCAAAAACTGTGGACGCTTTTTCGCCAGTTTGCCGATGAGGGAAGAGTAGTGTTAATCTCTAGCCACGTGATGGATGAGGCCGAGCGCTGTGACAATGTGATGCTGATGCGTGAAGGCAAGCTGCTATGGGCTGACGAACGCAGTGCATTGCTCGGTGACACTGGCCAGAAAACTGTTGAAGCAGCATTTTTGAAAAAGATTGGGGATACAAGCGCATGAATTACCATGTAAAAGCAACGCTCGCCACCGCTCGCCGCATCGGCCATCAACTATCTCACGATCATCGTTCGATTGCACTTATTTTTCTTGTCCCGGTCGTTTTAATGAGCCTACTGTACTGGCTGTTTAGTGATAATACATCGGTATTTGATCGCATCGCCCCGGCTTTACTCGGCGTGTTTCCGTTTACAATTATGTTTTTAGTAACCAGTGTTACGACGCTTCGCGAACGTACCAGTGGTACGCTGGAGCGTATTCTTGTTACGCCAATCGGCAAGCTCGATATTATACTTGGCTACACACTCGCATTTGGGCTGCTTGCAGTAATTCAGTCACTGATTGCCAGCGCAGTTGCAATCTGGCTCCTTGGTATGGATGTGGCGGGCCCTGAATGGTTTGTGGTATTGGTAGCGCTGATTAATGCTATGCTAGGCGTCACTCTTGGGCTTTTGGTTAGCGCATTTGCTCGCACCGAATTTCAGGCGGTGCAGTTCATGCCAGCACTTATTTTTCCGCAGTTTTTAGTGTGTGGTTTGCTTCTTCCACTCAATCAAATGCCTGATTTGCTCGAATCGATTGCGTACTTTCTGCCGCTTACCTATGCGGTCGATGCGCTTAATCGCGTGACGGTTGAAACTACGCTCAGCGCCGAAGCGTGGCGTGATACTTGGGTCGTTCTGGCGTTTGTTGCGGGTGCGGTTGCGCTTGGTTCGCTTACTCTTCGCCGCCGCGAGAAGTAGCTTTGATTGTGTTGTATGCGGCAATTGCAGAGCGCAGCTGCTGTGTACGCACCCGCTTATCTTCCGTTGGTGTAGGCCACGTGCTATGCTCCAGCCAAAATCCAATCAGTGTTCGTGCATGGTTGTCGTCAAACACGTCCATATAGTCACGTACATCAACACCAGATTTTGCAAGATCAATTATAAACATCGTCGCATCGGCACCCCTTGTACCATGCCCCGACCAGCTCCAGTCAATAAAACGCACGCCGGCTTCCGGATGCCAGGCAATGTTCGATTGACGCATATCATGATGCGAAAATACCACGCGAGGATCATCGGTTTGCTGCGTAAACTGCTCGTATAGTCCATCGAGTGCACGTGCAAGTTCGTTGCTACCTTCTAGTTTTGAAATCGCTAGTGTGTGCTTAATTCGTTGTGCACTGGCGGGGTAGCGTCGCCATCCCTCACCGTGGTATATATCAAGGCTTGGGCTCACTTGTTCGTGCTCAATAATCTCATGTGTTTCGAGTTCTTTAAGCGCAGTCAAAACATGTTCAATATATTGTCGCCGTTGGTTGGGTTCAGCAGGTACGCGCCAGTGCCAGCCATCTCTTTCGTCGAATGCCTCAAGTAATAACGTGCTCTCAGCTAATTGAGTATGCGCAGGCAATAAATGTTCAATGCCGCTGGCTTGTTGGTACAGCCACGCTTCTTTAACTAGATAATTTCGTGAGTGCTCAGCACGAATCGGATCTGAAAAGTGCGCGTTGTCGTGCTGTTTCATAAATATTCGTTCGCCGTAGGGTAGGGTAATAATGCTGCGCGTGTATCCCATATGCCCCCCGCGTGGAGTATTCACCTCACTTGAATCACCAAAAATAGAATACGTTCTTCGAGCGTGCCAAACTCAGCAATCGCCCGAGAAATTAAATCATGGTGCGAACCGTGGAGATGCAACTGTGCAACTGTGTCGAGCCGAAGCCAGGCGGTATCATCAGATTCTTCACTGGCAGTTGGTTGTTGCCTGGTTTCAGGTCGCCACAACAGCGCCGTTGTATCAGCCCACGCATTCAAGCTCGAACGCTCATCGCTCACCGGGCCACGGTATACCTCTACGGAGGTTTCCGGTAAGTCGTTGATGCCAGTTTCTTCGCTTGCTTCGCGGCGGCCAGCTTGGTCGGGCGATTCACCACGGTCAATAAATCCACCGGGCAGTGCCCACAAATGGTTGTCGGCTCGTTGTACTAATAGGATATGGCCAGCGTTGAGGATGATTGGGTCAACGGTATAGTTTGGCCCCCACTCCCAATACCGCCCCTTGCCGGGCTGTAGGTCTGGGTAGCGACTGCGCCATGGGTGAAGCGGTCGTCCCATTTCATCAAGCTCTAGCCCGAGTGCGCTAAACCGTTTTTGTTCGGCTGGTGTCGGGAGCGTATCTTGTTTGGCCATGGTCTCTTTCATTGTACTCTCATTTCTTATGATTGGCTTGGGTGTTCGAGCCGCTCAGCTACGTAACGTTTGTACCGCGCGACATCGCCATCGGCGCCCATGTGTTTACCGCTATCATCGCTAAGTTTGACCGTACCCTGGCCGTTCACTTCAACTGCCTTTGCGACAATGTTTAGCCCGGGTAGGCTCGTGCCGTCGGCAAACCCCATGTTGTTTGAGAGATGGCCACCAACACCGAAGCCCACGCCAATCTTGCCCTCAAATGCATCGTATAACTCTACAGTTTTTTGGGGCGTCAGGCTATTACTGAAAAATAATGTTCTCGTTGTTGGGTCAATATCTCGGCGTTCTAAAAAGCTAATCACTTTCTTGCCAATCATATATTCATCACCCGAATCAATGCGGAAACTTTTGACGCGCTCGACTTGCTCTAGCGTCATGTCATGCAGGGTGATGTCACTAGTAAACGTATCGATTAACGCCACCGGCATAGAAGGGAAGCGGTTTAGCCAATCTTGGATGACAAGGGTTTGGCCATCAAGTGGATTGCCACCACGCGCTTCGGTGAGCGCTGCATAGACTTGGCTCAGTTCGTGAGCGTTGGTGCCGATGGCTGGCACGCCGTATTTGTCTGCAAGCCAGGTATTTGATGTGCCGAGGAACTGTTCAGGTAATTCATTCGCTAGGCGTTCAACAACATGGCCTTGCCAATCACTTGAAAACCGTCGCCTCGTTCCAAATTCTGCTACCATCAAGCCGGGGCGGGACGCGAAGGTGGCAATTGCGTCGCTCAAGCGCTGGTTGCCGGCTGCGTATACTTCATTCATTGACCCACCGTGTGCTGCAACGTAGCGTGGGTAGTAAAGTTCGGGATACTGGCAAGCATAGGGATTTCTGTAAGTGATGATTCATTCCACGGCGCGGTTGCGCTGGCTGTTAAGTCGTTTGTGGATGGGTCGATCGCTACTTCCATGCGCGGCAAGCGTACCGTCGCTAAATAACCGAGGTATTCGCGGGTATATCGTTTATCGGTTTGGTGTTCAAGGATGGCTATCTCATCTGCGGTGAATTGGGTACTTGCGAGATTATCGTAATATTCTTGTAATTCTTCTGGTGTAATATAATCGGCAATTCTCATGCCGCTCTGGGCTTTACGATTATGCAATTTAAAGGTAACTTCCGCATCGGGCTCTTGTTCGTATATCAGCTGGCCCATGGGGAACTTGTACTGATCCTGATAGTTCAAGAGCCCCTCCATGGTTACGCCTCCAATCGTGACTTGTCGACCATGGTAAGTGCTTTATCAAGGCTAATAAACTTCACACCCGCTTTTGACATATCGGCGAGTGCTGCTGCTTCGTCGGTTGGATTCACGTTGACGGCACGAATGGCGTCACGGATGGCGTAAATACTCACATTTTCCCGGTCCTGGTAGGCACGGGCAATATCAACTGCAGTTGCGCGCACGCAGTAGTCTGTGGCGAGTCCACCGAGGAACACGCGTACATTTTCCCAGCCATCAGGTTCAATCAGTGTTTCGAGGGTGGTGCCGTCAGGTGCGACTCCTTCCATACCTGAATAGCCATCGGTTTGCCCCATACCTTTACTTACAATCACGTCTTCTGGCTGTATATCGAGGGCAGGGGAGAAGCGAGCACCTTCGGTGTCTTGTACGCAGTGAACAGGCCAGGTGTCAAAGTGGGGAGTGACTGCGGGGTGCCAGTCACGCGTGAAGGCGACGCGCCCCATTTCGGTGGCACGGACTGCTTCAGCCAAGCGGTTGAGTGGTTCAACCACGTATTCACCACCGGGGACTGCAAGGCTGCCATCGATAAAGTCGTGCTGGACGTCGACCGCAACCAGTACGTTGCGGGTTGAGGGTTGATCGTATAGTTCCATAGTAACTCCTTTGCTTATAAAGTGTATTTTATACACTTACTATCCTTAGTATATACCCTGCTTAGTGTAAATACAACACTAAGTATAATAAAATGGTGTACTTATTACTACAATGGTGTGCCAATTACCCACGTATCCCCTACCCTATTGCTAATAAATGAAAGGGCAGTGGCGAGGCGCTGTTCGCGGTTGCCGCGCACAGTTATGTGCGCTACATCTGTTTTGCGTATGCGTGTTTCGAACCAGGTGTGCATTCTGTGTCGAATATGCTCGCCGTCGCGAATTCCATCTTGTACGAAAGGGATCTCATCACCGGTGATTATGTAGAGGGTAGCGGTGTCATGAGCGGCAATGCGCCGCATTTCAGCTGTAGTTCTCCCCATGTATCGTCGCTGCCATAGTTCGGTCGCGGTTGCGTTGGTATCGCAGACGATTAACCCGTTGGAACGTTCGGCTATGCTTCGTTCGTATTGCTGTTGCAGGCGACCAATCCGGTAAAAATCCGCATCAGTCCACGCCGTGCGGCTTGATTGAATCGATGCTGTGTAGTAGCGTCCGATTTCAGGGACCCATTCGGTGTGCAGTGCCTGCGCTAAATCTCGAGCAAGTGTGGTAGTTCCGGTTGATTCTGCGCCCACAACCACAACACGCAGCGCCATCCCAGCCTTCACTTCGTTACTTAAATAGCGCCACGATGCAAACATATCTTCACGCACTTTAGTGCCTGAAATCGGTACGGCTTCACGGGCTTTATCGACGACAATACTTTTTGCACCCATCCACTGCGCCCAGGTATCTCCATAATCTTCCGAACTAAACACCGCGTCTGGTTTATAGCCTAGGAACCGCATAGTGTGTGCTGCCCAAGCAACCGAATTATCGTCATCTTCAATATCGGGAATGATATGAACCGTGGCACGTGGGTGGTGCGCCTGTAGCCATTCTTGGCGTTTAGTCGCGGGAATTTCATAGCGCTCGTTGTCGACGACCAGAACATCAACGTGATTTGATTGTGCAAGCGCAGCATCGATCAGATAGTTGTGCCCAAGGTGGGGTGGGTAGAATTTACCCGCAATGACTGCGCGGTTAAAGCGTTTTGTCTTCATGTTGTTCTCCTGTGGTTAACCGTGATTTTGCCCAAACGCGAAGTCCATACAGAGCGTTAATTAAGAACAGAAGGTAGAGTAGGGCAACGAATGGTACGTCTTTGTACCAGTACAGCCAAATCCCCACAATGTCGACCGCGATCCATAAGTACCAACTTTCGATACGTCGTTTCATCATTAAGAACTGAGCCGCAAAACTCATAATTGTTGTGGTAGCGTCAAGGGCCGGGAGGGAAGCAGGCTCGGGGAAGGCACCAGGAAGCCATTCATGGATGTGTGTCAGCGCCCAGGTGCTTATGATACTGAGCACAGCGATACCGCTAAGCCAGGCTATATTGACTCGGAGTGAGTTGCGTTCAATCCGTGCTTTATCGTCTGTACTGTCTTTTGCGCTACGCTTCGACCACAAATACCAGCCAGCTATCCCGGTGAGAAAATAGTAAATCTGTTCAAAGAAGTCGGCATACAGATTAACTTGATAAAATAGGGCACCAAATAGGAGTACGCCAACGAGTCCAACGGGCCAGTTCCAGATGCTGCGGCGTGCGACTAATATAACGCAGGCCAAGTTGAATAGCGTACCGAAAAATTCAAGGTAGCTGATTTGGTAGCCGAGTAGAGTAAATAGGGTATTGTTAACGTCGAAGAATGACCAGATGATATCCATGACGTGACCTCCTTTGTGTTAATTAGTGTATATATTACACTTACTACTCTATCCTAGCACTAACTTAGTGTAATGTAAACACTATTTACAAATCCGCACTTCCCCGCTATCATAAGGGTATAAACAGGAGTTACCACCATGACGATGCCCCGACGGCTTACCCAAGTACGACATGGACAATCTGAAGCCAATGTTGTTCAAAAAGAACTATTACCCGACCTTGACCCTGAAGTTATTGAAGCAATTAAAAGCAGGCCAGATTGGCTGCAACGGTTGAGCCCATTAGGGGTTGAACAAGCCAAGCTGGCGGGTGATTGGATTCGTCAAAATATTGGTATGATTGCGACGACCTATGATGTGGTGTACGTATCACCATTCATGCGTACGTTTGAAACTGCAAGTTACGCAATTGGCGATGAAGATGTCCGGCTCACTCCGGAAGATCGTATTATTGAGCGAGACTGGGGGCTATACGGGCAGTTATCACGCGCCGATCAGCAACGATTCTACCCTGATACGTATCGTCATAAAAAGGAGAATCCGCTCTATGCACGGCTTGATGGTGGGGAAAGCCCCATGGATGTATTTGCACGAATTCGCGATATGCATAGTACGATGCACCGTGAGTATATGGAGGGTAAGGTGCTGATGTTTACTCATGGCGACTTCTTAACCACAGAGCGCTATGTGAATGAACGTATGCTCCCTGAAGAATGGATAGAAATGGTTCGTGACTCGTTTCTTGATATGCGCAATGGGACGATTGTCGACTGGACGCGTGAGAATCCTGATGATCCTGAAGACGTTCGCGAAAAGCTTCAGTGGATGCGCATCGTTCATCCAACAGCACCAGAACTTTCGCCAAATGGTGGTGAATGGGTAGAAATGACACGGCGCCGTACCTACACGGCCGGCGAGGGATTAGCTCGCGTCGCAACCTCACCAACTCTGTTGCCCGAAGGATTGCTTGGGCGCTTACGTACTATTGAAGAAGAAAAGGTGGCCCAGGACACCGTAACGTTCCGAGCTGAGGGAAGAATTAGCTAACGTCGTAATAATCAGTCGAAGCTGCGTGATAATACTTCAAGCTCATCGCTGTTGAAGGCGTAGAGTTTTGCGGGGCGGTGGGCGCCTTCGCGCCAGACCTCGGTCGTTTCATGAATAAGATTCAGGCTTAAAAACTTCTTCCTGAAGTTGCGCTTATCGAGTTCGCGGCCCATGACGGCTTCGTAGGCAGTTTGGAGTTGCGACAGGGTAAACTTCTTATCGAGTAATCCCCATACGGCATTCGTGTAGGTGAGTTTAGCGCTCAAGCGCTCACGGGCATAACGAATAATTTCTTCGTGGTCGTAAGCCAAGTGGGGTAGGCGATCAACAGGAAAGAATGCTGAATGTTCACTCCCATTTGCCGGCACGATGTCTTTGCCGCAGCCCATGTAGGTAACACTAACGGCATGGCCACGAGGATCGCGGGCAACGGTGTCGAAGGTATAGAGTTGCTCAACGTAGGCGAGCTGTCCGTCAATATCGACACCGCTTTTGCGTTTCACAACCGAAGCGAGGGCTTCAATCGTAGTTGAGCCAGCGGCATTATAGCCACCTGGTAGCGCCCATTCCCCCATGAATGGCTCTTGGCTGCGCTTAGTGAGTAATACTTCAAGTTCGTTGCCGTTTAACTGGAAGATGACAGCATCAACGGTGAGTGTTGGTGGTGTGTAGGGGCTGCTATATTTCATAGTGTGTAGTATACACTTTATGGGCGAATCAAGCGAATGGTGGGGCTATATATGCTACTGGTACCTCACGTTTATGCGCGGTTGCGGTAAACCGTGCTTCAATCGTTTGGGCTGTCGCTGTGTCTACCGACTCGCCGCATAGATAGGCGTCAAGAGTGTGGTAGGGAACGCCGAGCTCTGTCTCATCTGCTTGGCCTGGCGTTGCATCAAGCAGGTCAGCTGTTGGCTGCTTAGTGATGAAAACGGCTGGTGCGCCGCGGGTGCGCAAGATTGCCCGCCCTTGCTCTTTGGTGAGCCCAGAGAGCGGTAGAATATCAGCACCCCCATCACCATATTTAGTGAAGAAACCCGTCACAGCCTCGGCTGCGTGGTCGGTGCCAACAACGAGAAGATTATGTTCACCGGCGATGGCGTACTGAGCAATCATCCGCATGCGGGCTTTGACATTGCCTTTATGGTAGTCGGCGAGCGGTGCGTCTTCTGCGGCGCGATAGGTGCGGGCAAATGCATCGGTTGCCGATTTAATATTGATGTCGTGGACGACATCGGGGCATATTGTTTCGATAGCAAGCACTGCATCAGTACGATCAGCTTGATCGCCGTAGGGCAATAGCACAGCGTGGAACTCAGCAGCCTGCCCTTCGGCGCGCCGGAGCTCGACGGCATGTTGAGCGATGAGCCCTGCCAGTAATGAGTCCTGACCACCAGATATGCCGAGTATAAATCCGCGGGCAGATGTTTCGCCGAGGTAGTGAGCAAGGAAGCGGCTTCGTGCCTCAAACTCAGCGTTTGGATTGATGGTTGGTTGAACGCCTAATTCGTTGATGATTTCTTGTTGACGACGACGCATGGGAGAGACTCCTTATATTATGTGATGGTTTCAGTGTAGGGAATAAATAAGAAAGTGTCAATAATACACTAACTAAAAATGCGAACAGTTTGCTATAGTAAGGGTATGCGATATATCACCACTCGTCAGCTTGGATGCTTTAGCCCGCCTGTAATGATAGCAACATTTTTAATTGAAATTGGGTTGGCTGGCTACGTACTGTGGCGTTATACATTAACGGCAGTTACACGATTAGCGGTGGCGATATTATTTTTCTTAAGCATATTTCAACTTGCAGAATATAATATTTGCGAAGCGGCATTTGGGCTGAGTGGCTTAACGTGGGCAAAACTGGGCTATGTGGCGATTACCATGCTGCCCCCACTTGGGTTACATCTGGCAATGCGGATTGCAGGTGATACACGCCGTGGCGTGCTGGTGTTTGCGTATGCTACCGCTGCAGCGTTTATTGGCTTTTTTGCGCTTTCGGGATCGGGCATTACATCGCAAGCCTGTCTTGGAAATTATGTTATTTTTCAAACCGCACAAACCGCGTCGTGGCTGTACGCCGCCTATTATTACGGCTGGTTGGCGGCTGGTGTCTTTTACGCGCTGCAGGTTGCAGGCAATAAAGACGTACCGGCGAATGCGTCACGTGCACTCCGTGCATTAGCGCTCGGCTATGCATCGTTTATTGTTCCTACGGCAATTACCAATAGCTTAAATCCGGCTACACTTGCCGGTATCCCCTCAATTATGTGTGGATTTGCAGTATTACTGGCAATCATCTTAGCTGGTGAAGTGCTGCCAAGTTATTTTGCTAAACAATCATTGACGAGTTGGCGAAGGAACGCATAAGGATGCAGCGGTTTACGAATAAAATACCAAAACGTATTCGCCGCACCGTAGTGGGCTTCATCGGGTGGTTTGTACTGCTTGCGGGTATCGTGATGATTCCATATCCTGGCCCGGGCTGGGTTGTGGTGTTTATTGGGCTATCACTTTTAGCCACCGAATTTGATTGGGCGCGCGACCTGTATGACTATGCGCATGCAAAGTACGATGCATGGCAGCGTTGGATGGCAAGACAGCCGTGGTATATAAAAGCGGTATTTTGGACACTCACAGCATTGACGGTAGTGGTAACGTTGTGGCTGCTTAATGCATACGGCTTAGTCAATGGCTGGTTAAAGCTAGGCTTTGACTGGGTGGAATCGCCACTCTTCACATAAAAAAACACCCCCGTTGCCGAGGGTGTTTTTGTAATTACCAGCTACGCTGACGGAATGAGCCACCGTCGTCACGACGTGGGCGATCTTCCTTTGGACGAGCGATTGATACGTTGATTGCACGACCATCAAGCTCTTGACCATTAAGCTGGTCAACAGCTTTATCGTTATTGCTTTCGTCTTCAAACTCAACAAAGCCGAATCCTTTAGAGCGACCGCTGTCACGGTCTGTAATTACACGCGCGCTTTTTACTGGTCCGACTTGCGCGAAGAATGCCTGAAGGCTGTCGTCGGTAGTTGCATAGGCTAAGCTGCCTACAAATAGATTTGCCATATTTTTCCCTATGGTTAGTTTATATGATTCAGATGGCCTTGACGTATACTCTTTTTTGATTCGAACACGAAAGTTACTCTGATAATCATTAGTAAAGCATATAACAATCAAAAATACTAGGGCTATAAATACTGCTTGTGTTTTATGAGCAATCGTCGTATACTATCCGTATGCTGGTACGCATGGGGTACCCCTTGCGTGAACATAAACATCGAAAACACAAAATCCGTGCCCCGGGTGGGCGCGTAGCAGCACTAACATACTTCCTCTTACGGGGAGTATTTTAGTATTAACGCTTGGCATATAGGGGTGTGACTGGCATAATGATGATATGCATAAGCGCAATCATGCTGGTTTCACAATCATTGAACTTATCGTGACGATTATTATCATTGGTATATTGGCCACGTTAGTCATTGTGGGCTATACCAATATGCAAGAGCGTGCGTATAGCGCGCGTGTGATTAGTGCTGTCGATGATTACGCGAAGGGCATTAAGCTATACCACACCTTTAACGGCCATTTTCCCGATTATGGCTCAACGTGGGGTACGTGCCTCGGTCGCACGAGTGATTATCCAGCTGCAGATGGTTTTCCGGCTGGTGCCTGCTATATAAGAAGCGATGGCTCGAGCGCACAGTATGCGAGCGATAACTTATATAACGAATTAAAAACAATCATGGATGACATGCCTGATCCAACATTGAAGATTGCGGAAGAAACCTACGGGAGTGGAGTTAAGGGAAGGTACCGTGGCATTTACTATGAACATCAAAACAACTCACCTGGGTCAACCTTTGCTGACTGGGCATACGTAGAGTATGTAGTAAGGGGCAAAGTGCCGTGTCCGCAAGAATACGTATCCCGCTATAGCGATACTGATAACGTGACATTTTGCTCGCAGGTGATATATGCCGGCAGCGGCGGAACTGATTAGCTTGGTGTGACATTATTTGGTATACTTTCCTAGGTGCATTCTGGGGCATTAGCTCATTTGCTAGAGTGAGAGCTGCCGGTGGCAGTTCGCAAGGCAACCTTCCGACGAAATCTGAGATTTCGCTCGCGAAGTTGCGGGGTCGTGGAACGTGACCTTACATGGCACCTTGGAAGCATATCGACAAAACCCGTAGTGCCGATAGCGGATAGGGATAGTACGGGGCATTAGCTCATTTGGTAGAGCGCTTCCATGGCATGGAAGAGGTGAGGAGTTCGAATCTCCTATGCTCCACCATTTTTAATAGGATGTATCAGGTTTAACCCTGTATCTCCTACCATGTTTATGGTATAATTGAACACAAGAAGGAAGGTCTGCTGTACGCGCAGGCCGCTATTTTATGAAAAACGCTGAATTTATTCGAAACATTGCCATTATTGCGCACGTCGACCACGGTAAAACGACCCTTGTTGACGGATTATTAAAGCAGTCCAACACATTCCGTGATAATCAGGCTGAAATGAGCCAAGAATTAATCATGGACAGCGGCGATCAAGAACACGAGCGCGGTATTACTATCACTGCAAAGCAGACGAGTATTTACCACGGTGATTACAAAATCAATATTATCGATACGCCAGGGCATGCCGACTTTAGTGGCGAAGTAGAGCGAACATTAAATATGGCTGATGGCGTGTTACTAATTGTTGATGCACAGGAAGGTCCGATGCCACAAACGAAGTTTGTGTTGTCGAAGGCACTTGAGCTTGGCCTAAAGCCTGTGGTGATTATCAATAAAATCGACAAACCTGCGCGACGGATTGATGAGGTGAAGGATGAGCTTGACAACCTGTTTCTTGAACTTGCTACCAGTGACGACCAGTTGCACTACCCAATTTATTATGCAATTGGCCGTGAAGGTAAGGCATGGAAAGAAATGCCCGAAACCATTGAGCAGCACACTGACTTATCGGTAATTTTCGACGCAATTATTAACGATATTCCTGCGCCGAGTGTTGATGCTAGCGGTCCGCTGCAACTCCTTGTGACGAGCCTTAGCTATGATTCGTTCCTTGGTAAGTACGCGATTGGCCGCATTACGCGCGGACAGGTAACGCGTGGCCCAGTTGCGTTGATTAAGCGTGACGGCACTGTTATATCGAGCAAGATTGAGAAGATTTTTGGGTACCGCGGCTTGGGTAAAGAAGAAATTTCTGAAGCCGGTGCGGGCGACATCGTTGCACTCGTTGGCGTTGCCGACGCGCATATTGGTGAAACGATTGCTGATAAAGATACGCCAGATGCGTTGCCTACTATCGATATTGAAGCACCAACACTGAGTATGTATCTTGGCCCAAATACCAGCCCGATGAAGGGCAAGGAGGGTGAGTTCACAACCAGCCGCCAAATCGGTGATCGCTTGAAAAAGGAATTAGAAACCAACGTAAGTCTCCGAGTTGAAGAAAATGGCATCGGCTTTACTGTGTCTGGGCGTGGGGAGCTACACCTAAGTGTGCTCATTGAAGCGATGCGCCGCGAAGGCTATGAATTTGAAGTTGGCCGGCCGCAGGTGGTCACGATTGTTGAAGATGGCGTCGAAAAAGAACCTGTTGAAGAACTATACATTGAAGTTTCGCCTGAATTTGTGGGTGCGATAAGCCAAGAACTTGGCGCACGCCGGGCGGAAATGCGCGGCCAGGAACAGACGGCGAGCGGTACGTCCCGTATGGACTACATTTTACCAACACGGGCGCTGATTGGGCTACGCAACCAGCTTCTGACATCAACAAAAGGCACGGTTATTATGAACAGCCTGCCGCACGGATATCAGCCGCTCAGCGGGAAGTTGCCTCAGAACCGAAGTGGTGTGCTTGTTGCTTTCGAAGCCGGTACGACCACGCCTTATGCGCTGCAAACCGCCGAAGCGCGCGGCGAACTGCTCGTTGGCTCGGGCGTAAATGTCTATGCTGGGATGATTGTTGGTATCAATAAGCGCCAAGAAGACTTGGAATTAAATGTATGTAAAGCCAAGCATCTTACGAATATGCGCTCGACATCCAGTGACGGTACCGTGCAGTTAACGCCATTTACAGAGTTTAGTTTAGAACAGTGCATTGACTTTATTGAAGATGATGAATTACTCGAGGTGACACCAAAAAACTTGCGCCTTCGCAAACGCGAGCTTGACCCAAACAAACGCAAACGCCAAAAAGCCAGCTAATTTACTACTGTTATTTGCTTGTTGTAATAAAGCAAAAGCAGTATAATTAACGGTATATGTTGCGCCGAGTATTTCCTAAAAAACCAAAGATTGCTGAAAAAAGTGCGGATAAAGTAAAAACCGCACTTGTTCATACTGCGGGCACCTTGGCGCGTACGAGTAAAAGTCCAGACGAAGCGATGGGCGATTTATTTAAGGAAGTACAAGAAAAACAGATTTATCCAGACGGTAAGTCGTTTGTGGATATGCTGCCGCGTGGGCGTGCCCGCGAAATTCGCAAAGAATATTTAATCGCTAAGCAAGACCCAACGTTCGACTTACGTGAATTTGTGAACCGTCATTTTTACGAATTTCAATTGCCACATGAAACAGCCACGTATCACCCGACAGCTGAAACAACAGCACGCGAGCATGTGACGCATTTGTGGGAAGGGCTGCGCCGGCGTAATCGCAAAAATCGTGGTTCGCTCATTGCGTTGCCGTACCAATATATTGTGCCAGGTGGTCGCTTCCAGGAGCAGTTTTACTGGGATAGTTATTTTGTGATGCTTGGCCTTGCTGCTGATGGCGAATGGGATGCTATTCGAAATATGGTGCGTAACCATGTGTATTTGCTGCGCAAGTATAATCTTATACCTACGGCAAATCGTACCTATTTTTTGAGCCGTTCACAGCCTCCATTTTTCGCACCAATGGTAAAATTGCTTGCTCGGAACGATGGCCGTACGCGAACGTACGCAGAATACCTACCATCGCTTTTGGCTGAATATCGCTTTTGGATGAAAGGCAAGCGAGCGGCGCTGAATCATCGCGAATACCCTGCATATGCCCGTGTGGTGCGCATGCCAAACGGTATGGTGCTCAATCGCTATTACGACAACAAAGTAACGCCACGCCCTGAATCACAACGCGAAGATATCGAGACTGCAACGCGCGCAAAGAGTCACGATCCAGACAAAATTTTCCTCGATTTACGCGCCGGTGCTGAAAGTGGTTGGGATTTTAGTTCGCGGTGGTTCCATGACCCGAACAAGATTGACTCAATTCACACAACCGACTTTGTGCCGGTTGATTTAAACGCGTTGTTATACATTTTAGAATCAACCATCGCCGATGCGTATACGCGCATAAAGCAACCGTTGCTTGCCAAAAAGTTTCATAAACTTGCCGAACGACGTGCGCATGCTATCAAAGGCTATTGCTGGAATGAAGATGTTAAATTCTTTTGTGATTATGACTTTCGTAGCGGCAAAACATCCGATGCGGTGACACTTGCGGGGGTATTTCCGCTCTATGCAAAAATTGCTACCAGCGCACAAGCGTCTGCTGTCGCTCATAAGTTATCGAAAGAATTTCTTAAAAAAGGCGGGTTAGTCACCACACTTGAAACTACCGGCCAGCAGTGGGATGCGCCGAACGGGTGGGCGCCGCTGCATTGGATAGCCGTGCAAGGACTAAAAGAATATGGCTACTATGAGTTGGCGCATGAAATCACGAAGCGCTGGCTTAAAACAAATGAACAGGTATTTGCGAAGCACCGTAAAATGATTGAAAAATATAATGTTGAAGATACGGATACGCTCGGAGCGGGTGGCGAATACCCATTGCAAGACGGCTTTGGATGGACGAACGGTGTGTATGCGGCGCTCAAAGATGAAATGAGTGATGCATGAGCGTGGCGTGGCGTGACGTCAACGCAATATATCAAATCTACCCACGCAGCTTCCAAGACGCGAACAACGACGGGGTAGGTGATTTGCGAGGCGTCATCAATCGCCTTGATTACCTAAAAGGAGCCGATGATTCGCTGGGCGTTGACGCAATTTGGTTTTCACCGTTTTATCCGTCACCAATGGCTGATTTTGGCTACGACGTGGCTGATTACTGCGATATTGACCCAGTGTTTGGTACGCTCGATGACATGAAAGAGCTTATTGAAAAGGCACACGCACGTAATATAAATGTGATGATTGATTTTGTGCCAAACCACACGTCAAACCAGCACCCGTGGTTTGAGAGTTCGCACAAATCAAAAACTAGCAAGCATGCAGATTACTATGTATGGCGCGACCCGAAACCCGACGGTTCACCGCCAAATAATTGGCTGAGTATTTTTGGTGGTTCGGCGTGGGAATACGATAAAACCCGGAAGCAATACTACCTTCATACGTTTTTAAAAGAACAACCCGACCTTAACTGGGATAACCCTGCAGTGCGAAAAGAAATGCAAGCAGTGGTTCGTTTTTGGATGGAGCTGGGCGTAGATGGTATGCGCGCCGATGCGGTACGCTGGCTTTCTAAAGACAAACAACTGCGCGATGATCCGAAGGTACCGAAGTTCGACCATAAAAATGGTGCGCCATACGATTCGTTAATTCATAAATACAGTCGCTTTGGGCCAAAACTATTTGATTACTTACGTGAAATCACCGCGGTGTTAGAAGAATATGAAAACCGCATTATGATTTTCGAAGATTATCCAGATGGCAACTACAGCACGAAGAGCCAGTACCTTGGTTTTTACGGTGTGAACCCGAAAGTGAGTATGCCGTTTAACTTTGAAGGGTTATGGCAACCATTCGATGCGGCAGCTTATCGAACCTTTATCACTGAATTTCAGGGGATGTTGAACCCTGATGAGCATACGCCGGTGTATTGTTTTAGCAATCATGATAATTCGCGAATTGTATCGAGGCTTGGCGCGGAGCAGTCACGTCTTGTCGCACTCATGCAGTTAACATTGCCCGGGTTACCGGTTGTATATTACGGTGATGAGATTGGTATGCCTGACGGTGAAATACCCAAAGATAAGCGGCAAGATCCAACCGGCTGGGACGGTGAAAATGGTGTCGGTCGGGATCCAGAGCGCACACCGATGCAGTGGGATGCAGGTGCTAACGCCGGTTTTTCAAGTGTTGAGCCATGGCTGCCTGTAGCGAAGAGCGCAAAAACACGCAACGTTGCACGTCAGCTTCACGAAGCAGATTCTTTCTTAGCGCTGTATCAGCGGCTGCTTACGATTCGCTCGCAACAGGAAATTTTACGAGACGGTTCATACGAAACCTTCGGTGAAAATGATCCAAACGTTTTCGTGTTTGCACGACGGCTTGGTGACGAGCATGTATTTGTGGCACTGAATTTTACCGATAAGCCACAGAGCGTTCGCTTACCGCACGGCGGCAATATATTGGTATGCACCCACCCGGTTGATTACCCTGATATTGCCGAAGACGGGACGGTGATTTTACGAGCGTTTGAGGGTGCGCTGATTGAATGTACGAAACATCCGTTAAACCGTAAGGCTGGGCTGTAATGCGTTGGCAAGATACAACTGCGCTGTATCAAATTTATCCTCTGAGTTTTCAAGATAGTACGGGCGAGGGCAGCGGCGACATTCCGGGTATAATAGAGCGGCTTGATTATTTAGCAAACGATTTGGGTGTCGGAGCAATTTGGCTATCACCGTTTTATCCTTCGCCAATGGATGACTGTGGCTACGATATTAGTGATTACCGTGGCATTCACGAATTGTTTGGCACCATGGAAGATTTTGACGAGTTGCTGCGCCAGGCGCATGCTCGTGGCATGAAGGTGATGATTGATTTTGTGCCAAACCATACGTCGAATCAGCACCCATGGTTTCAAGATGCGATATCGTCAAAGAAAAGTGCCAAGCGTGATTATTACGTCTGGCGCGAGCCGAGTGCGGATGGCGGTGTGCCAAATAACTGGCTTAGTATGTCGGGTGGGAGTTCGTGGGAATTCGACGAAGCATCGGGGCAGTACTATTTACACACGTTTATGGCGAGCCAGCCTGATCTCAACTGGGATAATCCAAAAGTACGGCTCGAAATGTATGCGGTGATGCGCTTTTGGCTTGACAAGGGCGTCGATGGATTTAGGGCTGATGCAATCTGGCCGCTTTCAAAGGCCGATGGATTACCCGACGACCCAGTAAATCCGCAGTTTAGCGGCGAGCCAGATCACTATGGTTATTTTGTTCATGCTAGCTGCAAGAATGGTCCAAACCTCCACACCTACTTAAGGGAAATGGCTGATGTAGTAGCAGAATATGATGATCGACTGCTACTGCTTGAATATTATCCCGATGATATGCTGGGTGATCGCTACGAACAATATGCGCAGTTGTTTGCGCTAGCACCGGAAGTGCTGGCTCCGTTTTGCTTTGAATTCGTTAATGATACGTTTACGGCCGAGGAGTATCGAAGTTCCCTCGCACGCTTCACGAGTAGTATGGGCGAATCAGGCACGCGTGTCATGGTGCTTGGTAACCATGATCAATCACGTATACGCACGCGCTTAGGCGAGCGCCAAGCACGCGCGGCAGCGTTTATGCAGCTTGCGCTACCTGGCTTGCCGGTTGTGTATTATGGTGAAGAAATTGGTATGGAAGATACACAGATTGATGCGACCGCACTGAAGGATAAGTTTAAGTCGTTGGGCGGTATGGGTGGCCGCGATCCTGAACGAACACCGATGCAGTGGAGTGCCGCTAAGCATGCAGGGTTCTCAACTTCCGAACCATGGTTGCCGGTAAATCCAAAGTACCGTTATGTGAATGTTGCCCAAGAACTACACGACAACGAATCGTTTCTGGCGATGTATCGGCGTTTACTTGCACTCCGTAATCAACATACTGCGCTTCGTAGCGGCACCGTAGTATGGGTAGATGATGCGCCTGATGGCATAGTTGCGTGGCGGATTTTGGGTGAGGATAACGTTTTCTTTGTTGTCGCAAATATGACGAGCGAAGCGACGAGTATGCCAATCGATGTAAACGCACAGCTCATTGCAGCCACCTACCCACATCAATCATATAAGGGCGATGGAAACGTCCTATTGAACGGGTTCGAAGTGGTGCTCTTTGAAGTTAGCGGTGATAGCTAACGGATGTCTTTTGGCAAGAACCCATTTGGATGCTTGAAGTCCGCTTGCCATTTATAATCTTTACCATAGCCGAGATCTTTCATAAGCGAAGTCGGCGCATTACGCACATGAAGTGGCACAGCTGAATCTGGATAGTCGCGCGCAAGTTGCTTTGCCTGATTCATTAAATCGGTAACTTCACGTGATTTTTCGCTACGGGCGAGGGCGATAGCGCAGTGATACAAGTTGTAGTTTGCCTCCGGTAGGCCTACGCGCTCCACGGCCTGAAAGGTTGCGACGGCAAGGCTCAGCGCGCCGTTACCAGCCAGGCCAATATCTTCGCTGGCAAAAATTACCATGCGCCGTGCAATAAATTTCGGATCTTCACCCGCGTCGATCATTCGGCTTAAATAATACAGCGTTGCGCGTACGTCGCTACCACGCATGCTTTTAATGAAGGCGCTAATAACGTTGTAATGCATATCGCCTTTTTTGTCGTAGCCGGGCACTTTGGTTTGAGCGGCGGTCACGACATCATCGCGCGTAACGGTATCTTTTGTAAGACTCAGCGCAAGCTCGAGCGTACCGAGTGCAACGCGTGCGTCGCCGCCAGAGAGTTCGGCAATATAATCAACCGCTTGCTTTTCAACCGCCTTCGTTTTGCCGAGCGTGACAAGCGCACGAGTAATCACTTTTGTAATTTCTTTTTTTGTCAGTGGTTCAAGCACTAATACGCGTGAGCGACTAAGAAGTGGTGTAATCACTTCGAAACTTGGATTTTCGGTCGTTGCGCCAATCAATGTAATAAGCCCGCTTTCAACGTGCGGCAAAAAGGCATCCTGCTGGGCTTTGTTAAAACGGTGAATTTCATCGACAAATAAAATAGTTCGTAGTTTCAAGTTCCAGTTTTGCTTAGCATGCTCAACTACGGTTAACACATCTTTCTTGCCGGCGGTAACGGCGCTCAGCTCAATAAATTCTGCACCGAGTTCATTTGCCACAATACGCGCTAAGGTGGTTTTTCCTGTGCCTGGTGGGCCCCATAAAATTAGGCTCACTGGTTCGCCGTGGTCCACAATTTGGCGCAGTATCTTGCCCTTGCCCACTAAATGTGACTGCCCAACCACATCACTAAGCTTGGTGGGGCGCATTTGTTCGGCAAGTGGTACGTTTGTCATATCTATAGTATAATTTAAACTATCATGGCGCGCCAAACCGTCCTATTGCTGTTCGGTGGTGAGTCGTCTGAACACGACGTCTCGATTAACTCTGCGCGCAACGTCTATGCTGCAATGGACAGCGATAAATACGATGTATTGCTTGGCTATATCGACCGGCATGGTAAGTGGTGGTTGCTTGATAGTTGGACAGATACGTTAAGCCAGCACGGCGGCTCGCAGCTGGTGTGCGCACCCGGTACGGGGAGTTTGATGATAATCCCCGGCAATACAGTGATTCATCCGCATGTGATTTTGCCCGTACTTCACGGTAAGAATGGCGAAGACGGCACGGTACAAGGCCTCGCAGATTTACTACACATACCGATCGTGGGGTGCGATACCACGGCAAGTGCGGTGACGCTTGATAAAATTATGACCAAGCAAATTTTAGAAGCAAATGGTATTAGGTCGGCTCGCTACGTAGTGCACCGAAAAGGCAATAAAAAACCTGAATACGATGAGGTGGTAAAAGATTTAGGTGACACATTATTTGTAAAGCCATCACGTGCGGGAAGTTCGGTGGGTGTATCGCGTGTTATAAATCAGTCGCAGTTTTCAACGGCAATTGCCACTGCGCTTGAGTATGATGACAGGGTGTTAATTGAAGAAGCACTTGAGGGACGTGAACTCGAAACCGCAGTGCTGGGTAATCCGCCTCACCATAAAGTGTCAGGCGTGGGTGAAATTATTTCTGGAAACGATTTTTACGATTACGACGATAAATACGCTGCCGATAGTGCGGCACAGGTTCTGACAAATGTTGAGCTATCCGAGCATAGTGAGCAACAGATTCGCGACATATCACACAAAGCCTACGAAGTACTTGCGTGTCGCGGACTGGCGCGGATTGACTACATTTTGCAAGGTAATACGCCGTATATAATTGAGGTCAATTCATTCCCTGGGTTCACTAACATTAGTATGTACCCTAAATTATGGCGTGCTACGGGCATGCATTACCCTGCAATCATCGACAAGCTCATACAGCTTGCGCTTGAAAAATGATATACTAGAAGCAGTTGAATAAGGAGGTTCTATGGATTTTGCGACGGTGACGGTACTTGTAGTAATCGGGCTACTTTTGTTTAGTAGTATTAAAGTTGTTAACCAATATGAGCGAGGTGTGGTGCTAACACTCGGTCGTTTCACAGGTATTCGCAACCCCGGCCTTCGAATAATCATACCGATTATTCAGCGCATGATTCGCGTTGACGTGCGTTCTACGCCAATTGATGTGAGCAAGCAAGAAGTGATTACGCGTGATAACGTAACAGTCCATGTAGACGCGGTGGTGTACCTGCGTGCGGTTAAGCCAGACCGTGCGGTGCTTGAAATTACGAATTACATTTATGGTACCAGCCAATTTGCGCAGGCAGCCCTGCGTGATGTAATCGGTAATGCAGACCTTGACGACGTGTTGACGAAGCGCGATGAAATGAGTAAGCAAATTAAAGAAATCGTTGACGCACAAACCGACCAATGGGGAATTGATGTAGAAGCGGTGAAGATTCAGAATATTGAATTGGCACAAGATATGAAGCGCGCTATGGCGAAGCAAGCTGAAGCCGAACGCGAGCGTCGTGCAGTAATTATTACAGCTGAAGGTGAAAAAGCGGCCGCAAAAGCCGTAGCTGAAGCGGCTGGCATGCTGTCGAAAGTCCCGGGTGGCGTGAGCGTTCGAACCCTGCAGTCCCTAGAGAAAATTGCCCAAGAACCGAGCCAAAAAACGCTGGTCGTTTTGCCAAGTGAATTGACAAACTTCAAAGATTTATTGAAGTAACCTTCCAGGTCAAATCCTGTCAATACCAAAATAACAGGGGTAAAAGCATAAGCAGCTTAAACCATGTTTTATAATAGTGCCAACAACTTAATGCGCAGCCAATATAGTGCTAAAAAGGAGCATGCGTGTCAAAACAAACAAAACCTAGCCGTGCGAAATCAACGGCTTCAAAGCAAGTAAAACGTAAAAGTTCAACCACATCGAAGCGAAAAGCTAATCACTCACACCATCGCGTCATTCTGTTTGCTGCAGCGGCCGCTGTGAGCGCACTCGGGGCATTTTCACTGTTTGGGATTGCAGATTCGCTTGGCCCAGGCGGCTGTCGGTTTAACAAGTCACCTGTAGAATGGACATTAACATCAGACTGTAGTGAGTCGCGACAAATTCGAGTTGATCGCTCTGTGGTCGTGAATGGAAATGGGTATACCGTCAAGGCAGAATTTACCGGCACTGGCCCTACGAATAACTCAGTATTTGCGGTTGTTGGCACCGATAATGTAACCTTCAAGGATATCAATATTGATGGTCAAGACAAGGCTGGACTTAATGGTGTGTATGTTTACGGCTCAGACAATGTCGGGCTCGATAACGTGAAGCTAATGAATAATAGCCTTAGCGGTCTATTCGTTGAGGGCGCTGATGTTTGGGTGAATGATATCAGTACCTCTGGCGATGGGCAGTACGGCGTCAAGGTAGAGGAAGGCGTCAGTGATCCAGCCGTTCTTACCGTAACTGGCCTTAGCCAACACACTAACACGTACCATGTTTATGTCGGTGACAAAAATAGTGACGTAACAGTGAATGATGTGGAAAATCAGTATATCGAACTTAACCCAGGACTTGAGGGTAGGGATGATGCACTGTACATGCTAAAAACCGCACTAGTAGCTAGTGACGTGGATCAATGTAAAAAAGATGGCTGGAAAACATGGTTCACCCTTGCCGGCCAACCGTTCAAGAACCAAGGCCAGTGTGTATCATACATTCAGGCAAATGAACGAAGCGTTCGTAACTAACCATAACGTATAACAACAATAACCCCTCTATGTGCAAGAGGGGTTATTTATTTGCTTATGGTTATGTCAAGCCCCTAATTACTAAGGTTGACACAAGGGGGCTTTCAGGATGGGCGTATAATAAAGGGTACAACTAATTAACGCACAAAAACGTGCAGTAAGGGAGGTTGTATGTTGAAATTAGCAAAACGTAAGGGGTTTCCCCACCAGGTGATGGCATTTGCATCAGCAGCTGTCATTAGTGCCTTTGGGGCATTTTCTTTTGTCGGCGTAGCAGGTGCGGTTAGCGTAGTAGGTGGCTGTACATTTGACGATTCAGTGCCTGGCGAGTGGTCATTGGTGTCGGATTGTACGGCTACGGAGCGAATTAATGTGCCGGCAGATACGCTCGTGCGCGGCCATGGGCACACGGTGTCAGCAAACTTCACAAAAGCTGATGGCGGCAACGCAATATTCGGAATTAGTGGTGCCGACAATGTGACGCTTCGCAATATCGTCATCGACGGGTCGGGTGGTACCGATCTGCACGGTGTAAACGTTTATAAATCAGTCGGCGTGAAGCTCATGAACGTAACAATTATGAACAACGACCACAGTGGATTGGTGGTGAATGGTTCGCATGTGAGGGTTAATAACATCACAACGAGCGGCAATGGTTGGCACGGAATTAATGTCGATCAAGGCACCAATGTTGCAGATCCTGCGGTTTTGGTTGTAACGGGTACGAGCCACCAGACGGATGCGGCTCATATTTATGTCGATGATACGACGAAAAATGTTACTGTAAAAGATAAAGAAGACCAATACTTTGTCACGCAGCCGCATATTAATGGTAATCCCAACGATGCGCTTTATACCCTGAAGAGTTCAGTTGTAGCGACTGAAAAAGATCAGTGTAAACAAGGCGGATGGATGGACCGCTACACCATGGATATGGGTACGTTCAAAAACCAGGGTCAATGTGTGTCGTATGTTCAATCAAACGAACACAGCCACCATCACAATCACTAAATCTGAGCTGATGGTAACAAAATATCCCCTCCGAAATGGAGGGGATATTAATTTGGTGCGGGTAGAGGGAGTCGAACCCTCGTCTCGGCCTTGGGAAGGCCACATAATAGCCGTTATACGATACCCGCGCATACCATATTGTATCAGATGCAGTTGCCTGATCTGTAGTAAAAAGCTACACTAAATGTACAATGCTTAAGCTTACTAAAAAAGCTAATTCGGGTTTTACGATTGTTGAATTAATCATCGTTGTTGTCGTGATTGCGATTCTTGCCACAATCACACTCGTTGTATTTACCGGTCTTCAATCACAAGCCCGCACAAGTGCTGCAGTGTCTTCGGTTGAGACCACCGTTAAGGCTCTTCAGCTGTATAATGATGAACACTTTACGTATCCTGCCCAGTTGTCTGATATTAACATCACCAATGAACCGGGTATGACGTACCAATACACTACCACGGGCTCTACATTCTGTGTAACGGGAACAGCAACAGACGTGAGTTATTATGCATCTGATTCTGAGTTAAATGCTCAAGCTGGTGCGTGTGCGGGGCATGGGGCTAATGGGGCTGCGGCAATTACGAATCTAGAAGTAAACCCGAGTTTTGAAGCTGGATCTACCGGTTGGGGATGGATAAACGGAAATGGCTATACAGGTGCGGTAAGTTCGGCGCAGAGCTATAGCGGCAGTAGCTCGTTTGCGATTACTGCGCCGTCAATCGGTGGCTCGGCATACGACAGGTATCTTGAAGAATATGTTGATGTCACGACGCCGGGAACGTACTACTTGCTTTCACATGTATACCTTACGTCCAGTGGCGCAACATTTAACAACCGTGACGTGTGGATGGCTTGTGCGAGCGGTGCGTGTACGAATATCGGAACCACATCACTAAGTTATAATCGCTCGAATCTTAATTCATGGCAGACATTCCAATCATCGGTCAATATCACGGGTACGGCATCGATTCGACTGCGCTTCTATGCACCACTTGGGGGTACAACGTACGTTGACGCTGTGATGGCTTCGACAACACAATCGGGCTACGCTGATGGCAATACAGCTGGCTGGATATGGAACGGTACGCCAAACCTTTCTACTTCGACCGGTAGCGCCCAGTAAACAAAAGTATTCGTATTACAGTGAAGCTAAGGTGGTAGTGTTGAGCGTGGACTATCGCTACGCTCCTCCGCTCCGAAAGGGACACGTGCAAGCACGAGTTTCCTTTCTATGCTTCGCGAACCAGCCTGGTTCAAGCCCGTATGTGTACACATACATTAGAAAAACTCCCTAACCGGTGGTCAGGGAGTTTTTCTATGGTGGCGCCACCTGGACTTGAACCAGGGACACAAGGCTCTTCAGGCCTCTGCTCTACCAACTGAGCTATAGCGCCGCGTATTTTGTAATGTACTATGGAGAGCCTTGTGTCCCTAGGGACGAATATGCACTAGGCTCTTCTGGCCCCAAGCTCTACCAACTGAGCTATAGCGCCATGTTTTACTCGCTATATTATACAAGAGACGGGCGGGTTATACTAGGGGTAGTATGAAGATTGATGACAAAGAATTTGACCAGCTAATCACAAAAGCAATGGATGAGCTGCCGCAAGAATACATTACTAACCTTAATAATGTGGCAATTACCTATGCCGATGCACCAACGCCGGAACAGCTAACCAAGCAAGGCGTTCGTGAAGGTCAATTACTGCTTGGCCTTTACGAAGGTATCCCACAGACACAGCGCGGTGCGGGCTACATGTTGGTACTACCCGATAAAATCACGCTGTTTAAAGAACCGATACTACTACTTTCGCGCGATATGGATTCGTTATACCAGCGCATCAAGCGTACGCTATGGCACGAAATCGCACACCATTACGGGCTCGATCATACGCATATTGACTCGCTTGAGCGTAAATAACCTAGCATAACATTTCTTGTAAGCACAACTGATGGTACTTACGCTTTGGCTTAATGGCACTAAGCGGTAAGCTAAAACTAATGAAACCCATTGAAACCAGTAGCTATAAGGGCGTAGATACTATGCCACCGGATGTGTTGGCCGCCACGCAGCGGCTTATTGCGCTAAGTAAACTGTCGGTTGATTCAATCGCAGACTATGAGTATTGGCTTATCGCTCGCACCGCAAAGCAAACTGATGTGGTGGGGTGCGTTGGCGTGGAGTCACGTGATCCGCATGCCTACATGGAGTCATTGGCGGTACACCCCGATGCAAGGCGGCAAGGGATTGGCCGTCAGCTAGTTGATATGCTCTATGGATTATATGTTGCACCGCGTGATGAATTAACTGACCTAACCGCTATGACACTGTTTTGGAATAACCGATTTTACGAATCACTTGGTTTTGAGCGGGTTGATCCCCGGCAAGCCAAGCAGGCTGACGATATTGCTGCTAAAGAAAAACATCGCTATTGCACGGTGTGGCGCCGTAGTAAATATACAGGCGCGAATTAGGCGCCATCTGGTACAATGAACAAAGTTATGAACGTTGCGATTCAGGGCCAAAAAGGCTCATTCCATCACCAGGCATTAACGAAAATTATACCCGGCGACACACCAGAAATTATTTCGTGTGATACTTTTGCTGCGGTATTCAAAAAAGTTTCCCAAGGTGAAGCCGATGCAGGGCTCGTAGCGATTGAAAATAATCTTTATGGTTCAATCAACGAAGTGTATCGGCTATTGCAGCGCTATGACATGTGGATTAGCCAAGAAATCCGTATGTCGGTAGGGCAGTGCCTTATTACCGCTACGCCTATTTCTCTTGACGAGCTGGCAAGTTACGGCAGTAAATTACGCATTTTGTCGCAGGCGCCGGCACTTGCCCAGGTAGAATACTGGCTGGATAAGCACTTACCCGGCGCCGTACGCGAAGAAACGCACGACACAGCAGCAAGTGTGGAATACGTGATGGATCACCCCGACGATACCTGTGCAATTGCCGGTGTATTTGCCGCCGAGCAGTACGGGGCACACGTGGTTGCGGCAGATATCAACGACGATAAAGGTAACTACACACGGTTTGTGCTATTTACCAACGAGCGGCAGGATGAAAACAATGCTTCAGCTACGTCGCTGATTTTAACAACCGATCACTCGCCGGGCGCGCTATATAAAGCGCTTGGGTATTTTACGCAAGCGGGCGTGAATCTCACTAAGCTCGACAGCCATCCGATTCCTGGCGACGCCCAACACTATGCATTTTATATCGACACAGATCATCCCGTTGAAAGCGAAGCGATGCAGCGAGTAATTGACGCGATTCACACGCAGCCCGGTTGTAGTGTGAAGCTACTCGGCAGCTATCGCCGCGTTGTGTAGATTGTAGGTGTATTGTAGTAAATCAACCTGCCAGGGTGTATTATTTGGGTAGAATACGTAGCCAGACTGCGTAAGCGAGGAGGCAATATGGAAAAACGTAAACAAACCCTTTCGTCGGTCGGCTCAGTGCTATTGCTTGTGCTGGCGGCTGTTTCACTATTTTTGGCAGAATCATCGTATTGGATTAATCATACAATTTTCAACCAAGCTACGTTTAGCCGAACGGTTACCGAGCAGCTTCTTGAAGCCAACAGCCGCCAGGCAATTGCTACGGCCATTGTTGATAAGACATTAGAGGATCGGCCACTGCTTAAACGTGCCTTCGGCGAACGTGCTACTGCGCTAGTGGCTGGCTTACTTGATACAAATGCAAGTAGGCAGGCGTTGAATACGGTGAATACAAAAGCCTATGCCTATATCACTTCGCCCGACAGGGAAGACATCACCATCGACATGACATCTGTTAAAACGTTTACCGGCGGCTTGTTGGCATTGGCTCAGTCGCAGGGTGGTGGTGAAAAAATTGAAGCAATTGATAACCAGATTCCTGAAGAAATCGTTCTGGTTACGTCAGACGACGCGCCTGATGTGTCGGGGCTGGTGCAAACCATGCTTTGGCTCGGCCCACTGTTCTGGCTGGCAAGTGCAGCTTCGTTCGCGGGGTATTTGTATATGCACCGCAAGCGATATGCACGCGCTACTTATGTTGTGCTCGCTGTTATTGCGGGTGTGGCGTTAATTGGTTTATTCGTTCCACCATTTGTACCTGCGCCAATTGCCGCCGCAGCGGCTAACATTACACTTCGTCCGGTGATCAGTGGCTTAGTTGAAAGCTTCCTTGCGCCGTTTATCGCGCAGATGTTAGTACTGCTGGTTATTAGCGCGGTTGCTGCAATTATATTTAGCCAGCGCTTTGCAATACTGCGTATGGTGCAGTCGCTGAGTGCTCGCATGGCAGGTGGTTCGCCAGCCGTAGGTGCCAAGAAGCCAACGCGAAAAAGTAAGAAATCATAGTTGTTTTAGTGGGTGGGTAAAACAAATCCACACGAGTGTTGCGCTATTCCATCTTCCGTGGTGTTGGCAATAAAAAATGCCGCAGAGAAGGGGGTGCCCCCACACTCTGCGGCCGAACAGGTTGTTGGTTCATTACCAGCCTACGGTAAAGGCAATCAACACGATAGCGCCAACCACGAAGCCGATGGCAATCAGAATTCCGCCCAGCCCGTAGGCGATCATGTTCAGGATGAAAAATCCTATGAGGAAGAAGAGGAAGCTGCCCGAAAATAGGATGCTCACACTCCTCGTCCAAATGGCGAGTATGATGGCAAGTACAACGGCGACGCCGAGGCAAATCCATACTCCATTCTGGAACTGAACGTGGTCCATGCTTGCTGGTACCATGCTAGCCAAACTGTTCATGTGCTTCTCACCTCACTAATCGATGGGATGGGCGCGGATTCCGATTAGGGTTTCCATCTATATTATATAATATTAATTACAATTAACAATGTAATTACACTTTAGTATATAGGGTGAAAGGTCTATTCTACCCGCCTGGCAAATGCCTCTTCTGTTTCGCGCATAAATATTTCGGCAACTTTTGGCCCAACGCCGTAGAGCTTTTGTAGCCGTTTCGAAAATTCTTCTTCGTTTTCGCTACTTTCTAGCATTAAGATTAGCGAGCCTTCATATTCGCGCACAAGCCGCTCCATGCACACTTTCAGTCCGCGTGCGGTGACGTGCTGGTAGCGTATGTAGCCGCCATCGTGCAGTAATCGCACGAGCGACCGTTCTGACGCATCGGCAATCGCGAATGGAGTGTCCATTTCGTTATCAACAAACAACCGCCAGGTTTCTACGGCCGTTTCGGATCGTATTGGTTTGCCAAATAGGTAGCACAGCAAAAACCACCGGAATATATCCAGGTCACCAGATAGCACGTCGAGATCAAAATCGGCGGCGTGATGGACTTTTTGTGTTTTTCGGGGCATGTATTTAGTATAGCGCGGAACGTGGCGATTAGTTTCTCGTCGGCTACGGGTTTAAACATAGGCTAGATGAATGGTGGACTAGACATGACAAGCAGTTCGGTGATAGCAAAATGCCCCGTATCACTACGGAGCATCCTGCTTCATCGTAGTGGTACGGGGCGGTACCGTTCAGTTCTCGGCGAGCCTCTCGAATGCCTCGGCGAGTGCGATTGCCGAGGCTCGGAGCTCTCGGCGCTTGGCCTCGTTCTCGTCGTAGCGCACGCCTAGGCGAGCGGTGTTGAACCGCTCGTAAGGTGCCTGAAGCTCATCGTGATCGAGCTTCCACACGAAACAGTCGTAGGAGAGCAGGGAAAGCTCGCCGCCGCCGCTCGCGTAGGTGCCCCACGTTGCGAGGTTTCGCAACACTCTTGCGAGCGATGCTGCCGGAATCAAGGTACTGGTCATGTCGTTCCTTCCATAGATTTGTACGACTATATACATTATAGCATAAACAGTATGAAATGTAAAGACTTGTATGTCAGTTCAAATACGATATTGCATTAATATCATACCAATAGAAAAACCCTAGACAAGCTAGGGCATTTCTATTGGTGCACCTTAAGCTACGAGAGTAAAACCTTACTTCTTAGGGATTTGAAAAAAGCCAATCGGATTTAGTGCACACTAGTATTTCTATATTGTTTTGGAATATGACTTAAGACAGAAGCTCATAAAATTTTCTGCGAAGCTCTGGAACGTGTGACCATTCTAAAAGTAAATGCAGCGTGTCGAGTAATTGATATACTTTAAGTCGAGTATTAAGATTATCGAACTCGAACATTTCAGGATAATACTTTCGGTACCAATCCATCAGATATTTGTAATCTTTTTTATCGGCATATTGCTCATCAGCTTCGCTCAAATACTTTTCTGGTTCATCTGTCTGTTTGTGTATTACGAACAACGGATAATCAAGAGCTGTAAGCCATACATTCTCAAGATCAATCAGTGCTTGTAATTTGAAGTTATCATCTACAATAAAATTATCAAAATGAATATCCCAGTAGTTAGGGTAAAGCTTGCTGTTAGCAAGCGCAGATGAATTACTCTCAAGAGTTTTTATAGCCCTATCGGCAGTAGTCCTATCGATAATCTTTTTACTTACTAGTCGCATGATGCGCTCTTTACCGTCCGTTAATACTGAATCTCCCCATGTGCTTGCTACCTTTAGCTTTATATCTGCAGGGTCAATTTGATTAATGGCTTTTAGTGCTTTGCAAATGTTTTCAATTAACGCCTCTCGTTGATTATCGGTAGCTAAGTGCCACATGCTACCAAGTGAATGACCTTGAATATAGCTCATAATCACATAACTTCTATCCACTTCGTTAATCGATTCATGGCTAGCTATTAGGTTCGGCTTTGGAAAATCTGTGTCCAATGCCAACATAGCAGACTCAGTATCGAAATGCCGAGAATCTGCAGTGTTAAATATCTTTAATACCATGTCATCATTTAATAGGTGTACCTCGTGGGTAAATCCTGCCGTAATTCGCTTATGTGAACGATAGGTAATACCGTGACGGTTACAGATAATTTGTATTTGTTCCAATGTTAGCTTGGTTTCTGGATTCATAGGTAAATTATAACAAAAGAACGCTGGTTAGAGCGTTCCTTATGGTTTCAGTGTGGTGCGGGTAACGAGACTCTAACTCGTGGCCTCATCCTTGGCAAGGATGCGCTCTAACAACTGAGCTATACCCGCATAAATTGGTTGTAATGTAAGGTGCTTGGGGAATGATACTACAGTTGTTAGAGCGCTGCGCAATTATTTTTTGCTGAGGGCTCCCAACTGAGCTATACCCGCGTAAAACTGTTAGTACAATCAGAAATTATACACCAAAATCGCCCTCTGTTCAATCGGTAATTTGTGCGAGTTCACTGGTGGTGTAGTAGCGTATGCAGTATGATGGGTATATGTTTAAGTCGCTGATTCAACGCAAATTACAAAAATACGTGGTGAAATACTTTAAAAAGCACCCTGAAGTGCAGCTGGTTGCGGTAGTGGGTAGTGTAGGCAAAACCAGCACCAAGCGCGCACTTGCTGACATATTAAGCCAGCGATTCCGTGTACGCATGCATGAAGGTAATCACAATACCGACGTATCGGCGCCATTGGCTATTTTGGGTATCGATTACCCTAGCAATATTCGCAACCCGCTTTCATGGTTGGCGGTGTTTCGGGCGGCGCGCCTGCGCATAAAGCAGCCCAGTGATGTCGACGTTGTGATTCAAGAACTGGGCGTCGATCACCCTGGTGATATGAAGGGGTTCGGCAAGTATTTGCACCCAAATATTGCGCTAATTACCGCCATCACGCCAGAACACATGGAATTCTTCGGCACACTTGATGCAGTGGCCCGCGAGGAAATGGCTGTTTCTGACTTTTCTGATTACGTGCTAATTAACCGTGACGATGTGGACTTTAAGTACGCAGATTTTGAAGCGAACGCTAACTTTTCTACCTACGGCACCAGCAGCGCTGCTGAACACTATTTTGAACACCAAGAATTCACGCCGGAAGCCGGCTACTACGGCACAATTGTGGCACCCGAGTATCCTAAGCCAATTGAGGCCACTATTAACGTTGTGGGCGAGCACAGCTTACGGCCGATTATAGGCGCCGTGGCAGTCGCGGCAAAACTTGGTATGGCACCCAGCGAAATTTCTAAAGGATTAGAACTTATTACGCCGGTTCCGGGGCGTATGAATTTACTGAAGGGCATGGGGGGCACGCTGATTATTGACGATACCTACAACTCGAGCCCTGCCGCCGCAGCCGCCGCATTGCAGGCGCTTTATAGCTTTGACCAAGCACCGCAGCGCATTGCGGTGCTTGGTGACATGCGCGAACTTGGCGCAACAAGTGCCGAAGCTCATCGCCAATTAGGTGCACTGTGTGACCCGAACTCATTAGCCTGGGTGGTGCTGGTGGGGCCTGAAATGCAAACACACCTAGGCCCGGTTGCAAAAGAACGCGGTTGCCAGGTGCACAACGTGAAGCATGCCATTGAAGCTGGCGAATTTGTGCGCTCAGTGGATAATGAGGGCACCGTGGTATTAGTAAAAGGTTCACAGAATACCATTTTCTTAGAAGAAGCCGTGAAGGTACTGTGCGAATTGGATGACAACGACAAGCTGGTGCGCCAAAGCCCAACTTGGATGGAAACCAAGCAAAAATACTTCAATTCACTTTAGGGGGTTCGCCATCTGCCACCTCTGGTGATATACTAATGGCAATGAAACGATATAATCCAAGCGAAATTGAGCCAAAATGGCAGCAAATCTGGGCTAACGACAATCGCTATCACGCGAATGATGGCCCAGATAATCAAAAGTTCTATATTTCATGTATGTTTCCGTACCCTAGTGGTGTTGGTATGCACGTGGGCCATGCATTTGAGCACGTGATTGTTGATGCAGTGGCGCGATTTGAGCGAGCCCATGGTAAAAATGTTATGAACCCGATGGGCTGGGACGCTTTTGGTTTGCCAGCAGAAAACTTCGCTATAAAAACAGGTACACCGCCACAAGTAACTACTCGCCAAAACATTGCAAACTTTACACACCAGTTGAAGACACTCGGTCTTAGTATCGACTGGTCACGTGAAATTAACACCAGTAGCCCAGAATATTACAAGTGGACCCAATGGGTATTTACGCAGCTCTTTGAAAGGGGTCTAGCCTACCAAAAAGAAGCCAACCAGTGGTGGTGCCCAGTCGACATGACCGTACTTGCCAACGAGCAAGTCGAAGGTGGCAAATGTTGGCGCTGCGGTAGTGAAGTTGAAAAGAAATCGATGAACCAGTGGTTTTTCAAGATTACTGATTATGCGGATGCGCTGCTTGAAGAAATCCCGGCGCTTGATTGGCCTGACAAAATTAAGCACGCCCAAACCAACTGGATTGGCAAAAGTGAGGGTGCTGAAATCGACTTTAGTGTGGAAGGCGGCGACGAGCAGCTAACGGTATTTACCACGCGCCCCGACACGATTTTTGGCGCGACGTTTTTGGTGGTTGCACCAGAACACCCAGTGCTTAAAAGCGTTGTGACTGATGCGCAGCGTGACGCTGTTGATGAATATGTTACAAAAGCCTTGAAGCGCAGTGAAATCGATCGCATGGCTGAAGGTAAGGAAAAAACTGGTGTTGATACCGGTGCACGAGTAATCAACCCAGCAACAGGCGAACAGATCCCGGTATGGGTGGCGGATTACGTGCTGTGGGGTTACGGTACGGGCGCAATTATGGCAGTGCCTGCGCACGACGAGCGCGACTTCGAATTCGCACGCGCCTTTAACCTACCTGTGATTGACGTGGTAGCCCAAGACTTTAACGAAACGTTAGAAAACGTGAAGGATGTCGAAGGTTCAGTAGTGATTGGCTACGACCCAAAGGCGGACAAATACTTAACGCTACGCCACGATGACAAGAGCCGCCTGGTAAGCGGTGGCCGCGATGGCGATGAAGACTTTGAAACATCAGCCCGGCGCGAGCTAAAAGAAGAAGCTGGCTTTAGCGACGTGATTGATTTTATTCAGCTTGGCACGCCGATGTATTCGTACTATTACAACCCGATTAAAGATAGCAATCGCCGTTCACTGGGCTATAACTACCTAGCTGTGCTGGACCCGGCTGCACAGGGTGAAGCTGAGCTGGAAGCGCATGAAGAGCAGTTTGAAACCGTATGGCGCGACTTTGATACGCTAATGGCTGAAGTGAAAGCCTACGGTGATACCGTGGAGCACTGGGTTGAAGCGCTGAACCGCGCCCGTGATGCGGCTGTAGCCTACAACGCAGGCGAAGCCTACCATCAACCTTGCTATCACGGCGAAGGAATATTAATTAATTCGGGCGAGTTTAACGGCCGCGCTACGAGCGATGCTCGCGAGCAAATTGTTGCTTGGTTAGAACAACAGGGCATGGGCCGCGCAAAAACAACCTATAAAATGCGCGACTGGCTGGTAAGCCGCCAGCGTTACTGGGGTGCGCCAATCCCGATTGTTCACTGTGAAACTGATGGTGCGGTGGCTGTTCCCGAAAAAGACTTGCCAGTAGTACTCCCTGACGTAGAAGACTTTGCGCCAAAGGGCCAAAGTGTACTAGCCGGTGAAGAAGACTGGGTGAATACTACGTGCCCGAAGTGTGGCGGCCCTGCCAAGCGTGAAACCGACACCATGGATGGCTACGCTTGCAGTAGCTGGTATTTGCTACGCTATACTGACCCTCATAATAGCGAGCAAGCATGGGCGCCGGAAAAGGCAAAATATTGGACGCCGGTTGATATGTATGTTGGGGGTGACCACGCCGTGGCGCACCTGTTGTATGTGCGCTTCTGGAACCATGTATTCTTTGACATGGGGCTCGTGCCAAGTAAAGAACCAGTGAAAAAACTGGTGTACCATGGCTTGATTGGTGCCGAAGATGGCCGTAAGATGAGTAAATCGCTTGGTAATGTGGTTGACCCGCTGGAAGTGATTGACCAAGGCTACGGCGCTGATGCACTGCGCACCTTCGAATTATTCCTGGGCCCGATTAACGAAAACTCACAGTGGAGTAGCCGCGGCATTGCCGGAGTATACCGCTTTTTGAACCGCGCCTGGACTTTGACGCAGGAATATATCGATGCAGGTGAACTGCCCACCGGTGAAAACGCAGACCTTACTGCACTGCACCACCGCACGGTCAAAAAAGTTACAACCGATATCCACCGCTTGAGTTTTAATACTGGCATTGCTGCGCTAATGGAATACGTGAACGAACTGTATAAGCTAAAAACAGATGGCTTTACGACTGCGTGGCAAGAACCGATTGAATCATTAGTGCAACTACTTGGTGTGTTTGCGCCACATATGAGCGCCGATTTGTGGCAGCAGCTGGGGAAGGGCGATATGCTTGATACTGCCCCGTGGCCAACCTGGGACGAAGCACTCACGGTAGCCGATACGATTACGATTATTGTGCAGGTGAATGGCAAACTACGCGCCAAGTTGAATGTAGCCGCCGATACCGACGAGGAAACAATTCGTTCGCAGGCGCTGGCCGATGAAAACGTACAACGGTTTGTAGAAGGCGAACCGAAGAAGGTGATTTATATTAAGGGGAAACTTATTAATATAGTGTGCTAATCTTACTTTTTGTCGCAAAAAGTAACAAAAACCTTCTCTTTTTTCGATAAAGAGAAGCGGAAAGATCGACCAGGGCGCCGCCCTGGACCCGAACTGCGATAAGCGTTGTATAAAAGCGAAACGCCCCACCAGATCACCCGGTGGGGCGTTTCTGTTGGGGCGGAGTCGATCAGGAGTGTGCGAGGACGAACTTGCGGTTGAGCGCCCACCGCATCAGGTTGACGAAGATGTCGCTGATGGTGCGGATGGTACCGGGCTCGGAGGCCTCAACCACCAAGTCGCGGGTAAGTGCGTCACTGAAGACCTGCATGGCCATCTCGCACCAGCCGTAGAGGGTGGTCACCTCCTCGGCATCCATGTGCCGGATGATGTCGTGAACGGTGTCGCTGGAGACCCAGATGACGCGTCCACTGCTGGCGAAGTCCTGGTCTGGCCAGTCGTTCATGCGGCCGGTGACCCAGGTTTGGACCCTCATGCGGTCTCGCTCGTCCTTGAAGAGCGGGAAGATCTCGGCGTAGAGGAAGCCCTCGGCGAGGAGGGGCCAGTAGCGTTGCTTCTGCTCTCTGATCGGTGTGTCGGTGCTCATCGCCAGGTCCTTTCGTAGGGGGCAGATGATTGGTATATATTATAGCAAAAAATAGCGAAAAAGTCAATAATCGCATAAGTGAAATGACACCTAATACGAAAATCCCGCCTCGGTAATGAGGCGGGGTTCCCGTACTGCGAGTACCGCGTGTGTTACGCGGCGGCCGGCTGACGCCGGGGTGAGCGAGTGACGCTGTTGAGCCGCGCCCACCGCATGACAGCGGCGTTGGCCATCATCGCCACCAGGGCGATGAAGAACGGGCCGATGTTCCCGGCCATGGCGAAGACCATGAGCGGGAGCGCCCACAGCAACATGGAGTTCTTGCTGAACTGCAGCAGCCAGCGGCGCATGACCGTGTCGCCGTGGTAGCACAGCTGGGTCATGAACACCAGGCGCCCCATGGTGTAGGCGGCGACGGCGAGGGTGATGAGCAGGGTCATCTGTGACTCACTTTCGTGTACGGGTGCGTGCGCACCCAGGGATGGTTACAGGGGTACGCTAATATCAACTATAGCACTTATGGTTAAAAATGTCAATATTAGTGCTTATCCTTGATGTAATACGTTAAATACACTATAATGAGCCTCAAGTTTATAGGAGCCTAAAGAAGGAGAACATTTCATGGGACAGCCAAAAAAGCAAACGAGTCCTCGCAAGACCGGTCTGCGTCGCAGCCACCTGGTACTCAAGCTCGCCCGCCGCGTGAACGCAAAATCACCGGTAAAGGTGCGTACAACCAAGAATGAAACAGGGAAAGCTAAATAACACCCTGACTATTTAGGGTGGATAATTAACAAAGGATGAACCAACGCTATGGCCTCTAACCGTCACCTCGGACGAATTGTCGCATTGCAGTCACTCTACGAATATGAGTTCCGCGTGCAGTCTGAAGATCCAGAAGTGAAGCTGGACGAGATTCTGAGCCGCAATTTAGAGAGGTACGAATCCGCAATTGACGACAAAAAGTTCGTTAAGGATTTAGTTGAAGGCGTTGTGACCAAGCAGGGAGAATTGGATGGAAAAATCCAGCCCATTGCCCCTGAGTGGCCAATCGAGCAGATTGCCCGCATCGACCGCGGTGTGTTGCGACTAGGACTATACGAACTGCTGTATAAGGGCGACTCTGTGCCGCCAAAGGTTGCAATTAACGAAGCGGTTGAGCTCGCTAAAGCGTTTGGTTCTGATAACTCAAGCAAATTTATCAACGGTGTACTTGGTACAGCTTACCGTAGTTTGCTAGAGGAGAATCCAAACGATGCCGACACCAAGAAACCAGCAAGCAAATCAAAGAAATCAGCCGAGTAAATCAAGCGGTCCACGGGCTCCACGCTCGAAACCGTCTATTCAAGAAGTGGTGCGCGAGCCTACTTCTGGTGGTGTAGTGTTCCGCCATAACAAAGACGGCCAACTCGAAATTTTACTTATCCAAGACGCCAAAGATCGATGGACAATCCCCAAGGGGCATATTGAAGACGGCGAGACGGCGGTACAGACTGCCCGCCGTGAAATTGGCGAAGAAGCCGGCCTGCATGATGTCGATATGCTGGGGTGGCTGGGTAAAATCCACTTCCGTTACCGCCGCCTAGAGCGATTAGTGCTAATGACCACGCAAATTTACCTTGTGCGTGTGCGTACTGATGGTGAAGAAATCCAAAAAGAAGAGTGGATGAACGGGATCAAATGGTTTAGTTTTAACGAAGCACTCGATTTAATTGAATATGAAGATATCGCGAAACTAATGCTAAAAGCAAAGAAGCGAATCCGCGAGGAGGGGTTGTAAGATGAGTGGGATGCCGACCGCACCGTACCAAGATTTTGCGCGAACCAAACTGGGGTTCGAGTTTAAGAATATCGAATTTCTTATCACCGCTTTAACGCACCGCAGCTACGTAAACGAGCACCGCAAGAGCGTTTCTGAGCATAATGAGCGCTTAGAATTTTTAGGTGACGCCGTATTGGAGCTTGTGGTAACCGACTATCTGTTTAAAAACTATGATGAACCAGAAGGTATCCTCACCAGCTGGCGTGCCGCGTTGGTGCGTACAGAAAGTATTGGTGAATCGGGTGATAAGTTGGGCTACGAACCACTCCTGCGCATGAGCAAAGGCGAAAAGAAAGGTTCCGACAGGGCACGCCAACAGATCTTAGCTAATGCATTTGAAGCAGTAATCGGGGCAATTTACCTTGAACGAGGCTACGCTGATGCGGCAACGTTTATTGAAACGCACATTTTAACCAAACTCGATGGAATTTTAAAAGCCGGTTCGTGGCGTGACCCGAAGAGCCATTTACAAGAAGTAAGCCAACGAATCGATGGTGCTACCCCCGTATATAAGGTGATGAGTGAAGAAGGGCCCGATCATGATAAGGTGTTCACCCTTGGTGCCTATGTAGGCGGCACACTTATGGGTAAAGGCATTGGCCCAAGCAAGCAAACCGCTCAACAGCAAGCGGCCCGCAATGCCTTGGCTGCTTACGCAAAGCGTGAATCGAATTAACAGATTGACATACACGCGAAAATAGCGTAAAATCCTATAGAAGTAGCAATAGAACTTATAAGTGAAGTAAAGGAAGTCTTAGTTTATGCTCGCAATTCGTTTGCAACGCCTTGGTCGCAAGGCATATCCAGTCTACCGCCTGGCGGTTCAAGAAGCACAACGTCACCCTAGCAGTGGCCGTGTTGTTGCGTACGTTGGTACGTATAATCCACACACTAAAGAAGCTAACGTTCAGGTTGAGCTCGCGCAGAAGTATCTTGATAACGGCGCACAGCCAACACCTCGTGTAGTGAAATTACTCAAAGATGCCGGTGTAAAACTACCAAAATGGGTAAAAGAGCACGACGGTAAGAAGCAGCGTTCAATCCGTAACACCGAAAAGCTTCGCAAGAATCAGCCAAAAGAAGAAGTTGCCGAAGAAGCACCAGCTGAAGAGCCAGTTGCCGAAGAAGCACCTGCTGAAGAAACGACTGAATCATAATCTGATTGTCGCATGGCGAGTACCGCACCAACATCCACGTGAACAGCGTGGGTGTTTGCTTATTGCTCGGTAGCGGTACTGCCGTCTGGTTCAGGCGGAACGGGTTCTTCGGCGACGAGCGGTGCGACATCAACGGTATTGTCGCGGGGGACAACACCTCCATCATCAAGCCAGCGCTCATCGTCGCTTTCAGGTACCCATGCGTCTGGGGTTGGGAATGATTGTAACTCACCCATACACCTAGTATACGCTCAACGCGAAGCTGCCAATACGTGCTACAATAAAGTTACGAATAGGTAACGACAAGAGACTGGAGGGGGGATATGCCGACAATAGACCAACAATTCGTAGAGTACATCGTAACATCATTAGTAGAACACCCAGACGACGTGGTGGTAGAACGGGTGATTGACGAAAAAGGCGTATTATTAACGCTGACCGTTAACCCTGAAGACCTTGGCCGTGTCATTGGCCGCCGTGGCGTCACGGCGCAAAGCTTGCGCACATTACTGCGTGCACTGGGTACGAAAAATAGCGCTCGCTATAACCTAAAAATTGTTAATAACGACGATCCAAGCGCCTCAACGGTTATTTCATCTGATGACGCCGATGAGCCGGCAGCTGAAGTAGGTGAAGAAGTTGTGGAAAACTCAACCACTGATGCTGTGGAAAACGACGATAAAGAATCTGACTTCGCAAAAAAGTCTCGGAAAGAGCTTGCGGAGCTAGATGATTTAGATATATAATCATAAACAGTTCAACAGAACTGCGAGAAACACCACACATTCGACGTATCGAATTTGCGAGAAAACGATACTGTCAAGTTTTGAGAGACTTATGCGTGGTAAAGAGCCGCCTTCTATAGGCGGCTCTTTATGTTGAAAAGCATAGTGGGATTTTAGATAAACATAAATACTAACACGCCGGTAATCACCATAACAGCGAATACTGCAACAATCAGCCCGATAATCATTCCGGGCGAGTGTTTTGTGGTGGTGCCAGTTGAGGCAGATGAAGGGGTAGCTTCAGAGTCGATTGCTAAATTGCTGATTGCAGGTTGTGTGACGTGCATTGTTGCTACCTGTTCGTCGGAAATATCTTCGGGGGTAATAGCATCATTAACCGGCTCTACCGTTAGCTTGCGCTGAGTCGCGGCGAGGCGGGTTGCATCGTCAATGTCGGGCGACTGGCTGGCGCCTTTTGGTTGATCAAATTCCATATTACCAGTATACCGTAGGCGTTTTATTGATGCCAATAAAAATGCCCCGGGGTAACCCGGTGGCGCGCCGTGATGCGCAGCCTACCGGGTTACCTGGTGGGGTAGTTCAGTCGTCGAGCGTCTGTGAGTAGTGCCGGATGAGTCGTGCACGCTCGTGGCGTGCCGAGAACAGCTGGAAGGGCCGCTGCCACCAGGGCAGGGCGAGCAGCTGCTCGATGTGCTCGTCCAGCTCGTGCACACGGGCGGTGATGCTCGCCTTGAGCGAGTCGCCGAGCCCGATGGATTCGCCGAGAAGACCGTTCATGGTTGGATCCTTCCAGTCTGGATGGTGCTGCAAGGGACTTGCTGAACAGTGGTATTTTAGCATAACTATTAAAAAAAGTCAATATCTGTTACACTAGTGAAGATGAAAAAAATCCAAGTTATTACGCTATTCCCTGAAATGTTTGAAGGTGTGTTTAATACGAGCATGCTTTGGAAGGCACAGAAGGACGGCTTCGTTGAGTTTTCCTGTGTTAATCTACGAGATTTTGGTTTAGGCCCACGCAAGCATGTTGATGACACCCCTTATGGCGGTGGCGACGGCATGCTTTTAATGGTGGAACCGCTATGGAAGGCAATTGAAGCAGCTAAAGCGAATGATCCGGGTGCCAAAGTAGTGCTTATGACGCCACGTGGCGCACGCTGGAAGCAGGCGATGGCCCAAAGCTATAGTGAGGCGGATCATGGCTATATCTTCGTGTGCGGCCGCTACGAAGGCTATGACGAACGAATTTTAGAACTGGTTGATAGTGAAATAAGTATTGGTGATTACGTACTGACCGGCGGTGAGCTAGGGGCTATGACGGTCATCGACAGTATTGTGCGGCTTATTCCCGGTGTCCTGGGGGGTGAATCAAGCGCGGCGATTGAAAGCTTTTCAGATGGTGAAACCTTGGAATTCCCTCAATATACTCGCCCGGCAGATTTCAACGGACGCACCGTACCTGAAGTACTGTTAAATGGCCATCACGCTGAAATCGCCAAGTGGCGCCAAGCACAGTCGAAAAAAGCGGAATAAAAATACCCCGCTTGTTCAGCGGGGGTAGCGTGAATCATCTTCACGCTGCTTGATGAGCACCTCGAGTCGTTCGTTGACTTTGCCAATCATCACACCAATGACGATCATGGTGCAGAAGTAGGCGAAGCCAAGCGAACCCTTGCCGGTGCCGTCGCCAACTGCGAATGCGCTGACTAAGACGAGGAACAGGTAGAAGCCTCCACTCACGAGCGTCACACCTCCTAGATGTTGTCGACTAAATTTACGATACAATAAATATTCAAAAAAATCAATACCCCAGCAGAACTGGGGTATTGAAAAAGATATGTTGTGGTGGATATATCGTAGAGCGATAGTACAAGTTTTTTTGTAGGTGTTTGTTTTTGTAACTTTCGCTTTATTTACAATACTACCATTGGGCTATAAACGCAAGCATTATTTACAAAATAACAACGGGTTTAGGGTAAAGAGCGGGTATACTAGTTATATGAACAAGGTTATCGCACCATTTAAAGGTATCTTTCCTGCAAAGTTTTTTACTAATCCTGCCTATTGGCGGGCATTCACACTAGGGTTATTGTACTTGGCGATGGCGCTTGGACAGCTGTTTAGCTATGAGCGGTTCCCAGAGCAAGTGATGGTGTTCGACCTTCCTGGTGGCGTAGCGGTGACCTACTTGTTTGTCGTATTATTACCACTAAGTGAAATTGCTGCACTGCCGTTTCTCTTTTCAATGAAGGTGTCACGGCGCGTGCGCCATGTAAGCATGGGGGCGACCGTACTGGTACCGGTATTATGGTTGCTGATCGCTATATGGACGAACCTTACCAATAACATCGGTATTCCTGCCGGAATTTTTGGAGCAACAATAGGGGTCGTTAACGGGTTATGGACAATACTATTTGCCATGCTGTTACTCTGGTCGGCTATCCTTGAGGTGCGCGAATTGCCAGCGCGTACAAATAAACGCTAATTAGCGTTTAAGCTCAGGGCGATTGACTCTGGTTTCGAGCACAAGCAGCGCGCTGAGCCCGGCTGTAAACATAAGAATTGCCGCACTTGTGACGGTAATCCCTGCGTATCCGTAGATTGATGGGTCAAGGAATGGGTAGGGGTACCAGCCGGCGAACGAGCCGCGGATAAGAGTGTACATTAAATAGATAAAGGGGAAACTACTCCACATCAATAGCGCGTGGGGGTAGCGGATGCGTTGTGGTGCGCGGAAGATAAACCAGTCAAGCAAAATAACTAGCGGCATTATGTAATGGAGAACGATATTGATCCACTCTTGGTTAATCTGAACATCGACATTGCGCAGTAGTAGCCAGTATACTACCCCAGTAATAACCATATAGACAACCGCGGCACCGCGTAGCATTGTAAAATGCCTCGATTGCTTACGGGTGAGCACATACCACGCCGATAGTATCAGTACGGCGGCTGCGAGGATATTGCTTTGAATCGTGAAGAAACTGATGAAATTCACGACAGAGTACCCGCGTGTAACGATGTCGATACCTTGGGCGACCACGGCTACTAGCGCGAGTACGCCGAACGCGATGCGACCATATTGAAAAAGGTGTTTATGCATGAGCTTATTGTACCCTAAAACCAGGTATGCCTAAACCGGGCCGATTGGGAGGACGGTGCCGCCCATGGCATTGCGGAAGTAGCCATCGTGGCTGACGTATATGACTGCGCCGCTATATTTCATGAGCGCAGTTTCAAGCTCCTCGATACTTGGTAGATCAAGGTGATTAGTTGGTTCGTCAAGAATGAGCAATTGAGGGTCGTTCGCGAGCATGGCAATAAGCTGAAAGCGCGCTTTTTGGCCGCCGGATAGTTTTGAAAGCGGGGTGTTGCCGTCACTTTCCTCAAATAAATAGCTACTCAGCAGGCTGCGAATTTTTGTAGTGGAAATCGCGAGGTTCCGATCAAGATACATGCGTTCGATTGCCTCTTTGAGGGGGAGGTTGAAATAGGTAGGCGACACTTCTTGTTCGTAAATGCCGATTCGCACCTTGGCATCAAGCTCGATAGTGCCATCAAAAAGGCGTATCGCGTCATCGCCCGATTGGCCAGCGTGTGAAAGAATCGCCTTTATTAGGGTCGTTTTACCGGCACCATTGCGGCCGCGTAGCTCTAACGCCTCGCCTTCGCGTAGGTCGATGTCGAGGCCGCTAAACAGGGGTTGTTCGCCGTATCCGAGCGATACATTACGGGCACTCACAAGTACGTGCTTACTGCGCGATTGCTCATCGGAAATATTCATGCGAATATTTTTAGCCTTGAACTTGTCGTACTGAGCGGCGGTTTTGTAGTTTAGGTTGGCAGCCGACTCTTTATCAATCCAGAACGTGGGTTTTTCCTTGGTTTGTAGTTCAGCCAACTCTTCACGTGATTTTTGCTCGAGCCGTTTAAATTTTTGAATTGTGCCTGGGTTGCGCGACTTTTCTTTTAAACGCTGATAATCAATCACTTTTTGTTTAAGGTTAACAATTCGTTTTTCGATCATCTCGAAATCGTTCATCTGTGTGCCGGTACTAACAGCGTTTTGTTTCAGGTAGGCATCGTAATTACCCTTAAAACTGACACTTTCACCGTCTTTTATTTCGACAATACGGTCCACTTCGTGCAATACATCACGGTCGTGGGTAATTACCAGCATGGCTTCGCGTGCGGTCTTCATCCAGTCGATGTACTGCTGTTTTGCAATGTAGTCCATGTGGTTGGTGGGTTCATCGACAAGTGCAAGGTGGGCGTCGCTGTGCATAATCTTCACCACTTCCGCGAGGCGTTTTTGGCCCCCTGAAAGGGTTGAAAAGGGGCGGTGGGCAACATTGGGCAGTTGAAAATTATCAAGTTCGCGTTCGATCTTTTCTTCAATTTGGTAAAACCCCTTGCTTTCGAACTGTTGCAGGGCCTCTGAGTATTCGTTAATCAATGTCATGTCATCACCCATGGTAGTGGGGTATGTTTCGATAATTCGGCTGAGTGCAGGGTATTCCGGGAGCCCAGAGAGGATATATTGGAGCACGGTCATCTCACTGGCATCGTGATGTTCCTGGGCGGTACTAACGACGGTGGTGCCACGTTTAAAAATGATGCTACCGGTGTAGTCGGTGTCGGTGCCCGCTAATATGCCAAAGAGGGTAGATTTACCGACACCATTTCGCCCAACCACGCCGACCTTTTCGCCGTCGTCAATCGAAAATTTTACCCCATGCAGTAGTAGTTTGGGGCCAAATGATTTTTCGGTGATTGTAATATCGGCAATCATATCTATAAAGTATAGCAAACAGTGGCGGGATAACAGAGCGAATCATGAAACATAATCACGCTATTGCTTTTTTAGCAAATTTATGCTAAAATATAGCTATGTCTTTTAACGATGTGAGTAATCGGACAATAGAGGTGCCGCAGCGCAAGGCACCCCTTAATGTGCCAATTCGTGAAACACATTTAATCCTTATGGCGCGCGAAGGTGTCGAACCTTACCGCGCACCTGCACTCACTGTTCCTAAGCGTAGCGATGTGCGCAATATTACATCTGTTGCAGTAGCGCCACCAGTTGTTGCCAAACCACTCGAACCTGTTCGTTTAGCTGCGCCGCTATTACCCGCTGAACCCGTAGCTCCCCAAATTAAAAAGCGAAAGCTGGCATTACTACTCCCAGCCCACAACGAAGAACTTATTCTTGCGACAACGATCGAATCAGCCCTTGCTAGCGGTCAGGCAATCGATGATATTTACGTAGTTGATGACAACTCATCGGATACAACGCGCGAAATCGCCCTCGAAAAACTAGGTAAAAACAACGTTCTATCGGTTGGCCGTAGCGGTAAGGCACTTGCCGTACAAAAAGCGGTCAAAAAGTTTAATATCGAAGAGCGCTACACGTGGCTCCATGTTGCCGATGCAGACAGTGTATTTTCAAAGAACTACTTCCGTGAGTACACTTCAAAATTAGACGAAACAAAGTATGCTGTAGCGGTTGGGTTTGTGCAAAGTTTACGCGGTAACTGGATTAGCATTTACCGTGCGCTGATGTACACCTATAGCCAGCATGTAACACGCCGCGCCCAGTCGTATGTGGGTATGGTTTCGGTGTTTCCTGGCCCTGTCACGTGTTTTCGGACCGACATCCTGTCGAAGCTTGATTTTGAAACAGAAAGCTTAACCGAGGATTTTGACATTACCCTGCAGGTGCACCGCAAAAAATTGGGGAATATTCTGTACATTCCAAAAGCGGTTAATTATACGCAAGACCCACAATCTTTATCTGATTTTTGTAAGCAAAATCTTCGCTGGCAGCGTGGATTCTTCCAGGGTGTGAAGCGCCATAAAATTGGCCTTCGCTCGCAGCGGATTGATATTAGCTTGGGGCTACAGATGTTCCAGACGCCACTATTCCTATTTCAGGTGTTAGTATTCGTACCGCTCGTAATCGCCCTTACGGGTAACTGGCTTATTTTACCAGTGATATTCGCGATTGAGATTATTGTTAACGGTGGTATCGCCTTAGCGGCAACGGCGATTACACGCCGCTGGAACCTGATTGGTGCGCTCCCGTATTTCTACTTCTTACGCTTCCTTGAAATCGGTATTCACTTGATGGCGTTTGTCGAAGTGATGATACTCGGCCGGTTCAAGACGAAGTCGCTGGGCTGGGATACCGAAGGCCGCCGCTATAAGTTATCAAACGCCGCATTGATTGACGTAAAATAGCATATTGATTTGATGTATAACACAACCCGCACGTTATGAGCGGGTTGTTTTTTTGTAGCTATCAAGCGTGAAGTAGCTTAATTGGCGTTTTTCGTTCCAGAAACCTGTGCAGGTTTGTAGAGTAAGGCGTGGCTTACCTTGGTAGTTTAAGCTGTCAGTTTCGCCTGGGTGCACATCTTCTGTAGCAGTAAGTGTGTAGGTAAAGGTATAGCCGTTTGCTGTTTTAACGTATGCCTTTGCGCCAGGTTTAATGTCATGGAGTTTTAAGAAGATCTTGTTGCTGTTATGGCCATAAATCAGCGTGTTGCCGCGCTCAGTATTAATTTCTTCAGTAGTGGTGGCATAGTATGCTGCGTCTTCGCTAATACTCCATAGCTGACGGTTGGCATCATAGTACCCTTTATCAACACGCGTAGCGATACCAAGTGATGGCACGCTGATGTGCACGGGAATACCGTGAACTTCCTGTTTTTTATACTTGCGCACTACTGCGGGTGTCGTTGCAACAACAGGGCTCGCGACGGCAGTCTGTTGCAGGGAAAGTGATATAAGCAAGAAAACCAACAAGCTAATGCCGGTAAGTTCAAGTCCGGCAGCAATGATTGCGAGTTTACGTGCAGATATCATAATTTATTCAAGTCTCTAGACGAAAACGAGCAGGGAAGCAAATGCTACCCCCGCTCATCGTCGTTGGGCGTATTGACTAACCGTTTTGGCGGTTTGCTCGTGCTGCAAGCATCGAAGCAGTCAATACGATAGTACCGACAGCAATCAGACCAATCGCAAGTGCGAATAGCAGGCTGTTGTCAGCGGTGTTAGGTAGAACGGCTGCGCCGGTACCAATACCGACTGGGCCACCTTTACCATATGCCATAGAGCCTCCTCTATTACGAAAACACAAAAAGAGCCGTAATTGGCTCCCTCCATATTCCCTAATTGATATTCCCAATTGCTCAGGTCACCCTAGATTGACGATTGTCAACAGTGGTCGCCTCACAATTGTTACACATTATACACTAATTATGTTTATTTGTAAATACTATTACTTAATACTTTCTATTTTTTAAAAATATGGGCTTATGGTTGACTAAAACATGTTTTGATAGTATTATGACTATAATCACATGGTTTTTGTGAATCGAGTGTTATGAGTATGAAAAAGATTAATCTGTTAATCGTTGCAGCATTGATTGCCCTCCAAGGCTTACTTTTTGTGCCATTCGCGCTTGCAAACCAAAACCTTATTTCGAACGAATCAGTAGAATCAGCCAGCGCTGGCCAGCCATCGAATTGGCAATTTAATCGCTGGGGATCTAATACGGCAACGGCGAGCTATTCAGCCGACGCACATACGGGCAGCCGTGCACTGGGTGTTACGATGAGTGCACATACCGACGGTGATGCGAAATGGCTTCATGATGCGGTAGGTGTTGCCCCAAACACTGAGTATACCTATAGCAGTTGGTATAAATCTTCGGTCACAACAGAAATCGACTTGCAGTATAAGAAAACCGACGGCAGTTTTAGTTATGCATTTGCAAAAATTGTTCCGGCAGCAAGTGATTGGACACAGGTGACGACCAATTTTACGACACCAAGCGATGTAGCGAGTGTGCGCGTTATGCATATTGTGTACACGGCTGGTTCGCTTATGACGGATGATTTTTCCCTAACAACTGCTGTAGAACCTGTCCCAGATCCTGATCCGGTGCCAGTTGATAACGACAATTTAATTGCAAATGGTTCGTTCGAAGAGGGAAGTGCCGCACCGGTTGGCTGGGCAAAAAACGCATGGGGCACTAATGCAAACAATTTTACATACAACTCAAATGGGCGTACCGGTAATCGAAGTGTCACCACAACGATTTCATCTATCAGTAGCGGTGATGCTAAATGGTATGCAGCCCCTGCTGAGGTGATCGCCGGTAAAACATATCAGTATAGTGATTACTATAAATCGGGCGTCACAACGCGCGTGGTCGCTGCGTTCATTAATGGCAGTGGCGCGTATAGCTATAACGAACTGTTACAGGCAAGCCCTGCTACAAACTGGGCAAAATACGCAGCAACTTTTACGGTACCAGAGGGAACTCAAAAAGTAAGCATTTACCATGTAATTGACCGTGTTGGCTCGCTTACCATTGATGACGCAGCACTGACAGTCGCTGTCCCGCCATCAACTACTTCGCTCGTGCCAAACCCATCACTTGAAGCTGCAGACGGCAATAAACCTGCTGATTGGGTTGCATCTCAATGGGGAACGAATAACCCGACGTATGCTTATGAAGCGAACGGTCATACGGGTAATCGAAGTGTGAAAGTAACAATGAGTGGCTACCAAAGTGGCGATGCAAAATGGTATTTCGATCCGATTAGTTTAACCGAAAACCAGCAATATCGATTTAGTGCCTGGTTCAAGGGCAACGTCACGCCGCATCCAGTCGTGATGTTCCTCATGAAGGATGGTTCCGAGCAATACTTCGGTATGCCTATTCCTGCTAATAACCCAAGTAGCACTACATGGCAGAAGTACTCAGATACGTTCAGTGTCCCAGTAGGTGCAGCCAAAGTGTCGGTGTTCTTCTATATCAACCAAAACGGCTGGCTTCAAACGGACGATTATTCAATCGATAGCTACCACGCGGAAGGCTTTAACCGTGCGCTCCTTTCACTCACATTCGACGATGGCCACGAAGACAATACCGCGACCGCACTACCGCTTTTGAACCAATATGGTTTCAAAACTACCCAATGTTATGCAACGCAGTTTATCGAAGGCCAGTCGCAAGCGGTTAAAAATGGGGTATTAGCGTTTCGTGATGCCGGGCATGAAATCTGTTCACATACCGTGACACACCCCTTCCTGTCACAGCTTTCTACGAGTAATGTCGACTACGAATTATCGCATTCAAAGGCCTACCTTGAGCAATTAACAGGCCAGCCAATTCGTAACTTTGCATCGCCGTATGGTGATTATAGCCCTTCTGTAGTGAATGAAATCACCAAGTATTATGGTTCTCATCGAAGTGTCGATGAAGGCTATAACTCGAAAGATAACTTCAATGTATATAATTTGCGCGTGCAAAATATCCTCGATACGACAACAGCTGATGAAGTTGCTGCATGGATTGCAAATGCACAGGCAGATAACACGTGGCTGATTTTGGTCTACCACCGCGTAGCGAATAACCCTGGCCCGTACGACACAACACCATCGCTTTTTAAGGCTCATCTGCAACGGATTGCTGGCAGCGGCATTACTGTTAAAACAATGAACGATGCGCTGACTGAAGTGAAGTCACAACTTTAGCTATCGTAAAGCCATAGGCCTACACCAGCTGTGTGTAATTTTGCAGCAAAGCCAGTGAATATTGCTTGGTGATCACGCGAAGTAGAAGATGGCAAGTACGACCAGTTCGTTTGCTCACCAACGCCAAGTTTGTTTTCGGCGAATAAATGCACCGACGTGGTGAACCCTTGTTGTTTAAGTTGCGCGGCAGCTGCCACGATGCCATCAAGCTGCGTTTGGCGTTTTTGCGCGCTTAGGCTAACTTTTTGTGCGGATGAGGTATATTTTTGGGCGTAGGTACCACTGTTTATCCAAACATCGTTTATGCGGGCATAGCGTGCTGCTTCGGCGGCGAGCGATGGCTTAAGGAAGTCTGATACTCCGCCATTATCAACTGCACCTTGGTTAGCTGGGCTTACCCACGGAAAGCCCTGCAGGCCCACACTATCAACAAGTCCGGGTGAAATTGCCTTCATGTAGGGTAAAAGGCTGATGGCGCGGCCGCCGCTCCATACGCCGTTGGTTGGGTATGTCATAGTGTCAAGCAGGACACTTGTTTTGCTAGATGGGAACACGGCCTTTTGCGCTTTTGCGATGCGCGAAAATGCCTGTCCAAAAACTGACGGCTCTAGATTAGTCCAAACAGGGATATTACCTTCTGGGATTGGAACCCACATGCCCATATCGCGGTCGCTAATGCCGGCTGCTTTTAAATTGGTAAATAATGCGTTAATTGGCGCATCGTAAGTGCCCGCGGCTAGCTTTTTTAAATCAATTAATCCGCTTGGCGATGTTGGCTCCATATATACGACTGGCTGTATATCGGCTGCTTTAAATTGTTTTAATTTTCCAGCGATATAGTTTGCACTTTCACGAGCTTCACTTGTGCTGGTGGGGGTAGCGATAAAAAATGATAACGAATCGAATAGTGCTCCGCCACATAGGCGTTCGTAGTCATACATATGCACAAGCTGGCTAGAGGCGCCGCCGGGAAGTGTTCGCATGGGGCTATAGTTGCAGCTAACTGGTGTAATTGGCGATACCGTTGCTGGCTCGGCGGCTTTTTTTTGTGATTGTTTTTGTTTGGCAGCTTCTTGCTGTTTGCTAATGTTGGCTGGCGATGCCGATCCGAATACTGTTGGTTTAGATGGTGAATATACTGCGTCAACAGGGTAAAATGGCGTAAACACCAAAACCCCGGCGATTGCTATTTTCAAACCGCGCAGTCCTACCCTCCGATAAAAATGCCCACCACTTTGGCGCATTTTTAAAGACATATATTCATGATAGCACGGTGAACAGCTATCTTAAGCTGGCGCGATTGGTATAATTAACTAAATGAAGCGCATTACAAAGCTCGAACTCATTTCGTTTACCACCGGCTTTGCGCTGCTCACGTTCGAACTCGCCGCGGCTCGTATTTTAGCACCGTCCGTCGGAAGCTCGACGTACGTATGGACGGGTGTAATTGGGGTGATTATTGCTGCGCTAAGTGCTGGGTTTATCGCTGGCGGCCGCTTAGCCGATAGTCGCCAGCGCCCACTTGATGTTGCCTGGCTTCTATTGATTGCAGCGGGTGCGGCGACTCTTACGCTCGCCACGCACCAAGCCGTTGTTGATTGGATTGTTGCTGGCGTTGATGACAGTCGTTTGCAGGCAGTATTATCGGCCCTGATACTATTTGCGCCAACCAGCTTTTTTATTGGTATGACAAGCCCGTACCTTGCCAAGTTGAAAGTCACCTCACTCCACGAAACCGGCCGGGCAGTGGCGTCGCTTGATATGCATAATGCAATTGGTGGCATTGCCGGCACATTTACGACCGGTTTTATTCTCTTTGGCTTCATCGGTTCAAATGAAACAGTTGCCTTTGTCGTGTTACTACTCATCCTTGCGAGCTGGTTGCTTGCCCCAAAACTTCACATAGCAAAGCGGGCCACAATTTCACTGGCGCTTGTGGCGCTATGCGGTGTTTCGCTGCCAGTTTCGGCAGGCAAAATCGCAATTGAAACGCAGGATGCCCATTACGAAGTAATAAAAGGTTATTTCAACGCGAAGCCGGTTACCGGCCTTGTCACTGGACCGGGCGGCACTCAGTCTGCGGTGTATAACGATGGATCGGACGAATTGGTGTTTTGGTACACCCAGCAAATGGCAGAACTAACCATACGTGAGGACCCAGAATCGGTCCTCATTCTTGGTGGCGGGGCATTTACGCTACCTCAGTACCTCGGTACACGGTTACCTAACACGGCAATTGATGTCGTAGAAATTGACCCTAAGCTCCTCACAATATCCAAAGAATATTTTGGCTACAAAAGTCCGTCGAATGTAAACGAACTATTTACCGATGCCCGCACATATGTGAATCAGTCAGATCGTCAATACGACGTGATTCTTGCTGATGTGTATGGCGATGCTTCCATACCGTTTCCGTTATTTACAAAAGAATATGGTGAAAAGATTGGCGAAATGGTGAAGGAGGATGGAATAGTAGTGGCTAATATTATCGGCGGCCTTAAGGGCGGGCCATGTGAAGAATTGCTATCGGCTTTGACGGCTGCCTATAGCACACGATTGCCATATACTCTGTATAGCAATGAATCGGGCAAGCTCATGAAGCGCGCGAATCATGTTGTTGTTTACAGCAAAAATAATCGTTCAATCGAAGGGTATCAGCCGCTACCCATTACGCAGGCTGCGCCCTATACCGATAATTACGCACCAGCAGAGCGATTGCATTATGGGTGCCAGCACAGCTACTAGGGTCTGGTAATCGTCCCGACCGGGCTCACTCAGTGTAGAAAAGGCCATATTGTGATACAATACACCGATAACTATGACAGGAGTTTTATGGCTAAACAACGAAACAAGCATGCCGCTGATATCAAACGGGCGCTGAAAAAGAAGAAGAAATCGAATAACCAGCGAAATGCGTAAACGCTAAGAAAAGATTGAGTATGTGCTCAATCTTTTTTAATTACGCAATTATTTCGCTAGAGTGCTTCTTCTGCAAGTTTTTGATTCATTAAAACATCGTAGCCTTCGAATACTTCATCGGCACGGTTTACACCAAACTTTTCAAGCTCAGCCCACAACTGCGCAACAACCGGCTGGCCGTCGGCACTTTCTTCCACAAGTTTCTCGGCTTCGATAAACACACCAAGGCCTTCAATCTCATCAATACACAGCTCGATGCCGTTATATTGGGCCTTCTGGCGAGTCTTTGTTAAATCGGAATAGAGGTTAAACCCAAGTCGAAAGATGATTGACGCGAGTTCATCAGCGTCAGATACTTCGGTTTCATGCTCGATACTATCAAGCCTGCCATCATGCTGCTGTTTTAGCGTAAAAATTGTTTTTGTATCATTTTCAGTTCTAATTCTTAGCCAATTTGATCCAGGCGCGTTGTCTGCCACACCTTCTTGGCCGTAAACGACATCATGCTGCTTAATAGGATTGGATAGCTTAATACCTGCTTGTAAAATTTTATCGATAAGCGCCTGCTTGTCGGCAACTTTTGCTTTTATTTCTATCTCTCGCATATCACTATGATAGCAAATAACTACGTTAGTGACGCACAGTATACGGTCGCGATTCTCGTTGTTTACTAAGCCACGTAAAAACCGGGTACAAGACCCGGACTTTACGTGGCTGGGGTGGAGGGATTCGAACCCCCGAATGCCAGGACCAGAACCTGGTGCCTTACCACTTGGCGACACCCCAAGACTTGCCTAATTATACCACTGGTAAAGGGGTAGCTCAAGGCCAAGGTTAGTACGCAGTTGTGCGAGTATAATGCGGCAATGAATCGTCGCCATTTTTCTTTAGTTCGCGGCCCATCTTCCAAAGCCAAAAGTCGAGGTGGGCGATGTTGCGTGGATCTTGGCCAAGCTCGGCGCGACGTTCGTTGAGCGCGGCTAGTAAGTAGGCCGTGCTAAATGCGGTGGCGCCACGAATTTCGATCTCTTCTTGCGAATCCTTTTTGATTGGTTCATAGCTATCAACCATATGAGCGAGTTCATTGTTGTAGGTAATCGCGCCCATAGCGCGGAAAGCTTGCGGTAAACGATAATCGGTAATCGTTCCGGCTTGGTCGATATCGCCAAACGTTGGCAATGTATCAGACGTTGTGGCGCGGCCGTGAATTAACACAGGTGCAAGCCCGGCACGTTTATTAAACGGAAAGACCAAATCGCCTAAATAACTGGTATCTAAAAAGGCACGGCCAAACACTTGTTTGTCGGTAAGTCGCTCTACTAATCCTTCACCCGCATTGAACATGCGCAAGTCGCCTGATTCATCGCGCGTGGCTTCTAGCAATTCACGCACGGAGCCGGAGTAATTGCTATCTAGCCCGTAGGCGAACTCTTTTAACAGTTCACGGCGCTCGTATTCCATAGGAATGCGTGGCAGTAGGCCATCGAATTCATACATGAACGAAAGTTGGCGGATTTGTTTGGCGGTAATGTCTTCAGCTTCACCGAAGCGTTCTGTCATGCGCGGGTGAAGGGCGTTTGAGCCCGAAAGCTGGGTGCCATTTCGTGGATCGCGCATCGACCAGCTTTCGCCTACAAGTCGGCGGTTACGATTGAGAAAATGAAAGTTAATCACGCTAGAAACCACAGTTTGGGTAGCAAACGCCCAGTCGTTTTCTGGGTGGATACCAGGGAATCGCCAATCAGGAATTGTCAGTTCGGGGTTTTCGTGCGCCAATACATCAAGAATATCGCGATCGACATGTACGTACGTGTTAGCGCCGCGGGACTCTAAGGTTTCCCAAGGCTCTACAACTGCTTGCATTGCTGGTGCGTAATCGGGTGTTCGCATAGGTAGCTTTACTATACGAGCACCGAGCGGTAATACACAAGCATAGGCACTTATAGCCGCTTGGCGAAAAAAGATATATACTAACGGTATGCAATTACTTGTATCCGCGTTGGCTGACTGGTTGGTTATCCTGATTGTCATTATTTCTGTTGTAAGCTTGCTGCTACTTGTGCCGGCACGTGGACGTTACGATACATATATGCGAATACTAATGGCGGGGGTAACATCGTATTTTACTGCAAAAATTATCGGGCTTGTATGGCAACCGCAGGCAATGCGACCATTTGAACTGCTGGGCGTAGAGCCAGGTGCCGCGTATTTGAATAACCCGGGGTTTCCGTCTGACCACGTGTTATTTGCGACCTTTTTAGTGATTGCCGTAGCCTATGCGGTTGGCAAACGCTGGCTTGTCTTTTTACTGGCTGGTATGACACTGCTTGTTGCGCTGGGCCGCGTGCTGGCACTGGTACATACACCGCTTGATGTGGTGGGTGGTGTTGTGATCGCCTGTGTTGGCGTGGTGTGGTACATGCCTGGTTTTGATACCAAGCTTAAGCGATTGGTAAAAAAGCCAAGCGCGTAGTATAGTAAGAAGCAACAATATACGGAGAGGGTATGATGGTAAAACGAGCTACGGTGGTGGGCGAAACCAACGATAGCGATCTGGCGCAGTCGCCATTGATTCCTATGTCTATGCGCGAACTTTTAACGGCGCTAGGGATTGGCCTTGCAGTTGGTGTAACAGTGTATGTGCTGATGTATTTATTAAACACATTTGTATTCGGCAGTGTGCTATGCAGGCCACAATCGGCAGCTAGCTGTAATGATGCACCTGGTTACGCAATGGTGGTGGCCATGATTCTTGGTGCTATTGGCGGGTTGGCAGGATTAGCACAGGCGCGCGTGTACCGGCCACTGGTGGTGGTGCTTGCCGCAACGATCTCACTATGGGGATTGCAGGGTATTATGCAAAACGTAGCGTGGTATTGGGCAGTGCTGGTGATGGCCGGACTATTTGGCGTTACCTACGCGCTCTTCACGTGGATTATGCGCCTACGCTCGTTCGTACTGACGTTAGTAGTGACGATTGTCCTGGTAGTATTGATCCGCCTGGTGATGGTCAGCTAATTCGGCTACCATAAGTGTTATACTAACTACATGGAACAAACCTTATTAATCGTATTATTACTTCTTGTTGTGGTTGGCCTTGGCGCAGTACTATATGTACTGACCCAACGCTTTAACGAACTAAAAAAATCAAGCGCCGTTGAATTAATGAAGGCCGACGTTTCGGACCTTTCAAAGAATGTGGTTGAGTTGCAAAAAAGCCTGGCCGAAAGCCTAGAGCGTAACAATATGTCGGTGCAGCGTTCGGTACAGACCCAGCTAAAAGAAAGCGCTAAGCTAGTTGCCGATGTAACACAGCGTTTAACAAAATTAGATGAAACCAACCGCCGCGTGGTCGATGTTGCAGACGAACTGAAGACCCTGCAAAACGTACTGCAAAACCCAAAACAGCGTGGGGTGTTCGGTGAATATTATTTAAATAGCGTGCTCGAAAACGTGCTGCCACCTGGGCAGTTCCAGTTGCAGTACAAGTTTAAAAACGGTGAAATTGCCGATGCAGTGATATTCCTTGAAAAAGGGCAAATGCTACCAATCGATAGTAAGTTTAGCCTCGAAAATTATAACCGCTTTATTGAAGCAAGCGGCGCAGAACGCACAGCGCTGCTTGGGAAGGTAAAGGCAGACTTGAAGGGCCGTATTGATGAAACCAGTAAGTATATTCGCCCCAGCGAGAACACAATGGACTTCGCGTTTATGTTCATCCCAAGCGAATCGTTGTACTACGACCTGCTGATAAATAACGTGGGCCAGGGCGGTAGTTCGCGTGATCTTATTGAGTACGCGTTCCGCGAAAAGCGTGTCATTATTGTGAGCCCAACCAGCTTCATGGCCTACTTGCAAACGGTATTGCAAGGCCTGCGCAGCCTGCAAATTGAACAGCAAGCCAAAGACATTCAGGTGCGTGTTGGTAAGCTTGGCCAGCATATTAATATGTTTGACGAATACATGAAGAAGCTAGGTGCCGCGCTTGGAACAACCGTGAACCACTACAATGCCGCGCATAAAGAACTGGGCAAGGTAGATAAAGACGTTATAAAGATTGCTGGCGGTGAACAGCAAATCGATCCCGTTGTGGTTGATCGCCCACAGCGCGACGAATAATTAAAGCAATAAAAAATCACCCGGTGCTTCCAAGGCCGGGTGATTTTTATGTGTAGCAAATATACTAGCTAGCTTTGCGGCGGAAGCCGGCACCAGCAACGAGGAGGTACAAGTTACCACCTACTGCTGCACCAACGAGCGTACCAAGTACAACTTCGCTTGTGAAGCGGCTATATTCTTTTTCACCATCTGCAGCGCTTGCACCAGTGAACGAAGCGTCGGTTTGCTCAGTTTGAGCTAACGCAGTCGCTGGGTTAAGTGAAGGACCCTTCACACGGTAACCGTGTTCAATGTCTGTTACACTCATCCACTTGCTGGTGTCGTAGCCAGATTTAACAGCGTTGTGTAGTGTTCCTGCAACGACTAAACCAACTGTAAGCGCAAGACCTACGCCAAACGCACGAGCTGTTGCGGTCATTTCGCGGTGGCTCATAGCGGCAGCAACGATAAACATAAATACGGCTGCACCAACCATTTCAACACCGAACATTGACCAGTCAAGCAACCATAGGTGACCGAAGTCGAGGCTGATTGAACCGTTTGTAATCCAGTTGATAACAATTACGGCAATCATCGCACCAAGTAGCTGTGCACCCCAGTAGAATGGGAGCAGAACGCTTTTGAGGCGACGCATTGTCCATAGCCCAAAGCTAAGGGCTGGGTTAACATGTGCGCCAGATACTGCGCCAACAGCTACGGTGACGACCGCGAAGGTCAGACCAACATAGAGTGGAGCAAGCGTGTCGGCTGCGAACAGCACGGCGAGTGTCAGTACAAATGTACCGATAAGCTCGGCGAACACGATGTTAACAATATTTTTTGGAAGCGCAAATGCCTCACGGCGACGTGAAGACTTTGCAGCAGCTGCTGAGCTAGAAACAACTTTTGTAGTTGTCGCAGGCTTTGCGGCAGCGCGCGCAGTTGTCGTTTTCTTTTTGGCTGCGGCCGGCTTACGGGCGGTCGCTTTTCTGGTAGAAGCGGCTTTTTTTGTAGCCATAAATCTTATTCCCTCCTTTAGTGAATATGATAAATCTCATTATAGCATTCGAAGTTCATGTGTCCATAACCATTAGCGCAAGACTAGGGTATACTAGCTGTATGGGAAGATATATTCAACAAAACCAAAGTCGTTCCGAGCTGCAGCAACGCATCGCGGCTGACCTACGTGCAAAAGCGGCAAGTGCAAACAATGAAGGTGATGCCGAAAATCCTAAGAAGAAAAACTACGACGGCGTAGATGATGCCGACTATATGAAGGGGACGAAAAGTACAACCACCCTCGCACCAGTTTGGGCAATCATCTTTTTATTAGCGGTAGGTGTATTCATCTACTTTGTTATGCAGGCAAACGGTTAATACAGTAGTAATAAGTGGTACAATATAACGTATGATCGATCTTGAGTCACTGAAGCAGGAACTACTTGAGCGTGTGCAGCAATCTGGCGCACCCAGTGAGGTGCTGCGCGATTCGAGACTCCGCGACCTGTATGCGGAAATTCCAAAGCAAAAACCAGAAGAGCGTGGCGAATTTGGTAAACAAGTAAATGCACTGAAATCGGCTGTCGCAGATGCAGTAAAAAGCCGCGAGGAAGCACTTGCTGTTGTCGACCTACCGCCGATTGATGTGACGGCGCCAATGGATGTGAATGCTCCTATTCCTGAACTTTTGCCGTCTACACAGGGCTCGACTCACCCAATTACCCAAGAAATTTCGTATATGGCGAACATCTTGGCACGCATGGGTTTTCGTGTGTATGAATCGCGCGAAATCGATGATCAGCACCATATGTTTGAAACGCTCAACTTTCCAAAAGGTCACCCAGCGCGCGATGATTACGACACTTTCATGACCGTTGAAAAAGATGCCGATGGCGAGCCGTTCATTGCACCAGCCCATACCAGCACCATGCAAAACCGCATTCTTCGTGAGCTGAAGCCAAACCTTGAACGCGGTGAACCGATTGCTGCTACGGCGATCGATCGTTGTTTTAGGAACGAAGATTTAGACGCTCGGCATGAACACACGTTCTATCAGCACGAAGGGATTTATGTAAACAAAGGCGTGAATGCTGGCATGCTGGTAGCCACCCTACAAAAGTTTTTGGAAGAATATTTTGGTAAGCCAGTGCGTGCCCAGGTAAATCCATTTTACTTTCCGTTCACCGAGCCAAGCTTTGAATTTAGTTTGAGTTGCCCGTTCTGTGAAGGCAGGGATGCTTCATGCAAGGTATGTAGTGGCGAAGGATGGATTGAGCTACTTGGCTGTGGCATGATTCACCCGAATGTGCTGCGTGCGGCCGACATTGACCCTGAAGAATACACAGGGTTTGCATGGGGCGGCGGCGTGGAACGACTGATTATGATGAAGCATGGTGTTGAAGATATTCGGCATTTTGAAAGTGGTAAATTAGACTTTTTGGAGCAGTTTTAAATGGAACGAACGATTTTTGACGATATTGTAGATGGCAAAATGCAGGCATGGGTAGTCTGGGAAGATGATGAATTTATGGCATTTCTTACGCCATTTCCCAACACGCCAGGCTATACAGTTGTTATTCCTAAAAAGAATCCGGGCGACTATGTGTTTAGCATTGATAATGACGTGTATACCAAGTTAATGCAGGCGGTAAAAACAGTGGCCAAGTTGCTGGAAAAAGCGTTCGATACACCACGTGTCGCGTTGGTGTTCGAAGGCACTGGGGTCGCACATGTGCACGCTAAGCTAATTCCTCTGCATGGTGACTTAGCAGGCCAAACTGGCGTATGGTCCAAAGAAAAGGTATTTAATGAAGAATATCGTGGCTGGTTAAGCACCGAAGAGGGCCCGAAAATGAGCGACGAGCGCCTTGATGAAATTCAAGCGAAAATCAGGAGCTTACAATCGTGAAAGTAAGTCTTAATATTGTCCAGTCACTTATTGATGTTGAACTGCCGCCGATTGATGAACTGGTGCAGCGAATTAATCAGCAGCTTGGCAAGGTCGAAGAAATTATTGATCTTGGCGATAAATACAAAGACGCGGTAATCGTACACGTACTAAGCGCGAAAAAGCATGAAAATGCCGATAAACTAAGTGTATGTATTGTTGATGACGGTGGTGTTGTGAAGGACGTTGAGCGAAATGACGACGGCCATGTCCAGGTAGTGTGTGGCGCGCCAAATGTGCACGATGACATGTTTGCCGTATGGCTGCCACCAAAGGCAACGGTGCCTTCTAGCTACGGCGATGAAACACCATTTGTGCTTGATGCGCGTGAAATCCGTGGCGTAAAAAGCAATGGAATGTTGGCGGCCGCTGATGAACTTGCGATTGGCTCGGATCACGATGGAATTATTGAAATTAATCCCGATGAGCCGACACCGCATAATGTGACCATACGCCCGGGCGTTGGGTTTGCGAGTGCCTTTGGACTAAACGATACGGTAATTGATATTGAAAATAAAATGTTTACGCATCGTCCAGACTGCTTTGGGCAGCTGGGTGTGGCACGTGAAATTTCAGCAATCTTGCTTGGCATACCAAGTAAGAATGAAGCAGTTGCTGACACGCGCTTTGTAAACCCTGACTGGTACTGGGCTAAACCTGAATTTGAAGCTGCAGACGAACTTAGAGCTTACGGTTACCAACGATGCGCCTGAAAAAGTGCCACGCTTCATGGCAGTCGCGATGAAGGACGTAACAGTAGCGCCGAGCCCGCTTTGGTTGCAATGCGCACTTGTTGCGATGGGTTCAAAGCCAATCAATAACGTGGTAGATATGACGAACTACATTATGCTGATGACGGCTCAGCCGACGCATGCGTATGATTACGATACGTTGCGTGGTAATACGCTTGGTGTGCGTATGGCAGAGCAAGGTGAAAAGGTAACGCTGCTGAATGATAAAACCTACTCGCTTGATGAATCTGACATTGTGATTGTTGATGGTGAAGGCGTGGTTGGTCTCGGGGGTGTAATGGGCGGCAGCGAAAGCGAGGTATCCGATAGCACCAAGAATATTGTCCTGGAAGTTGCAACATTCGATATGTACACGGTTCGTAAGACAAGCATGCGCCATGGGTTATTCACCGATGCGGTGTCGCGCTTTAATAAGGGGCAATCACCCCTGCAAAACGATCGCGTGTTGCTTCGCTTAATGGAGCTTATGTCAGAGCACGTCGGTGCTAAACAAGCAAGCGCTGTGAGCGATTTGCCAGACCAGTCCGGAAAGCTTGACCAAGTGAGTTTGAGTGGCGAAATGTCTGTGAGTGTTGATTTTGTGAATGAGCGGCTGGGAATAACCTTATCGCCTGAAGATATTGGCGGATTACTGCGCCGTGCAAACTTTGCATCGTACCCTGAAGAAGGTCGTGAAGAAACATTAAAGATTACTGCACCGTTTTGGCGGACCGACATTGCATTGCCAGAAGATATCGTTGAAGAAGTCGGGCGGCTGTATGGGTTCGATAAATTACCACGCACGCTGCCGACGCGTAGTATCGCACCGGTGCCGACCAACGAAAAACTGGTGCTTAAGCAGCGGGTGCGAACCGCACTTGCTCGCGCTGGTGCAAACGAAGTACTGACATACAGCTTTGTGAATAAAAAAGTACTTGAAAGTGCGAAGCAAAATATTACGAGCGCGTTCGAGCTTTCGAATGCTCTAAGCCCAGACCTCCATTATTATCGCCTTAGCGTGCTGCCAAGTTTACTCGATAAAGTGCATGCCAATATTAAGGCCGGGCATGATGAGTTTGCACTCTTCGAAATTGGTAAAGGTCACAATAAAAGCCTTACCGATGAAGAAAAGCTGCCGAAGGAACTTGAATTTATCGATTTTGTCTATGCTTCAAAAACACCAAGGAACGGTTCGCCGTACTACAAGGCACGCCGTTATGTAGAAGAAATGGCTAGGGAGCTCGGTGTAGAAGTAAAGTTTAAACCGATCGAACACGAAACAGGCTCTTCAATTGAATCATCGTTTGCGTTAGATCGTAGTGCTGAAGTAATCAGTTGCGATGGAACAGCAATTGGTATTGTGGGCGAAGTGAACCAGTCGGTGGCTCGTGCCTTCAAGCTGCCTCAATATACAGCAGCTTTTACGCTTGGCGTGTTTGGCCTGCAAACAGCAGCCAGTAAACCAAACCGCGGCTACACACCACTTTCGCAGTATCCTCATGTTCGACAAGATATTTCACTACGCGTTTCACAAGATACAAAGTACGGTGATGTATACCGTGCGGCGCGAACGGCGGTTGAAGCAAGTAATAACCTAACAATTGAATTATCGCCAGTAGCGATTTATCAAGCAGATGGCGCAGATACCAAAACAATTACACTGCGTGTCGACGTTGTGAGTAGCGAACGGACCCTGCGTGAAGATGAAGTAAGCGATCAACTATTGGCGATAGAGCGTGCATGTCAAGAAGCCGTCAACGCCGAACGCGCATAAACGAGCAGTAGCATAAAGACATGAAGAATATTCGATTAATTTTGGCCCAAACAAAAAATATGCGAGCACTTTTTGTGATTATCGCAGTATCTTCCGTATTGGTAGCCCTACTTGGGTTGGTAGCTCCGTTTGTCATTAAACTCGCTACCGATTGGATAGTGAGCATTATTTCAGGCAACGCCGAGTTTGATTGGAGCTATCTATTACTACTCGCGGGTACGTTAATCGTCATGAACATTGTTGAAGTCGCGATTGGTGATTTTGGCGGATATTGGGGTGATCAGATGTCGGTTCGTGTACGGAGGCAGCTGTCCACCCAGTACTATCGGCATCTCCTTACGCTGCCGCAGCACTATTACGACACTGAAATTACCGGCACGATTATTAACCGCCTGTCGCGCGCCATCACAGACATCACACGGTTCTTGCAGTTTTTTGCAAACAATCTATTACAAATGATACTAACCGTAGCCATTACCGTTGGTATTTTATTCTTTTATAGCTGGCCCGTGGCGCTATTGTTCATGTTGATGATTCCGGCAAACCTGTATTTGACTGCTCGCACAAGCGGCCGCTGGCAAGAGCTTGAATCGAAGAAGAATAAACATTTTGATTATGCGAGCGGGCGGTTTGCGGAAGTGGTTGGGCAGATGCGCCTTGTGAAAAGTTTTGGTACAGAAAAACGCGAACTATCATCATTTGATGCGCACCTAAAAGGCATGAGTGAATTGACCGAAACGCAATCAAAACATTGGCATGGTATGAATGCACTACGTGGCTTGGTGTTTGGCACCATTTACGGCCTTATCTTGGGCATCCTGTTTTATGAAACAGCCACAGGCAATTTCAGCTTGGGTGACATGGTGCTTATTATTGCGCTCGTCCAGCAAGCAAGCTCTCCGATGAGGGGCTTGAGCTTTTTCGTTGATAGTTACCAGCGTGCCGCAGCAAATAGCAAAGATTATTTGAAGGCGATGAAGGAACGGCCCGAACCGACCGACACTTCAAGCAAGCCGATTGTCGTTAAAGGTGGTGCTGTCAGTTATAGTAAGGTTAACTTTTCGTACACAGGTGATGAACAGGTCTTGCATGACATTTCATTCACTATTGAACCTGGTACTAAGCTGGCGCTTGTTGGTGAAAGCGGGGGCGGGAAGACCACTATATCAAACCTTTTGATGCGGCTTTACCAGCCAGAAAGTGGCGTGATTACAATTGATGGAAAAAATATTGCTGCTGTTTCGCACAGCAGTTTGCGTTCGCAAATCGCCACAGTGTTTCAGGACGCTTCGCTATTTAGCGGCACGATTCGTGAAAATATTGCCTATGCAAAACCCGATGCGAGCGATAAGGAAGTAGAAGCTGCAGCTAAGGCCGCCAACGCGCATGCCTTTGTGAGTAAGTATAAAAACGGCTATGAAACAGAAATTGGTGAACGTGGCATTAAGTTGAGCGGCGGGCAGAAGCAGCGCATTGCCATTGCTCGGGCCATTTTAAAAGATGCGCCGGTGTTAATTCTCGATGAAGCAACCAGTAGTCTCGATAGTCGTGCAGAGCGTGAGGTTCAGGAAGCGCTTGATCGCTTGATGAAGGGGCGTACAACACTCATTATCGCGCACCGGTTAAGTACCATTGCGAGCGTCGATAAGGTAGTAACACTGAAAGATGGCCACGTTGACGAAGTGGGTACACCCGCTGAACTTGCGAAGACCGATGGGATTTATGCCCAGCTACTTAGCCTGCAGACTAAGTCGACAGACGCGGTGAAGAAACAACTCGCTAAGTACGATATTGCGGCCTAAGGCCATAAGCAGTATCATAGAAAGGAATGAAACGCTTTCTTGGGGGCCCTGCAATGTATCCACTACTTGTTTCTATAGCAGTAGTTCTATTGGCTGGGCTTGGCTGGTGGCTTTTGGCCGGTACGCACATCGCTGTGTTAATGCCCAGCGGTGATATCGCAAACCAGCAGCGTTCAATTATTATATTCACGGTGTTACTGGCGGCAATTGTTGTGCTGCCTGTTTTTACATTGTTGGCGGTATTTAGTTGGAAGTATCGCGAGGGTAATAAAAAGGCTACGTATAGCCCTGAAAAAGCGCAAAACAATACCCTCGAGGCAATCTGGTGGGGTATACCAATTGCAATTATTGCCGTGCTTGGTGTGCTGACATGGATCACAAGCCATACGCTTGACCCATACCGAAGCATTGAGTCAGACAACGAAACCCTTGAGGTGCAGGTGGTAGCACTTCAATGGAAGTGGCTCTTTATTTACCCAGATTATGGCGTGGCAACAGTCAACGACTTAACAATCCCAGAAAACACTCCAGTGCACTTTCGCTTGAGTGCCGATGCACCGATGAGTGCATTTTGGGTGCCAGATTTAGGCAGCCAAATTTATAGTATGAATGGCATGACAAGCCAGCTTCATTTAATCGCGGATCATGAAGGAAGTTGGACGGGCTATAACACGAATATTAACGGTGATGGTTACGCGGATATGACATTCGAGGTGAACGCGGTGAGCGAGCAAGCATTTAATGACTGGACGACCAAGCATGCAAAAAGCGGCCACTCGTTAACTGAATCCCACCTTGCGGAGCTGACCAAGCCGGAACGCTCAGCGCACCAATGTACATGAGCTTGCCCGACCCGGATATTTACAATACGATTATTATGAAATACATGGGTCATGGCAGTATGGGTGGCGATTCTGATACGATGGAACATAGCATGGAACACTGAAAGCCACGAGGGGATGTACTAATGGAGTGGTTGATTGGACGACTGAGCTTTGATTATCTGCCACATGAGCCAGCAACGCTTGGCGCTGCAGTGATGATGCCGCTCGGTGTGCTGTCGATTGCAGCGCTTATTACGTATATAAAAAATGGACATGGCTTTGGAAGAATTGGCTTACTAGGCTTGATGCGAAAAAAATTGGTGACAATGTATTTAGTGGTGGCACTTATCATGCTGGTGCGTGGTGTGGCCGATGCATGATGCTTCGTGCTGCAGACCGCTACTGGAGGCCCAGGCGGGAACCAGTTTGTTCGACGTCGGTACGTTCCAGCAAGTCTTTACGGCGCATGGCACGATCATGATTTTCTTTGTGGCGATGGGGCTGATGTTTGGGCTTATTAATGTGGTGTTGCCGCTGATGCTTGGTGCTCGTGATGTGGCCTTCCCTGGCTTAACTCGGTCAGTTTCTGGCTGTTTGTCGCGGGCATGATCTTGAACAATCTGGCGCTTGTTATTGGTGGGTTTTGCAATGGCGGCTGGCTTGGCTATCCGCCGCTTACCGAGCTGCAATATAACCCTGGACCAGGAGTTGATTATTGGATATGGAGTTTGCAGATTGCGGGGTCGGTAGTTTGCTGTGGGGTATTAATTTCTTTGTGACGATTCTCAAAAAACGCGCGCAAGGGTATGACGCTCGTGAAGATGCCGATATTCAGCTGGAGTGTGCTCGTCACGACCGTGCTTGATTATTATTGCCTTTCCGATATTAACGGCAACGCTCGCCATGCTTGTCGCTCGATCGCACGATGGGCATGCACTTCTTTACCTCTGATTTGGGCGGTAACCCGATGATGTACATCAACCTGATTTGGGCGTGGGGACACCCTGAAGTGTACATCCTTGATCTTGCCAGCCTTTGGAATCTTTAGCGAAATTGTGGCGACGTTTAGTCGTAAAAAGCTATTTGGCTACAACACGATGGTCGCAGCGCTGTTGGCCATTATGTTCTTTAGCTTTATCGTGTGGCTTCACCACTTCTTTACCATGGGCAGTCGGGGCGAATGTTAACGCGTTCTTTGGTATTATGACGATGATTATCGCGATTCCGACGGGAGTAAAAATCTTCAACTGGTTGTTTACGATGTATCAAGGCAAGATTCGTTTCGCCAGTCCGTTGTGTGGTTCTTGGCATTTACAGTGACCTTTACGCTTGGTGGCGTGACGGGCGTGATGATGTCGGTACCAGCAGTTGATTTCCAGGTGCACAACACACTGTTCCTCGTAGCGCACTTCCACAATACCATCATTGGTGGTGTCGTGTTTGGGTTCTTGGCGGGGATTAGCTATTGGTTCCCGAAAGCGTTTGGGTTCCGGTTGAATGAGCGGCTTGGTAAGTATGCTGCGTATCTGTGGATGATAGGCTTTTTGGTGGCATTCATGCCGCTTTACGCATTAGGGTTGATGGGGGCGGTGCGCCGAATTGACCATTACACCAGCCCAGAGTGGGTACCATTCTTCATTGTCAGTTTCGTCGGTGTATTGATTATTATGGCAGCGATTGGTACTCAGGTGTTGCAATTTGCGTACAGTATCTGGAAACGTAAGCAGTCACTCGATACAACCGGTGATCCTTGGGACGGCCGTACACTCGAGTGGTCGACACCAAGCCCCGCACCTGAATACAACTTCGCTATTCTGCCTACAGTGAACCGCCGCGATGAGTGGTGGTATGCAAAACGCGAAAAGCGCGCATTGCCACCGCGCTCTGCGTACCGTGATATCCATCTGCCAAAAAATAGTGGGCTTGGCCTGATTATCGGCGTTTTGGCGTTCCTGTTCGGCTTCGGTATCATTTGGCATATGTGGTGGCTCGTCGCTGTATCATTTGCGGCCATTGTTATCGCAATTATCAGCCGCACCATGAACGACAACAGCGAGTACACGATTAGCGCTGATGAGCTGTATGAGGACGAGCGCCGTTTGCATGACGCTCGGCGCCAAGGAGGTACGGCATGAGTGTGAGCAGCCCATTAAAGCAATTAGAAAAGACCGAAACTTCGCGGCTCGGATTTTGGCTATACCTACTAAGTGATGTCATGTTATTTAGTGCCCTCTTTGCTACCTTTATGATTTTACGCAACAGCACAGCGGGTGGGGTAAGTGGTGCCGATATCTTTTCGCCAACGTACGCTCTGGTACAAACCGTTGCGTTGCTTGGTAGTAGCGTGACTGCCGCCATGGCGCTGTTGGCCGCTCAGCACAAGAAGTCTCGCGGTACGGTGGTAGGATATTTACTCGCAACGGCAGTGCTTGGTGCGACATTCTTGGGACTTGAGCTGGCCGAATTTAGTACATTGGTGAACGAGGGCCACAGTTGGCAGGCAAGCGCTTTTCTTTCAAGCTTCTTTACATTGGTTGGCACACACGGGCTGCATATTAGCGTAGGATTATTGTGGCTGGTTGTGATGCTGGTGCGTATTATGCGGCAAGGGATTACAACTGATACCGTGCGTAAACTTGGCTTGTTTGGCTTGTTTTGGCACTTCCTTGATCTTGTCTGGATATGGCTGTTTACGATTGTTTACCTATTTGGAGTATCGCAATGAGCAAGTTGACTAATCGCACCTACCGCCATGAGCAACTACGTTACGTAGCCGGTTTCTTTACGGTGCTTGGATTAATTATGGTGGCGTATATGTCGGTTGTCTATGAATGGCTGGACGGCGTGGCGCTCGTTGCGGCGCTGCTTGTTATTGCTGCGGCGCAGTTTATTATTCAACTTGTAGTGTTCCTGCATGTTGGTGACGAGCAAAAACCGCGCTGGACGCTATGGAGCATCATCTACACCATGGTAATGATGCTAATCATTGTGGTTGCTTCGCTATGGATTATGGCCAATATGAACTACAACATGATGATGACGCCTGAACAAATGCAAGAGTTTATGCTCCAACAAAACAAAAAAGGCTTTTAGTCCTCAGTGCGTGTGAGTGAGTATTACCGTTTAACGAAACCGGGCATTGTGTACGGCAATAGCCTGCACTATTTGGCAGGAGCGCTCTTTGCTGGGCTCGCCGTATGGCAATGGCAGGCTGTGGTTGGTGGGTTAGTGGGTCAGGCATTGATTATCGCGTCTGCCTGCGTGGTCAATAACTATATTGATCGTGATATTGACACCAAGATGAAGCGAACCCATACGCGCCCTTCTGCAACGCGCAGTATTTCACACGCGCGTGGTGGGGTGTTCGCAGCCATGTTAGGCGCGATAGGCTTTACGCTCCTATTCGTATCGACAAATGCCTTAACTGTATTACTGGGAGTGGTTGCCTATATTTCGTATACCGTCCTTTATACCTACAGTAAGCGTTATACGCGCCATCATACACTGATTGGTGTCGTACCCGGTGCGCTACCAGCTGTTGCGGGGTATACGTCGCTAACGAACTCGTTTGATGTAGTGGCGGGCTTGTTATTCATCGTTGTGGCACTGTGGCAATTACCGCATTTTTATGCAATCGGAGTGTATCGGTATAAAGAATACCGAGCAGCTGGCGTACCGCTGCTTGGTGATACATTGGCGCCACAAACAATCAAACGAATCATTACCGCACTGATTGCGCTTTATGCCGTGAGTGTGGCGGTGTTTTCGTTTGTTTGGCTGAACTGGTTGGCGGCGCTTATATTAATGTTGTTAGCGGCATGGTGGTTTACATCGGCACTTCTTACGTATTCCAGCGCAGCAGACAAATGGGCCCGCGGGGTATTTGCACGCTCACTCGTCATCACGCTGTGCCTGCCAATTGTTGCAGTGGTGAAGTTTCTGACCGCTTGAGCGAGCTTATGTAAATCATCGGTGCTGGAATCATGAACAGCGCAAATGAACGCCCGATCGGCCTGTGGGTTATGTGTATGGTCTACATTATTTCACCTCAAACACTTTATGCTTGTGCTTACATTTGGTATGATACTCCATAGTGAAACAATCATATATAAAGCAGGTTCACGCATGAACGTCACTATCGTTGGTGGTGGCTTTGGTGGTGTGCGCGCAGCGCTTGATATCGCCAAACACCCCGAACACCATGTCACGCTGATTACCGATCGTCCTGATTTTCAGTATTATCCAGCACTATATAGTACCGCAACCGGCCACAGCCACCTTGAGTCATGGGTGCCACTTGGTGAGATTTTTGCTGATCACACCAATGTTCGGGTTGTCATCGATAAAGTAACGAGTATCGATGCGAAAAAGAAGCTGCTTAATGCTGAATCGGGCACGATATACCATTATCAGACCGTCATTTTTGCCATGGGTGTGGTAACGACCTACTTCGGAATTCCCGGCCTTGAAACCTATGCGTACGGGATAAAAAACGAAGATGAAATCCAGAAATTAAAGCATCGCCTTTATATCGATATTGCCGAAAAAAATACGCTCGACAAAAACTATGTTGTGATTGGAGCTGGCCCTACTGGTGTCGAGTTAGCTGCAGCGATTGGGACATATGTGCAGCATATGTGTAAACGCTACCGAGTGCGCTCACACCGCGTGAGGGTACGATTGATTGAAGCCTCACCACGCGTATTACCGCGCTCACACCCGTCAATAAGCCAGGCGGTCACTAAGCGATTGAAGAAGCTGGGGGTAATAGTAGAAACCAATAAAAAAGTCGAAAGCGAAAACGCTCACTCGGTGGTTGTAAGTGGAAAACCGATTGCGAGCCATACGGTCATATGGACATCGGGTGTGGCAAATCATCCGTTTTTTGCAGAGCATCCTGAAATATTTACACTGGCACCAAATCACCGCGTGCAAGTCGATAAGTATCTACGTGCCGCGAAAGACATATATGTTATCGGCGATAATGCAGCGACCCCCTATACCGGCTTAGCCCAGACGGCATTACGTGATGGTAAGTTTGTGGCAAAGAACTTAGTTCGCAAAGCCAAGGGCAAATCGATGAAACCATATTCAGCGTTTCGGCCAGTTTCTGTTGTTCCAGTAGGCGCCAGGTGGGCATCGGTCGAGTGGGGTAATATTCGATTTTATGGGTGGCTCGGGAGCGTGATACGCCGATTCGCCGATCTTACGGGCTATTCAGAAATCTTGCCCTTTGGTACATCGCTAGGGGTCTGGCGTGCTGCGACCGTGCACGAAGACGATTACTTTTGTCCAACCGGCAAAAATAGTGAAAAATTGCGCTAATTGTAAATAATTTACCATAGCATCATGCGCAGTAGTTTGGTATACTAGTACTATTATGGCAACAACCAAATCACAGCGCTGGGGAATCAGCATCATTATGGTAGCACTTGTCGTCGGGACAATCGGCTCATTTGCCGCTATGGTGCTCGCAACTAAGAATCAATCACAAGAAGCAGCAGATCAGCAACAGGCCTACGAAGCATATCAGCAATCCTATGCTGAATATCAACAAAAGCTTGACGCACAGTCAGATGAACTCTCGAATAAATACTATAAAACCTTCTCTGCGTATGAATCCTCAGTGAAGCCATTTGATATGGACGGTGTGTCAAAGCTTGCAACCAAAGATATTGTTAAAGGTGATGGCAAAACGATTGAAGGAAGCACACCGTTTGCGGCCTACTACATTGGGTGGCTTCCAAGCGGCAAGGTGTTTGATCAGTCAATCGATACCGAAGCTAAGAAACTCAAAAGCCCACTACCCGTGGAAACGGGCTTAGCAAACGCAAGCCTGATTGAAGGCTGGAAGACGGGTATGCAAGGGATGAAGATCGGCGGCGTACGTGAAATCACCATTCCATCAGATCAAGCCTATGGTGAATCTGGCAGTACCGATGCAAGTGGTAAAGAAGTAATTCCGGCAAATACGCCACTGAAGTTTATTGTGATGGCGATTCCATTGCCAGAACAGATTCCGCAACCGGAAGTTCCCGCATCTTTGTATCAAAACTTTTAACAAATACTAATAAAAAAGGGGTAACACATGGAGGAAATTCACGACTGTATCATGGTTGGCGCTGGACCAAGCGCACTATCGGCGGCGATTTATACCACCCGCGAAGACATTGATACGACACTATATGAAAAAGCAGCAATTGGCGGCTTAGCTGCCATTACTGATCAGGTAGATAATTATCCTGGATTCGCAGAAGGCGTAACAGGCATGGCGTTGGCTGAAGAGCTGCAAAAACAGGCTGAACGCTTTGGCGCTAAGATTGTCGTGGGCGATGTGAGCGCGATTAGTAATGAAGGCGACTATAAGATTGTGACAGTTGATGGTAAGCCAGTAAAAGCCCGTACCGTACTGGTTGCGACAGGAAGTGATTACAACAAACTGGGCGTTCCGGGTGAAGCTGAGTTATACGGCCGCGGTGTGCATTACTGTGCAACCTGTGACGGTGCTTTTTACCGCGACAAGCGAATTGTCGTTGTAGGCGGTGGTAATTCTGGTTTACAGGAAGCAATGTTCTTGACCCGTTTTGTCACTCATATCGACTTACTGGTCCGCAGTACGATTAAAGCCAGTGAAATTTTGCAGCATGATTTACAGAAGTTTGTTGATGAAGGTAAAATTACGGTTCACTTAGGAACGACAACCGATGAAATTGTTGCCGGTGAAGACGGTGGCGTGAAGTCGGTGCGTGTAACCACCAATGGCGAGCAGCGCGAACTTGAAACTGACGGCGTGTTTGTATTTATTGGTCTTATCCCGAATACGCAGTTCTTAGCGGGAAGCGGTGTCGAACTTGATGAGCACGGCATGGTAAAAACTGATCATAAATTGATGACTAATGTGCCGGGCGTGTTCGCAAGTGGAGATGTACGTAGCGGTGCAACCATGCAGATTGCCAGCGCAGTGGGTGAAGGCGCCACAGCGGCGCTATCGATTCGCGAGTATTTAGAAGCAAAAAAATAGACCGTTCTCGGTTAGCGAGCCAGGTACGTATGGCGACGAGAGGAGGCTTCAGGCCTCCTCTTCCTCCTCTTCCTCTTCGCTGAGGAGCTTTCCGCAGATGATGCAGAAGACGAGGAAGGTGGGTGTTTCGAAGCGGGAGGTGGTAGCCCTCTCGCGCTCTTCGAGATCGACCTCTACCATCTTCTTGCAGTCCGGACACCATTCCATGGCTATCTTCCCTTCGTCCTAGATAAACGCTGGCGGTCGGTCGTAGCAGTACTCGACAACGTGAACGACCCTGTGCACGTTCGTTTCGACGTGGTGTTCACACAGACGGAGCGGAGTCATCTTGCCCATGCCAAAGAGCTTGGGGAAGCCACGCGAAATCGCGTAGGTACCGTCACCGTTGTTGCGAACAATAACGTATGAGAAGAGTGGAATGGGGAATGGGAAGCAGATGGTAGTCATCAGCTTCTTCATCGACTCACCGGATGACAGCACCTGAACGGGCAGCCAGCCGACAACCTCAGCCTCAAGATGGTCACCTTCGATGGCCATGAGTTGCGGTACAAACGCGCTTCCCTGTGGGATGCGACGTGTGAGGACGGTGATGTCACCCATAGGTACAACCTTTCTCCTAGGAAACGTATAAATATATTATATCCAAAAAGTGAAAATATGTCAATTTTTGCTGAGCGCTTCGCGGAATTTATCTGGGTAGTTGGTTACTACCCCGTCGATACCTTTTTCAGCGAGCGAGCGCATGGCTTTGACGCGATTAACAGTGTAGGCGTAGGTGAAGATGCCGATACGGTTGGCAATTTCTACCGCTAGGCGATTGACGTGTAAGCGGTGAAAGCCAACGGCAGTGAGGTGAAGTTTGCGTTGGTAGCGGACAAATAAGAACGGATTGACTGAATGGAGCATCGCGAGGTTGACGTAGCGGTTGACTTCACGCGCGTCGACAAGCTCTGCCGGTTTAAAAGAAGAGAGAAGGACTAAATCCCAATCTGACTTCTTTTTAATGTAGGTTTCTTCAAGGTATTTTGTCACGAGAGCACCGGTGCCACCGCCCTTTAGTTCGATATTAAGTAAAACTTTGCCAAAGAATCGCTTTAGCACTGTTTCGAGCGGTACAACAGGGTTGTCTTTGCCGAGCTTATCGACCAATTCATCGTAGGTTTGGTGACGGACAATAATCGGTTTTTTATGGGTTCGCAGGGTATGAAAGTTATGAATCAGGACGGGAATATTGTCTTTTGTTAGCCGAACATCAAATTCGAGCATGTCAGCCTGGGCTTCAAGCCCGGCCTGCAAACTCTTGATGGTGTTTTCCGGTGCACTTCCAGCAGCACCTCTATGTCCGATAATCAGCATATAGGGCTATTGTATCACTTATCTAAAACGTAGGTTTTAAAGAAGGTTTCAAGCTGTTTAATGATTCGTGGGTCGGATGTTTCGAGTGCAATTTCACGCGTGCCCATTAGCCCACTCGAAAACATGAAGTTGTGTGAACCGGAAATGGCAATCTTTTCACCATTTTCCATGGTGTAAATGATAAATTTAGCATGTAGGTAGCGGTCGCGCGTATAGGCGGTGTGCTGTTTTGCGGTTATCATCCCCATGCGTATGAGGATTTTATTGATAGCAGGTGCGTGGCGCCAGTGATTAAAATACAGCGCTTCGGCTTTATGGCGTACGATACGATTTAACGAACCTGTCGGACAATATTGGCTCACGAGTGTGACTTCTTTGGCTTCCTTGGCGAGGTCGCGGGCACGGCGATAAATAAGCGAGTTCGCGGGAAGGCCACTATCAACAAGTACGGTAGAGTATTTGTTAATGTGATAGATATGATTGCGCCCACCGCCACCACCTCGGTCGACGTTGCGGACATGGCCATGTTCTTTAACGATAAAATCTGCGAGATTAAGGTCGTAAAACTTGAACATGTAATCGGCGTTATTAAAACTTTCGTTATCCATATTAATTCCGCCAAATGAATATACGATGTCGTCAATCACCACCCATTTGCTGTGGGTACGGCCTGAGAATATTAAGCTTGTACGACTGCCCAGCCAACGAAACGCCGCGCCGTGGCGCTTAAAACGGCGCTCTAGCTTCATCGCTTGAATAGCGCGGGCAGGCTGCCGTTTTGGTGATCGCAGCACCAGCTCTTTTGGTTCTAGATACGTAAACGCGTCGGCGCAGATTGATACATCAACTCCTCGATCGGCAGCAGCAACTAGGGCATCAACAATCGCCTTGCTTCGTTTATCGTCAGCGCGGAAAGTAGTCGCAGTAATTGCAATCCGCTGCTTAGCTCGCTTGATGCTGCGCAATAAATCATCTGGATACTCATCAGTACTGAGTAGTTTTGGTTTATGAATAAGAGACATAGACTTTCACTAGTATAGCAAAGTTGCTACACTGGAGGTAAGAAAATAAAGGAGTAGCAAAGTAGTAATGGCAGATTTTAATAAAGTTCTCGAACCTGGTGATGTTGAAAATGGCGTGGTAAACACAGTTATAGAAATCCCCGAAGGCAGTATGCTAAAGGTAGAATGGGACCGCGAACGTGCGGCATTTACACTCGATCGCGTCGAGCCTGCAATCTTCGCTAAGCCAGTTAACTACGGGTTTATCCCACAAACACTCGATGAAGACGGCGACGAGCTTGACACACTTGTGGTGTGTGATGAACCGCTACCAACCGGCGTATGGCTTGAAGCGCGTATCGTCGGCGTCCTCAGGTTTGAAGACGATGGTGAAGTAGACGATAAGGTAGTTGTTGTACCCGCGGATGATCGGAATACGGGCGATGCCGTAAAGTCACTCGATGATTTAGGTGAGCGCTGGAAGCAAAAGATTGAACACCATTTTACGCACTACAAAGATCTGAAAAAACCAGGGAGCACGAAGGTGCTCGGCTGGGGTGATGTTGACGAAGCAAAGCGCATTGTCAACGAATGCATCGCCCGTTATAACGGATAGTTCGCGTTACATAATCTTCTCTTGGTTAGTTGTTGATTGGCAGGTTCTTCGTTATACTGCATGCATAATCACTAAGTGGAGGGGATATGGATACTAACTATTATAATTACGAGAGTTCGTACACGGCAACGAGCAGTGCTGATCCGGCACTCGCAGGTGTAGCACTGGTGTTTTTCGGCATCATGATGCTACTATACGTTGCGATTATTGTTGTGGTGCTAGCAAGCTACTGGAAGCTGTTTGAAAAGGCTGGCAAGCCAGGCTGGGCAGGTATTGTGCCGATTTATAACATGGTTGTAATGCTAGACATTGCCGGTCGGCCATTATGGTGGGTTGCGCTGCTATTCATCCCAATTGTTAACTTTGTTGTGGCGGTTATTGTAATGTATGAGTTCGTACGCTCATACGGTAAAGACACTGCCTACGCAGTGATAACAATTTTAATTCCGGTGGTTATGTTCCCGGTCATGGCGTTTAGCAAATCAACCAAATATCATGGCCCTTATGGTCCTGAAAAAGCAAATCAAACGCCCGCTGCGAAGGCATCGTAAGCTCGCAGAAGTTCGACAATATAATACACCCAACGGAAAAGCCCTAGGCTGTATTACTTTTTTAACTTCTTTTGCTTTTTTTCCATGCGTTCACGTGCTTTGCGTTGGAAGATGGCGGCGGCGTTAGAAAGTTGGCCCAGCACGCCACCCTTGCGTAGCTGTGCGCGTAATTTCATGCGGGCGTGGCTGGTAATTACATATTGTTGCCAGTCGGGTCGCGGGTGGGCGCTTTTGTTGGTGAGCACCTCGATCGTGTCGCCATGCTTTAATTTGTAGCTAAAAGCCTCCATTTTACCGTTCACAATAAACCCGCTGGCTTTGGCTGCCAGGTCACTGTGCACGCGGTACGCGTAGTCAAGCGGAAACGCGCCATCGGGAAGGTCGAAAATATCGCCCATTGGTGAATATACGAAAATTCTGTCGCCAAAAAGGTCGACTTTTAGGTCGGTTTCATCGAACGCTTTCCCTTCGTTAATCAGTGCCGCAGCATTCTGCAAATCGCGAATCCAATGCAGGTCGGCGGGGAGGGCTGCAATCGTGCCGCGTTTATAGGCGTCGGTAAGCTTCTGTTCGTTGTAGTGGAAGCTGGCAGCAAGCCCACGCTCAGCGTAATCATGCATTTCGCGGGTGCGGATCTGAAATTCAACAATTTGACCCGTTGGGGTGGTTACGGTGGTGTGGAGTGATTGATAACCATTTGGTTTTGGCTTAGTGATGTAATCTTTAATGCGCCCTACCATCGGTTCATACATGCTATGTAGTTCGCCCAGTACTAAGTAGCAAGTGGCAACGTCATCCACAATGATACGAAGCGCCATTAAGTCGTAAATTTCGTCGATATCACCCACACGTTGTAGTTTTTTGTACAAACTATACACGCTCTTCACACGACCATCGATTTGGTGAGGTATTTTTTCATCATTTAGGTGCTTGTCGACTTCACGTTTTACAGTGGAAAGTTTGCGTTGGCTCCGCTTTAAGCGACTATCCATCAGCGATTTTGTATGCATAAATTCATCATGATTGAGATAGCGGAAACTCAGCTCTTCAAGCTGCACGCGCACGCGTCCCATGTTAAGCCGGTCGGCGAGTGGTGCAAATACCTCGATGGTTTCACGGGCAATTTTACGTTGCTTTACCTCGCTTTTATATTGCAGTGTTTGCATGTTATGTAGGCGATCGGCCAATTTAATTATGATCACGCGGACATCTTGACCGACGGCAATCAGTAGTTTTGTTAAGTTGTCGCGTGTGCTGGGCTGATAGCTTTCAAGGTCGCGCATGCCTGCGCGGGCTTGGCCAACTTTCGTCACACCGTCTACGAGGAATGCAACGTCGCGGCCGAACTTGGTTTTTATTTCTTCTAATGTTGCCCCTGTGTCTTCGACCGTATCATGCAGTACGCCTGCTAATACGGAGTCGATATCCATACCCCACTCCATTAAACAGCTCGCAACTTGTAAGGGGTGGGTGATATACGGCTCGCCGCTCTTTCGCAGTTGGCCATCATGCGCTTTTGTGGCAAATTCGATGGCGTCTTTGAGCCCAGCAACTTGTTTGGTGCTGTAATGACGTTTCGCCTGACGTAACAACCCTCGTGCGTCCATATACCGATTATACTAAAGATTCGCATCTGGTGCGAATGGGTTCGGGGCAAAAAAAGAGGGCGGCAGCTCCAGCAAGGAAGTGCCGCCCTTCGCGAGCGTTAGCTAGATGCTTCGAGGACAGTATCTAGATGATCAGCGCTGAGCGCAGCGATTGTTCTGAGAAGGTTGGTACTCGCGTGATCGAGGTTTGTGCGGTTGGCATACGACATCATGTGCCCGCGCTCGCTTAGCAGCGTGTCTATGCGCATCCATTCCTCGTTCAGTCGCCTCAGTTCATCGGCAACTTCGAGCGTGCGTGAGGGCGCCGCTGTCAGCTCGTTGTCAACCACACTGAGCTCAGTAACGGTGAAGCCTGCTAAGGTTGCCTCCTGCTTCTCTGCCTCTCTGTGTGCTTCGGCGTTCAGTGCGTCACTCAGGCTGCCACTGCGCCACACAAGATTGAATCTTAGTGGACTGATAGTGCCACTGCGAGCGTAAAAACGCATCAGGCCGGTGACGTAACGCTCCATGGTGTACTCCGTCCGCTAGGTGTGAACCGGTCGCATGGATAATACTGCAAATTTATAGTTTTGTCAATGCTACCCAGCAACCAGCGGACTAGTGTATACTGATAAGTAAATAGCTTATGGTAACCATGTAAAAGGAGTGGGATTCATGATACGAGTGGCAATTAACGGATTCGGGCGCATCGGACGCAACGCATTTAAGATCGCATTTGAACGAAGTGATGTGGAGCTTGTTGCCATTAACGACTTAACCGACACAAAAACATTGGCACATTTGCTAAAACACGATTCGAGTTACGGTACGTACACTCACGATGTAAGCGCTGATGACGATGGTATTACAGTAGATGGCAAGCATATTAAGGTGCTCGCTGAAAAAGAGCCAAGTGCGCTGCCGTGGCGTGATTTAAATGTTGATGTGGTGATTGAAAGCACCGGCTTCTTTGTAAAACCAGAACTAGCCCAACAACATATCGATGCAGGCGCCAAGAAGGTAGTGATTAGCGCACCGGCAAAAGGTGATGGAGCTGATACGATTGTGCTGGGTGTCAATGAAGACCAAATTGCGAACTCTACACCTGTTATTTCGAACGCAAGTTGTACAACAAACTGTATTACGCCAGTGATGGCAGTACTTGAAAGTACCTTCGGTATTGAAAAAGCCATGATGACAACCGTTCATAGCTACACGGCAAGCCAGCGATTGCAGGATGCGCCTGCCAAAGACCTGCGCGAAGCACGTGCAGCAGCAGAAAATATCGTACCGACCACAACGGGTGCGAGTATTGCAGCCGCTAAGGCGCTACCTGCCCTTGAAAATCGCTTTGGTGGCATGAGTGTTCGTGTTCCTACCCCTGTAGTGAGTATGAGCGATTTTGTCGTCTTACTAAAGCGTGATGTTACAGTGGAAGAAGTGAACCGAGCCTTTAAAGAGGCAGCTGAAAAGCCATTTTACCAAGGTATACTTGGTGTGACAGAAGAGGAACTTGTGAGCACCGACTTTAAGGGCAACAGCCACAGTTCTGTAGTTGATTTGCCACTCACTAACGTGATTGGCGGCAACATGGTGAAGGTAGTGGCATGGTATGACAATGAATGGGGCTATTCGAACCGCCTCGTGGAGCTAGTGGCGGATGCCGGGAAAGCACTTCAAAACAACGGGTAGCCGCATGCAACGTAACAGCGGTTTTACGGTAATCGAATTAATACTGATTATTGTGATTATTGCTGTGCTGGTGCTCGTTGCGTTAGTAAGCTATAACGGCACTCAGCATAGTGCGGCAAATTCAGTTGTACGACAAACCATGGCTGATGCCCAGAAGAGCCTGCAGACGTACTACGTGTTTAATAAAGAATATCCGGCGAATATTGCCGATGCTGAGTATGCACCACCGCTTACGGTCGCGGTCTCACTTTACACCGACGCGCCGCTTATACCGGTGTATTCAAATCTATCGCCTGATCAAAATGCTCAGCTATTTCTGAATTCATGCAATGGGTTCATGCCGGTTGAAGAAGGTGGGACAACCTATAATACCGCTTGCGTGTATGACGGTAATAATTTGCACGTTAAAGGGCAGAACTCGTCAAATGTTGTGATCAATGGGCCGACCGTGCAACAGTCTGATCTTTCATTATCGTGCGGTTCAGAGTGTAACGATACTTTAGCGGATATTATTTCCACCTTCCAAGCTCAGGGCGGTAGTTTTCCGTTGACGGTTCCGAAAAAAGGCAGTGAACTGCCTGCGCCGAGCATGGAAACGGCCGGCTCAGCTACCATGTATTGTCTCCAGGCGGTTTCCGGTAAGTATATCGATATTATGTACTATCAGCTGCCAACCATGGCACTGCCTGTAGCTGGTACATGCCCAACCAATCTCGGTCTTCATTATCCATAAAAAAAGTGCACTGATCGCTCGTGTATGAACGTTCACTGCACTTGGCTGGATGGGGTTGACGTCCTCGGGATCAGCATTTTTTAGCTCAGTCTCAATGATTGGCCATACTCGTGCCGGTAAGAAGCATAACCAAAGCAAAGCTTGGTATAGCTAATGTGTCGATACCGCCCAACAGGGCAAAATTAGCCGACCACCACTGGAATGATAGCCATTGGAATGCGAGCGTTGCCGCAAAGAGGCACAGCGCAACGACTTGCGTTACCTTGTAGCTCCCGGTGCCGATCAATACAAACCACGGTATGAAAATGAGCATGACCGCGCAGATGAAGCCAGCGATTGCGAGGTTTGCTTCCACGGTGAGGGCTCCTTCCTCTCGATGGATCTCAAAATTATTTTATCATATTACCAGAATTTTGCAAAAATGTGATAGTAATACCTGCTCGCGGTTTACAGTACGAAAAAAACCGCTTATACTAAATACTATGAAATTATTCTTGGGTGCGGACCACGGCGGGTTTTACCTGAAGGAAAAGCTCGAGGCCTATCTTTCGAAGCGTGGTTTGGCGTGGGAAGATGTGGGCGATAAAGAGCTCGACCCCCAGGATGACTTCCCGCAGTATGCACAAATGGCTGCAGTGAAAGTGCTGGGTGAAGAAGAAAAGAATGATCCTCGTGCGATTTTAATCTGCACCGGTGGCCAAGGAATGGCAATGGCAGCAAATCGCTTCAAGGGTATTCGTGCAGCTGTCATCTGGGATAGCTTTGAAGCTAAAGAATGCCGAAATGATAATGATAGCAATGTACTGTGCTTACCGGCACGTGTCTTAGACGATGATGCTGAGCTTTGGAAAGATATTGTTGATACATGGCTCGCCACACCCTTCGCGGGTGCCGCGCGCTATAAGCGCCGTAATATGGAGTTGGACGAACTATCATGAGCGTCATTGCCCCGAGCATCACTGTTGAAACCGAAGAGCAGTACAAGGCAATTGTTGAAGAACTCCATAGCTTTGCCCAACGCGTACACATTGACTTAATGGACGGTGAATTTGCGCCCACCTTTTCAATTGGCGTTAACCAGCTGTGGTGGCCCCAAGAATGGACAGTGGATGTGCATGCAATGGTAGCGCACCCAAGCCAATATGTTGATACCTTGATTCAACTCAAGCCAGCAACGGTAATCTTTCACGTTGAGGTACAAGAAGACCTTACCCCGACGATTGCCAAGCTCAAGCAAGCAGGGATTAAAGCGGGTGTGGCGCTCCTGAAACAAACGGTGCCAAGCACGGTGAAAGAATACATTGAAATCGCCGATCACGTGTTAGTGTTTACGGGTGAACTTGGCCATTATGGTGGCACAGCGAGTATGATGCAGCTTGAAAAGGTGCGGCTGGTGCGCGGTATCCACCCGGGCGTAGAAGTAAGTTGGGATGGCGGAGCTAACCTGGAAAATGTTTTCAGCCTTTCACAAGGCGGCGTTGACGTGATTAACGTCGGTAGTACCCTACAGAATGCCACCGATAAGCAAGATATGTATAACAAACTCGTGACTGAAACTAATAAACACAGCGTAATATAGGGCAAATAATGAGTGGGCATTTAACGATTACACAAATTGAACAAAAGGCTAATACGATACGTCGCGATATTGTGCGTATGCTCGAGCATGCTGGCAGCGGCCATAGCGCAGGGCCACTCGGGTTAGCGGACCTTGTGGCTTCACTTTACTTCGGTGTCATGAACCATGACCCAAAAAACCCTGAAGATCCTGATCGCGATATATTCATACTCAGCAACGGCCACTGTGTGCCGGTGCAATATGCGACGATGGCCGAAGCCGGATTCTTCAAGAAAGAAGAGTTAATGACGCTGCGGCAGCTTGGTAGTCGCCTGCAGGGCCACCCAGAGCGTACAAAACTACCTGGGCTCGAAAATACCAGCGGTCCACTTGGTAGTGGGCTGAGCCAAGCAGCGGGTTATGCATATTCTCTGCAATACCTCGATACCAATCATCGCCGCTGGGTGTATGCCATTACGGGCGACGGCGAACTAAATGAAGGTAATATTTGGGAAGCGGCCATGTTTGCGGGTAAGTACAAGCTACGCCAACTGATTGTATTTGTCGATCGAAATAATATTCAGATTGATGGGCCAACGGAAACCGTTATGCCACTGGAAAACTTACGCGCCAAATGGGAAAGTTTTGGGTGGCATGTGCAAGAAATTGATGGTCACAACATCGAAAGTATTCTCGACGCCGTTGATATGGCCAAAGCGATTGAAAATCGGCCGAGTGTTATTCTTACCCACACGATTCCTGGCAAGGGCGTGGATTTTATGGAATATGACTACCATTGGCACGGCATACCGCCCAACCACGAACAAGCAAAAAAAGCGCTTAGTGAACTACGAACACTGAAGGGCAAGGTAAGGGGGGAGCACGAATATGGCCACGTACCCACTAGATGAATCGATGGCCGCGCAACTCCACTGCATCGCAAATTCGGCCACGCGCTCTGGGGGTTCGCTCTGCGGCCAGCTAAAGAATCGGCGGCTTGTTTCGATAAGCCGCGGGCAAATGTCGTAAGGATACTTTCTCGACTGCCGCAGGCGTTCAAGCGAGGCGATTTGCTCATCCAGCAGGCGCGTGCGTCGGATGCCATGAGAGAAACCTGCCTTCCCGCCATGGGCCAACCCCTACGGACCGCGAAGGCAGGTAAACGCCAGCCCGCAGGGATCGTTCACCGGGGATCAGCCGGTTACCCATTGGCTTACGTGATCGAATTGAAACCCCGTTGGTTTTACCACGGATCGCGAGATCACGCAACAACAGGCGCCCCGCCCGCATCTTCGCGATTCCGTTCGTTCCTCTCGCTGTGACCGGCAATCCAGGCTGCCTCGGATTTTGTCGCAGTTTGTTGCCAAGCAGTCTGCTTGTCCCTTAGAATTGCCTCGGCGGGCAATTGAACTCGCATCCCGCTCCGGTCGCCCCGGCGGAAAAGTCGAACGCACCGTCTCGTCACGACCCGGATAAATCGCAATTCGCTACGCAGGCAAAAACGACTAGCCGAGAATCCATGGCTGATAAAGGCACGCCATTGAGCTGGCTAAACGAATTTGGCTTTACCATTCACGAGGTCCTACGATACGGCTATGGTGGACTCTTGGCATACCTAGTGGCCGCTCTTGTGGACCCAGTCGGTACAACGAAGGTGGTTGAGGCGATTGGTGCCACAATAAGTGTGCTTCTCGCGTTCGCACTTGGTGGGGCGATATACGTCGTGTATCGCCCCCTGGTGGGAGAATCGCTGTATCTGCTGCACGAATGTATCCACTGGCTCCTAAACCGTGGTCCTTGTTTTTGCACTCGTCGCGGCGCATACTTCATGAGGGAATGGGGGTTGCCGCTGTCACATGACCGCCGATGCATTCCGGATAGTGCGAGACGACGAAGCCTTTAATCAAGGAAAACGGCGCCGGTTCTACCTCCAGCACTCTGAAGCTTCACACGCTGTATGTAACGTTCTTTGTCCTTAATGGTTGGCAGCGTGCGTCATTTGGGTTCGCAAACCGGACGGTGCATTAGTGTCTGGCTTGACGCTGTTTCTTGTAGCTGTTTTTGCCCTCGCGTCGGGGTTAGTTGGAAACATTCTTCTGTGCCGCCAAGAGTGCAAAACTATGCTCCTAATACCACTGAAGGATCGAGAAGTTATTGGCGGACGCTCAGTTCATACCGCCAACAGACGAGGAGGGGCATTTGGCCGAACAAGGCCGTGCAGCGGAACCGGATTCCCCATCGTCCTGAACAAAGCCACAGAAGAATCGCGGAAACGTGGAAACCCTCAAACGAATCATCGAGAGCAGCGACACCAGGCCTGGGCGTGCCTTTGACCTCACAATTCAAGCTTTAATCGTCCTTTCGCTCGTCACGTTCTCTCTCGAAACGCTGCCAAACCTGTCCGCCTCTGCTCGGCGTTTCCTTTGGTGCATCGAAGTCGTAACCGTCGCCATTTTCACGATTGAGTATCTACTGCGGTTCTTCATGGCAGACCGCAAACTACGATTCGCCTTTAGCTTCTTTGGCGTTGTTGACCTTCTGTCGTTCCTGCCGTTTTACATCGCGTCCGGCATTGACCTTCGATCGGTCCGCCGCCTTTCGGTTGTTTCGTCTGTTCAGAGTATTCAAGATCGTGAGATACAACAAAGCCATTCGTCGCTTCCATATCGCCATCATGGTAGCGAAAGAAGAACTTGTCTTGTATCTCATCCTCACACTGATGGTGCTTTACTTTGCGGCCGTCGGCATTTACTACTGCGAACACGACGCACAACCGAAAGAGTTTGCGTCGGTTTTTCATAGCCTATGGTGGGCCGTGGCCACTGTCACGACGGTTGGCTATGGGGACGTGTATCCCATAACCACGGGAGGTCGTATTTTCACGTTCCTTGTGCTTCTTGTTGGCTTGGGTGTCGTTTCTGTCCCTGCCGGTCTTGTTGCGTCGGCATTCTCCAAGGCGCCGAATTGGACGACTGACAAGGACGATGCGGTCTTTTGTTACCCTCGCCTACCAGACGGCACGCGACCAGAAGGATAAGCCGCGGCGATCGTCCACATTTGCACGCCGTAGTTTCCTTCCCGATCCACCGCCCGAATCGCAACACCCTTTCGGCCGCACTGCAACAGATTCGGCCTCCACCGCAGCACGCCATCTACCATCTTCATTCCCGGTGGCGATGCCAGCATCTCCCACGCCACGGGCCCACCGTCCACGCTGGTCGCCTCGGGAGTGTATCGGTATTCCTCGCCGGCCTTCGCCGTGGTGGGAGGCGTGGTAGTGATCTCCGGCGGGAGGTTGTTCCCTTCAGACTTTCGCCACATAGGCATACCATTTCTTCGCTTCCTTGCGTTTGTTGTTCAGTCGCATCATGCGACCTTGATAGTCCACTCCTGCACGTCAAAATTCCAGCACTCATCAGACGCCCGCAGAACGACACGATTCTTCCCGGCTTGATCCTCGCGAGGCGTCCAATGCAACACGCCGTTCACCAGTACCATCCCTCGCGGGCCTGACGTCAGTTCCCACTCGATTCGATCTCCCTCGGGGTCGATGGCCGTTGGTGTGTATGTGTATTCATCTCCCACCTTCGCGAGACAAACGGCAGCGACGTAATCGCCGGCGGGAGTTTGTCGGCGCAGCGAGGCGTGTTTGGCGGCCGTGGTGGATCATCTCGCTTGTGTAGCATCTCATCGGGGATTGCCGGACAAACGCGGTGAACCCTCTCGGGCGGGACGCCTCCGGGGTCAACGAATCCGCAGCGAGTGCAGATCAGCGAGCCATTTCGGCGCCGGCGGAAAAGACACTTTACCATGGTTGGATATCCCACTGACTCCCGGATGCGTCGCAGCGACTTTGCCCACTGTTCCCCGCGACACTCGATAGTGTAAGGTGCGTTACATCTTGCCAGCTTATTGCGCCACCTGCACCACTTGGCGTAAAATGCGCCTGCCAGTGTATGACGATTCCGCCATCGCCCGGGATGGCCAAGATGTCAGCACTAACGCTGCTCGGTCCATCGAATGCAAAACTCAATGGCCATCGGAAAAGCGGGCCACTCGTGAAACCGCAAATGTCTGGCCCAACGGCGTACCAAAGCTCGGAGCTCTCATACAAGAAATAGTAGACACCGTTAATTTGGTCACAGTTGGCGCAGTCCTGACTTGCAAGACCAGTCAAGACCGCGCGAAACACGCATGGCCCACAGTCATTGACGAAAAGACCAGATGCGCAGCAAGAGCTAGTTGGGCCGATGGGTGGTGGATTCGGCGGCGTGCTGCTCGGTGGATTCGGTGGTAGGCTACTCGGGCCGGGATTGCAGCAACATGGATACCATCCCATATATCACGTCCTTGCGTTGGTGGGTTGTGTTTTCGTAGTCAGTTCTCATCCATCGACAGCCAGACTCGCGCCACTTCCTTGATGAACTCCTCATCCTGTTCATCGGGCTCGTTTGAGGCGAGTCCAGCGACTCAAGCATCTCGTCCATCTCCGCCAGCGTCCACTCGTGGCGCTCTGCCTCCGGGGCGTCCGTGCCCAACCTGTCGACCAGTTCGGCGACAAACTCGCCCACCGTTGGCAACCCGGCGGGAGGTGTGGTGTTGCTTTTCTTGCGTGCTCGCTTAGCCATCCTTGGCATTCCTTTGCTGGTGGTTGTGGTCGACGTCCATGATTGTCAGCCCGCCTCGTGGCCCACGCCATGCCGATCATCCAGCCGCGACAGCCCGCCTCGTGGCTCCATTCGTTTTGGCTGCCCGCTTTTCCAGCCAGGCGGCTTGCCTTGCTTCGAAGTCTTCTCTCGCCGCAACGTGTATCCAGTGACTCCCCAGCATCCGCAGCGTGTCCTTTTCCGCTTCCAGGTCCGCCTTGACAACGGCCAGTTTTTCCGGGCTGATTTCGGCCGCAAGCAGGTGGCCAAGCATCGCCCACGCCTCCCTCGCCGTCATCAGTGGGCCGCCGTAGGGAATTTCCCCAAGTTCGCCGTCGCTCGGGAGAATCGCAAACGGCTTGTGGTTTCGGTGCAACATGCTGGTGGTGGTGTGCCCGCAGTTTGTTTCCACAGTTTCGACGTGATAGACGCTCAACATTTTCGCTCCAATTCAAGCAAGGGGGACAGAACGAGAAGTTTCCGTAGTGGTCGAGGCGTTCAGTTCCTTCTGGCCGGCCTCATAGACGACCGTAAGGATTGCGGCCTTGTCTTCGATCGAGAGGTTTGGCCACGCCTCGACAACACGCCTCAGATGGGGGTCGATTTGACCGGCTTCGCGGTCAACTGCTTCGGGTTTTGCTTCGCCCGTTTTCTTGGGTTGCCGTAAGTCGTTGGTGTGGTTGGTGGTTACTGGCACGCTACCG
>CAWBLS010000001.1:0-129136 GCA_963789695.1 uncultured Candidatus Saccharibacteria bacterium | reverse complement strand
GGGCGACGCAGTTGAAGCTGAAAAAGCGACGCTCGCTGCTGCGAGGTCAAACAAACCATGCTACATTCGCTTATCGCGTGATAAAACCCCGGTCTTTAGTACCGTGGAAGCACCGTTTGAGATAGGCAAAGCGTACGTAGTACATGAAGGAAGTGATGTAACACTCTGCGCTACAGGTATCCTTACGCCGTATGCGCTCCAAGCTGCGAGAAACTTAGAAAAGCGTGGTGTTTCGGTAGAGGTGGTGCACGTTCCAACGGTAAAACCGCTTGATGAAACAACGATTCTTCGCTCGATTAAGAAAACTGGCCGCATGGTGACGGCCGAGGACGGGCAAATTGCAGGTGGCTTAGGTGGTGCGGTCGCCGAACTGCTGGCCGAGCAGATGCCGGCACCAATGGCGCGCATTGGCATCAACGATCGCTATGGCGAATCGGGTGCGCCCGATGAGTTGATTGCCCACTTTGGATTCGATGCGCACAGTATTGCCGAAAAGGTTAACGCGTTCGTAAAAAAGGTACCAACCTATAAGCCGGGATTTTAAAATACCCACCGCTCCTCGTGAAAGGAGAGTGGGGTTTGATCCAGTGAAGATTACTTGGCGCAGAGCTGCGTGACCTGATCCAGGCTCGCAGGCTTATTGGTGCCGCTGATGTAAAGCAGACCGGTCTCTTCGTTGTAGTCAAGATCGATGCGACACGGCATGGTGCTGTGCGGCGCTTGCTGCCATCCATCGGTCGAAACCTGAATGCCTTGGCGATATGAAGCTTGGTGGATGCGATTGACGGTGCTCTGGTTGTCGATAATGGCACCGGTAGTGAACATGGCACCGAATGCAACGAGTACAAGGCCAACCCAACCCAACCCATTCGTATCGGACGTGTCGTCAAACAGCTTGATACCCCAAATGAGAAAACCAGCTGCGAATAGGCAGAGCCCAAGAATGACAATCCAGCCCATGTAAGCCACCTCCGAAGGTCAGTTTCGCATAGGCAATCTACACGAATCAAATTATATTATACCATAAATACAAAAAAAGACCGTTCTCGGTCAGCGAGCCCCTATATGGGGCAGTAAAGCCGTTGTCATAGGCTCCCGAACGGCGTCGCGATGAGATCGCGTTGCTCTGTAAACGCTGTGATGTAGCGTTCCTCGAGGGCCCAGACCAGGTCTTCATCGAGCGCCCACCATGCCACGGTTCGGTAGAAATCATCGAGTGGATTCCCGAACATGTCCTTTCCGGTAAAGTGGTAGTCGAACAGGCTGGATTCTTGTCCGCGCAACCCGGCGTCGACCCACGCCTGCATCTCTACGATACGTTGGTCAATGGTCGAGAGTGCTCCGAGAAAAAACACGGGGCGGGTTACGCCGGCGAGGGTAACGCCGCGTTCAATGGTGATGAGCTCATCGCAGGTGTCGAGCCGCTTGCGTGCGGCCGGCACCGTACCGAATTCGAACTCGGAACTTCCCATGTATTCACAGACGAGCTCGATGGGACCGTCCTGCGGACCCCAGTCCTGCTCCATTCGCTGTACGAGCCAGAATCCTCGAGACATGGTGTATATCCTCTCGTCGAAGTAGGGAACCCTTGGATTATAGCACAAAATTACAAATTATGGTATAGTAATAGTGGTGTATCAATCGTCCGAGAGAGGTGAACGAGCATGAGCATAGTTGCGGTCGAAGTGCCTGCAGGTGTCTTGTGGGTAATGGCGGTTGGCGCTATCGTCGGTTTTGTCATTGCGTTCGTGATTAACTTCCTTGAAGTGTCGATTTCCCAAACCATGAAGCGGCGAACGATTGTCGTGATGTATGTATCCTTCATCGTGCTTGGCGCACTCATCTGCGGTCTGATAGCCTGGGCAATCATGGTCAGCTGGGTTGACGCGCTCGTCGGCATTGTCGGAGCACTACTGATTGCATTGGTTGTGGCTGCCGTACGAATGAACAAGAGGCGCTAGAGGCGCCTCACGCCCCACTAACTAGTGGGGTATTTTTATTTATCGAAACAAAAAACGGCCCACCGAAAGGGCTCAAGCGACGAACCAGTATTGAACCAATTCGGCGAACCGTTTTCTGGTGGGCGCTAGAGCGCCTCGGCGGTGTTGGAATCCGTCTCCGTCTCCATCTTCGGCTTTCCGGAAGCGGGAATCATCAGGATACCGACGGTGATCAGAATCGTGAGACCCCAGGCGTAGAAGGCGAAGATCGAGAAGTCGTTCGACGTCAGAAACGTCAGGGCGACAACCGTCGCGCTGATAATGCCACAGGCGTGCATGGTCAGCGCCCAGCCACGCAGCTCCATCGTGTACAGGTGGTACGCAAGGAACAGCGTAACAGCGGTGAGGATGGCGAACAGGCCGTAGTAGAAGTTCGTCAGCCCGAACATACCGATGCCGGTGATGCAGGTCATGGGAACCGCTTTCCGAGGTGCAGACCGCACCTCTTTTTTGTTGGGGTACAATCATATATATTATAGCACAAGTAGTATAAATAGTCAATACTTTCGTGAGTGTAAGCGTAAGTGCTATAATAACAGTAAATAAATCCAATACCGTAAGGGAGGGCTTACATGGGTCTGACAATCGCTGAAATCCGTGATCGTACTATGCGTGCGCGGCACCTCATGCAGCGAAGCCGCCAACAGGGGTTTGCCGTAGGTGCGTTTAATATTGATAACCAAGAAACGCTGATTGCTGTAGCACGAGCTGCACAAAAGCTGAATGCGCCAGTAATGGTCGAAGTGAGCCACGGCGAAGTTGAAGCTATCGGCTTAGAAAATATTCGTGACATGGTTGATAATTACCGTGATGAATATGGCATCGAAATGTACATTAACCTTGATCACAGCCCGACAGTAGAAGCGTGTAAACGTGCTATCGATGTAGGTTTCGAGTTCATCCATATTGACATCAGCCAGGCGAATCACGACGCGAGTGAAGAAGATATCATTGCCCAGACGAAAGAAGTGGTTGAATATGCTCAGTTCACGGGTGCGCTTGTAGAAAGCGAACCACATTATTTCGGTGGATCGAGCAACGTCCACAAAGAATCAATTGACTACGATGAAATCAAAAAGACGTTTAGTACACCCGAAGGAACCAAGGCTTTCGTCGATGCAACAGGCATTGACACGTTTGCCGCCGCGATTGGTAACCTACACGGCAAGTACCCAGTACCAAAAGAGCTCGACATCGAACTTTTGAAAAAGATTCGCGCTAGCATCGACTGCCAGATTAGCCTTCATGGCGGTAGTGGCACACCACTTCACTTTTTTGAAGAAGCCGCTAAAGCTGGTGTGAGTAAGATTAATATCAACAGCGACATGCGCTATGCATTCCGAAAAACAACCGAAAAGGTGCTCGAAGATAACCCTGACGAATTTGCGCTTGTGAAGCTGATGGATGCAGTGAAAGACGCTGTACAGGAAGTGGTTGAAGAAAAAATCCACGCTTTTGGTAGCGTTGGAAAGGCGGTCCGTTAGTGGTACGAGTGGTGGCAATCGGTAAGGGTACGCAAGATGTCTTTTTGAAGAGTGACGAATTCGACCCGCACCGCGAAGGAAAGCATATGTTTACAGAGCTACCCCTTGGGTTAAAGATGGAAGTTGAAGATGTCCACTTTACGACGGGTGGTAATGCGACTAACGTGGCGGTAACGTTTGCGCGGCAGGGCCATGATAGTAGCTATGTGTGGGTGCTTGGTGAAGATGCAGCATCTCGGGCCGTGCTTGATGATTTAGATAAAGAAGGTGTCGACACTTCTGAAGTAACGATTCATGAGCGCGCTCAGGCGGGGTATTCGGTGATTTTGATTGCTACGAACGGTGAGCGTACGATTATGAATCACCGCGGTCACGCCATGAAGCGCACCGGCAAGCAGCTCGATCTTGCGGCGGTAAAAGGCGCTGATTGGGTCTACCCAACCTCACTCGGTGATGAAACACTGACGATTTTACGTGAAGTGCTTGATGCTGCAACCGAAGCGGGCGCGAAAGTGATGCTTAACCCCGCGGGAACCGAGCTAGCAAATCCTGAAAAACTCAAAGGTCTTCTGGAAGATATCGATGTGCTATGCATGAATAAAGAAGAAATGCAGCAAATTGTTCACGGTGAAACGCTTGAAGAATTAGTACTTCATGCGCTTCATTATGTTCCTGTAGTGATTGTTAGCGACGGACCGAATGGTGTGGTTGCGAGCGATGGAAAGACGATGGTGCGGGCTGGAATGTACGAAGATGTACCGGTACTTGATAGAACAGGTGCGGGCGACGCCTTTGCGAGCGGCTTTTTAAGCCAATGGGCAAAGGGTAAAACACTGAAGGATTCGATTATTTTTGCAAGTGCAAATTCTACGAGCGTCGTAACAAAGGTTGGTGCAAAGCCGGGTATTCTGCACCAGCGTGCTAAGCTTCATGACATGCCGATTCACGAAAAGCCCGTTAATGTACGAGGGGAAGCATAGATGGCAAAGTATCTTCAACAGTTATTACATGCACGTGAGCCGCTCTTTAGCCACATGATTCACCAGCTTGAAACTGCAACAGGTAACCGCGGTGTTGACGTTGCATATTTAGCCGATGTTACGGAACGTGCCCATGAGGTGATGCGACGAATTGGGCTCGATACAGCCGACACAACCGCAATGGAGCTCTATCGTAGCCTCAACGCACATGCGAGCGATCAGGCGCTTTTCACACATACGGATGACGTTGCACTGTTACTGAATAATGAGGTAGTATCGTTTAACCATGACGATATCCTAGAAAATAAGTCGTTGACGTTCGAAAAGCGGACCTTAGCACATGTGCGTTGCCAAATGCAGCACGGGTTACTGGCGCGCTATATAGCGACTGAACGAATTGACGAGATGGCAGCTGAAGAGTTAATCGCACAGTCTGGTATGGCGATTTGTGACATGGGTGATTATCACGAGCACAAGCAAACGGAACGGGCCCAGCGCGAAAAAGTACCCTATGTACTATGCATCGGGGACATTTTTACGGACATCTTCATCAAGCTGATTCAAAGTGAAGCTCATGTGACAACTGATAAGGATGGTGCGAAGTGGCTCAATATTCCGTTTGGCAGTAAACCCCCATACGATCGCGCCGATCCAATCTATTCAGTTGGTCCATCGCCGAATGCGGGCGTGTCTTTAGCGCGGCTCGGGCTGCGGGTGGGCCTGATGTCTTGGCTCGGGAACGACCAAGTAGGAAAAGATTCACTAGTATATCTTTCGCATGAACATATTGATACCGCACCAATGGTGACACAAAAAAATACCGCGTCAAATACGTATTACGTGCTGCGCTATGGGGCTGATCGAACAATCCTTGTGAAAGATGAAGACTTTGACTATTCATGGAAAACGCCAAAAACAAAGCCAGATTGGGTGTACCTCTCGCTCATCAGTGAAAATTCCTGGAAGCTCCACCAGCAATTGCTTGATTATTTACACGATAACCCTGAGATTAAGTTTGCGTTTCAACCTGGCACCTTTCATTTCAAATGGGGAGCAAAAAAGCTCGCAAAGTTTTATAAGCGAGCCGAAATTGTTGTGATGAACCGCGAAGAAGCGGCCGATGTGACGGGTGAGCCGCTTGATTCGCTTTCTGGGCTCGCTAATGCGCTGCACGCGCTTGGCCCTAAATACGTCGTCATAACCGATGGGCCCAGTGGGTCCTACGCATCATTTGATGGCCATATGGTGACCATACCGAACTATCCCGATCCAGCACCGCCGCTTGATCGTACAGGAGCGGGTGATGCGTTTGCGAGCACAATTGTTGGGGCACTAGCACTTGGTGAATCAATGGAATCTGCCTTAACGTGGGCACCGATAAACAGTATGAGTGTGGTGCAACAACTAGGGGCGCAGGCGGGGCTATTGACGAAGGAAAAAATTGAAGGGTATTTACAGGATGCGCCAAAATCATACCAGGTAAAGGAGTTGAACGAATGAGATATCAGATTTGTGTTTCCGGTGCCGCAGCCGGTGAGACCGTGGTCGACGCCCATGATCAAGCCTACGCACTAGGCGCGGAAATCGCTAAATCAGGCAAGACCCTGCTGACAGGGGCCACTGTAGGTTTGCCGCATTTTGCGGCGCGCGGTTTTATGAGTGTGAAGAATAGCAAGGGAGTATCGGTTGGGTTCTCACCAGCGAGCTCTTTCCGAGAGCACGTGGCAACCTACCGCTTGCCCACGCGTGAATTTGACTATATTAACTTTACTAGCATGGAGTATGTTGGCCGCGATGTTCACCTTGTACGTAGCGCCGACGCAGTAATTACCGTGGGTGGTCGCATGGGAAGCTTGCATGAGCTATCAACAGCACTCGAAAGCCGTAAGGTCTGCGGTGTGCTGACTGGGAGTGGCGGCTTGGCAGACTATGCAGCGACACTACTAAAGCATATTGAAGCACCAGGCGGAAAAGACGTTATTTTCGACACCGATCCGAAACGACTCGTGAAAAAAGTGGTAGCAGCACTTGACGAAAAATATGCAGATTTTCATGATGATGGCGCGGATAGCCATGTCTCAAAACACAGGGAAGGCCAGGGCTAGGAAAATGGTAACAAAGGGGAGCAGCATGAAACGTATGAATTCACAGGGAAGTGCAGTAAAACTTGTCATTATCGGCGTTGTTGTACTTGCACTGCTCGGCGTACTTGGTTACGTGTTTTATGTAAATTATTTGGCAAAAGATTCATTGGATCCAAGGGTAGGATCATTGGGCGATAGTAAGGACACTACGGCTAACCTTGAGCCTGCTGAGGTTACAGCGGATCCCAATTACGAAGGGGTATACCACGATTATCGCAAAAAAGGCGATACCACAGGTGTAGCATTAAAAACTGATGTTGATATTGATACGTTAGAAGATTTGGGCGACGGATTAGTGGTCTATCTTTCTGATGGACTGGCAGGCGGCAGCACGTATGTGATTGATCGAACCTATGGCAATTATGCGGTTGGTACCGAAAGCGGCGTGAGCGCTTACCAGTTATGGGGCCCGGATACCGATGGTAATGTTTCAGTGGTGGCGGGCACGCAAAATGTCGGCTTTGATTGTAATACGTTGATGGCCGCAGAAGTACCAGCGAAACTTGTTGACGGCAAGTGCGCTGATGGCACGGGTGTTGTCGACTACAACGGTTAGCGCGGTAAAACTCACTGACGCCACTAGAGAAGCAGCTGCTTTCATCGTATAATAGACACGATGAACCATTTTACGCTCGCAAGCGAATACAAACCAACCGGCGATCAACCAGCAGCGATTGCTAAATTGCTTGATGGGCTCGAAAAGAATGAGCGTGAACAAACACTTCTCGGCGTAACGGGAAGCGGTAAAACATTTACCATGGCAAATATTATTGCCAAGCGCAATGCACCGACACTGGTATTGGCGCACAATAAAACTCTCGCCGCGCAGCTGTATAGTGAATTTAAAAACTTCTTTCCTGAAAATGAAGTTCACTACTTTGTGAGCTATTTCGATTATTATCAACCGGAGGCATACATTGCGAGTAGTGATACCTATATCGAAAAGGATTCAGCGATTAATGAAGAAATTGATCGCTTACGGCATGCCGCAACCAGCGCGTTACTGAGCCGCCGGGATGTGATTATTGTGGCCAGTGTGAGTTGTATATATGGCATTGGTTCGCCGGATGATTATTCGGATATGTCGATACACGTAAAGGTTGGCGAACGGCGCGTACAGGATAAGTTTATTCGGCAATTAACCGATATTCAGTATAGCCGTAATGATGTTGATTTTGCACGAGGTACGTTCCGCGTGCGCGGCGATGTGGTTGATGTTTTCCCGGCAGGAAGCGATACGGCAATCCGTATTGAATTTTTTGGCGATGAGGTGGAGCGTATGACACGGATTGAACCGCTAACTGGTGAAATAATTGGTGAACCTAAAGAATTTGGCATCTTCCCATCAAGTCACTACGTAACACCACGCGAGAAGCTCGACATTGCAATCCAAAAGATACAAAAAGAATTCGATGAGCGTATGCAGTTCTTCGAAGCTAACCAAAAATACCTCGAAGCGCAGCGGCTTGCGCAGCGGACTAAGTTCGATATTGAAATGCTACAAGAAACGGGATTTGTAAAAGGAATTGAGAACTATAGTCGCTATTTAACAAATCGCGAGCCAGGCGAACAGCCGGCGACGTTGCTTGATTATTTCCCTGATGACTTTTTGCTATTTGTCGACGAAAGCCACGTGACATTACCGCAAGTTCGCGGCATGTATAACGGTGACCGCGCCCGCAAAGAAGTACTCGTTGAGCATGGTTTCCGTTTACCGAGTGCACTTGATAATCGCCCATTGAGGTTTGAGGAATTTGAGCGACATATCAATAAGGCAATATACGTATCAGCGACACCGGGTAGCTACGAACTAGAGCATAGCCCCGAGCCAGTTGAGCAAATTATCCGCCCAACGGGCCTGCTCGATCCAAAAATTGAAATCCGCCCAAGTGAAGGCCAGATTGATGATTTAATTGCTGAAATTCGCGAAAAAACCGCTAAGGGCCAGCGTGTACTTGTCACTACCCTAACTAAGCGCATGGCGGAAGACTTAAGCCAACACTTGCTCGATTTGGGAATGAAAACGGCGTATATCCACAGCGAGATTGACACGTTAGAGCGCGGTGACATTTTACGCGACCTGCGCACCGGAGTGTATGACGTGCTGATAGGTATCAACTTACTCCGCGAGGGGCTCGACTTACCGGAAGTAAGTCTGGTGGCGATTATTGACGCTGACAAAGAAGGCTTTTTACGTAGTGAGAGCGCTCTGATACAAACAATAGGCCGCGCGGCCCGGCACGAAAATGGGAGTGTGGTGATGTATGCTGACCGGATGACTGACAGTATGAAGCGCGCAATCGACGAAACGAATCGCCGCCGCGAAAAGCAAGAAGCATACAATACGGCACACGGTATTACTCCGCGTGGAGTGAAAAAAGCAGTTGATCAGGGCCTACGAGCAATCATTCCTGAAAAAGAAAAAGCACCTGAGCTAAACCTAAAAAAGATTCCTAAAGATGAATATGCAGGACTCGTTAAGGATTTGACAGGACAAATGACATTAGCAAGCGCGAATTTAGAATTCGAAAAAGCTGCGGAACTACGGGACCTCATTGCTGAAATAAAGGCGAAGATGTAATGAGTACACTGCGGGTGGTGACGTGGAATGCGGAGGGGATGTTTGCGCCTCATGGCATGAAGGCAAGGGGTGAGTTATACGCCAAGCAGACCAGGCGCGCCAAGGTCCACCGTGCAATCCGTACACTGCAAAAACTCGATGCAGATATTGTGGTTATTCCAGAATTCGGCACAGCGGGCATGCTAAAACCCGCACATCGCATTGCAATCCAAAGCCTGGGCTATACCATCACCGAGTGCGAATATGATGATCGCTATCACCCACCCATTACGATTGCAGTCCTGTCACGACTTAATGTGAAGCATACCGCGACGCATCGCCTAGGTAATATTCGTAATAATACGGAAGTAGTACTTGATGATAACGGTACGAACATCCATGTGTTTGCGATTCACCTTGATGATTTGAATGAATTGAACCGCTTAGAGCAAGTAAAAGATTTAGTGAAGCTCGTGAATACCGTGAAGGGCCCCGTGTTAACGATGGGTGATTTTAACGCGATGGCTCATGAGTCGCGGTTCGCACGAGTGGTCAGGTTTAAGTGGACGGGGCGAATGTCGCGAGCCTTGCGCCATAAGCAGTTGCAGGCAGTTGTAATACGCGTCCATGAAATGGCGCGCGGTACGACAATTGCGTATATCCTAAAGAACACTCAGTTAAGAGACATGGATACCAAGCATCGCCGTACAATCAGTGGTCGACAAGCGGGACTCGAATGGATGCCGTCGTTAAAGCTTGCGAAGATTGACTGGATTTTCGGGTCACATCACTTCAATACGCGCTCGTATAGCGTTATGCATGATGTCGGTTCAGACCATCGCCCGGTGGTGGCTGAGTTGGAGTATTAGCCGCGGTCCTGCGACAAAATGAGTGCACTGTAGGCTGGTAGTGATAGGGCCGCCATTTGCGATTCATCGCTCATTACTAAATCAGGGTCTTTTTCTTTAAAGTCCTTACTGTAGCCTTGCCACGAACTATTAAAGCGCACGCGCCAACTGCCGCTGCGGGGGAGTTTAATATCGTAGTGATCAAAGGCTTCACCGCTAAAGTTCACAAGCACTAACACATCGTCACCCGCACCGCCCTGGTCCCATCGGTGGTATCCAATAATGTGGTTGGTGTCATTTTGATGGAATATGGCCGTCGATTGACCGAGAAGACCGGCAGTATTACCAAACGCATTTCGCCGCAAATGGATTAAATGTTGGTGTGCTTCAACCATGCCAGCGAATTGTGTGGTTTTATCCCATTCGAGCATCTGCCAATCATTAAAGGCACCTTCTTGTAAGAACTCTTGGCCTTGCAAGAGCATCGGGATGCCGCCAGCAGTAAGCGTGAGTGCGCTGGTGAGTAGTACGCGTTGGCGAGCTTCGACACTGGAAGCGTTATTTGGGCTTACTGCTTCGTTTAAGCGTACCGCGCCGTTAGCTGCGGTGTCGTGGGAATCGCTAAAAATCACTCGGTCGAAAGCATTATCGTTGTAGCGGAACATTACCTGTTCGATTAAGTCTGCCGGATAGGGTGTATCAAGGCCGATTGCTTGGCGTAAGGCATGGGGAAAATTAAGTGCCCATTGTGCGTCGAATCCGCAGCCACCGTGTTGCCGTGCTTTAGTGATGAAGCTATTAACTGAAATATCTTCTGCAATCAATGTTGCGCCAGGCCGTGCTCTATGTGCGGTGGTGACGATATCCTGAAGGAGAGACCACGCATCGGCGATATCGTGTTCAGGGTCGTCGTTTTGCCCGGCGGTGTTGCGCATATAAATAGTGGAATCAAGCCGTAAGCCATCAATACGAAATTCCGTTAGCCACATGATTACGTTATCAAGCAAGAATCGTCGTACCTCAGGGCGGCCATAGTCGGGGCGCGCACCCCATGGTGTTTCGCCGCGAATATCGTTATAAAAATAGATACCGCCGCGATCGTTTTCGCTCCAACCATCGAAGCGCCATAAATCACCGGACAAGAAGTGGTTGTACACGACATCGAGTATCACGCCAATGCCGCGCGCATGGCAGGCTTTTACAAACTCCATTAACCCATGACGGCCACCATAAGCGTTCTCAACAGAAAACAGCTCAGTCACGTTATAGCCCCAGCCGTTACTGTGCGCCATGCTGGTGACTGGCATGAGTTCTATCATGTTTATTCCGAGTGATTCTAAATAATCAAGTTTTTCAATTGCATCATAGAACGTACCGTTTGTGGCCGGGTCTTTACGGTTGAACGTCCCCACGTGCAATTCGTAAATTACTTGTTGATTTTGTGGAATGGGGGTAAAGTGATCGTCTCCCCACTCAAAATCGTTAGCCGCCACGACCGATGCACCATTTTCAGAAGCTGTAAGGGCGCGCGCATACGGGTCGTTCCTTGCTAGCTCTTCGCCATTATTTGTGATGGCAAATTTGTAATTTTGGCCGGGCTGAACATCCTTTACGTCTACGGCCCATATGCCACCAGCTTCTTTTGTCATTTCGTACTTATTACTGCCATTGTATACGTCAAGGAACGGGGTAAGTACGCTCACATGTTCTGCAAAAGGCGCCCACACCCTAAAGGTTGCATAGCCATGATGCAGTGTGACGCCAAGGTGTTGAGTGCGTTTGCCGGTCATTCTATATACATTATGAAGCATAAGCGGTATTTTTCAATCGCTTGAACCATTTTCATAGGGGGACAAATTCGCTATAATACATGGTAATGAGTACCATCACGACAGATGATGTACGGCACTTGGCGACGCTGAGTAGCCTTGAACTAAGCGACGAAGCGGTCGAAAGTCTTCGTGCTGATTTAGATAATATCGTGTCATATATTGAACAGCTGTCATCGCTCGATACGAGTGGCGTAGAGCCAACCTATCAAGTAACCGGGCTCGAAAACGTATGGCGACACGACGAAGTAAAGCAATCAGAGGTTACCCGTGAAGATTTGCTCGCGCTCGCGCCAGAAGCTACTAACGATTCCGTAAAGGTTCCAAAGGTACTATAAGTTATGGGCCGAGTTCACGACATTGCCGAGCAAGTTCAAAGTGGTGCAGCTAGTGCACGTTCATTCGTGGAGGCTGCGCTTACAAAGGCTGAAGAAATTGAAGATTATAACGCACTCCTTAGTTTAACGAGCGCACGTGCACTTGAACGCGCTGACGATATTGATGCACGCGTGGGCGCTGGTGAAACAGTTGGTCCGCTGGCTGGTGTGCCATTTGTGGTAAAAGACAATTATTTAGCGTTTGGTGCACCAACCACTGCTGCTGCTAAAATTTTGGAACACTTTGGTGCGCCGCTGCAATCAACTGTGGTAGAAAGACTTGAAGCGGCGGGTGCAATTTGTATTGGTAAATCAAACCTCGACGCTTTTGCGCACGGGGGGAGTACTGAAAACTCTGCGTTTGGTGTGACGAAAAATGCGTTTGATAAGCAAAAAGTTGCTGGTGGAAGCTCGGGCGGCTCGGCAGTGGTAACGGCGCTCGATGTTGTGCCATTTGCGCTCGGTACCGATACCGGCGGATCTATCCGTCAGCCGGCTAGTTTTAACGGCGTGTATGGGTTTAAGCCGACCTATGGGCTCACTAGTCGCTATGGTGTCGTGGCAATGGCGAGTAGTACTGATGTAATGGGATGTTTCGCGAAATCGGCAGATGACGTTACGTTAATTACTGATGTGATGGCAGGACGTGACGATAATGACATGACAACGCTCCCCGACTTTTTTGAGCCGCTTGTTGACGCACCAAAAAATCAGAAAATCGGGATTATTCGTGAAACGATGACCGACGACGTTGATCAATCCGTCCGTGACGCAACGCAACGTTTCGCGAAGCACCTTGAGGCGGCTGGTCATACAGTAGAATTCGTGGATATGCCAATCATTAGCTCGTCACTTGCTATGTACTACATCATCGTTCCCGCAGAAGTCAGTAGTAACCTCGCGCGTTATGATGGTATCCGCTATGGTACACGAGCTGAAGGTGTGAAGACATTGGTTGAATTGTATGGCCGCTCACGAAATGATGGGTTTGTTACTGAAAACAAGCGTCGTATCATGATTGGTAGCTATGTACTTTCGAGCGGTTACTACGATGCCTACTATTTACAGGCGCAAAAAGCTCGTACCTTGCTGATTAACGCGTTCAACGAATTATTTAGCAGTTATGATATGCTCCTGACGCCCACGACTTCTACGCCAGCATTTGGTATTGGCGAAAATGTCGATGATCCTGTGAAGATGTACTTAGCAGATGTAATGACGGTGCCGGCAAATCTTGCAGGCATTCCGGCGATAAGTATTCCGATGGGTAAGGACGAAGCGGGTCTGCCGCTTGGTGTTCAGTTGATGGCGCCAATGCGCGCCGATGCTCGATTACTTGCCTTTGCTCAGTCAATGGAGGGACAAAATGGATAGTCCTGCACAAATTTTTCTGTTAACCGCTGTGCTGATGGCGGCACTTGGTGGGGTTATGTTACTCGTATTTAGCAATCGCCGTTTGACTCAACTTAATAAAGAACATTACCAAGCAAAGTGGCTTAGTATCGAACACGGGCTTGATGAAAGCAATCCTGCGACATACCCGCTTACATTCATGAATGCCGACAAACTGGTTGATCACGCCCTGCGCGAGCGTCGCATAAAAGGTAAGACCATGGGCGAGCGCATGAAGTCTGCCAACAATATGTGGAGCAACGCAAATTATATCTGGAACGCGCATAAAATACGTAACCGCTTGGCACACGAAGCTGATGCTACGGTTGATTACGACACGACTCGCCGTGCACTCGTGGCGTACAAGCAGGCGCTAAAAGACTTGGGGGCAATCTAATGTCCGATATGAACAGCATGCATGACAAATACGACATGACAATTGGTATTGAGTGCCATGTTCAGCTCGCTACAAATACCAAATTGTTTAGCCCCGCCGATAACGACGCTCGCGGCAAAGAGCCAAACTCAGTAGTTCATCCGATTGATTATGGGCTACCTGGCATGCTGCCGCTTCTTAACCGACGTGCCGTTGACCTTGCGATTCGGGCCGGGAAAGCCCTAAATGCAGAAGTAGCACGGGTGAGCCGTTTCGATCGTAAACACTACTTTTATCCAGACCTACCAAACGGTTACCAGATAACCCAGATGTACCACCCGACTATTCTCGCCGGCTGGATTGAGGCACCACTTGAAGGTGCTGAAACGGTGCGAGTGCGTATTCATCACGCGCATATTGAATCGGATGCGGGTAAATTGACTCACTTCGGCGACTATTCGCTCGTTGACTTAAACCGTGCTGGCACGCCACTAATTGAAATCGTATCCGAAGCCGATATGCATAGCCCTGCTGAAGCACGCGCATACGCGACCGAACTTTACCGCTTAATGACCTACGCCGGCGTAACACATGGCGACCTATACCATGGTAATATGCGTTTCGACGTAAACCTTTCGGTTGCGCCAAAAGGTTCAGAGAAGCTTGGTACGCGAACCGAAACGAAAAACTTAAACAGTTTTCGCTCGGTAGAACGCGCAGCTGAATACGAGTTTGCTCGCCAGTGCGAGCTGCTTGAGCAAGGTGAGCGAATCGTACAGGAAACACGCGGATGGAATGACGAAACCGGTAAAACGACTAGCCAGCGCTCGAAAGAAGATGCCCAGGACTATCGCTACATGCCCGATCCGGACATCCCACCAGTAGTATTAACGGATGAAGAAATTGAAGCGATTCAGGCGGAAGTTCCAAAGCTTCCCCCAGAATATCGTGCTGAATTTAGTGAGCTTGCTGTTGATAAATCGGTGATTGGCAGCGTACTCGCAACAAAAGAATATGCCGAACTTGTATCTGCAGTTATGGCCGCCGGTGGAGCACCTGCAGCGAAGCGCGTTGCAAATTGGGTGGCGAGCAATCTGACAAATGAAGATGTGAGCGACGATGTAAGCATTGCTGACGTTAATGACTTACTAGCATTAGTTGAAATGACCGATAAATCTGAAGTTAGCTCGAATGCGGCCAGCGAGTTATTTAATGAGCTCATGAATGGTGCGCATGATCCACGTGCACTTGCTGAAGAGCGGAATCTTTTGCAGGTCAGTGATGAATCTGCGGTTGCGGCTATCGTTGACGAAGTGCTTTCTGATCCTGCGAGTGCGGCAAGTATTGCTGACATTAAAGCAGGCAAAGACAAGGCAATCGGCTATCTGGTTGGCCAAGTAATGAAGCGCTCACAAGGAAAAGCCAACCCAGGGATGGCACAGAAACTAATACGGGAGAAGTTATAGTGCGAGCACCAACTAAAGCAATTATTACTGATGCCGGCTTTGCGAGCCGCTATTTACCCATTACAAAAACGATGCCAAAGGCCATGTTACCGATTGGCAATAAACCGATTATGCAGTTAGTAGTTGAAGAGTGTGTCGAAGCGGGCATTAAAGAAATTATCATCGTAGCTACACCTGAAGGTAAGCCAATCTATGAAGATTATTTTTATAATAGTGTGACGCGTATTCGTAAGCAGTTGATTAGCCAAGATAAGCTTGATCGCTACGATGTAGTGCGTGAAGTGCTTGATTTGCCGAAGATTATTATCATCGAGCAAGACCAAAGTTTACCATACGGTAACGGCGCGCCAATCGTGAGTGCGCGTAACTACATTGCGCGTGATGAAGCATTCCTGGCGTTTTATAGCGATGATGTGGTATTTGGGGCAAGTGACGCCAAACTACTTGTTGATGCCTTCGAAGAAAACCCAGATGCTGCTGCAATCGTTGCTGCTCAAGAGGTTGATGCATCGGAGGTAAATAAGTATGGTATTTTCCAACTAAAAGATGGCAATAAGCTTGACTACATTATTGAAAAACCGAAAGTTGGCTCAGCTCCATCAACGTTGGCATCATACGGTCGTTATCTACTGACCCCAGCTGTGTTCGATCATCTTGACCCGGAAAACCTTGGCCTTGATAACGAACTCTGGACCGTTGATGCAATCACTAAGCTCGCCAAAACTGATGACGTGGTGGTTGTACCCACAAAAGGTAAGTGGAGAACGACTGGTGATCCAAAGAATTATTTCCTCGCCCACCTTCAATACGTGCTAGAAAATGAACCATACAAAGATGATGTGCGCGATTTTGTGAATAATTTCACAAAATCTTAATTTTACATTAGAGAACCTTTAAGTACGTTTCACATTTCACCTCAGGCGGTATATACTAGTATGTAGAACCACCTAATGGCCCAGATGGGGGCACAAGAAAGGGTTTTTATGGACATCTGGTCACAAATTCTTGTCATCATCCTTGCAGTATTCTTGGCACTGTTTATCGCACTCGCCATCGTACTCGTCGTGATGTTGATTAAAGTGACAAAACAAATCAAGTCCGTCACTTCAACAGCAGAGCGTACTGCGCAGAAGTTTGAAGCAGTGGCAGACGCAACATCAAAAGCGGTAACACCCATGATGATTGGCAAAATTGTTTCGTCATTTATGAAAAAAGTTAAGTCAAAGGAGGACTAGCTATGAGTAAAGGTAAATTCGCAATCGGTGCATTGGTTGGTGCAGTTGCAGGCGTCGTCGCTGGCGTATTGACTGCTCCAAAATCTGGCAAAGAAACACGTGCTGACTTGAAAGCGAAAGCTGATGAAGTGCGTGCTGATGCTAGCAAGAAAGCAGAAGACGCGAAAGTTCGCGGCAAAAAAGTTGTCGATGACACAAAGAAGTCTGTCGACGACTACCGTGGACGTGCTGAACGTGCTGCCAAAAGCGCAAAAGCCGAATTCAACAAAGAAGACAAGTAGTCTTACGGTTAACAAAAAAGTGACGCACTCCCCGTAGGGTGCGTCACTTTGCATTTGACCGCAAACCACAGTAGACTGGTATATATGAAATGGTTTGAAAAAGTGAAGCGCAAGTTCAAAAAAGATCAAGAAAAAGGTTCGCGTAAAAAGGTTCTCGAAGAGCTTTTTAACGATTTTAATAGCAGTCGGTTTGAAGTGTATAAATTTAACTTTTTTCGCGGTATCTTCTTTGGCTTAGGGAGTGTACTCGGCGGTACGGTGGTGATTACGATGTTGATTTGGACATTGAACGTCACAGGTAATCTTGTCCCTGGTGTAGCGGGATTCGTGGATAACGTCGTTTCGTTAATGCGTGAGGCCAAGCAATAAGCTGCTAATAAGATAGTTTCGCAACGGATTTACTAGATAGACAACAATATTGCGTCGATTTTACCACAATCATAGCCGGTATGTGGGCTATAATAGGTATTAGTTATGGGGAGTAAAACAGACAGTCAACAACCGAGCTCTCTTTCACTTGTACCAAGTGATTTCGTTCACCTACACAATCATACTCACCATTCACTTCTTGATGGATTGACGAAAATCCCTGAATTGGTTGATAAGGTAAAAGAATATGGCATGGAAGCCACGGCCGTAACTGACCATGGTACGATGAGCGGTATCCTTGAATTCTATAAAGCGGCGGTTGATGGCGGTATTAAGCCTATTCTGGGTATTGAAGCGTATGTTGCGGCACGCGGCCGCGGGGACCGCGATCCAAGTAAAGATAAAAATAGGTATCACCTTACACTACTGGCGCAGAGTGACCAGGGTTACCGTAATATCATGCAGCTGTCTACGCTCGCTAACCTCGAGGGTATGTATTATAAACCGCGTATGGATCACGAAATCCTTGAGAAATATAACGAAGGCGTGATTGTACTAAGTGGCTGTGCCAGTAGTGAGCTGGGTGAAAACCTTAAAGTGAATAATTACGAAGAAGCGAAGCGGATCGCTGCTTGGTATAAGTCGGTATTCGGCGATCGCTACTACCTCGAGTTGCAAGATCACGGTCACCCTGATGCGCCGCATACGTGGAGTGTGCAGCAAACTATTAATGCTGGATTAATGCGCATTCATGATGAACTTGATATCCCTATGGTGGTGACATGTGATGGCCACTACTTAACCCATGAAGACAGCGACACACACGAGATTCTGCTATGTGTGGGTACGGGATCGTACCTAAGCGACGAAAAACGAATGAGTTTGAAGGATTTCGAGCTACATTTGACTGATCCGAACGACATTATTAATCGTTGGGGCAAAGATTACCCCGAAGTGGTAAAAAATACCAAAAAGATAGCCGATAGTTGCCATGTGAACATTGAACTTGGTAAAATCTTGATTCCAAAATTCCCTGTACCAAAAGGTGAGTCGGAAAAGAGTTATCTTGATAAGTTAGTGTTTAAGGGCTTAGCGATGCGCTACGCTGGTAAAACTGCCAAAGAGGCGGAAGCACTCTCAATTGGAGAAGTGCGGGAACTGCTCGATCCGGCCATGAATGAGCGCGTCGACATGGAATTTGAAGTACTCGACCGTATGGGCTATAACGGCTACTTTTTGATTGTGCAAGATTTCATCAACTGGGGAAAAAGCCAAGGCATTATTTTTGGGCCCGGGCGTGGGAGCGCGGCTGGTAGTATTATCGCCTACGCGCTCAGTATCACCGACCTCGACCCATTGAAATATGATTTGCTCTTCGAGCGATTCCTTAACCCTGATCGCATTAGTATGCCGGATATTGACATCGATATTCAGGATACCCGCCGCGATGAGGTGATTCAATATTGTGCTGATAAATATGGCGAGTCACGCGTGGCGAATATTGTAACGTTCGGTAAAATGGCTGCACGTGCGGCAGTACGCGACGTTGCGCGCGTACTTGAGGTGCCATATGCCGAAGCCGATCGATTAAGCAAAATGATTCCGCCGCCGATTCAGGGCCGACATATTCCATTAAGTAAGAGCGTACAAGATGATGCCGATTTGAAGAAAGAATATGAATCAAATCCGACCGCTAAGGAAGTATTTGATTACGCAATGCGACTTGAAGGCACCATCCGAAGCCATGGGGTTCACGCCGCTGGGGTGGTGATTGCACCAGATGATTTAGTTAAATTCGTTCCCTTAGAAATGGCGCAGAAGGGTGTGGTAGCCACGCAATACCCAATGGTACCCGTTGAAGAACTAGGGTTACTAAAAATGGACTTCCTTGGGCTATCAAACCTCACAATTATTAATAGCGCGCTACGAATTATTAAAAAAGCTTATAACCGAGACATTGATCTTCATACATTGCCGCTCGATGATAAAAAAACCTTCAAGCTTTTGCAGCGCGGTGACACCACGGGTGTGTTCCAGCTTGAATCTGCTGGTATGAAGCGGTACTTAAAAGAGCTAAAACCAAGTGTCTTCGATGACATTATCGCTATGGTTGCCCTGTATCGCCCAGGGCCAATGCAGTTTATCGATTCCTTCATTCAGCGTAAGCACGGCAAAGAGGATATCACCTACCTTCACCCTGGGCTCGAGGGGTCGCTCAAAAATACCTACGGAATTTTGATTTACCAAGAACAGTTTATGCAGATTTCAAAAGATTGGGCTGGCTTCACGGGTGGTCAGGCGGATACCCTGCGTAAAGCGGTGGGTAAAAAGAAGATTGATCTTATGAAAAAGGTGAAACCAGAATTTGTGGAAGGCGCCATTAACGTCGGCGGTGCCAGCCAGGCGGTTGCTGAACAGTTCTGGGATCAGTTAGAAGAGTTTGCGAACTATAGTTTTAATAAATCGCACGCCGCGTGTTACGGGCTTATCGCTTATTGGACGGCGTACTTAAAGGCGCACTTCCCGGATGCATTTATGGCTGCACTTATGACGAGTGACGAGGATGACATTGACCGCTTAGCGATTGAAATTAGCGAATGTAACCATATGGGCATTAAAGTGCTCAGCCCCGATGTGAATGAATCATTCGTGGAATTTTCGGTTGTACCAAATGAGAAGCAAATTCGCTTTGGCATGGCCGCAGTGAAGGGGGTCGGCGTGGGAGCGGTCGAAGAAGTACTACGGGCACGAGAAGATGGTAAGTTCGAATCGGTAGAAGATTTTGCTAAGCGTGTGAGTACGAGTAGGTTCAACAAAAAAGCGTGGGAAGCATTAATTAAGGCTGGCGGGTTCGATGCGCTCGGTGATCGTAGCGACCTACTTTATAACCTTGAAAACATTATTGCGTTTGCGAGTAAACTGCAAAAAGAAGCTTTGAGCGGCCAGACCGATATGTTTGGTGATTTAGCAACATCGAGTGGGCTCTCGCCAACGGTTGAAATTAAGCCAGCACCGGCAAAGTATACCGAAAAAGAACAACTTACCTGGGAGCGCGAACTTTTGGGGCTGTATATTAGTGCCCACCCACTCGATAATTACGACGCGTTCTTTGAAGAACAAACAATTCCCCTGGTGAGTATTGGTGAAAATATTGAGGGCCAAACGATTACGGCTGGTGGCCTTGTTTCAGTCATGCGCACCATCGTCACAAAATCGGGTGGCAAGATGGCATTTGTCACGATTGAAGACAAAACCAGTGAACTAGAGTTGATTGTGTTCCCGAAGCTATACGAGCAAGTCCATGAATCGCTGGCGCAAGATGTGGTGATTAAGGCGACCGGGAAGGTGAATGCACGTGACCGTGAGGGCCGCCCAACGGGCGATGCCAAGCTGATTGTTGATGAGATGAGTATTGTGACCGATAAAGAGCTGCGGGAATACGAAAGCCATGGCCGCAAAATGCAGGTGCCGAATGGTAAGAAAGCGATTACGACGCGACGAAAGCCTGGTAAGACGGTGAGTATTGCCGCGCCGTCGACACCGGTACAGCCGGTTGAAGTCCCGAAGCTCGAAACACTTTATCTCCATATTCAAAATCCAGATAATCACGATGTATTGATCAACCTGAAAAAAGCCTGCAGCGCCCACCCAGGTCAGCAAGAAGTTATTCTGGTACTTGGTAAAGAAAAAGACTCAGCAATCAGGCTACCGTTTAGGGTAGAGGCCACAAAGCAGCTACGTGCTGATCTCGTGGCAATCGTTGGTGAATCAAACGTTGCACTAAAGTAGACGAATACGCCAAATCGTAGTAAAATATATTCTACGTCGAGAAGAGAGGTGGAAGATGTCTACGACAACCGACCGAAGTGTTCTCCCCAGAGCAATTCAGCCCACATCCCCCGCGACTGTTTATGGCGAGAAGATCGATCTCGTACACGGATGGGATATCGGCCACATGCTACGCGTTCGTACGCTAGAGTCGGGCGGCAACGCCGCACTGGACTGGCTGTTTCTGAAGAGCTCGCTCAGCCGCCCACTCCGCACCACGACAGGGCAGTTGATGGTGAGCCGTGTGCTTGCCACGAGGCGCGGTTTCCAGGAGTTTGGGTACGACCAACGCCAGGACATGACATGGGCGCTGCTACCAGCAGTCATCACGGTGGGTCGACCATTCGAGATGTATCGGAATCCTCCCTACCCAGACTATGTCGTCTCTGCGCACTTTGTGCTACTGGGCCGCATCGAGCAGGTAGAATCGGTTGGTATCGATTGGTAGGTTTTGGCGTTTTGCGCCTGTAGCGATACGGGCGCTATTTTAATTGTGAATAAAGTAGTATAATAATAGAAATATTTGGGTGGATGATAAAGGTATAGAGTAACCATGGAGCAATTCCACCCAGAAGAGCCGCGCAACAACGAGCATCAACCACTATTCGAGTTGACAGCGATGGACGCTCTCTTTGCCGGCGGTGATCGTGAGATGCGCGTGCTACGAAATGGAAAAATTGCACGGTGTAACCTGGTGCCAACTGGCGACTATACAATGCAAACGTTTCGTGCTGGCGATAACACCATGTCATTCCGGGTTCCGGTTAATCGGCTGGAAGTAGTTGGTGAAATCATCGAGGCGCCATATGTTCTCCCAGCCCTAGAACACACACCATCTGCATCGAGCGGAATGACGGCTGAAGCATTCTATGCACACGAAAACGAAGCATTTCAAACGTGGCTACAGGACATTAAGCCGAAGCTTCTTTCTGTTGAGGACGTGATTCGCTGGGCGGGCGAAATGGTCACTCACGAGCTCGAATATGATCGACAGCGCGATTGTCAGAATTGTCGCGGCGAGGGCGGCCACGTACTTGATTGCCCATGTACCCACGGTAGTACGGTGACGGATATGGAAACCGGCGCGCACGTTGAAGATAACGAAGAAGGCTTGCCTGATCCTGACTGTGGTCGCTGTGAGGGGTCTGGACGGTATAAGTCTGTCTGTCCAACGTGTGATGGTACGGCTAAGGAAGATGTCTACCCACGGATGCTTTTAACAGACCCTATGACGGGCGAGCAACGAGAAATTGTGTTCGATTTGGCTCGTATGATTCGTGAATACCCAGAAGGCTTACGCCATAACTATGATATTCATAATAACTTCGGTTCGCTTAACGCACGAATCTCCCTCCAATTTGACCTGTGGGGATACCTTATGCGAGATGCAGAACCAACCCCTGGTACGGAGTTGTATATAAAATCAGGCGAGTCAGGCTATGTGCTTGCTGAAAATCGCTCGTTTAATGCAGTCGCAGTGCAACATATCACGTGGCATGAGCATTGGGGCTCACGCAATACGCTGAGTGGCCCCGACCAAGCATATATACAGGCGCAGTCGTCTCTTGCCAGTAAGCTTAATTCTCGTATACGGATTGATAAGGCGAATGCCTACGAAGTTTACTATTGCCCGCCACCTGCACAGCGTCTAGAGGATTTAAAAACGGCCGCTGCCGTCTATGGACTTGCGATTGCGGCACTTCTTGAAGGGTATGAAACCGGCACCGTAGCCTATGCACTCTATCTTGTCGATGGCGAATATCAGGCAGTTTCACACTTAGGTCAAGAAGATACGCCGGAGCAAACTATCGAAAGTGCGTGGCGGACTCTCACTGGCTTAATCGAATCAGGTCAGCTTGAATCGTTTAGACAGTAGGTGATGAGCTCAGTGCATAGAGTGCAATACCGGCAGCGACACTGACATTGAACGATTCTTTATGCCCATGCATGGGAATTTCAACAATATCATCACACTGCGAAAGTATTTCGGCGGCAACGCCATCAACTTCTTCGCCCAAAAGTAGCGCAATTTTTTCTGGAACGTGGTAATCGGCAAGATTAATCGAACCTTCGGCTTGTTCGAGCGCGATGATTTTGTAGCCCTGTTCTTTGAGCTGCTCAATAGTTGGCTGCTCCTGGTAAACAAACGGCACGGTGGTTTCTGCGCCAAGTGCAGTTTTATGAATTTGACTCGATATCTTCTCTGTTATGTGTGGTAATCTCATATCGTTTTTGACTGCCGGGTGGGGAGTATAGCCACTTAATATCAGCTGCTTGACACCAAACCCATCGCAGGTACGAAAAATCGACCCCACATTATGCGTGGAACGAATATTATGGGCGATGACAATAATTTCTGGCATATCACTAGTGTAACACTGTTATTTGCATAAGCAGTTTGCTATTATATGCTTAATGAACGAAGACGAAATCCAGGCACGGCGCAGGGAGCAAGATGAGCGCGCGACGCAGCAACGTGCGGCAATTCTTGGCATGCAGTACATCGATACGCGTCAGCTTGAATCAAGTCTTCCTTTGGCTGATGGCGTGCTTGATGTAGCTGAGATGCATCAGAATCGGATTGTACCGCTCGCGAAGGGTGACAGCGAAAGTGCGTATCAGTTTGGCGCCACGACGCAAACACCGCAATCTGTCGTGCAAAAAATGACGAAAGAGTACAACGATCGCGGTGACAATATTGCGTTTCTATTGATCAGTCAAAGTGGCTACAAAGCACTGATGGCGCGGTACGACCCGCCGAAAAAAGTAGTATACGATGACATCACGATCGCAAAAGATGGTGATAGCAACACCATCGGTGAAGTAAGCCAAACCTTGAATAGAGTGAGTAGTGAAGAACTGTTCGATTACTTAATTGGCCAAGCTGATAAATTGGGCGCGAGCGACATTCATATCGAAAATGAGCGCGAAGACATTCGAGTCCGCATGCGTGTTGATGGTGCCTTGCACCCAGTGGCGCAGTTAGATAAAGATCGCTACCGCGTGATAATGGGTGAGCTAGCCAGCCGCGCAGGGATTAGTTCCGCCGCAGAGCGTTCACAGTCCGGTCACATGCAAAAAGAAATTACTCGTGATGGCGCCACCCACCTGCTTAACCTGCGCGTTGAAACGGTGCCGACGATGTACGGCCAAGATGCCGTGCTCCGATTGTTTAATTTCGATGAATCGTTACTCAACCTTGATTTGCTCGGTATTGGTGATAAACAACGCCATGAAATTGATGAAATCATTAGTCACCCTCACGGGTTAGTGTTGATGGTGGGGCCAACCGGCAGCGGTAAGTCGACCACACTGTATAGTATGCTGAATGCGCTTAATACACCGGATCGAAAGATTATCACCCTTGAAGACCCGATTGAGTATGGGTTAACGGGTATTTCGCAGATTCCGGTCAATACCACCGAAGGCCACAGTTTCGCTGAAGAGCTCAGAAGCGTACTTCGTCTTGACCCGGACGTGGTGATGGTAGGCGAGATCCGCGACCAAGACACCGCGCGTACCGCAATTCAAGCTTCGATTACGGGGCACCTGGTGCTTTCAAGTTTCCATGCGAATTCAACGGCTACCGCTTTTAGTCGCATTATCGACATGATTGGTGTTAACCCAATTTTTAGTAGTGCGGTGCGACTAGTGATTGCGCAGCGTTTGGTGCGTAGGCTGGTTGACGAGACAAAAGAGGAGTACGAACCGGATGACGCCACGCGTGAGTATGTAAAACGTGTGCTTGATGGTATCCCTGAAGATATTGAACATCCCGACCTTGACAGCTTTAAGCTATGGAAGCCAGTACCAACCGACGACGTACCGTTTGGCTATAAGGGCCGAATTGTCATTATGGAACAGTTGGTGGTTGATGAGGAAATTCAAAAGTTCATACGTGGTGATATTCAAGATGTTCACCCCGATGCGATTGAGAAAGTTGCCAAAGAGCGGGGTATGCTTACGCTCGAACAAGTTGGCGTCCTTGCCGCACTACGCGGTGAAACCACGCTTGAAGAAGTCGGCCGCGTTATTTAATTACTTTTGCAATAGCCGGCACTAACCGCTCATCGAAAACGGGTGGGATAATTTCCTCGGCACTTGGAGCGCTCACTAAACTAGCAATCACCTCAGCTGCCGCTAGCTTATGTTCGTCGGTTATATTTCGTACTCCGTTATTGAGGGCACCACGGAAAATGCCCGGGAAGGCGATGGCATTATTGACTTGATTAGGGAAGTCGCTGCGGCCGGTCGCTACTACGGCTGCACCAGCTTTCTTGGCAACATCTGGCATGATTTCTGGGGTCGGGTTTGCCATAGCAAAAATAATGGGGTCTTTAGCCATCTTTTTCACCATATCAGCAGTCAGTAGCCCACCTTGAGATACACCGATAAAGATATCAGCGTTATGCAACGCATCATCCATACTACCGCTCACGCCCTCTTGATTCGTAAATTCGAGTAAACGCATTTTTGAGGTATTCAGGTCATCACGGCTTGGGCTAATAATGCCTTTGCTATCGACGGCGATGATGTTTGGATCGGCATATTCACGGATGAGTTTAGCAATCGCCACTCCGGCCGCGCCCGCACCGACGATAACAACTTTGCATGATTCAAGTTTCTTACCCGTTACCTTCATGGCGTTAATAAGGCCGGCAAGAACCACTACGGCAGTGCCATGTTGATCATCATGGAACACGGGGATATCAAGCTCAGCCTTTAGGCGCTCCTCAATCGTAAAGCACTGGGGTGCGGCAATATCTTCAAGGTTGATGCCGCCAAAGCTTGGCGCGATTGCCTTGACCGTGCTGATGATGCTTTCGGTATCGTGCACATCGAGGGTGATTGGCACACTATCAATATCAGCAAAATGCTTGAACAAGAGGGCTTTGCCTTCCATCACGGGCATGCTGCCTTTCGGACCAATATTACCGAGGCCAAGCACGGCAGATCCATCGCTAATGACAGCGACTAGGTTATTTGTCCAGGTATATTCGGGTAGCAGCGAAGGGTCTTCGGCAATTGCCTTTGACACGGCCGCCACACCAGGAGTGTAATAGCTACTTAACTTATCTTTATCTAATGTTTCGTTATCTCGTAAACTGGTAGTAATTTTACCGCCAAATTGCTTGTGTAGGTCGAGCGCGCGTTGATTGTAATCCATATTACCAGTATATACGATTTGCTTAAGGATAGATGAGGGAAAGTGTGCGTTTATTGATGCAATTTTCTTCGAGCTAACCCTTTTAAATTATAAAAAAGTATGCTATAGTTGGTACTTGACTAGAAATACTAATGTAAAGTGAGTTTAATACGATGAGTTTTGCGATGATTCAAAAAGTTAACAACGAGCAGAAGAAAGCTCAAGTTGTTGATGTTCGCAGTGGTGACACCGTGCGTGTCCACCAAAAAATTAAAGAAGGCAATAAAGAGCGTATTCAGGTATTTGAAGGCGTGGTTATTCGCACCGACAATAAAGGCCAACACACGAGCCGCATTACCGTACGTAAAGTAGCAAGTGGTATTGGTGTTGAAAAGAGCTTCCTGCTTCACAGCCCACTGGTTGAAAAAGTTGAAGTAGTGCGCCGCTCGAAGGTGCGTCGTAATTTCCTTAGCTACCTGCGCCAGCGCAGCGGTAAGAGCGCTCGCCTTGCAGCGGTACAATTTGACCGTGAAAAGGTGAACGATGTACGTGACGTGCATGCTGAAGAAGAAGCTGCTCGCCTAAAAGAAGAAGCAAAAAAAGAAGCTGAAGCGCGCCAAGCAGAAAAAGATGCTGAACAAGCAGAGCTTGAAGCTAAGCAAAAAGCTGTCGAAGACGCTCACAAGGCAAACGAAGCCTAGGCTATCAATCGCACTCACAAAACTATCCGGCCGTAATAGCCGGATAGTTTTATTTAAAACATGTCGATAAAAGGGGAACACCCCGGTCCCCCAATGGTAGTAGGGGGAGCCGGGGTGTTGGGTCGCCTGGTCCTCAGGCGACGGAGGCCGCAGGCGGCCAGGCCGTGATCGGCGGGTGCGCCTGGTAGGCGCGCTGGCCGACGAGTGGGCCCTCCAGGTTGCGGCGCTGGAACTCCAGGTCGCGGACCTCGGCGTACAGCCTCTCGATGCGCTCCTCGTCCGGGTTCTCCTTGGCGGAGAGCCTCGCGATGAGCGAGAGCTTGTCGAGGATGTCTCGGCTCAGAGCCACCATCCTCAGCTCGCTGTTCTCGAGCATGCTGCCGGGGTTCTGCACCGGGCGGTCGGGCCGGGTGCGGGTGCTACGTGCCATGGTTCCTCCATGGTCGGCGAGCGGAAGGCCATTGGCGACACTTCCATCACGCAGCTCGGATCCATTCAGGGCGAGCATAAAATACATATTAGCATAAACTCAATAAAATGTCAATACCCTCAAAGGTGTCATATAAAAATACCCCGCTAAAACAGCGGGGGTTCGCTGGCCCCTATGAGGCGGTTTCACTACACTCTCTGACCTCCCATTCCCAATCACGCACTCTGTAAAATACCTTACCATCCCCGATGGTAAGGATCGGTATCCACATAATGCCGACAAAGAGGACCGTTAGTTCAACCCATAGCCACGTGACGATGGAACGCTTGGGCTTGTACACGAAGATAGCGATCGTGGAAGTAACAAGATTGAATAAGTACGGACCAAAGAGCAATCCGAACAGTATAATAGCGATTACCCATTCGAGTATGCCCACGCTAGCCTCCTGTTTTCAGATGTGTTCAGCGTAGAAATATTTAAGCATAAAATGCCCATTATAGCAATCGACTACAATAGGGCTATGATACTTGGCATTGATGAAGTTGGGAGGGGGCCGTGGGCGGGGCCGCTGGTTGTGGGTGCAGTGGTGCTTGGTGGCACTCATATTGAGGGTCTCAACGACAGTAAATTACTGTCTAAGAAAAAGCGCGAACTGCTTCATGACGAAATATATGCAAGAGCAAGCGGGGTTGGCTTAGGCTGGGTGAGCGCCGAAGAGTTAGATGAAGTTGGCATGAGTGAGGCGCTACGTCTTGCGACGAGGAGGGCGGTCAAACAGGTGAAGACTCCGTTTCATGAAATTATCATTGATGGCACCATTAACCTACTTGTTGGTACGCCACTTGAAGGGTATGTAACGACACTAAAAAAGGCCGATCAACTGGTACCGAGCGTGAGTGCGGCCAGTATTGTGGCCAAGGTGGCTCGTGATCGGTATATGGCAGAACAAGCAGATGTGTACCCACAATATGGTTTCAATAAGCATGCTGGCTACGGCGTGGCGGCGCATCGTGCAGCGATCGAAGCGCACGGGGTAACGCCACTGCACCGGCTGAGCTTTGCACCACTGGTTAAATACCGCACCGCCAAAGGGCGTACTGAAACGGCACCAACCCCCGAAAAACCAATCACAACACGAGCAGTTGGTGATAAAAGTGAGGCAGCGGCTGCGCGGTACCTCGAAGCAAACGGTCATACCATCGTTGAACGTAATTGGCGCACAAAATGGTGCGAGATTGATATTATTTCAAGGAAAAACAACAGAGTGTATTTTACTGAAGTGAAACACCGCAAGAATGATCGATCCGGTGATGGGTTGGCTGCGATTACACCGAAAAAGCTAAAACAGATGCGGTTTGCGGCTGAGCTGTATGCTGTTCATCACACAAACACAGACTTGCAGCTGGCAGCACTCGCAACATCCGGTACACCGGCGCGTGTTGTAGACTATATACTCATTAATGACTAGCTTTGATGGTAGGCGTTCAGGCGTTCAATTACGCTCGGCGCTTCACGCTCAATGGTTGCAACACGTGATTCTAATTCACGAATGCCTATGGTGATGGTGCGTGTAAGTGATACGTCAGTTTTTAACGGCGTGAAGAATTCGGTGTATTCGTTGTATTGTGTGCGTGTGGTTAAGATTGATGCGCTGTAGCGCGGAAAGGCGTCAAAGCTTTTGTCGCCACCAAAGGTCTTATCAATCCATTCCCAGTTATCACGGAGCCATTGCCAGGTTAGTGTGCGGCTGTGGCGATTGGCAAGCAAGCGCACAAACCAGCGCACCGTGTCTTGGGGGCGGATAATTTTGGTATCCTTCATGGTATCAATCAGTACGCGTAGCATGTCTTCATTTTGCGTCGCCGTTGCTGCATCGCAAATGTCGGACTGTAAGTCGGCAGACGGTTCGTGCTGATATGCTTCAACTAACTGCGTGACCACCTGCGGGTCATCAGCATAGCGCACGCTTGCTGTCATTATCGCGGTGCGCAGTTCCGGCTGAAGTTCGCGGAAGTCACCACTTGCATACTTGGTCTTGGCTGTGTCAATCGCATGCTGGTCTTCACCATAGAGCATCAAGCTAATGATAGTTGCGCGAAGTTTAGACGTTGATTCAGCTTCGTTCGCTTGAGGTTGCCAACCGAGTTCTTCGTAGAGCGGCTGGGCGAGATCGCGCACGAATGCTTTCAGTGATGCTTCACCCTCAGAATCTGCTTCAACAAATTTCTTTAAGTCACCAATTGCGCCAGACATAATGTCCCACACTTTTTCGTCCCGCTCGTCACGGTAGACTTCGAGCAGGTCAATTAACTGGCTGCTTTTAATGACGCCGCCGCGAGCGAGCAAGGTTTGTTCATGAAGGAGCTGCATTCGGTTTAGGGTTGAAAGTTTACCCTTGCTAATGTCGCCCAGTAATCTTCCGAGCAGCTTTGTGTCGTAATGGGTCAGCATATGAGTACAGTCGTGTCGATTTAGCTGTAAACTGCCGGCATGATCAAACGGTACTGTTAGTTCTTGCTCGCTCATAAGCGCAGGAAAATCAGGGTTACTGGCGTCAAGTGGAATAGGCCACAGGCGCTCGCTTGGCTCGTGATCACCAATAAAGAACTGCTCTTGGCGCAGATGAACCTCACCATCGCTTAGGGTTGCATGGACTACTGGGTAACCAGGTTGTGAGATCCATGTATGCATGAGCGAGGCAATATCCTTGCCACTCGCTTCGCCAATTGCTTTCCATAAATCATCACCTGTCGTATTTGAGTAGCGGTGGGTTTCAAAGTACTGGGTGAGCCCCTTACGGAACGCCACTTCACCGACGTACTGCATCATCATACGAATAAGACGGCCACCTTTGGCGTAGACAATGGCACCGTCGAATACTGCGTTAATTTCGTCGGGTTCACGCACTTCAACCTGCACTGGTTGCACACCGTCAATCGCATCGCGGCGCAGCGCCAACATGGCTTCCACATTCGAAAATTGCAGCCACATGTTCCATTTTGGGTGACGCGCATCGGTCGCGACATATTCCATATTGTTGGCAAAGCTTTCGTTGAGCCACAAATCATTCCACCACTTCATGGTGACGAGGTTACCAAACCATTGATGTGACAGCTCGTGGGCAATTACCGTTGAAACGTATTCTTTGCTGTCGAGGCTGGCGGTTTTAGGATCGGCAAGTAGGGCGACTTCGCGGTAGGTTATCATACCCCAGTTTTCCATTGCACCAACGGTAAAGTCGGGCAGGGCAACGTGGTCAGATTTTGGGAGGGGGTAAGCAACACCGAAGTAGTCTTCAAAGAATTCGATGGTACCAATCGCTTCGGTTAGGGCGTAGTCTAAACTTTCGGGATTTTGGGCTTTTGTGGCATACACACCTACATCAACGCCGGACTTGGTTGTGCCAACCTTTTTCTGAAAGTCACCAATTGCGAACGCTACTAAATAACTACTCATGCGCGGTGATGGCTCAAACACAGTATGCGTGGTCCCATCAGTGGTTTCTTCAGCTTCAACGGGAGTGTTGCTGAGCACAGTAAGCCCCTCTTCGGCAATAATGTTAACAGTGAAAATTGCCTTCGCTTCGGGTTCATCTACACAAGGGAACGCTTCACGGGCATGGTGGCTTTCAAATTGCGTAGCGAATAATTCTTTCGGTTGTTTATTTACCTTATAGTACCCAGGGTAAATTCCATGCATGGCATCGCTGACGGTTAGTGTAAACGCCAGCTCTACCGCTACATTTCCAGCTGGGCCGTGGGGAATCGTAACAATACCTTTATCGATGGTAAATGTGGTGATAGGTTCACCATCAACCTTAACGGCAGTAATTTCCATATCAGCAGCATGGAGGTAAATTGCATCGTCGTTTGTTTGTTCACCGCTAATGACAACTTGGCCCCGCAGGTTTCGGTTGGAAATATCAGTTAGATCCCATGTAATGTCATAGGTATCAGGTTTAAAATAGTTGAATAGTCGAGAAGTTGCATCCATTCCCCCAGTATAGCAAAGGTATAATAGGTATATGAACCACAAACGGCGACGAAGTCTGGGTATATTAGTGATTGCAACCGCACTTCTGAGTATGTTAGCGCAGCAATTGCTGACTCAGCTTGATGCCGCACCTGTTGAGGTAAAGCGCGTGCCAGTTGATACAGCCAACCGCCAGTTGGCGCTAAGTGTGTTGGAGACACTTGCAGTAAAGGGACGAGCGCCGAAAACAGATTATGCCCGTACGCAATTTGGCGATGGCTGGGTGGTGAGTGGTGGCTGCGACACACGAAATATAATTTTGGCACGCGATTTAATTGACGTGAAGAGCGACGAAGCGTGCCACGTACTGAGTGGAGTGTTGCATGACCCCTATACCGGAAAGTCCATACAGTTTCAGCGGGGGAGTGACTCGAGCGCCGATGTGCAGATTGATCATGTAGTGGCGCTGTCTAACGCCTGGCAAACAGGGGCGCAGCAACTCACGAAACAGCGGCGCATTGCGCTCGCCAACGATCCGCTCGAACTATTAGCGGTTGATGGCCCCGCTAATCAGCAAAAAGGCGATGGCGATGCTGCCACGTGGCTGCCGAGTAATAAACCGTTCCGCTGCCAGTATGTGGCGCGGCAGATTGCCGTAAAGGCAAAGTATAGTCTGTGGGTAACGTCACCTGAAAAGACGGCAATGCAGCGCGTTCTTGCTGATTGCTCCGAGCAAACCATCCCTAACTAAAAAACCCGCCCCCACCGGCAGGGCCACAGCGTGTGCTGTGAACCCCGCCAGCAGGTGGACGGGTTAGTGGGTGGTGGAGGAGGGGATGTCCATCTCGCCTGGCTTACCAACACCAAGGCCACCAAGATCGATACCCGTGATGTCGAGACCACCGCCCTGTGTCGGACGAAGGGTGATGCGCCGGAGTGTGCGCTCCATCACCGCAGCCACGTTATCGGCAGCAACCAGCACGCGGATGCTGTGCTGGAGACCGAGGTCCACGCCAAGGGTGACGAGCTGCAAGCTGTCATCCCAGAGCGCGTCGCGCGTACTGGTGCCCCAGGTGTAGGCGAGGAACCGACAACTCGGCACCAGCTCGGAGGGGATGTGTGGCGTCAGGCTCACGTAGAGCTGAATGATTGGCCTACGAGCCGGAGCTTTTTCGGTTGGCTCAGCGTAGTCTTGCATGCCGGTGGTGGCAGATCCCATGGATCTCTCCTTTGGTTCGTGCGGCGACAGTAGCCGCAAGGGGGATAACTGTCAAACATATTATATCAAAAAACATACAAAAAGTCAACTATAGCCCACATGATGAATGGGGTATAATGGCAAGCATGTCTATTCTAAAAAAACGCCCCGTTCATGTTTACGAACTGCTTGCCGGTTTGTTTGTTACCACGTTAATTGTCAGCAATATTGCCAGTGTGAAACTAATTACCGTTGGCCCGCTGACTTTCGATGCTGGTACGATTTTGTTTCCGCTTGCCTATATTGTGGGTGACATTGTGACTGAAGTGTATGGCTTCCGTAAAATGCGCTCACTGCTTTACGTGGGGATTATTATGCTGCTTATCACTGCTGCTACCTTCTGGGCGGTTGGTGCGCTTCCTGCAGCGGCTGACTGGGGTAATCAAGCAGCTTACGACAGTATTCTCGGGGTGGTGTGGCGCATTGTATTTGCGAGTATCACAGCTATCTTTATCGGTGAGTTACTCAATGCCTATGTTTTAGCGAAGCTGAAAATTAAAACCAAGGGCAAGCAGCTTTGGGGGCGAATTGTCGGTAGTTCTGCAGTCGGTAGTTTTGTTGATACGACCATCTTCACGCTGGTAGCGTTTACGGGCATCTTCCCGGCTGATGTTCTCGTGAGTATCATCGTTACGGTATTCTTGATAAAAATGGCGACTGAAATTGCCGTATCGCCGATTACGATTCGGATAATCCACTATATTAAAAAGCACGAAAATATTGATAGCTACGAAGTGCCTAGCCTCGACTTTACACGCTAGAGCGTGACGCCGCTTGGCAGCTTGTCGCCGTAGTAACGGGTTAAAAACTGTGCCTTAAATGCGTGGAATGACTCGTCTTTAATCGATTTACGAATCTGGTCAACGGTGCGCACAACGAAGCGTTCATTGTGAATACTGGCCAGTGTTGCCGCGAGAATTTCATCGGCTTTGAAGAGGTGGTTAACGTAGGCGCGGGTGTAGTGGGTGCAGGTATAGCAATCGCATTCGGCATCGATGGGCGTAAAATCTGCTTTAAATTTGGCGTTGGTAATATTCACGCGGCCATCAAGCGTGTACAGGGCGCCATTGCGAGCCTGTCGTGTCGGCGCCACGCAGTCGAAGGTATCAATGCCATATTCGACGCCTAAGAAGAGGTCGGCAGGTTGCGCGCCCATTCCTAGCAGGTGGCGCGGTTTGCTTTCGGGTAGTGTTTCGCAGGCCCACTTTACTGCGGTAGGAATTTCACCTGGTTCAAAGACGCCACCAATCCCGTAGCCGTCAAAGTCGCGTTCGCCTAAGAACTGGGCTGATTCCTTTCGGAGTTCTTCGCTGCGCGCCCCCTGTACGACACCATAAAGTGCCTGGAGGGGTTCGCTTTCTTCACGGTGATCTGCGTTCAATTCGTTGTGGCGTGTAAGGCATCGTTCGGCCCATCGGTGGGTGCGGTCCACGGCGTCACGAATCGATTCTGGCGTGCCGAGGGGTGCGGGTGGCTCATCAAAAGCCATATGAATATCCGCGCCAATCGCATGCTGCAGCTCCATGCTGCTTTCTGGGGTCATCTGCAGTTTCGCGCCGTCGAGGTGGCTGCGAAACGCGGCACCTTCATTGCTTATTTTCACAAGCTGTTCTTTGCTGGTGGCGGCAAGCTTCGCATCGCCTTTTTCGGTGTGCGACACGGCGTCGATACCCTTCTTGTAGGCGACACCGAGGCTAAAAATTTGGAACCCACCACTATCGGTGAAGGTAGGGCCGGAATAGTTCATAAATTTACCTAAGCCACCGGCTGCCTTCACGATGTCAGCGGTCGGGCGAAGCATGAGGTGATAGGTATTTGCCAGGATTGACTGGCCACCGAGTTCGGTGACATGCTCTGGAGTGAGCGCCTTCACGGTAGCATTCGTGCCACCCACAATAAAAGCGGGTGTTTCAATGTCGCCATGGGGTGTGTGAATGACGCCGGTGCGGGCAAGTGTACCGGGCAGGCGGTGCGTAATGTCAAAAGTGAGGGCTGATATCATCTTATGATAGTATAGCAAAACAGGGGAAAAATTGACAAAAACCCACAAAATATTCTATAAGAGTTATACCTGATGAATTTTGAACTAACCAACGTAGGTAGTATTGAAACGCGAGATTTGGATGATCCGCAGCTGCTGGATGTGGTTCGACTGTATTTCCAGTACGCTAGCCCGCGCTGGCAGTTTGACCCTACAAACCAACGCTATGCGCGAAATGTACAAGTTAATTTCAAGCGCCATGATCATATTTTTCTCGCCCACGAAGCAGCACCACAGGCAGTTGGCTTAGCGGTACTTGGTCGGGAAACCTGTCATGTCATTACGCTCAGATATCTCGTCATCGACGCTTCGCACCGCGATGAAGGGCGGGGGACACGATTGCTGCACGATGCCGAGGCAATTGCTATAGATGAAGGCTACGAATACATGCAGCTGACGCCAAATGGTGATAAGAGTGCACGGTTATATCGACGCGAAGGTTACCGGCCAGCGCACGGCCGCCCAGATGCGCTTGGCCATATACTCCATGCCAAGCGCCTGCGCCCGCAGGCTACAGAATAAGCATACTATCGCCGTAGCTAAAGAAGTGGTACTTTTCGTTAACTGCGTGTTCGTATGCTGGCTTTAGCTTGTCCCAGCCAGCGAAGGCGGCGGTGAGCATCAGCACGGTGCTTTCTGGCATATGGAAATTGGTAATTAACCCATCGATGGTTTTAAATTCATAGCCTGGGTAAATAAAGATGTCGGCTTCACCAGTAATGCGTGCTGGCGGCTGATCGAGAACAGCTGCATGGGCATATTCCAACGTGCGAGTGATTGTGGTGCCAAGGGCGACCACTCGGTTGCCGCGCTGTTTGGCTGCTTGGATTGCGGCGACCGTTTCTTTGGGGATATCAAAATATTCTTGGTGCATGTGGTGCTTTGTTACGTCATCAACCCGGATAGGCAAAAACGTACCGAGCCCGACGTGCAGCGTGGCATAGGCGACCACCACACCCTTTTCCTGTAACGCTTTAAGCGTTTGGTTAGTCATATTAAGGCTGGCCGTGGGGGCGGCAACCGATCCCATTTCGCGCGCAAACACGGTCTGGTATCGTTCGATATCTTCATCAGTCGAATCACGGTTCATATACGGGGGCAACGGCACGGAGCCATAGGTATCGGCGATTTCCAGCAGGTCAGTGTCACTACGAATGATTGCTAAGCCATCGCCCAGAATTTCCTCAACAGTAAGCGTATGGTCGCCCACGTGTAGCGTGTCGCCCGCTGTGAGCTTACGGCGATAAATTACCTTATGACGGTGCCAGTCATCATGTTCGCCGTGTTTTTCAACGAGCACAAGTTCGCGCGTACCACCCGAAGGTTTCTGGGTGATGATACGTGCTTTTAACACCTTGGTATCGTTAATGACGAGCACATCACCACGCTGGAGATAGTCGGTAATATCTGGGTAGAAACGGTCTTCAATCGTGCCGGAATCGCGGTGGAGGACGAGCAGGCGCGACGTGCCGCGCACTTTGGGTGGGTGTGCGGCGATTAACTCATCGGGGATAGAATAGGAAAAGTCACTCAGTTGCATGAACCGTATTGTACCACGCAGCTTTTGCTTGCAGCGATTAGTAACCGGTGGTGTAATGGAGTGCACGATGAACTATGAGACGAGTCTATGCACCCCAATACTCTGTGAAGGGTTTGACGAAGCGGCGATTGATGAATCACTCGAAGTTATTCGTTTTGCGCTTGGCCGCGATACGGTAAAACCGGTATGGCAGCAGTTTGGCTCCGATCGGTTTACAATCCATGTGGCGCGGCATGATGACTTAGCTTATACGCTAGTGGATCATGAAACGGATTTCGTGATAAAAAGCCACCTCACGAAAACAGATGCCTTACTGCAGCAGCGCGTAATGAATGCCCTGCATACTGGGCTAGGGCGCGCCGAATCACCGGTTGGCGCAGTGCGACACTTTGCGGTTGTGTCGCTCGGTAATGTGCATGCGATGTCATTGATTGAACGTGCGCAGGGTATACCATTACGAAGTGGCTTGAGTGAGCGTTATGAAGATCAGGCAGAGGTGCTAAAAACCATTACGACCGAAACCGAACTGGTGCAGCATGAGCTCGATGATGCTCTGGGGCGATTTGTATCCAGATCACTCGCAAACGATTTACTTCGAAGGAGAAATATTGGCGGTAATGTGTATCGAAGCGATATGGGGTATCACTTGATTGATCAGCCGTTTTTATCATTTAGCGGTCGCTCTGTTTACCCGCAGATTCAGGCTGCGCTTCGTTTGCTCGAACATCGCAACCGTTGATTAATAGGGCCAAATATACTATAACTATATCGACTGTACAAGCTCCAGGCGAAGGAGGACCACATGGACGCATGGATATGGCAGTTGATGACTGGCGTCGCGTCGGTACAGCTTGCTACGCTGCTACTCGTCGTGCTACCGATGCTCGTTGTCGCTATGGGAATTGCCCTCACTGTACTGATTTGTGCATGGTTGGTGCTGACGCTCTTTGATGGCATCTACTGGGCATGGACGGGTGATTGGCCTATGCAATATGAAGATGTGGACGGTGTTGACGAACTAAACAGGCTCTTTAGCACGCCGCACAGTACCCGCTCGTAACAGAGCGGGCTTTTTATGTACTAAAAACTATAAAGTTGACAAAAATATATAAATTTACCATAATATTGTTTAATGAAAGCCATTTCATCAATCCAGCACGAATTTCTGACTGATTACGATGCCGCGGTGGCTGCGCGTGATCTGGCTGATGATGTGTTTGAATGCTATGGTGCACTACGATTTACTAACCTGCCCGATGAGGTGTCCATACGCTTGTCTGGTATTGAAGCGCTGACGTTATTCGATAACGAGACATTGCATGATTACGGCGGCAGCCTCGATGTACGCTGTGAGTATAAGCGGCTTGAGGGGATGATATGTCGGATAGCATTCGTATCTGAGAAAGGGATGACGGTCTATCGCCACAATCCAGAGCGTGGGTGGTCGACAGCAGCCGAAGAGGATGAACCATCGGAGCACAGTGATATTATTGGTGAACTCGCGTGTATGTTTGATACAGCTCGTTGGCCTAGTCGTTACTTGGACACTGCGCCCTTTAGCGATGAGGACTTTGTCTACTTCGTCCAAGATGTGCTTTACCCCATGGCCACACATCAATACGGGGAACAGGTGTATTATGCCGGTGGAAGCCCGGAGGTCATTGATGAAAGTGGCGTGCGGCGGAATATTGCGCTACATGCCGTACAGGCTGGCCGAGGTAAGGGGGATGCACGGAGTATGGAAGAAGACTACGTATATTTGTCGGCAGAAGATTCTGATGGAGGAATAATACGGAGTCAGTCGATTGTTAGGAGCGCATTTGGCACGGCTTCAACTGAAACGGTAGTTAACGGAACTGAGCACGCAATTGAAGATGCCGATGAGTATTTAGCGCTCATGCGCGGTGCGCTGAATGCACTTAGTGTACACCAAGCTGCCGAGGCAGCGCTGATGGAGGCTGCGAGTACGGCTAACGACTAGCTTGACGAAACGCGCTTTGTTTGATACGATAACACAGTACAGATCCGGCCGGCAGGTCGGACTTTTTCGTAGAAAGCATTAAGGAGAAACTACATGGAAGATTTAAATATTAAGCAGCTGACTCTGGCTGTTCGCACGATCGCCGAAGAAAAGAACTTGCCTGAAGAGACTGTCATGGACGTAATTGAGCAGGCAATTGCTGCCGCCTGGCGCCGTGATAACGGTGAGCGCGACCAAAATGTACGCGCTAAACTGAACGTGAACGACGGTACCGCTACGGTATACGTGATGCGTGATGTGGTTGAAGAAGTAGAAAACGATGTGACTGAAATCAGCCTTGAAGACGCTAAGAAGTTGAAAAAGGACGCTAAGCTAGAAGATGTGATTGAAGATGCACACGAAGTAACTGCCTTTGGCCGTGTTGCTGCACAGACTGCAAAGCAAGTGGTGCTCCAGCGTCTTCGTGAAGCAGAGCGCGAAGTAGTACTTGCTGAATATGAAGACAAAATCGGTACCGTTGTAACCGGTATTGTCCAACGCGTTGAACCCCGTGTGGTTCGCGTTGAGCTGGGTAAAGCGATTGGTATTATCCCGCAAAGCGAGCAAATCCAGGGCGAGTTTTATAGTATTGGTGCCCGCGTGAAAGTGCTGATTAAAGATATTGAACGTGATGCACGTGGCCCGCAGCTTATCCTGAGTCGCGGTAGCGAAGCATTTGTTGAATACTTATTCCGCCAAGAAGTTCCTGAAATGGAAACCGGTGCAGTTGAAATTAAAGGCATTGCACGTGAAGCAGGCCGCCGCACGAAGCTCGCCGTCGCCAGCACTGTGCCAGGCGTTGACCCTGTCGGTACCTTTGTTGGTGGTCATGGTACACGCGTGAACGCAGTGATGAATGAAATCGGTGATCAAGAAAAGATCGATATTATCACCTACGATGAAAATATCGACACTTATATTCGCAATGCACTTAGCCCAGCGGAAGTGGTGAAAGTTGAATTAAACGAAGCCGAGAAAACGGCTAAAATCCATGTTACCGAAGACCAGCAGTCAATTGCTATCGGTCGCGGTGGCCAGAACGTTCGCCTCGCTTCACGCCTTACTGGCTATGAGCTAGATATTGAAGCCGCTACACCTAAGCCGGCTGAAAAGAAACCGCGCAAGAACATCGAAGACGATTTGTTTAGTGCAATCGATTCTCAAGGCGACGAATCGTAATAAAATCCTTCTAAAAAAGAATACGCCGTGCGGTAGATTTACGGTGCGGCGTATTGTATTGTCAGCTAGCCTGGCACCAACCGTGTAGATCATCGCTAATTACAAATATTTTAGCACTCTCGCTTGACGAGTGCTAATTGGTTGGCTATACTGGATAAATACAAGGGTGGTAACACCCGCTGGAGGATATACGATATGCCAGATGATTTTGCAGAATTTATTACACACCTAACAGACAACGCTAAGCTCAGTGTACAACATGCTGATGCGATTGCTCGAGGTAACGGAAGCAGTTATATTGGCACAGAACATTTATTGCTTGGCGTGCTCGCACAAGGTTCAAGCGTGGCCGCAAAGGTTCTGGCTGATGCGGGCATTACCTTGGCGCGTGCAGAACAGGCGCTTGATATTATGCCGCAAAAAATTGTGATTAGTACTGGTGCGGTGGGCCTAAGTGAAACAGCGCTCTTAACGCTACGAATGGGGTGGGAAACCGCTAAAGAATACAATCAAGACTTTCTTGGTACCGAACATATTCTTTATAGCCTGCTGCGCCAAAGTAATGCACGCGCCACCACGCTACTTCAGGATCTTGATGTTGAGGTGGACGATGTGCTGGCGGAATTAGAAAATTATTTTGATCGAACACGCGGTGAGCATGGCGATATTGCGACCGAGCCCGTAAAGCGTATGCCGCGTCGTGGTGGCGCGCTCAGCACGTTTGGGATTGATTTGACCGCAAAAGCGGCTGAAGGTAAGCTTGACCCAATGATCGGGCGCGCAAAAGAGCTCGAGCGAGTGGTGACGATTGTCAGCCGACGTACCAAAAATAACCCTGTACTGATTGGTGAACCAGGCGTTGGTAAGACGGCGATTGTTGAAGGATTGGCGCTCGCAATCACGCGCGAAGAGGTGCCCGACCATTTGCTTGATAAGCGCGTCGTGCAGCTTGATATGGCGGCGATGATTGCTGGTACAAAGTATCGCGGTGAATTTGAAGAGCGGCTGAAAAAGGTGATTAACGAAGTAACCAAGCAAGGTAATGTGATTGTCTTTATCGACGAGCTTCACTTGTTAGTTGGGGCAGGCGCGGCCGAAGGTGCTATGGACGCAGCGAATATGTTAAAACCTGCGCTCGCGCGCGGTGAACTTCACATGATTGGTGCGACCACGCTCGACGAATACCGTAAGCACATCGAAAAGGATACGGCACTTGAACGCCGCTTCCAGACTGTAATGGTAAACGAGCCTACTCCTAACGAAGCATTATCGATCTTAAAAGGGCTCCGTAAATACTATGAAAAGCATCATGGGGTAAGTTTAGAAGATGACGTATTAGAATCGGCCGTGTATATGGCTGACCGTTACATCGCCGATCGATTCATGCCGGACAAGGCGATTGATATTATCGATGAAGCGGCGGCAAGGGTTCGCGTAAAACGTGGCCACAAACCAAGCCGTCACCGCGACTTACTGCGCGAACTAAAGAGCTTGAATGAGCGTATGGATGAAGCTGTTTCAACGGAAGATTACGAACGCGCAGCACTGTATAAGCAACGAATTAGCCAGATCAATAATAAATTAGAAGAAGAACGCGCCGCGCTTGAAAAGCAAACACCGATTTCACTTAAAGAAGATGATATCGCGCATGCGATTGCTGTGATGACGGGCATTCCGGCAGAAAAGGTGCAAACTAGTGAAGCGAAAATGTTGCGTGGACTTGAAAAGCACCTTGGAAAATATATTATTGGCCAGAAGGAAGCAATTGAAAAGGTGTCGCGAGCCATGCGGCGCAGCCGGAGTGGTGTCGCGAGCCAGAAGCGGCCAATCGGAAGCTTTGTATTTATGGGCCCAACCGGTGTTGGCAAAACTGAGCTTGCACGTGTACTCGCCCGTGAAGTCTTCGGTAGCGACGATGCGCTGATAAAAATCGATATGAGCGAATTTGGCGAAAAGCACACCACTAGCCGATTGGTGGGTGCGCCTGCGGGGTATGTGGGGTATGAAGACGGCGGTAAGCTAACTGATAAAATACGCCGTCAACCCTACAGTGTGGTGCTGTTTGATGAAATTGAAAAAGCCCACCCCGATGTGTTCCAGTTGCTATTGCAGCTACTTGAAGATGGGCAGCTGACCGATGCAAAGGGACGACAAGTCAGCTTTAGGAATACCATCATTATCCTTACAAGTAACCTCGGTGCTGATGAAATGACGAAAGAATCAGCGCTTGGATTCCAGACCGCATCACAGCGTGATGATATGGAAGCCTTGCACCAACGAAACGCCAAGGTGGTGCGTGAAGCACTTGAAAAGTTTATGCGCCCCGAGCTGATCAACCGATTTGACGCGATCGTGACCTTCCGCGCACTGACGAGGAAAGAGGTTGGTAAGATTTTCGACTTGCAAATTAGCGACCTGCGTAAGCGCTTAGTCCGCCAGGGCCTCGGTATTACGGTGTCTCCGGCGGCGAAACGGCTATTAATCGATAAGGGTTATAACGCGAAATATGGCGCCCGGCCGCTGAGGCGTACGATTGAGGACGAAGTTGAACATAGACTCGCTGAAGGAATTTTAGCTGGTGAATACGAAAAAGGCGGTATACTGGAAGTAGCAACACATAAGGGGGTGTTACAGGTTGAACAACGAAACGAATCAGCCCATCGGTAGCGCGGGGGCGCCGCGCCGTCGTCATCGTGTGGCGGGCACGCTATTTGGCTTACTGTTTGCTGTGGTTATTGCTGTTGCCGGTGCATTGTATGGCCAGGATGCGATTGACCAAGTCTACGCCTGGCAGTATACGCCGAACGAACGGGTCGCATCGGTTAATGATGAAATGAATCTCACGACCTCTGGCGAGCGATTATTCTATGCGAGCCGTCCAGCGATTGAGTCCGGTGATCAATTTAATACTGACTGCGAGAGTGTCGAGCGCACAGCGGCTATATTAGGCTGTTATTACCATAATCGCATCTACCTCTACGACATCACACGCGAAGAATTGAAAGGGGCACTTGAGGTGACGGCAGCGCACGAGCTCCTGCACGCCGCGTATCAGCGACTGAACTTCTTTGAACGGAGTCGCGTGGACGCCATGATTCAGGAACAGTACGAGCAAATCAAGAACAACCCAGATTTGAAAGAGCTGATGCAGTACTATGAAACGACCGAACCGGGGGCTGGCCTAAACGAATTACACTCGATTATTGGCACAACGGTTGCGTCAATTTCGCCTGATCTTGAAAACTACTACGGTAAATACTTTAAAAACCGAAGTTCGATTGTCGCCATGAATCAAACGTATAACCAAGGTATTCAAAAAACTTGAAGCACGCACCAATGATTTGCAACAAAAGATTAACGAAATCGAACCACAATTAAATCGTGATCTTGATGCCTACACCGCAGATCTTGCTACGCTAAATCGTGATATCGCCACCTTTAATTCACGCGCTAATAGCGGGTATTACACTTCACAGCAACAATTCGAAGCCGATAGGGCCAGTCTACAGGCGAGGATTAGCGCGCTGAGTGCCGTGCGTAGCGGTATTAACGACCGTGTGGCGACGTATAACGCATATGTGAAGGAACTCAATAGTATCGCTATCCGCGTGAGTGAGTTAAACGAAAGTATCAACGCCGCCCCTGCTGTGGAGGGTGTTGAGTAGTGGCAAAACGAAGCAACCAATTCGTCTGCCAGCACTGCGCCGCCATTTACCCAAAGTGGACGGGTAAATGTGAAAATTGTGGAGAGTGGAATAGTTTAGTTGAGCAGGCACTACCAACCGGTGCATCGCCACTTGCGCGCAGCGCAGGTCGCGGTAAGGTGCTTACCACGCAATCTATGCAGTCTATTGCAGCCGACGATCGCGCTACCCGTATGACGACAGGGGTAAGTGATTTAGACGCTGTGCTTGGCGGTGGAGTACTGCCTGGATCGGTTATATTACTGGCGGGTCAACCCGGAATAGGTAAGAGCACGCTGCTGTTACAAGTTGCAAGCACGATTGCGAGCGCACAACCAGTATTTTATGCGAGCGGTGAAGAATCGGCAGCACAAGTAAAACTACGCGCTTCACGACTTGGTGCAGATACGCGTGATGATTTGCATTTTGCTGCTAGTACCAACACTGATGATATCGCGGCGACAATTCGGAGTGGTGCCTATAAGTTGGCGATTATCGATTCAATCCAGACACTCAGCTTAGAGGAAATTACCAGTGCCCCTGGTACAGTAAGCCAAATTACAAACTCGGCAAATGCCCTGATACGTGCGGCCAAAGAAGCCGGTACGGCAGTTATTTTTGTGGGCCATGTGACGAAAGAAGGAGCGATTGCCGGGCCAAAGGTGCTCGAGCATATTGTGGATGTTGTGCTGCAGTTTGAAGGCGACCGCTACGGTGGATTTAAAGTGGTTCGCGCGGCGAAGAACCGCTTCGGTTCAACCCACGAAGCAGCAATATTTGAGATGGATGACAAGGGATTAACCCTGGTCGAGAATCCGTCTGCAGCCTTACTGGCAGAGCGGCATGACTCCGACGGATCAGTGGTGCTGGCTACCTTGGAGGGAACAAGGCCTATTCTGGTAGAAATCCAGGCACTTGTCAATCAGACCAGTTTCGGGTATCCTAAGAGGACGGCCAGTGGCTTCGACCTTAACCGACTCAATTTACTTATTGCTGTTCTCGAACGGCGTACGAAACTGAAATTATCCGATAAAGATATCTATATCAATGTCGTTGGTGGGCTAAGGCTCCAAGACCCTGCAGCGGATCTTGCTATCGCGATGGCAATCGCGAGCGCTGCGGCTGGTCGTAAACTTGATAGTGGCTTAGTCGTCTTCGGCGAAGTTGGCCTGGGCGGCGAAGTGCGCAGCGTCACTGCCGTTGATCGACGGGTCGCCGAAGCCAAAAAACTTGGCTTTACGCACGCTATCGGCCCTGTAACGGGCAAAAAGAATTCATTCATTAAATCTGTGCGTGATTTACGTCATGCACTCATCGACTACTTAAAGTAGTCTTACTAAACGAAAAAGGAATAGTATATGCAAACAAATGATTTAGTTATTTTAGCGGTTACGCTGGTTATTTTAGGTGAGGTTACATACCTCCTAAGCAAAATGCCACGGACGACGCTTAAAACCAAACAACGAGCCATCTTAATTGATACATCTGTATTGATGGATGGACGTATTATCGCGATTGCCGCCACCGGCTTTTTGGGTGGTACGTTAGTAATCCCACGGAGTGTAGTAGGAGAGCTACAGTTTTTAGCAGATAACGCTGATGCTGATAAGCGCTCACGTGCTCGTCATGGCCTTGATGTGGTATCAGAACTTCAAAAGCTGGATGGCGTTGATGTGGAGCTGTTACAAGATGACACACGCGCTACTGATGGCGTCGACAATCGCTTACTCGAACTTGCTAAGCAGCATGGTGCTGCTATTTGCACGCTCGACTTTAATTTAACCAAAGTTGCCATTGTTGAAGATATTAAAGTACTCAACTTAAACGAATTGGCACAGAGTCTACGCATGGCGCATTTGCCAGGTGAAGAAACCACGGTAGAAATTATTCAAAAAGGCCAAGATGCACACCAGGGTGTGGGCTACTTGGCCGACGGTACGATGGTTGTCGTAGAAAATGCCAGTAGTAAAATTGGCAGCCATGTTCATATTGAAGTAGTGCGGAGCTTGCAGACGACATCTGGTCGCATGATGTTTGCCAAGATCGCGCCATCAGCGCAGGGCGCAAAGCCGGCAGGCCGCAAACCGCAGCCGGCTGCTTCTAGCAACCCGCCACAAAAAGATAGCCACACAAAAAGTAAGCCTACTCATGTAAACCGCAAGCCAATGCAGACCAAGCCGTCGCGCCAAAAGCCCACGGCACCAAAGCAGCAGCGTACAGATCGTACTCAGCCAGCTAAGCCGGCAGCGCGCAAAAAACCTGTTTCATCGAAAGCCCGCGAAGCGGCATTCATCAATTTAGTAAACAGCCAAGACTAACGGCGATTACGCCTTCAACTTGAGCCACCGCCGTTTGCGCTGTCATTATCGCTTGCGGTGTAGTACCCAACGTCCGTAACTGTTGCCGTTACCTTGTATGGTGTATCGGTTCCATTCGGAACATCAAAGCTCATTGTGCCATTACTTGCAATGCCAACTGATTTAATTGTATTACCGTTCACACTCACCGTGAGTGTCTTTAGCTGGAAGCGACCACGCTGGTAGCTAACAGTGATGCTGCCGCTATTGGTAACACTGACGGCAACATCTGGCTGTGCGTCGCCACATTTATGCACGTCATCATCTTTTGTCGCATCATATCCATCGCCGCCAATCACCACATCTTTACCGGTGTAAGGGTCTTTAATAGTGGTGACTTCAACATCAACACGGGCAGCATCAGGCGTACAGTCGGTAGCCTTCTTTTTCGATACGCGGTCGAAGGTAATGGTTTTCTTCGCCAGTTGCTTGTTCTTATCATAGTACGATGGGTAGACCTCGCCCCTGATGTGCTGGATACCTGAAGGTTCCTTAAACCAGGCCATATCTGCGCCAGCTTTTTTGTACTTGTTTAAGGCATATGCCATCACGGGGTCAAGTACGTAGGCTGGGATGGATGAGTTACCATTAGTGAGCGGTGAGGTATCAGGATTACCAAGCCACACAGCCATTGAAAGTTGTGGGGTGTAGGCAACGGTCCAGATATCTTTTGGCTTACGGTTGATGTCTGATGTACCCGTTTTGAGGGCGAGGCGGAATCCGGCACTATCGGTAACGGGAGTAATGCTCGCACCAAACAGGCCAGCGCGTGCGCCCGCGTCGCCCAAGATGTCGTTGACGACGTAGGCAGCTTGCGAGTTAATCACTTGCTTTGTTTCGCTCTTATATTTCTTCAGTGTTTCACCGGTTCCGCTTTTTACTTCTAGGATACTGCTCTGGGGCATATACACACCCATACGGCCAAGTGATGCGAGCGCGTTGACGTGGTCAATCATTCGCGTACCACATCCACCAATGGCCGATGCGAGACCAGCATCTTGGTCGGCACCTTGTGTACAGTAATATTGATTTCCCATGTCACGAATTGTCTTCCAGGTTTCATCTTTTCCAGCAATTGCCATGGCTTTTAGTGCGGGGATATTACGTGACCAGTCGAGCGATTGACGAATGGTAATATTGCCCTTAAACTTGCCATCGGCGTTCTGTGGCTTGTAGGTTCCGCCGAATGTCGTCGGCGTATCTGAGAGTACAGTACCGCTCCCGAAGTTTGGTTTTCCATCTGGCTGTTTTTCAAATAACTGGGCGTAGACAAACGGCTTAATTGATGAACCTGGCTGAATAAAGGCGGTGGCGGCGTTGTCTTGCCCGTAGCCTTCGTAGTTAAAGTTGCGGCTTCCAATCAGGGCGATAATCTGGCCTGTTTTTACATCTTCAACCGTTGCGGCACCGTTAGTAAAACCAGCATAACCCGGCCACTGCGATTTGAACATTGCGTTCATTTCAGATTCTAATTTTTTCTGGATATCGAGATCGAGCGTCGTCTTTACGACAAGGCCACCGTTACCCACCACCGCCTTACCTAGCTCACGTTCGAGTTCTTGGCGCACCATTAACACAAAGTGCGGTGCCTTTACGCCCTGTAGCTGATCGGTGAGTGGCTTAATCTTATCCAGGATTGGTACTTCTTTGGCTTTAGCGGCTTCATCTTTGGTGATATAGCCCATGTCGGCCATACTATCGAGCGTCTTCTGTTGACGTGCAATTAAGGCGTCGTGGCCAGCTACGTTATAGGGGTTATAGAGCCCCGGCTGGTTAGGAATTGCCGCTAGGAGTGCCGATTCGGCCAAGTTGAGTTTATCGGCATGTTTACCGAAATACGTTTCGGCAGCAGATTCTACACCGTTGCGACGACCGCCATAGGGTGATTCGTTTAAGTACAGCGTTAAGATTTGCTCTTTGTTATACATGCGTTCGACTTCGATCGCTAAAATCATTTCTTTAATCTTACGGGGAATACCGGATAGCCCGCGCTGGTCGGCCTGTTCAGAAAAGAACACTTGCTTCACCAGCTGCTGAGTTAAGGTTGAGCCACCCTGGGCGCTGTTGCCTTGTAGGTTTGAAATCGCCGCGCGCGTCATGCCGGTCACACTAATCCCAGCGTGCTGGTAAAAGTCTTTGTCTTCAATCGCCACCGTCGCTTGCTTCATGTAGTCGCTAATCTCATCGCTTTTCACTACCAGTTTGTAGTTACCGGTCCCTTTATCTTCCCAGAGCAGTTTATCGTTACGGTCGTAGTACTTCGTTACCGTCGTTTTTACTCGTTGCGCTAACGTTTCGGGCCTAATTTGATCAAGGTCTTTACGGTAATACGCAAACAGCGCGCCACCGAGTAGTAGCACCACTAAACTTGCGACACCAACAATTTTCGCAGCGGTGATCAGGCCTTCTTTACTGAACCAATACTTTGCGACACGTTTCGGATGTAAGCGGTGTGCAATGCGTTTCACTGGATGCTTTGGGAGCGTCGCTAAATACTCGGCCTTCTTACGAGCCTTTGAGTCCTTCTTGGTACGGTGTTTTGCCGCCAAGTTTGAATAGACGCTAACCTTGCGCCGTTTGGTCTTTCGTTTCGCCATTACCTCTGTATCGTTCCCATAAGCGTATTTATATCTATTATAGCACTCCGCCTGCTATTACCTAGCCTTATTTTGTGCTATATTTTTAAGGAAGAACAATCTCTTATAAGGAGCATAAATGACATTATCTGAAGAATTAACGTGGCGAGGCTTTGTCAATCAATCGACATTTGCTGACATTACAGAACTAGACGAGCAGCCGCGCACATTCTATTGGGGTGTCGACCCGAGTGCCGACAGTATGCACATTGGTAATTTAGCTCCCGCTATGATGGTGCGGCATTTAATTATGCATGGCTATACGCCAATCTTGCTGGCTGGTGGAGCGACAGGCTTAATCGGTGACCCGGACGGCAAAAAGCAGGAGCGCGACATTAAATCTGAAGAAGAAATAGCAAAAAACGTTGAAGGGATTATGCGACAGTATCGACAAATCTTCGACGGATTTGATGTTTCGGTCGTGAATAATATCGATTGGTTTAAAGACATGGGGTACCTTGAGTTTCTGCGTGAAGTCGGCAAAAACGCCAGCATGACACAGATGCTGGACCGTGAATTCATCCAGGCACGCATTGGCGAAGGTGGCAGTGGTATTAGCTACGCTGAGTTTAGCTATGCACTGATTCAAGGCTACGACTTCCTTCATTTATACCGCGAACACGGTGCAACGCTGCAAGTTGCCGGTGCGGACCAGTGGGGCAATAGCATTACCGGTGTGTCGCTGATTCGACGGCTCGAAGGTACGGATGCACATGTGTTGACGGCGCCACTGATTATTAATAAACAGACCGGTATTAAATTTGGCAAAAGTGAAGCTGGTGCGGTGTGGCTCGATCCTGCAAAAACGAGCCCATATAAGTTCTACCAATTCTGGCTTAACACCGATGATGCAACTGCTGAAGATTTAATAAAAATTTATACCCTGCTTGATCAAGAAACAGTAAATACTTTGATTGACGCTCATAAAGAAAACCCCGGTGAACGTGCCCTGCAGAAGCGCCTTGCGCATGAAGTGACTGAATTAATCCACGGCGCTGAGCGCCGCGACGCGGTCGAGCGGGTGACGGGAGTCGTGTTTGGAGGTAATGACATATCGACATTGGCAGATGAGGACGCAGATATATTAGCAGCTGAATTGCCAACCGTGCCTGCTGGAAGTTTAGTTGAGGTGCTCACTAAAAGCGGGGTGGCTTCAAGCAGGGGTGAGGCACGCCGCTTGATATTGAGCGGGGCGATATCTATTAATGGAGAAAAGGTCTTTGATGACACCCAGGTCGTTGATAACTTTCTAGTAAAAAAAGGTAAAAATAGTTTTATCTTCGTCAAATCTTGAGTAGGTATATTTATTGTAGACGAATTGTACAATAAATTGTATAATACTGCTTTATGAATCTTGAGGTGCTAACAGCAGCAGTTAATAAAGAGATACCCGCCGTTAAAGCAGCGCTTGGTCGCCATGTTCTATACGGTGGCTTTTCAGATGATATGCGCCTGCGCATCCCTGCTTGTGGTGCGGCGTCGAGCGTTTTGTCGCATTTACTAGAACGCAACCACGGGATAAAGACGCAGCGGCAACTGGCCGTACTAGGTGAGCTGTGCGTGTTCGGCGATGAGCCGATTCGCCATGTCTTGCTCCATGAGCCGAACACGGGTACAGTGATCGATCCAACTTATAGCCAGTTCCTAAATCAAGTTGGCGTGACGCCGTACATCGCTCGGGAATATCCGCAGCTTGCTACGCTGTTTCCAGAAGCTGAAGTAGCGGTTGTCCCAAGTGGCGATGAAGCGAGCTTCGGCCAGCGCTATGCACAGCATGCGCTTGCGAGTAGGGCGCGTGTGATGAGTGAATTATATGGGTTGGGTGTGCATTTTATGGAACCAGACGGGAAGCTACTCCATGCTTCAGATGATGAGATTACTGCCAGCTACGCACGAGTGTGGATGCCAGAGCGCTACAGGGTGCATCATCAAACGGATGACGAAACCTGCCAAGTTGCGTGGATGGTATCGGCTGCAGAAACAGCTGCTGTGTAGGGCACAAGCTTTGCTACACTAGGAATAGATGAACCTGGCGACAACATTAGAATCCGTAAAAGGGGTAGGGCCAAAGACCGCTGAAGAACTGAAAAAAGCGGGTCTTTATACCGTACACGATCTTATTACCTTCTTGCCACGCAAGCATGAAGATTTTACCCATGTGTCTTCGATCGCCGCTTTACAGCCTGGCAAGGTAACGATTAAGGCTCGCTGCGAGGCTATCTCGACAAAGATGGTGCGCAGGGGCTTAAAGCTGACGACGGCCGTGCTAGCGGATGATACCGGCAAATTAAATGCCGTGTGGTTTAATCAACCATATCGCACCCAACAGCTGGGTGGCAGTAATGAAGCTTTTTATTTTAGCGGTGAGTTTGAATTCAATTACAATCGTTACCAATTAACAAATCCGACTGCCGAGCTTGCGAAGGAATTGCCCGTTCAGGCAGAGCGAATGTTACCGGTTTACCATGCCGTAAAGGGACTAAAAAGCCAGCTTGTGCGAAAGGTAATTACCGAACTTCGCCCCCTAATGAGTGTATTGCCTGAAACGCTACCGCCCAGTGTTATTACGCATGAAGGATTGATGAGCTATAGCGATGCGATTAGCACGATGCACTTCCCAAAAACACCGGCAGATGTAATCGCCGCGCGCGAGCGATTGGCGTTTGAAGAGTTATTCCAGCTTATTCTAGCCAGTAAGTTAAACAAGCAAGAAAACGCCAAATTAGAAGGATGGCATATTCCATTTCACCAGGCGGCTGTGAAAGATTTTGTGGCTCATTTACCCTTTAGCTTAACCAATGCCCAGCGCCGGGCTGCCTGGGATATTTTGCAAGATTTTGAAAAACAAACGCCGATGAACCGGTTACTCCAAGGTGATGTGGGCAGTGGAAAAACCGTTGTAGCGGGCTTGGCAGCGCTTTCCAGTGCTAAGGCCGGCTTTCAAACCGCACTGATGGCACCAACAGAATTACTCGCTACTCAGCATGCCGAAACCCTTTCTAAGCTGCTTGAATCATTTGGCGTGAAGGTGGCACTGCTGATTGGCAGCGTAAAGCAGAGCGCCCGAAAGGAGCTGTACGCACGGATTGAAAGTGGGGAAGTTGACGTGGTAATTGGAACGCACGCGCTGATTCAAGACAAGGTTATTTTCCGTAAACTTGGCTTTGTGGTAATCGACGAACAGCAGCGCTTCGGTGTCGATCAGCGGCAGAAACTGCTCGCTAAGTCGGCTCACTTGCCGCACCTTCTTTCCATGACCGCTACGCCGATTCCCCGTAGTTTAGCCCTGACGGTTTACGGTGAGTTAGACGTGAGTGTGCTGAATGAACTGCCAGCCGGGCGTAAGCCAATTGCTACCAAAATTATCTCACCCGTATCGCGTGATAAAACCTACGCAGTCATCGACAAAGAAATTGCGGCTGGGCGACAGGTGTATGTGGTATGCCGTTTGATTGAAAATAGTAGCGTAAATGAAGCCAAGAGCGTTGAAGCTGAGTTCAAGCGTTTAAAAAATAGTGTCTTTGGGCACCGGCGTATGGCGCTGTTGCATGGAAAAATGAAACCTGATGAAAAAGACGAAGTGATGCACGCGTTTGCAGCCGGTGAGTATGACATATTGGTGAGCACCACGGTGGTTGAAGTAGGTGTGGATGTGCCGAATGCCACGGTGATGATGATTGAAGATGCTGATCAGTATGGGTTGAGCCAGCTCCACCAGCTACGTGGCCGTGTGGGGCGTGGTAAGCACCAAAGCTATTGTTATTTGATGATGAGTGATACAAAAAAGCCAAGTGAGCGTCTGCGCGAAGTGGAAAAATCACAAGATGGATTCTACCTTTCGGAAGTCGACTTAAAAATCCGTGGACCAGGTGAAATTTACGGGCGTGCGCAGCATGGAGCACTCAATCTCCAGATCGCCAGTTTAGCGGATACACAGCTGATTGCCCGCGCCCAAAAGGCTGCCGAAGCGTTTATCGACAGCGGCGAGCAGCTCGATACATATAAAGCGCTCGCTGAACCAGTGCGCTACTATCAGCGCTTAACGACGCTCAATTAAAAATGCCCCCAGTAGTAGGGGGCTGAGGGGATTGCTACTGCCTCTCTGAGTGATAGAACACCACAGCAGCATCTCGTGGGGATACATAACCGCGACAGACCGTTTCCAAAGCATACTGGTAGCGCTCTTGGGGTAGTGGGTTCGACGTCATGATGCTGATCGTTTTGTGCGCGCTGCCATTGTAGCGAATCGTCAGAATGATGTGCCACATATCTGTTACACCTCCTCCGCTGCCATATGCTCAAGCGCCAGTAGGATGGGGAGCGCGGCGCGCTTTTCGGCGGTAGTCAGCTCGTCTTCCCTTGCGGGAATGCCGAGTCGGTAGACGCAGCCGCCCACATCCATGGTGATCACATTGCTGCTGTCGAGCCGCCACACGGCGGCGCCAGCGTCATTATGTTCACTGCCGGCTTCATCCAGGCGCTCCAGTGCGTACAGGGCGGTCCGCTTTGTGCGGTAAAAGATGGCATCGATAGCGCCAGGGCTAGCATGTTTTACCGCATCAACTTCGTGCTGTACGGCGTGGCCCGACACGGCAAGGAGATATCCATAGCGATTGCCGATCTCTCGGGCTAGTTCGTCGTCAGGCATGTAGTGCCTCCTCGTCAATCTGCGAGCACCCAGGCGATGCTTCGTTAGCTATATTATACCATGTTATGCGTGTATAACAATGTCTGCTATACTAATGATAAGCGGAACAACTAATGATTATTTCCTATGTATTCAGGTACGACATTTCGTAAAAGCTCTGGTGGCTTTATTGGTGTGCACCAAAAAATTGACCGTGTGGCACGGCGTAGTCTTACTGATGCGCTAGGAAAAAACGCAAGCTTCCCAAAGTTAAAAGACATTCTTCACTTCGAAGGCAATAATGGCCCCGATGGAATTAAGCGTAAAAGCCCGAGTGTTGATGAACCATGGCATTATATTGACCCAACTAACCCTGATGATACTCAGTTACTGGATATGATCCGCGATCACCATGCAAATTTAGTGCAGGCGCTTAAGAAACATGACCAAACAAAGGCCGCCTTTGAAGCAGCCTGGCTGTCGCACGCGATTGTTGATGGCTTAACGCCAGCGCACCACTATCCGTTATCTGACATGATTGAAGAGTTATGGGGTAAACCAAAAGAAGAACGCTTAACAATCATTGATAAAAACTTGATTCGTGGCGCTTCGCGACGCGATACCATTAGTAAAAACTGGCAGTATTGGGGTGCGAAAGGCGTCTGGCCTACCCACTTTTTATTTGAATGGGGCGTAGCAACCACCGTAAAAAGTAATCGATTCATTATGGAGCAACCCAGCAAGCCGTGGCTCGAAGCCGCTCATGAGCGTGGGCTCGAACGCGTATTCCTAGATTCGCTGGAGCATATTTACGCGCTCGATATGTATCACAACTTTTGGAACAACGGCTGGACGGCCAAATTGGCACGCCAAACCCGCGAAACACTGATGCCTCTGCATATCCAAACGGTTGCATACTCGTGGTACAGCGCATATAAAGAAGCCTTCCCAGAAGGTGAAACCGAATGAACATTCGAGTAATCGCCGGCGAATATGGTGGACGCACGATTATCGCGCCTAAAGGAAGGCGAATGCACCCTATGGGCGAGCGCGTTCGGGGCGCAATGTTCAATAGTATTGCGGGGGAAGTAGCCGGTGCACGCGTGCTGGATGCTTTTGCCGGTACCGGGGCGGTGGGGATTGAAGCGCTGAGCCGGGGTGCGGACGAAGTGGTGTTTGTTGAAAAAGACCGTATCATGCAGCGCATTATTCAGGAAAACATGAAAGCACTCGATATTGAAAAAAAATCTTCATTAATTTCAACGACGGTAAATAATTGGGTTGAAGGCGGTGCAACAGGGGAGTTTGACATTATATTTGCCGATCCACCCTATCATGATTTGCAGTTATCCACAGTTTCGAAACTTTTTGGGCTTCTCAAAGCCAACGGGCTTATGGTATTATCGCATACAGGAAGAGGTGAGGGACCAAATCTGACGAACGAAATTGTTGTGGTGGACAATCGAAGTTATGGAAATGCTTACCTCACCTTCTTCCGCCGAAGAAGCGCTTAGGCGCTTTTTTTGGTATCACGAAATTTAAGCATAACCAATAGGTGTATACTAGTTACAGATGAACCTGCCAATGCATCACTTCAAACTTTCAGCGCTCCAGCGCTTTTTTCTGGTTGTATTGGTTATTGCCGGTTACTTTGCATTCACGGTGTATAGCTATGGATTGGCGCAGGGTATTGCTGTCACGGCGCTCACCTGGGCATTTTTTGTGTTTGCAACTCCGATTGCCGATGGCGGCTTTGTGCTGGCGTTTCCGATTCGGCTCATAACGGGGTTTCGTATGCTGTATACCCAAATCATTGTGTGGATTGTTGGCGTCATCCTGGTGGCGAGCTACATGCTCTATAGCCCAAATACGTTTAGCGTCACACCACTATTAGAATTATTTTATGCAATCCTCACTAATCCATGGCCGCTCGGTATCATCTTATTACTGTCGGCACTTGGTACATTTATCTCAATTCGATTCGAGGATGATGTGGTTGATGTAGTAGGCTCAAAGCATAAAAAGGCTGACTTAGCAAAGAAGCGCAAGCAACTCTATCTTAATTTGGGATTTTTTATTGCAACGATAGTTGCCTATGTGCTGCTGCTTAATATTACAGGCACAGACATCGCGTTCTTGTAAGCAACAAAAAAGATGAGCTGACACTCATCTCTTTTGTTGGTACGGATGAAAGGACTTGAACCTTCACGCCTTGCGGCACTAGCTCCTAAGGCTAGCGTGTCTACCAATTCCACCACATCCGCGTACACCATCAAATTATAACAAATTATCTTTTCTTAGTGAACAACCAATACCTGCTTATGCTATACTTTATGTAATGAGAGTAATAAGGGGTAAGCGATGTCAAAATTAGCAGCCTATTTACGGGGGCATGTAACAGGTGAGGTTTCAACCCGTGTGGACGTACGTGAAAGCGTAGCCAACGACATGGGGGTATTAACACTAATGCCTGAAATGGTGATTTACCCGCGTTCTACGAATGATGTACGTAAAGTAGCGCGCTTTTCATGGCAGCTGGCTGAAAAAGGGCATGGTATTCCTATCACTCCACGCGGTGCTGGTACCGACGCGGGCGGTGCTGCCATTGGTAAGGGCATTTCACTTGTTACAACGTCGCATATGAGCCGCATTTTTGAATATGACGCCAAGCAGCGGCTTATCCGTTTACAGCCTGGAGTGACGGTTGCGGCGGTTAATCAAGCGCTTTCACTGTACGGTGCGGCGATTACGTCACTGGTCGGTTCACACAACTATGGCACCGTCGGCGGGGCAATTGCTAGCGCGGTAACCGGCCGACTGGCAGGCAAATATGGCACGATTGAACGCTCGGTTGAGCAGCTTGAAGTAGTGCTCGCTAACGGCGACGTGATCCAAACTGGGCGTATTTCGAAGCGTGAACTTGAGCGCCGTAAGGGCGTGCAGGGCTTTGAGGGTGATATTTACCGAGGTATTGATGGCATTATTGATGAGTACGGAGACGTATTAGATAATCTGCGTTCAAATGACGCCGCCGGCTACAATACTATTGCCGACGTCAAGCAAAAAGATGGTTCGTTTGACCTAACGCCTTTGTTTATCGGTAGCCAGGGTACACTTGGTGTGATTAGCGAAATTATTATGCGTGCAGAACTACGCAGCCACAATACAGGGGTAGCGGCGCTTGTATTTAGTGATGAAAATGCTGCCCGCGATGCGCTTGATCAACTATGTGGCATGTCGCCGGCATTCGTTGAATACTTTGACGCTGAATTATTTGAAATTGCCAAATCTCGTGGCCGCGAATACGGATTTTATAAAGAAGCTACTGAGGCGTTAGAGTCACCCGCTTCTGTTATTTTGGTGGGGTATGATGATTTTGGTGATCGCCACCGCCGTAAACACCTAGCTAAAGTGCAGAAATTGTTTGCAAAGAGTGACGACGTACATGTGACGACCACTGAAGCAGCCGAACACCCCGATGAGTTGATGGCAGCACTTGATGTCGCCTATTACACAGGGCTACCCGACAACGAAGATGAAGTCGCCCCATCGCTATTTAGCGGGTTCCATATTCCAACAGAACGCTTAGAAGATTTCGTAAATGGCCTTCGTGAGCTCGCTAAAAAAGACCACACCTCGCTCCCGCTGGCCGGGCACGCTTATACCAATACGTATGCGGTCTACCCCCAGTTTAATCTTCGGCACGTGTCAGACAAACAGCGGCTAATTAAATTAATCGATCAACTTACGCAGCTCGTATATAAGCACGACGGTACGATGATTGCTGAAGGCGGTGAAGGGCGGCTTAAAACACATAGCATTTATGCCCAGCTTGATGAGCGGGTTGTTGAGATGTATGAAGCAGTCCGCAAAGTTTGTGATCCGTACGACATTATGAATCCTGGTGTAAAACAACAGGGCAGTTTAGCAGAGCTCGCTAAGATGGTACGTTCACACCCTGAAGCCGGGCAGTTAGCACGCTTCGGGCTATATAGCTAGCTACGCTTTGAGCGACGAGGGGCTGTCGTAAGCAGCCTCGTTATTCCAATCAGTGCCACCACAATCCAGACAATATTGATGATGGTTGCAAAGATAGCATCCTTAGAAAGTGTGTAATAGACCAGCAGTATGCCTGCTGCTAGGTTTATTACTTGGTAGCGCATCATGTGCCCGTTCCATGTGCCGCGAGATGACTGAAAAAACGCCCCCAGTAGGAGGCTTGCTCCGATAAAACCGGCGATATCAACTAATACCATAAGTAGGTTTAGTATAGCAGGGCGCACAGGTAAAGAACATAATAAGACGAGCACCCACTCGTCTTTTCATACCAATATAAAAACCCAGGGCAAGCCTGGATTATTATATTGGTGCGGATGAGAGGACTTGAACCTCCACGTACTTGCGTACACTAGCACCTGAAGCTAGCGCGTCTACCAATTCCGCCACATCCGCATAGATGGTTATATGAACGTTACCCTGTAATCTTAACTTCTCGCTGGAATCAACTCGTTGGTTATGGCGGAAATTGCTAGACGCGCTGCGTCTACGATAAATTTTCGTTTCACGCAGCCGCCACATCTACCATAGGGTAGTGTCTTGATCCGCCACATTCGTATCGGTAATGTACATTTATGAGCATAGCATAGTAACAGGGGTGTGTGCAATAAATCAATGAAAGAATATTGACAAATAATCATGTTTATGCTACAATGTAATCATCGTAGCTGATCGGCCTCCTGGCCCTGAAGTAACGAGATCCCCTACAAGTAGCAGTACCCGATTTCCCCTGCATGGGGAAGAGAGCAGGTTGTCATGAACAACACCCCGCACATCGTCGGACAGGGCACCAAGACCCTCGCCGCGGCACGGCACCAGCAGCAGAAGCGTCGCGACGACGCCCTCGCGAAGAGGCGTGCGCCGCAGGTGGAGATCGCGTCCGAGTTCGAGATCCACGGGCGGGGAAACCCCAGCGTCAAGGTCCTCGACCTCGACGAGGGTGACCCCCGCCGCGTGCTCTTCAAGGCCACGCTCGACGCGTTCCTCACGGCCCAGCCGGAGAAGGACCGTACCGGCAAGACCACCAAGGGCGCGACGATCGTCGCCACGGAGATCGCGGCTGAGAAGCACGCCGAGCTCCTGACCGACACGTCCACCCAGGACGGCGCCCTCGCGGGCATCGACCTGGCGCTCAAGGCACTTCGCTGGGCTGGCGGCAAGCTCTTCAACAAGCCGCAGAGCGAGGAGTCGCCCAACGGCGACACCGACTCCGCGGCCCCCGCGAAGAAGGCCGCGCCGAAGAAGGCGACCGCAGCCGCGCTCAACGCCTGACACGGCAACTGCACGTAGGGCTCCCCGGGTGATAGACATCGACGTCTGTCGCCCGGGGACAACCCCAAGATTGAACCGATACCCTACAGGGGTATTTTTTGTTGCGATATTGACATTTATTAAAAAATAGTGTATAATGAAAATACGATAAGCCTCCGATAGGTTAATCGAGCTCCACCCGACAACCCGACGATTTTTAGGAGGCCGCGATGACCGCGACCACAAACCAGACCCCCCTGTCCGTGCTCGAGCGGGCTCGCAGGGACGCCGCCAGCCGGCGCCCGGCGACCGAGCCGTTCGTCAAGCCCAATCCCGAGGAGGCGGCCAAGCGCCGTCGAGCCGTGGACATGGCGATGACCTACGTGCTGCGGCCGCAGCCCGGCGATGACGCACCGTGGCGCTCCCTCGCGGAGTTCGAAGACACGGAGACGATCACGGGCGAGGCCCGTGACGCCATCGTCCTGATGCTGGAGCTGTTCCCCGACGCCGGGACCAACAGCACCACCACCGCGGTGCAGTCCGCCATCAACAAGGCGCGACACTTCACCCGGAAGTCCGGGCGCAACGCCGACACCGGCGTCAACCCCGACACCGGCGAGAAGCTGCCATTCGGTCTGGCCATGGCCTGGTTCATCAACGCCATGGCCGAGGAGGGTTACGCCAAGAACGCGTGACCCGCTGACGCGCAGTAGCAAGGCCTCCTAGCAAGAATCAAAAGGATGCCTGGGTGGAAGTACCTGGGGTGAGACGTGAAGTGTACGGTAATGACGCCGCGCACATTAACCTCCGTCTCACCCTGGGTGAACACCTCTTATGTACCGATTCGACACCCAGATGGGTGTTTTTTGTTATGATGGAATCAAGTAATGGAAGAAGACACACGGAATGTGATTGATGTATACAAAGGTGTGCCGATCGAGGCAATTATTGCTGATTTAGATACTCATGGGGTAGATTTAGAAATCGCCGTAGAAAACGTGGCGCGCGATTACAACATGGGCACCATTGTGCGCAGCGCCAATGCTTTCGGTGTGCGCCACCTGCATATCATTGGGAGCCGCCAGTGGAACAAGCGCGGTGCCATGATGACGGATAAGTATCTTCATGTTCATTATTACGATACCGTGACGGAATTTATGGCCCAAATTGGTGATAAGGTGTTAATTGCCGTTGATAACGTTGATGGGTCCATTCCGCTCTCAACCGTCGCCTTTCCACGCCAAACGGTGATGGTGTTTGGGGCTGAGGGGCCAGGGCTTACGAAAGAGATTACCGCCAATGCGAATATGACGGTCGCGATAGAGCAGTTCGGCAGTACGCGAAGCATGAATGTGGGCGTGGCTGCCGGGGTTGCCATGTATGCCTGGGTGCAACAACACACGCTACGCGGGTAGTGCTTGCATTCTGAAGCAAAATATGTAAAAATAACACCATTATGGCAAGCCTGCCACATACCCCATACAAAGGCGCCCGCGACTGGTACCCAGAAGATATGCGCTTACGCGAACATATTTTTGGTGTCTGGCGCCGCGTAACAGAAAGTTTTGGGTACGAACCCTACGACACGCCGCTGCTTGAATCAATCGATGTATTCGCCGCAAAAAGTGGCCAAGAACTCGTGACAGAACAAACCTACCAATTTATTGATCGTGGCGAGCGCCGCGTTGTCATACGCCCTGAAATGACCCCAAGTGTGAGCCGTATGATTGCGGCACGCCAGCAAGAAATCCCGTTTCCGGCTCGGTGGTATTCGATTGCTCAATTTATGCGCTATGAACGCCCTCAGCGTGGTCGTGACCGTGAATTTTGGCAGCTAAATTGTGATATTTTTGGCGCCGATGGCGTTGAGGCTGAGACTGAGATTATTGCATTGGGTGTTGAGCTGCTGCGCGCGTTTGGTGCCAGCCAAGAAATGTATACCATTAAGGTAAATAACCGAAAAATCATCAACTTTATGATGGCGCAGTACTTAGAACTCGATGCTGTACAGGCGCAGCTGATGATAAAACTGTTTGATCGACGTAGTAAAATTGCGCCCGAAGCGTTCCGCGATCAAGTAATTGATATCTTAGGGCCCGAAGCTGCTAAGCAAGGTTTGCAGCGGATTGCACAGTTACTCGCTGCGAAAACAATGGCCGATCTACCGGAATCAATTCGCGACAGTGAAGCGGTACGTGAAATTCAGGAATTATTCACCAATCTCGAACGACTTGGCATTAAAAATGTATCGTTTGATATTACGCTGATGCGCGGGCTTGATTACTACACCGGCACCGTATTCGAATTTTTTGATACACACCCGGAAAATGCTCGAGCATTGTTTGGTGGTGGCCGCTATGATGGCTTGGTTGGGTTATTTGGTGGCGAACCAGTAAGCGCTGTTGGGTTTGCACCGGGGTACAGTATGATGGAGTTGTTTTTACGAACCCACGAATTGCTACCAGCGTCCCTTGAAACGGCCAAAACTGATGTCTACCTGGCGGTCGCTGGTGATGCACAGCGTGGTGCTACTAAACTTGCCATGGATTTGCGCCGTGAAGGCGTGAATGTTGAACTCAGCGTGATTGACCGGTCGCTTGATAAGAAAATTAAACACGCCGTACGTCAACACGTGCCGTATTTGATGGTGGTGGGTGACGATGAACTGATTTCGAAGCAGTATGCCTTACGTAACCTCGCGAGTGGCGAAGAGCGAACCCTTAGTTTTGAGCGTGTGGTGAGTGCGGTACGAGACTATCGCCGCCGTGAACGTGCCAAAGACGACGAACTTGATATCGACGACATATAACGCTTAAGGCTATTGACTGATTGCACCGGCTCAGCCATAGTAAAGGCATGAAACGGCGGGCAAGCGGCAAGGGCTTTACAATCATTGAACTTATTATTGTTGTCGTCGTAATTGCTATTTTAAGTATGATTTCTGCTGCCGTGTACGGAAGCGCACAAATTCAAGCGCGTAATACTCAATCTGCCGACGCCGCACATAAAGTTGCCGACGCCATACGATTATTTATTGTAAAGAACGGTCACTTCCCAAGGGGTGGACTTGGTTCAACGACGGCAATTTCGGGCACTGAGTGTGCTGATGGAAGTAACGCATGGTTTGCAACCGGCCGCTATACTTGCACAGTGGAAGATACCTTGGTAGCGAGCGGTTATTTACCGAGTGGATTTTCTGCAGAGTTGCCATCGAATTTCGAGTACGCTGCCCCCAATAATCGCACGTTAATGGTTTATAACGCCGGTGGTAACAAGATTATGGTGTTTTATTCACTAGAGAGCCCGACCGCACAAGATACTGAAGATTTTAACGCACAATTGACTGATTGTGGGTATAATCCTGCGGGTACGGTGGTGCAACGTGATAGCTACGGTATGCGTGGCGGCGTATGCATTAATGCCTACTAGATGTGACAGATACGCCAAGCTTTGTTATACTTGGTTGCTATGAAGACATCTGTAAAACATCTATCCAAGACACGAGTGCTCGTGACCGTTACCCTGGGAGCACCCGAACTCGAAGCAGCTAACCAAGTTGCCTTGAAGCATATTGCAAAAGAAACGAAAGTTGCTGGCTTTCGTAAGGGAAAGGCACCACTTGAAATGGTGGCTAAGCACGCCGACCCAAACAAGGTGAACCAAGACACCTTAGAGCACGCGCTTTCAAAGGCGGTAGCAGAAGCATTTATCGACAACGAGCTACAAGCACTCGAGCGCCCACAGGTTGACGTGAAGAAATACGTCCCTGGTAGTGAACTAGAATTTACGGCCGAAGGTGACGTATTGCCGAAAACCAAACTGGGTGATTATAAAAAGCTGAAAGCCGAAAAGCAGCCTGTTAAGGTTACGAAAAGTGATGTTGATGAAGTGCTTGGCCGTATTCAGAAAGGCTTTACTGAGAAGCAAGAAACCACCAAGCCAGCCGAACTTGGCGACGAAGTTGTCATTGATTTTGTGGGTGAAAAAGACGGCGAAGCATTCCCTGGCGGTGCAGGCAGCGATTATGCACTCGAACTTGGAAGTAACTCATTCATTCCTGGCTTTGAAGAAGCGCTCGTCGGGAAAAAGGCTGGTGATTCACTTGATGTACCCCTTACATTCCCTAAAGACTACCACGCTCAAGACTTGGCCGGCCAAGAAGTGGTATTTAAGGTAACGATAAAAACCGTTAATAAGGTGATCGTACCAGAACTCAGCGATGAACTGGCAGCAAAGGCCGGGCCGTTTACGAGTGCAGATGAGTTGAAGGCTGATATTAAAAAGGAAATTACCGCCCAAAAGAATAGGGAAGCGGATGACAAGTTAAAAGACGACCTGGTTCGCCAGCTGATTGAAAAAAGCGATGTGACCGTACCCCAGGTATTACTTGAAGACCAGATTCGTTCAATCGAACAGGATTTAACCCAGAACCTAATGTATCAGGGCCAAAGCCTAGAGCAGTATTTCCAGAGCAAAGGCTACGCTGATCGTGATGCGTGGGTAGAAGCTGAAGCTAAAGAAACAGCTGAGCTTCGCATTAAAGCCGGGCTGGTACTTGCAGAGCTAAGCCGTGAGCTCGGAATGGACGCCAGTGACGACGAAGTCGCCGCTCAGGTAAATGCCTACAAACAACAGTATGCAAACAATCCTGAAATGGCAAAACGATTTGATGAGCCTGAGATTCAGCGTGAAGTTGCCAACCGAGTGATTACCGAAAAAACGGTGAATAAACTCGCTGAGATTAATTCGTAACACCTACTTTTAGAAACAGAAAATGCCCCGCTATATTACCAGCCGGGGCATTTCTGCTTCCATGGAGGTAACGCGGGGCGTATGGCCGGTATCTACCGGTTGCTAGTCGTTCTCGACCCACTCGTTCTTGGCGGTGTCGAAGGCTTCGTGCTTGTGGCCGGCTTCGGGGCACGTGCAGTCAGGGTTCTTGCAGATCCCAAGCCACTCGCCGTCTTGGAAGACTTCACTCTTGTGGTAGCCACACGGGCACAGGCGGTCGTGGCAGGCGCCATCCGACTCTTCTCTGTCGGTGTGACGCAGTTCACGCTCGTACTTGAGGTCACCGATTGTTCTGCCGGTGAGAATCCACACGAAGAAGTTCATCACTCCGTAGAGCACGATTGCGAGGGCGATGATCATCATTGCCATCAGTAGGTGGCTGAACACCACGGCACCGATGTCGTCGGTGTATGACCAGTTGTCGCCGAATGTGCATGGCTGGTGATCGAACACGCCAGCGCTCGGGCAGTATCTGGGATACAGACCGTCTGCACCCCCGGTGAGGGTGAGCGCAACAGAAGTGAGTGCGTGGACTCCGACCACACCGAGCCCGATGGACACAATGAGGCCGATCCGCTTGAGGAAGCCTGTGAAGGAACGGTCGTTCATGGTTGATCCTTTCGGAGAGAACGGACATAAACGTACTTATATATTATAGCACAAAAACATAAAAAACACAATACTAATGCACTGACTAGCACTCAGGCTTGACGAGTGCTAACTACGTGAGTACAATAAGGGGTATTATGAGTAAGAATTATTTAGTCCCTAACGTTATTGTTAAAACCCGCGATGGTGAGCGCGGCTATGATATCTACTCACGGCTTTTGGAAGATCGTATTATCTTCATCGGTGAAGATATTAACCCGCATACGGCGAATGTGGTGGTGGCTCAACTGCTTCACCTTGCTAACGAAGACTCAGATAAAGATATCCACGTGTATATCAATAGCCCTGGCGGGAGTGTGTATGATGGTCTGGCGATTATCGATACAATGAACTTTATTAAGCCCGATGTAGCGACCTATGGCATTGGTTTGCAAGCGAGCTTCGGAGCGGTATTACTGGCAAATGGTGCCAAAGGAAAGCGCCACTTACTCCCTAATTCACGCGTGATGATGCACCAGCCACACGGCGGTTTGCAGGGGCAAATTACTGATCAGGAAATTAGCCTTCGTGAAGGTGTGAAGCTCAAAGAACTCTTAATTGATATCATGGCGAAAAATACTGGCCAAAAACGCAGCAAAATCAAAACCGACATGGAACGCGATTTCTGGCTTGATGCAAAGGAAGCGGTTGAATACGGCCTGGTTGACTCAGTTATTACTTCGAACCCTTTGACAAAATAATCCGGAATCCCTAGAGTAAAGTCATCCTACGGCGAAAGGTGGCTGAAATGTCAGATATGTACGTCTATGGATCGATCGTTATAACATGCCTTATCGTCATTGGACTGATTGTCTGGCTTCTACGACTTCATGGCGAATATGAACGTATTCGGAAGAACTCGCACCATAGCTCTGCGTTTTTGAATAACCATGCCCAACGTTGGTTTTGGTTTAGCTTGGCAGCTGGCTTCGGTGCACTCATTTCGCTGTTGCCGGTTGTGCTGATTACATTCGCACTCGACAGCGTCGTGATAGTTGCGCTTGCGTTTCCGCTACTTTGCTTTCTGATGATGAGGTTTGCTACAAGGGTATATAACAATTGTAAGGCGCGTGCTGAAGACCGCCGAGCAGCCGAGCTTCGCTTCGGCTGACAACTCCTCGATTCTGCACATCACCCGATGATGAGTAGAGTCGAGTTTTTTATGCAAAAAAGTCATGAAAATCCGTTGACAGCACCGTTATTCGCGCGTACACTAGAAAGTAATGAAGATTGTGTAACGGGTCGTTTTAGCGTACTACGCCAGTGGCGTGGTGTTTTGGTATGCGTATAACCCTCGTTAGAAAAGGCTTCGGCGCCAGAAGTGAACCATTCAACCTATCGTTTTCTTGACCCGTTAACAGATAAAGAGAGTGCGTACACTACCCCTATCAAACTAATTATGCGAGGCATGATATATGGCAAAAGCTACCACTGCTTCTAGCGACCGAGTGTTCTTTACGAGCAACGACACCGCTATTGAAGTACCCAACCTCCTCACTCACCAGAAAGAATCTTGGCAAGAATTTGTCGAGACTGGTTTGAGCGAGATTTTCGCAGAACTGAACCCAATTCGACGACTATACTGGTCAAAAACTTGAACTACGGTTTGGCAAGTATGATTTCCAAGAACCAAAGAACGACGAACATTATGCCAAAGAAAACAATCTTACCTTTGATGCGCCTCTGATGGTGAATGTTGAGCTTACCAACAAAGTAACTGGTGAAGTAAAAGAACAAGAGATTTACCTGGGTGATTATCCATGGATGACCGACCGTGGTACGTTTGTTATCAACGGTACGGAACGTGTTGTTGTAAGCCAGCTGATCCGTTCTGCTGGTGTATTCTTTACTGCCGAAAAGGGTGTTGGCCGCAACCTACTATGGTGCAAAATTGATTCCAGGCCGTGGTGCATGGCTTGAATTCGAAACTGCAGCCAAACGGTGCAATCTATGTAAAGATTGACCGCCGCCGTAAACTCCCTGTCACAACCTTGCTTCGCGCCCTTGGCGTACAGCAAAGTAGGTGAAATCCAGAGACTTGTTTAAAGATGTCGACACTGGTGAAATTAAATACATTGATGCCACACTCGAAAAAGACCCGGCTCATGGTTCGAACGAAGCACTGATTGAAGTGTATCGCCGCCTACGCCCAGGTGACCTTGCGACGGTCGACAACGCTCGCCAAATGATTGAACGCATGTTCTTTGACTTTAAGCGTTTTGACTACAGCCGTGTTGGTCGCTACAAGCTGAACCAGCGCCTTGGTCTTGATGTTGCCAACACTACCGAAAATCGTGTCTTCCAGATTTCACGACCTCGTCGCGATCATCCGCGAAATTAATCCGCCTGAACAACACTCAAGAAGCTGGCTGACGACATCGACGCGCTCGTCAACCGCCGCGTGAAGCTTGTTGGTGAGCTTGTCGCTCGTCAGTTCCGCGTTGGTATGCTTCGTATGCAACGTAACGCCATGGACCGCATGAGCATGAGCGACCTTCGAAACTGTGACGCCGAGCCAGCTTATCAACGCCCGCCCAGTGGTAGCGGCGGTTCGTGAATTCTTCGCAAGTTCCAGCTCTCCAGCTGATGGACGAAGTAAACCCGCTTTCTGAACTGTGCCACAAACGTCGCCTGAGCTCGATGGGCCCTGGTGGTCTTTCGCGTGAACGCGCTGGCTTTGACGTCCGTGACGCTCACCCAACTCACTATGGCCGTATCTGTTCGGTGGAAACACCAGAAGGTGCCAACATTGGACTGGTACTGAACCTTGCAACCTACGCTCGTATTAACGAATATGGCTTTATCGAAACGCCGTATCTTAAGGTAAAAAACGGTAAAGTTACTGACGAAGTCGTCTACCTCGACGCTAGCCAAGAAGTCAACTGAAGTTATTGCCGACGCTGGTGCCGAAGCTTGACAAGAACAGCAAATTTGCTAGACGAACGCGTTAGCTGCCCGCAACGTTACTTGCAGCCAGAGCAGGTTGACGCTAGCGAAGTTACCTTCATGGATGCTGCTCACAAGCAGATTCTCGGGAGCACCGCTGCGCTTGTGCCATTTATTGAAAAGAACCGTATTGACCGATGCTTGACTGGTTCAAACATGCAAAGCCAGGCCGTTCCACTTTTGACACCAGAAGCGCCAACCGTTGGTACTGGTATCGAAGCAGAAATTGCCAAGAACGACTCAGCCAGCTTATTGTTGCTGAGGGCGCAGGTGAAGTTGTACGTGCTGATGGTGACGAAGTTCGACGTGAAGTATAAAGACGGTGTTAAGAATATACGAGCCCATCCACTTTGCGAAGAGTAACGACGACCGTTCTATTAACCAAAAAGTCCGCGTTACCCGTGGTCAAAAGGTTAAAAAAGGCGACTATTTTGATCGAAGGTGCTTCTGTTGCTGACGGCGAACTCGCCCTTGGGCGTGACCTGTTGGTTGCCTTTATGCCTTGGGCTGGCTACAACATGGACGACGCCATTGTACTTAGCCAGCCGTCTGGTTCAAGACGACGACCTGACAAGTATCAACATCAAAGACTACAACGTTGAAGTTCGTGAAACCAAGCTTGGCCCAGAAATCGTCACCCGTGACATTCCGAATGTATCTGAAGAATCACTTCGTCACCTTGATGAAGACGGTATTGTTCAGGTTGGTAGCTGAAGTTAAAGCCGGTGATGTACTGGTTGGTAAAGATTACACCAAAAGGTGAGCAAGAACTCAAGCTCGAAGAACGCCTACTGCGCGCGATCTTTGGTGAAAAAGCCAAAGATGTTCGTGACACCTCACAACGTATGAACAATGCTGGCGGTGGTAAAGTCGTTGGTGTTAAGATCTTTAGCCGTGAAAACGGTCACGAGCTGAAAGCTGGTGTATTGATGCAGATTCAGATCTTCGTAGCACAGCTACGCAAGATTGGTGTTGGTGACAAGCTTGCTGGACGTCACGGAAACAAGGGTGTGGTTGCGCGAATTCTCCCAGTCGAAGACATGCCATTCATGGAAGACGGTACGCCTGTTGATATCGTCTTAACCCACTTGGTGTGCCGAGCCGTATGAACATCGGTCAGTTGTTTGAAACACACCTTGGTATGGCAGCTCGCGCACTTGGTTACAAGGTAGCAACGCCACCATTTAACGGTGTACCAGACGAAGTGATTGAAAGCGAACTTGAAAAAGCTGGATTTGCTCGCGATGGTAAGAGCCAACTGTTTGATGGCCGAACCGGTGAAGCATTTGAAGAACGCACGACCGTTGGTGTCATGCACATGATCAAGCTGCACCACATGGTCAGCGACAAGATTCACGCACGTTCAACCGGTCCATACACCATGGTCACCCAGCAGCCACTTGGTGGTAAAGCACAAAACGGTGGTCAGCGATTCGGTGAGATGGAGGTCTGGGCACTTGAAGCATACGGTGCAGCTACAACTCTGCAGGAAATGCTGACGATCAAGTCTGACGATGTCTATGGACGTGCCAAAGCCTACGAATCTATCATTAAAGATGAAGCGATTGTTGGTCCGAAGCTTCCAGAAAGCTTTAACGTGCTTGTGAAAGAACTGCAAGGTCTTGGACTGCGCGTCGATTTGCTTGATGAATCAGAAACTTGTCGATGCCGAAGAAGTCATTGCCGAAAGCTGGTCCAGAAGACAAGTCAGTTGCCAGTTGATGATAGCGATGACAGAGAAGAAACTGTGCTTGATGAAGCAGATGATATTGGAGAACTCGAAGAAGATGGTTTCGAGTGTGCACAGCTGAAGACATTGATGAAGAACAATGAAATAGAAGGAGGAGGCGTAATATGTCGCGTGTAGTAACAACTGACGGTATTGCCGACTTTGACGCGGTCCGCCTGGCCGTAGCCAGCCCAGACGATATCCTGAAATGGAGTCACGGTGAAGTTACAAAGCCAGAAACGATCAACTATCGTACCCAAAAACCAGAGCGTGATGGCCTGTTCTGTGAACGAATTTTCGGTCCAGTCAAAGACATTAACCCACACGACAGCAAGCTAAAGGGTGTTCGTTCACGCGAAGCGGCCGTCGATAAGAATGGCGAACTCGTCACGAAATCTATTGTTCGTCGTGAACGCATGGGTCACATTAACCTGGCTGCACCAGTTGCCCACATTTGGTTCATGCGTGGCACGCCAAGTGCAATGAGCCTGTTGCTCGGCATTACGGTGCGCAACCTTGAACGCATTGCTTACTTTGCAACCTACGTTATCTTGAACGTTGATGCAGAAAAGCGCGATCAAATGCTGGCTGACCTTGAAGCCGAAACAGAAGCCGGCCGTGCAGCAATCAAAATTCGCTACGAAAGCGAAGCTGAGTGCGGAAGATGCTGATGTCAAAAGCTTTAGCTGAAGCGCAGACTCGAAGAACTTGAAGAACTTGAAGAACGCATACACCGTCAAGAAAGCACAGCTTGAAAGTCTTGGTCAAAGCGTGCCTTGATTAACGAAACAGACTACCGTAACCTTCCTGAAGAATACGAAGAGCTCATTGACAGTTGGTATGGGTGGTACGGCGCTCAAGGCACTGCTTGATGAAATCGACCTTGCCAAAGCTGATTGCTGCAGCTAGCCGAAGAAGTTGAAGGTGCTAAAGGCCAGCGCGAAAAGAAGCTCCTCAAGCGCCTGAAGGTGCTTGAAGGCATGCAGGCTGCTGGTATTCAAGCCAAACAGCCTTGCACTCACGGTTCTGCCTGTGATCCCACCAGATCTACGTCCGATGGTGCAGCTGACTGGTGGCCGTTTTGCAACAAGCGACCTCAACGACCTTTACCGTCGTGTTATTAACCGTAACAACCGTCTTAAAGAAGCTGATCGACCTTAACGCACCTGAAGTGATTCGCCGCAACGAAATGCGCATGCTCCAGGAAGCCGTTGACAGCCTTGATTGATAACTCAGCTGCCCGTGGTGGTCGTGCGGTTAACGCAACCGGTGGCCGCCGTCGCCTCAAGAGTCATCTAGCGACATGCTCAAAGGTAAGCAAGGTCGTTTCCGTCAGAACCTTCTCGGTAAGCGTGTTGACTACTCTGGCCGTTCGGTTATCGTGGTTGGTCCAAAACTAAAGATTGACCAATGTGGTCTGCCAAAGCAGATGGCACTTGAACTGTTTAAGCCATTTGTCATTAGCTGGTTGATTCGCAACGAATACGCTCACAACATCCGCTCTGCAACTCGCTTGATTGAAGCTGGCGAAGCAGTTGTATGGGACGCACTTGACGCAGTTATCGAAGGCAAGTACGTTCTTCTGAACCGTGCACCGAGTCTTCACCGCTTGAGTATCCAGGCCTTCCAGCCAAAGCTCGTTGAAGGTAAAGCCATTCAGTTGCACCCACTCGTCGCCAACGGATTTAACGCCGACTACGACGGTGACCAGATGGCTGTCCACTTGCCACTTTCTGAAGATGCGCAGACACGAAGCTCGTGAACTGATGAGTGCCACGAACAACTTGCTAAAACCTGCTGATGGTGCCCAGTGCTGAACATCGGTCAGGACATTGTGCTCGGTAACTACTACCTTACCTACGAAAAGCCAAGTGCTCAGACAAAGGATATGAAGATCATTTAGCCAATAGTCTACGAAGCTGAACTTGCCTACGATAAGGGTAAACTGCAGCTGCAAAGCCCAATTCGCATTCGTGCGAAGGGTGAAATTCGCAACACCACGCTTGGTCGCGTGTTCTTTAACGAAATCCTGCCAGCCGACTTCCCGTTCGACAACAATGTTCAGAACAAGAAGCAACTCAAGAAAGTACTGGCACAAATCTTTGAACACTACGGCGCCGAAGAAACGGCACAAACTGCTGACCGCATGAAGGGCCTGGCGTTCCGCTTTGCAACCACTTGCTGCTGTATCGACGGGTAATGATCGACTACTTGAACTTTGACGAAATTGCTGAATTTGTGGCCGAAGGTGACGCAAAGACAACCTTGATTTCAGAACAATTCGACCAAGGTCTGATTACCGAAGAAGAACGCTACAGCCTGACGGTTGCGAACTGGCGTTCTGTTGACCGCAAGGTCGACTGACTTCTTGAAGAGTAAGCTCGCCGATATGGACACCAGCATTTCTGTCATGGTGAACTCTGGTGCTCGTGGTGACATTACTAACGTGAAGCTCGCTAGCGCGATGATTGGTATCCAGGTTGACGCGACAAACCGCGAAATTGAGCTGCCAGTCGACGCTCTACTTTAAGCAATGGTCTTTCGAGCCTTGAAGCCTTCGTGGCAACTCGTGGTGCCCGTAAGGGTCTGATCGACACCGCTCTGAAGACGGCCGACTCTGGATACCTAACCCGTCGTTTGGTCGACGTGTCAGCCAAGATGTGTTTACGGTTGAAGATGATACGCAGATGATGATCGACGGCTTTACTATTTACCGCAGCGAATCTGAGCATGACCATGATTGACTTTGGTAACCGTCTGTATGGCCGTTATGCTGCCGAAGATGTTCCCGGCCACGTCGACAAGGGCGAGCTCATCACCCGCGACATTGCCGACGAGATCGAAGCTGACGCATCAGTTACTGAAGTGAAGATTCAGATCAGTCCTTTCAACCAATAACCTAAACGGTATTCCACGCAAGAGCTACGGTATCGATATGGCTACCGGTATGTTGTTGAAGCAGCACAGCCTGTTGGTGTGATTGCCGCACAGTCAGTCGGTGAACCTGGTACGCAGCTTACGCTTCGAACCTTCCACAGCTCTGGTGTGGCTGGTGCTGACATTACCCAAGGTCTGCCCCGTGTTGAAGAGCTCTTTGAAGCTCGCATCCCTAAGGGACAAGCCTTCATGACTGAAATTGACGGTGTCGTTGACGTCTGGGAAGACGGCAAGAAGTACGTGGTACAAGTTACCCCTGAATCTGGTGATGTACGAGCGAATTGCACTTGATGGCCGTAAGCCTAGTGTCGAAGATCTGGCTCAACCGTAAAGGTTGGCGATGTGCTCGCAACTGGCGAAGACGAATCTGAAGCCACTTGATTGCGCCATTTGATGGCGTGGTAGAGATTGACTGAAGACACTGTTGTGATTGCATGCAAACGCCAGTGCGCCAGTGCGTTACGATGTACCAGGTAACATGCAGCTCATGGTTAAGGCTGGTGACACTGTCCAAGCGGGCGACCGCCTGACGATGGTTCGCTGAACCTGCACGACTTGATGCGCCTTAAGGGCACTGAAGCGACACAGCGCTACATTATCAATGAAGTGCTGCGCATCTACGCCGCACAGGGCCAAGACGTGGCCGACAAGCACCTCGAGATCATCGTGCGCCAGATGTTCGTCCGCGTTCAAGTTGAAGATCCAGGCGACACTGCGCTTTGTGACTGGGCGACATTGTATCGAAAGCTGCGGTACGTCGATGCTAACAAGGCAGCTCGTTGCAGGCGGGTAAAGAACCAGCACAGTATACACAGTTGCTTCTTGGTATCACCAAGGTGTCTATCTGGAGCGACAGCTGGCTTTCAGCCGCATCCTTCCAGGATACGACACGCGTGCTGATCAATGCCGCAACGTCGGTCGCGCCGACCACTTGCACGGTTTGAAAGAAAACGTCATCATCGGTCGCAAGATCCCTGTGGGAACAGGTGCGCACCGATTGGAAGTCGACGATGAAGAAGTCTCACCTGAAGACGATGTCATCGAAGAAATCAGCGCCGACGTTGACCTCGAATCGTAACCTAAGCTTTACGATTCTACGAATTACCACCCGCTCCTATCGTGGGTGGTTTTCGTATGCGAGAGGGCTAGACTTTTCAACGAAAACAGCGTATAATTACGCAATGAGTTTCGGCCTTCACTTTATGCAAGAGGGCAGCGCGAATATTGGCATGCTGGCCGGTACAACGCGTACGTAAATCAATCGTGCATTGCATATAAGGAGTTTTTGTTTAATGCCAACTATCAATCAATTAGTGCGTAAACCACGCAAAATTGCTGGTAAGAAGACTAAATCTCCAGCACTCGGGCGTATCCAGAATACGCTCAAAACGCGTTACTACGACCAAGACGCGCCATTTAAGCGTGGCGTATGTGTTAAGGTAACCACTAAAACACCAAAGAAGCCTAACTCAGCCCTTCGTAAAGTTGCCCGTGTGCGCCTGACTAATGGCCATGAAGTCTGGGCATACATCGGTGGCGAAGGCCATAACCTCCAGGAACACGCCGTTGTGCTCGTTCGTGGTGGTCGTGTGCCAGACCTTCCAGGTGTGCGTTACCACATTGTTCGTGGTGCGCTCGACCTTCAGGGTGTATCAAAGCGCCAACAGGGCCGTTCAAATACGGTGCTAAGAAGGAAGGTAAGTAGTCATGCCTCGTAAAGTTACCAAGAAACTACAGCGTAATATCAAACCTGACCGTAAATATCAGTCAGTATTGGTACAGCGCCTTATTAACAAGAGTATGCTCGACGGCAAAAAGCAGTCAGCTGAACGTTCGGTATACCGTGCGCTCGAACAGGCTGCAAAGACGCTAAAAAGCGAAGAACCACTTGAAGTATTTGAAAAGGCGTTGAAAAACGTCAGCCCAAGCTTTGAAGTGAAGAGCCGTCGCGTTGGTGGTGCAAACTACCAGATTCCATTCCCTGTACAGGGTCACCGCCAGCTTCACTACGCATTTATGTGGCTCGTGCAAGCTGCTCGTGCTCGTAAGGGTATGCCCTACGAAAAGCGCCTTGCGCTTGAAATCGTGGATGCTTACAACGAAGCCGGTGCTGCTTACAAGAAGAAGGAAGACACGCACAAGATGGCTGAAGCAAACCGTGCCTTTGCACACTTTGCTCGCGGCTAACAAGGTATATACCTTGTTATCGTATGACACCGTCCTCAAACAGGGGCGGTGTTTGCGTTTTATGCATATTTATGGTACTATAATTGCATTATGTCAAGTCATGGCGCGGAATCGGAACTGTTTGCCCACCTCACGGATATCGTGAGCGACCCATATATCGAGCGCTTGCGTGATTGTATTGCCGAAGTGGAGCGTGAGCTCAATTGCCGGGAATCTACGCCATCAGCCGAAGAGTTGCAGCGGATTGCCCATGCACTAAACGAAGAATGGATTTACGCACAGTCGCCTGTAACGATCTCGGGTGATGTCGAGCGCATACTGAGTGATGGGAGCCGGGAGCCAACCACTGCCTACGCGGCACGGGCCAGGTCTCAGGGGTTTTTGATTCAACTCCGGCCGGTTATGCTTGATGATGAAGTGATTGCCGAAAGCTATCAGGTACGTCATGCTTTTTCTGTATCCGACCCTGCACTTCATGCGATGATTGACTATTTTGATGCGCCGCTCCATGATCTCGAAATTGGCTACCCATTCCCCTCAGACGAACTGCGACGTAATCGTTTCGAGTACTATCATGCCGGCGAATCCGAAATGGTGCTTTCAAAGATTGGTGCAGATATGAGCGTACAGGAAAAGATTACACGCCTGGCACATCTGCGCTTTGAAGACGATAAATCCCAGTTTGGCGATATAGAAGCAGGCAAGGATTACGAAGCGTTCCTACACGCCGTACTCGAACTTGATGAAGAAGTGCCGTACCGGATTGCTCTTAACGGCGAGCTTGGCGTTTACACTGAGTACGGTGACGTTGAACAAGAAATTGCCAGTCCGGCCGATGCCCCACATATTGTGAAAGTAGAACAAATCCGCCTGTGGCAGCCAGACATTATGGAGCGTGATGGTGGGCGCGGACACGAATTGGTACCGTTCCTTGAAGGAACGCGATTTGGTGCTGTGCAAGGCATGATAAGCGAGCGAGTGTTAATCCCATTTACGAGCGTGCACGGTATCCAGTCACTACGCGCGTAACATTGTAAAATGCTTAACCTTGCAACAGGGGTGAGTTTCTAGTTTACTAAAGAGATTATGACCAAGCCGCCGCATGATACTGAGCGTGAGTTATTTGATCGACTCGCAGAAACCGCCGCCGACCCCTATGTTGATCGGATGTATAGTTTTGCTCGTGATGTTGAGCAGCGACTGAACCGGGATGGGCATATTGCTACGGTTGATGAGGCCGAGGTGGCTGTACGGGAACTCGATCGAGGCTGGAGCTTTTATATGGGCGAGAAAATTAGCGTCTCGGGTGATGTGACCTATATTTCAGGGACGGGCGAGCGCAGAGAGACTACTGTGGTGGATGAAGAGGTGATAACCAATGGGTTTAGCGCCTATAAAACTGATGTCGCCTTCGACGGTGAGACAGTCGGTGAACGATGGGTGGTAGCCCATGCCTTACTAAAAGATGTTGGCGATTTGCGGAGTACACTCGCGCTACCGATTGCAAGCGACCACCATATTGACTATCCGTACCCTTCACCAGAACTGCGTTCACAGCGGTTTCGAACAGAGCAGCCGAAGCTAGCAGAGTGGGTAACAAAGCTTGGGTTTGAAGCACGCGGCGAAATGGATGTTGTTGACGCCCTACGCCACGAGGTCTACCGCGTGAATTACGATGACCCAATCGACTATCAGCGCCTGATTGATTTCCAGGTAGCGCTGAATGAAATGGCTGATTTTGACAAGACGTTACCTTATGTAGTACTGATGCACGGTGAATATGCGGTCGGCCATATTGGCCAGGTCCCACACGGTCGGAATGCCAATGAGCCAATGTCGCGGCTATTGAATGTTGGTGGTCTTACGCTGCAGCCATTTAACCAGCCAGTCAATGGCATTGGCGAAGTGGTGCCGGCACTGCGCGGTGTGATGCACTCGCCCCAGCACCATGGCGCTGCACAATCGGTAATTATTCCGTTTACATCGGTACTCGCACTTAAGCCAGTACGCCAGCTGAGTGTGGAGGATGTGTAGTGGCTGAAGTACCTCGAGTAGACTATATCCATTATCTTGAAATTATCCAGCATGATGAAGTCTTGGAGCGGTTTCGTCGCCGTGTCGCGGAGGTTAACGACTTGCTCGTTAGCGGTGAACTTGACCCGAAGAGTGATGAGTATGAAATGGTTTTGGATGGCCTTAGTCGCGACTGGCCCTACCAGGGTGAGGTTGCTGAACTATTCGGTCGCCTTCGGATTGATGATAGCGACGATGTTGAAGTTGGCGATGACGGGACGATGACGTACATCGATAGGGTTGAGGTGTCTGATGACGGCCGGTATCAGCGCGATGCAGCCGGGTTATATCACATGCCCGATGGTCGCGTATTCCTGCGTTCAGATGGTATCGAAATTATCCCACATCCCGGGCTTGGTACACTTCAAGTTGCCTATTTGTTTAGTGATGTCGACCCCGATTCAGTCGATGACATTGTGTATTGTTTTGAAGGTGACGCGGACATGAGCTTTGCTCGCATGGCACCCGAAGCGATTCATTGGCAGCTCGAACAGCTCGTGCCAGAAGTGGTTGCCCAGATTGATGCGGCAATTGATCCGGAGAAGTCACTCATCGATCGGTTACGTGGCCTGAGCAACCTAACCTTGCAGCTTCTGCCTGAAGAATTTGCTGACTTTGCGCTAGTTGATCATGTGCAGGCTTATATTGATGCGCGCATGGATATTGATCACCGCGTGCCCTATAACCTTACGCTTAAAGGCGAGATAAGTGTTGATACAAAAAATAATGATGGTTCGTTAGAAAGTTTCGATGGTGAGCTAGAGCGTCCAATTGTCACCCCAGGTATTATTCAGCCGATACTACTTGTGCAATGGTTCGCGGCTGAGGGCGAAATGCGGTACACGCCGATTATCGAAGTCTATACGCCAACCGAAGATAATCACACCGAACATGACGACGAACTTCGTATGCCGCCAGAGACCATCCAGGCGATTACCAGCACACGCCCCCGGGTCTCGCTCGCGAGCGCGCTCAGGTTACACTCGGAAGTGGAACACGACAACGATCCCGTCCTTGTCAGTGATATTGATGGTGCAGAATTTACCAACAAGTCGCTGCCAAGTACACCCGAACAGCGCGATTATACGCCGCACGAAAAGATACGCTACTATCAGCGATTGATTGATGCGGCCCGTGAGCTGACGATGAGTCAGGCACTGAAGCGCTACGCGACACAAGAAGAAGCGGCCGAGGCAGCGAAAGAAGTTGGCGATGCGGTTGTAGCGGTATTTGAAGACGATTTAGACGAAATGTTCCCCCATACGTTTATTGCCAGCGGTGTTGGCGTGCACGAGCCAACCTATGCGCGGAATGGGTTTGATGAAGAGGGGAGCAACCTTAGCTTTTGGCCGCTTGAAGCCGCCTACGCACTGAGCGAAAATGCCGAGCAGCATAGCTATTTTGTGCAGTTAATGCCGGGAATCTTCCCCACGGTGATGAGTCATCTTGATGACGAGACGCAGGAAACATATTATACGGTAGATGTATCAATTCAGGCCCAGGTAAACAACAAACAACTCTTCGTTCAGGGCGTATCCGGGATGCCAGGGCGCATTGCCAAGCGGCTCGAAGTGACGAACTACGTGTATGTATCGCTCAGTGGGAGCGCCGAACTTGAACATATCAGACTGCATGACATGCGTGAGTTCACTACGTCGCTACGAAGGCTTGAATCATTGAGTGAAACCATGCCGCGGCTAGAGGGTGTTATACCTACTTTAAAAAAATTACAGCGTGCGCTATTTGATAAAGATGAAGAACGAACTGAGTTCACCGAGCTGAATAAGCCCGCATTGCTAACACAAATTGGCCGTTTGGGTGCCGAACACGAACAAGAGGCAAAGATACTTGCACCGGTGGTGCGTAGTTTATTTGGCCCAAGCCGGCTAGTGTCACTGATTGGAGAGGTGTATAAACCGGGGGGCGATAAGCCAGTTCTGATGCAAATTGCCGGTGTGATTGAAGATGTGACGGCACAGGTTGATGGCCAGCCAGGCAGTGGCCCAAGCCTCGTGATTAAAAGCCAGGGTGCCGATGAACCAACCTATGCACCCCTAGAAGCGATTCAGGCATTTTACTTTTAATATGCTCATGCTTGCAAGAATACTAAAGAGTTAGGAAAATAATTATCAATGACTGCTGAAATCCCCGGTGACGCAAATATCCCTGATGAAGAGCGCAATATCGCCAACGAGCTGTTAAGTTCGATTGATGGCTTGCGCACCGATCCGTACTTTGTGCAGATTATGGATGATGTTACTGAAGCCGAGGCAGACGCTCGCCACACGACAAACCCAGACAAATGGTGGGAAATGGTTCATAACCTCAACGATATTTTAGAAGCTTCAGGATGGCTGGGCGAAGTGGTGCGCTATACCGGTAAACTGCGCGTCGCGCCGTACCAAGACAATGAAGAAGTAGAGGTAGCTGCACTGACAAACACGTTGCCGCGCGGCGAAGATGAACGCGGCGAATACTATGAGTTGGTAGACTATCCGCTCGCACTCAGTGTCCTTACCGTCGATACGACACATCGCCGCGAAGTATCGAGCGATAATTCGTTTGTGTATAGCTTTTATAGTGCAGACGAGCTCGCCGAGGCGCAGTCTGAAGAAGACCTTGATTACATGAAAACGGATGATGGCCGTTTTATCGCGTATGCCGGTGATATTAGTCATATTGCCTTTACCACTCCATCGTCGATGAGCACGGCCAGTATGCTCGAGTATCACTTCCCAGATGTTCACAAAGAAATGGAACGTGTCTTTGGTGGCCAGGGCCAGACTGGTAAAAGTATTTGGCTGGCGCTGAAAAACTTCGAACTCCCCACCGATAACCGACACCTTGATAAAGAAATGTTAGAGCGGATTGGTAATTTGATCTTCGAGTCCTTACAGGTAGATGACCAGCCATATGAATTCTGGCTCGAAGGTGAGATGGCGCTCTATACCGATCAAGGATGGGACCCAAGCTATGCTGAGCCCAACGAAAAGATGCGTGCCCAAATTGTGGGCGTACGTATGGGTGAAGTTGATAACGTATACCGCGCCATGCTGATTGTGGCAAAGCCACGTAACAAATGGAATGGTGGCTATGAAGCCTGTATGCTGCCGATTGATTCGATTGTAAAGATGCGCCACACTCGTACCATCCGTGAGGAAATGGGCGCAACCGCTACCTATGCATTTGATTCGCCTGAAAGCGTGATGGATGCGCTCAAAGAAATTGACGATGCGGCTGATCGCGCAGCGGCGAGCAAGCCATCGATTGATGATATGGTTGCGGCGAGAGAAGAGGATATTTTTAAAGATTTAACCGACACGCTTGGTGATGTTGACGATATTCTTTATTTCGATCGTGAGCGAGGTGTTCATGTGGTATCACTTGAACATGATATTAATAAGCTGGTTACTGACTTTAAAGACCATTTTCGTGCAATCGAAGAAATTGCCCCTGAAGAGCCGGTTACAGAGTTTGAGATTGCAGCAATTGCGCCGATGCTGAATAGAACACTGGAACGACTGAACACGTTAAGCGTTGGTGATGTGATTGCAACCCGTGGGACGGCGGTAATTTTGGATGATAATGAAGAAACTGGCTGGCGCGATGTAATTGCGCTGGGTGATGATGACGTACAGTTTGAAGGCGAGTTTGTATCACTGGCCGTTGGTCGCTTCCCGGTTGCGTCGCTGGATCACACTGAAGAAAGTGGCGATGAACTGCAAACAGGCGACTGGGGGATTGGGTTTGAACTACGAAATTGTTATGTTGTTAACGAAGATGGGAGCCGCGAAGAAGTGCCATTCCGATCCGAAATCCCAGTGATTGCAGTCAGTTCTGCGACTGAATTAACTCAGTTTTTCAAGCTTGAATATAATGAAGAAGCACACCAAGAAGGTAACTAACCATGGCGACTAACGACGCATTTGAAAAAATAATCTCACACCCAGACATGGCACCAGAGCGATTTATTGCTGAAGACCCGTCTGTACGTGAGTTGATGAAACATGCGCAGTCGCTCGATGAGGTATTCCGTGAAGGAACCCAGGATGATGATTTGCGCAATCTGTTTATTGACCAAATCAATCGAGCACACGCCGACTTTTTGAACCAGCCCGCACAGGTGACGGGGCGTGTGTTTGCGAAAACATCTGGGGCAATGATGATGCCGACTGAAGAGGGCACTCAGCTAGGCTGGTTCACGGGCTTCCGCACTGAAATGTCGATGGACGACGAAGGTGCGCTTGCTCATCGCTTGGTATACACGTTTCGTGACACACCAGTCCCAACCGACGATACACAGCCTGTTGAATACATGGCATATCCGGACGAGATATATGTTCGCTTTCCGAATACTGCGAGCGAAGAGCATCTTACGCGGCTGGCAGAGCCGATCATTAGTAAGCTCGCCGAAGCGCTACCCGGCCAAGACTGCAGCTTCGAAGATGCGGTGTTAGCCTTGGGTACGCTTGATTTTTTCGAACCCGATCCCGACAGCCATACCCTACTGGCATATGACTTTGCTGGGCTTTGGCTGCGCGAACTTGTCGAAAGCAAATGGAATCCTCAGTATGCAGTCGCCTCAATTGAGGGTCACACCTACCGGACACATCTTGATGAACCGATTGAAGAATACGGCATGTTTGGGTTGGCTAAACCGTTTTTGGCGTTTTATCCGCGCGTTCCAGAATTGCCAGAACTGTGCTTGATTGGTCGCTCGCTCGACGACGTGGGTGCTGTAGGTGACATCAACCTTCGTATCGTGCCACTTGAAGCGGTAACGAGTGTCACAGATAACAACCAGCACCACTAGTCAGGTGGTCGATTTCGTGCTATAATTGATATCAAGTGCTGTTTACTTATGGCAAAAATTACTAATTTGATAGAACTAACGAGATAGGAGCAATATGGCTACCCCCAAAACGGTCCCTCTAAAGGACTTCCGCAACATCGGTATTATCGCGCATATTGACGCCGGTAAGACCACAACCACCGAAGGTATTTTGTACCGCACTGGCATCAATCACAAGATTGGTGAAGTTCGTGGTGCAGATGGCGACAGTGCAACCACCGACTGGATGGCACAGGAAAAAGAACGTGGTATTACCATTACCTCTGCTGCGGTCACCTGTTTTTGGAAAGACCACAAAATTAACATTATCGACACTCCAGGGCACATTGACTTTACCGCTGAAGTAGAGCGTTCACTCCGTGTGCTTGACGGTGCTGTAACGGTATTTGACGGCAAGATGGGCGTTGAAGCGCAGTCTGAAACCGTATGGCGCCAGGCCAACAAATACGGTGTGCCTCGTGTTTGCTTCATCAACAAGATTAACCAAACCGGTGGTGACTTCTATAAATCACTCGAATCTATCCATAATCGTCTTTCAAAGCAAGCCTTTCCTATCCACCTACCAATCGGCTTTGAAAAAGACATCAATGGTGTGGTTGACCTCATTGAAATGAAGGCCTATACCTACACCGACTACACTGACAAACAGCTGGTTGAAGCTGATATTCCTGCTGATATGCAAGAAAAGGCTAAGAACGCCCGCAGCCTGCTTGTTGAAACAGCTGTTGAAGCTGACGACGAACTGATGATGCGATTTCTTGGAAGAAGGTGAAGACTCAATCACGAAGGATGAGCTAAAAGCAGCCCTTCGTAAGCGCGTACTTGCAGGTGACTTCTTCCTCGTCACCGGTGGTGACGGCCGTGGTGTGATTGTTGAAAAACTGCTCGACGTGATGGTTGACTACTTGCCAAGCCCACTTGATGTGGACGCAATCTGGGGTAAGAACCCGAAAACTGGCGACGAAATTAGCCGCAAACCTGATGAAAATGAACCAATGGCTGCACTTGCCTTTAAGATTGCTACTGACCCATTTGTCGGTAAGCTGATCTTTGTTCGTGTGTACTCTGGTGTGCTTGAAAGCCGGTAGCTATGTATTGAACACCACGACTGGTGAAAAAGAACGTATTGGCCGTATTGTCCGTATGCATGCTGATAAGCGCGAAGAAATCGATCAGGTTGCCGCTGGTGACATCGCCGCAGTGGTTGGCTTGAAGCAGTACCTTTACGGGTAACACATTGGCTGACGTCGGCACACCCAATCGCTCTCGAATCAATCGACGTTCCCAGAACCACCTGTTTCGATCGCCGTCGAGCCAAAATCAAAGGCCGACCAAGAAAAGATGGGTATCGCCTTGCAGCGCCTTGCTGAAGAAGACCCAACCTTCCGTATTCACACTGACGAAGAAACCGGCCAAACCATTATGAGTGGTATGGGTGAGCTTCACCTCGATATTCTTATCGACCGCATGAAGCGTGAATTTAACGTGGAAGCCAACATCGGTGAACCACAAGTTGCCTTCCGTGAAACCATCAAAGGCACCTCACAGGTCCAAGGTAAGCACGCCAAGCAGTCTGGTGGTCGTGGTCAGTACGGTGACGTCTGGGTTCGCTTTGAAGCCAACGAACCAGGCAAAGGCTTTGAATTTGTCGACGAAATTAAAGGTGGTGTGGTTCCGCAAGAATACCGCCCAGCTGTCATGAAGGGTATTCGTGAAACGCTTGATGGTGGTGTGATTGCCGGCTACCCAGTAGTTGATATTAAAGCAACGCTGTACGACGGTAGCTACCACGATGTCGACTCATCGGAACTCGCCTTTAGCTTGGCTGGTAGCCTGGCTGCCCGCGAAGGTATTAAGCAAGCGAAACCAATCCTCCTTGAACCTGTTATGCACGTTGAAGTCACAACCCCTGAAGAATTCATGGGTGACATCATCGGCGACCTAAACGCTCGCCGCGGACGTATTGAAGTCGATGGAAGACTTGATGGGTGGTGCAAAGCTGATTAAAGTCAATTGTGCCACTGGCTAACATGTTTGGCTACACTGGTGATATCCGTCGCATGAGCCAAGGCCGTGCTGCCAGCACCATGGAGCTCGCGCACTACGAAGAAGTACCACCAAACGTGGCGCAGGAAATCATCGAAAAGCGCAGCAAGTAACCGATATACCGCAAAAAATAGGGGGCAAAATGCTCCCTATTTTGTACGAAAGGAATCAAAGATGGCACTCGAAACAATCAAGTATGACAATGGCTTTACCGCATACGTTGATTATCTCCCGCATACAATGACTACAGAAGCGAATGTGTTTATTCCGTATGGAAGTGTTGATGAAGCGCCAGGTCAAGAAGGCGTTGCGCACGCGCTTGAACACTCTGTGTTTCTTAAGACACCTCTTCTTCGAAAGTAAATCGGCAAATAATCTTCATGCTAACCTACACGGGATGCAAAAAAATGCTAACACCTATTACACACGTACCATGCACGTTACTCATGGGATTTCGCTAGAGCCAGAACTTCGTCATTTAAGCGAAGTGCTTCAGCGAACCGAATTACCAGATGAGGCAGTGGCGCACGAAATGAAGGCCGTCCGCAGAGAAGCGAAGACCGGTCTTGATATATTAATCTTGCGCACGCAGTCGCACGTGACTATGCAATGTTTGGTATGCCGTATGGTCGTCGTGTGCTTGGGTTTCATGATGCACTCAACTTTGATGGGGATACACTGCGCGACGTGTATCGTAGCCAGTATAATCTCGGGAATATGGCACTGATTGTTGCGGGGCCAAATACACCAGAGCAAGTTGACGAAATGGTGCGACGCTATTTTGACATAACGGCTGGTGAACGCACACCACATGTACACCCGGCTACGCCTGAGCTTGGTGAAGCGGGAATTAGTGGCATGGCGCGCGACGAGGCGAATAATGTTCGGATTTCAGTATCATATCCACTTCCATCGGCACTTGTTGAGACATTTCGCAGTGGCGCAGCTCGCTACTCAGTGGCAGCATCTGCAATGAAGCAGGCCTGCTTTGAGCTGCTGCGCTATGAGTATGGTATCTCATATAACGGTTCGATTGGCATCAGTAACTACAACCACCCGAACGCGTGGTATCTCGGAGCTCACGTGACGACCGACGCAGAGCATATTGGTCTCGCTAATCAAGCGATATCATCAAGTTTTGCAAAACCCGGATCAGATCATTCTGCTGATGAGATCCAGGCTAGTATCGCGAAGACACAGTACCAGACGATGTCGACAGCTGACAACCCACTTGGTCGTACTGATTACTACGAGGGTCGCCTTGAAATGTACTTTGAACCACACGATCCGTCTGATCTTGTTGAGCGATACAAAGCAGTAACGCCAGACGAAGTACGCGCGGCAATAGACGAGTTCTCGCAGCTTGCTCGTATGCAACCTCGTTTCGAGCATCGCACGGGACCGAAGCGATATTGGAGCGGTTGATCTACTAATTGATCGCGACAGGATTATGTAGCCGAACACCTAAAAACGACGAATGGTCGTCGTTCTTTTGGTTAATGCTTAAACATGTTACTGTATATATGCGTTGTAATCTAATTGCTGAAATGATGCAAAGTCTTTCAACGATTCAGGGAACACGGTCAGTCCTTGCAGCTCATCTTGGGTAAACCAGCGAGCTTCAGTTATGGGGCTTTTTTCACGCCACCTCTATAAATCATTGACATAAACTAGTATAAATGATAAAATATATTTATGATTAAAGCGCCGAAAACAATCGTCATGGTTCGTCATGGGAGAACTGAAGCGAATGACGTCTATTCTGCGCGCCGTAAAGGACTACCGGTGGATTTAGCGGCAGAGATTAGAGTCCGTTCAACTCCTGATTGGCGACGGACTCTGTCCCAACGCGGAATAGAAGAAGCGAAGGTCGCCGGTGACTGGATTGAACCTGGTCCATAGACAGAATACACCCATGTTGCGATGTATATATCGTCTCCTATCACACTATCAGCAAGATTTGTAATATCGGTGCTCTTGCGAACAGCCCATATCCGCCCGTGAAAATAGTTTTTCAAACGTTCTTCTTCGGCGCCTATCCCGGGCTGTGGATCGGTTCTATGATGGTAGTTATCAATCGTAAATCATTATTTGCCACTTGTGCGAGCGGGTAGAGCGACCTAAGCGAGAAAAGCCGAGCAAGCAGCTTCTGCCGCCATCTAAGTGCGGTGGATATTATTGGCAAAGGATGTCCACCTACAATAATTAGTTCACTATGGCGATCAAACTGATCAAGCATAATGTCAAATGCGCCCGGGCTGACAGAGCTGTCTGCATCCAGTTTGATAAATGCTGTATTTGGGTAATTGAGCCGAGCGTAGCCGAGTAGTTGATTCATTGCATTGATGTAGCCTGGTGCAGACTTAATAGCTGTGAGGGGAAGTCGGGTCTTGTAGCGCTCAACGAGTGGTTGTGTATTGTCCGTGCATCCATTCAGGCAAATGATTACCTGTTTTAATGGGTGGTGGCTCATATTGCGAGCTTCTATGATTGATTCAAGGCAGCGCTCGATTGACCGCTCCTCGTTATAAGCGGGGATGATAACGATGAATCCCTTGATTTTATTCTCACTACTCATACAGCCACTTTACAAAATTAATAGTATCATGTATGATAACATAAAATTACTAAATAGTCAATTCATACACCATATGGCCATCGCATCACCAGAGCTTACAGTCGCTGATCATCTAAAGGTAGATTCAATAGGATTTGCTTTTGTTAAGAGCGGTTACGAGGCAATACAGGATGAATTACTTACTGACTTCACCTCATGCGGTCTACACCCACTTCAAATTGCACCTATAGTGTTATCGGAGCGGGCTGTCGATTATTTTTATCGGGATTCTTCAACAGAGCATTTTTTCCCAGATATGAAGCGGCACCTAACGACGTATCCTGTTACTGTGATGGCGCTGGCACATCCAAGCCAGAACGCCCAGGAGGTGCTCCATGGGCTGAAGACTGGATTGGGTGGTTACTATGATTTACGCACAAAGTATCGAAGGCCACGCGAGTGGGTAAGCCCAGAAGAGCTTGCACTCTGGACACTAGGGCGACATGCGAAACAGTATGAAACAACTGTCGCCTTAACACAGGATAATGTCTTTCATGCAGCTGACGACACGCAAGAAGCCTTGCGAAGTCTTCAGATCTTAAGAGAAGATGTACCTAGGTTTTTTGAACGAGGCCCGATGCAGTATGCTAAGCTAGGGAAAATGGTTCAACTACTTGATGAATTGATGAAATAGTACGAAGGGGGTGCGATGGAGTGGCATAGGGAAAATAGGGTTCTTTCTGAGCATGCACAGTACCAGGTGCGTCAGGTATATCTTTGGTTAACTAGCTCTGATAATGCGATTGTTATCGTATCGAAGGATGGTAGTAAGTGGCAGTTCCCTGGCGGCAAGCCGTCACCTGACGAGTCGTCGATTGACACACTAATCCGTGAGGTGTTCGAGGAGACTGGTATTAACATCGAACAATATGTGTCACGGTTAGCTTTCCTCGGGTATTATGTAGTGCGAGAAGCGGGTGTCAAAGAGCCATATCTGCAGCTTAGGTACACCCTTGATGTGCCAGTTGCGGCGGACAATTTAGTCCTAAGTGTTGAAAATGAGTCGGATGACCAAGATAAAAACGAAGCTGTCCGCTATGCAGAAGCTGTCGATGTCGATGAAGCAAAAAAGCGGATCCCATGGCTCGGTAAATCACTGGAACTCGAAAGCTATATGTCTACACGTCGTTAAATAATATGAAAAAAGATACGTACCCATATCATGTACGCGATATCCCCGAATCAGTCCTTCGCGTACAGGTATACGAAGTGCCATCGTCGCACGCCGGGGGCTGGATTGGGGTGCATGGAGGTGACCCTGGCCTAACCGTTACCTCACGCTGGGGTGGGCGGGTAATTAACACGTACCCAAGTGTAGAAACGGACACGTGCCGTAATGTGTGGGTGCAGCTGCACCTGGTGCGCGCGGCATTTGATTTGACGTTTATGTACGCTCCAGACGCGCCGACGCCGATTCAGCGGATTGCTCGCGCCATTGGACCCACCAGGTTTGCTCATTATGATAGCCGTGAATAACAAAATTTAAGCTAGGGTTAAGAACCTTAGCTATACTGATCAATATGGATACAAAAAATAAACTAATTACAGTGTTCGGTTCGGTCGCTTTATTAGGCGTACTTGGTGGCGGTGCTGCCTTGTTTTTTGCGAGCGATGAACCAACAGTAGCATCAACTGGAGGCGGAACACAAAATCGGGCGCGCAATGGTCAACCATCGAACTCAGTAGCCGGTAATAACCCCGTCTATACCGACGGTACGTATACTGCGTCGACTGATTATATGGTGCCACACGGTGAGAACAATACGATCGCGGCCACAATCACCATCAAAGACGGCACCGTAAAGAGTGTGAGTACCCAAGACAATTACACTGAATACGAATCGCAATTTTATATCGATAGCTTTAAAAGTAATATCAGTTCGGCGATTGTTGGCGAGTCGCTTGATGGCATCAACCTTACCCGTGTTGGCGGCGCTAGTTTAACAACAAACGCGTTTGATGCGGTGCTCGATACGATCCGGAGTAAGGCGGTTGGCTAAGCCGGTATTGGCGTTTGAAGCCATTGGCACGAAGTGGCGGTGCGAACTCCTGAGCGAGCAACCATTCCCGCCTGAACTTGAAACACAGATTATGGCAGCCTGCGAGCAATTCGACAGGCAGTATTCGCGGTTTCGCGATGACTCGCTCGTGATGGAACTTTACCGTAGCGGTGAAGTCCATAATCCGCCCGAAGAGTTGGTGCAAATGCTGGCCTTTGCTGATGAAATGTACCAAGCATCGCACGGTGCATTCAATGTGATGGTGGGGAATGATTTACACCGCTTAGGTTACGGTAACCGTACGTATGGCACAGCAGTCCCACATAATGTTTGGGAATTACTTCGATATTCGAGTGAGCGCGTCAGCTTACCTAAGGGTGTGATGATTGATTTTGGCGGCTTCGGTAAGGGGTGGTTGATTGATACGCTAGCCGAAATAATTCATGGGTACGGTATCAAAGAATTTATTGTGAACGGTGGTGGCGATTTGTATGTGCGGGCGAGCACACCACAGCAAATTGCCTTGCAAGACCCACGTGATCAAAATAAGCGCTACGGCAACACGGCTATCACAAAAGGTGCTTTGGCGGCGAGCTCAACACTACTGCGCACCTGGGAGCACGATGATAACCGCTATCATCATATTATTGACCCTGAAACACATACCTCACTAGAAAAGAGCGTGGTTGGTACGTTTATTAAGGCGGATTCAGCGAAAATAGCCGATGCGCTTGCTACTACGCTACTCATTCGCCCTGATATCGCCTCACAATTGATGCATCACTACAGGGCAGGAGAAATTATCGTCAAATAAAAATGCCCCGATAGGCTCGGGGCGATTCCGTCATGGACGGACGATGTCGCATTCCAGCTCGGCAAGCTTGGCATCGAGTGCAGCAGTGACGCTGCTGGAGGCGTGTAGGTTGCTGAACTGCAGTGTGATTTCGGAGTTGGTGCGCTTGGCCACCATGCCAATCGGCTCCTCGCTGTCATCACGGAACCAGTGCTTCACGATGCGCGTGTTGGCGGCGTGTACGGCGTTGATGACCTCGATGGGAAGCTCCTCGCCCTTGAGCGCGCTGACCGTGAGCGTGAACACTTCTACGAGCCGCCACTCATCACCGTGATAGCCGACGCCATCGTTCCAGGGCACACGACTGTTTTCGTAGTGCGACCTCACTTGAACCTGCATACGTAACACCTCCTGGTGTAGGGTGCGAACAGGCACACTATATACCATTACTGATAGCGAGGCAACTATTGGTATTAAAAAGGGCCCCGTAACGTGGGGCTAGGCGTGGGAGGCTTTTACACCTCACCTCTGTCCACCCAGTCTCTGTACCTTTCGCCTAGCCACTCGAGGAGCGCGGTTATTCCGAAGAGGATAGCGAAGGCAACCGCCGTGAGGGCCCAAAAGATGCCATACAGATCCCAGCCTGGGTCGTGCTGAGTAAACGTAAAGATTGCGCTCAAAAAGCTAATTGCAGCGATGACGCCAACAGCTACGCCGAAGTCTTTCCGCGACTGTCGAGTACGCAAGAGCTTTCCCATGTCGACTCCTTGTGATAGACGAAACGAGGAACATCTATACAATACAACCATACAGTAAAAAAGTCAATCTACCAACCGAATTGTTCGGTGTGAACGGAGTCTTTTGGTACACCAAGTTCGTTCATCACACCGCGTACGGCTTCCATCATGGGAGGCGGGCCACACAAATAATATTGGTAGCTACGAGGATTCTTGAGGTACTTTTTAATAAGTTCTGCGGTAATAAAGCCTGTTTCTTCACCCGGCACAGCTTCACCTTGCTTCTGACTGTGAATACGCACGCAGCGATCGCCAAGTGTGCGCTTAAGGGGCTCAGTTAATACTGCGGTATCGAGGTTTCGGTTGGCGGCGAATAGCCATTGTTCGCGGGCGGTGTGCTCTTCTAAAATTCGTTCGACAAACGGCGTAATACCGATTCCACCAGTGATATAGACAACTGGCGTTGGATCATCAGGGGCGAGTTCATTCGTAAAGCTACCGAATGGGCCGCTCAAGTATACATCTTCGCCCTTGCTCAGCATTGTCATTTCACGCGTATACATGCCTTCGGTGCGTGCAACCACCGTTATCTCGCCTGTTTTTTTGTTGAATCCTGCAACTGAAAATGGGTGGTCTTCACTTAAGTAGCCGAGTTTAATGTATACATACTGCCCACGCTGGGGGGTGAAGGCTGTTCCCGCCCGATGGGAAAGCGTATAGGCAGTATCGAGTTCGGTTAGTCGCTGGATGCGGGTGATGTGGTAGAGTGATTTATCGAGGTTTAATATGGTGCGTAGCCGTAAAAATACAAATATCACAAACGTTGCAGCAAGCAGGTACAGGTAGCCTTTTACGAGCATATTCGTTTGGGTTTGGACGCCAAGGTTTACTGCATGAAGAAGCGCAAATGGCACAATAATGTACGTAAGATAATGGGTGTATTTCCAGGGACGGAAGGCGATGCGGTCGCGTAGAAGTGCCGAAATCACCCAGGTGCTGATGAACGACCAAAATGCAATACGCCCCAAGGTGACATATCGCTCATAGCTGGTTGATATGTTGGGGATGGAGCTATAAAAAAGTGACTCGCCGTAACCGTAAATAATAAGCATGGGGTGAATCAGAATAATCAGGGTGCCATACTTACCAAGCCATTTATGAATGTTCAGTACGGGCGCTAGGTCTTTGAAGAAGAGTGATGTCACCGACTTCGTGCCAAGGATATACATCCACAGAAACAGTACCAGTGCCATATAGCCCACCACGGAAGACGCGTAGATTGACCAGTCGGTGAGTGCGCTTGTTGCGGGCGGGGTGAGTAAAAATAGAGCCGGGAATAGGCTGGTGATAATGAGGCCAATGAGAATGCTGCGTTTCGTTTGTTCTGCCATAAGCTGTCTTTAGTATACCGTCAATTCTTAAAACAATATTAAGCATAAAAAAGAGCCCCGTAACGTGGGGCCAGTTCGAGCGCTTGAGTGCGCCTACGACTTCTCTCCGCGCTTCACCCATTGGTAAATCAATTCCAATGGGTAACTCAGCACGACTGCAAGGCCAATGAATAGAACAACGATCAAGATGAACGCAGTAATAGCCGTCATCCCGATGAATAGGGCTGAGTCATTGTAGTTCGACTCGGCAAAGTTAAACGTCCACTGATACATCACATACAGCATCATCAGCCAAATCGGCGACGTAGCGACGACAGATCGTGAGCGGCGGGTACGGAAGAGCGTGCTCATGGCAGTTCCTTTCTCTAGGGAACCATGGCTGAGTATTTTATACACTATAATAACTATAAAGTCAATTAAGGCTAACTGAATGAAAATAGCTCGAGACCCTTTACATCTGGTGGGGTACTGTGTATACTTAATCTATACGCTATGGCGCGTTTTTGGTTGGTGTACCCCGCCTCCAGTAGCCTGCGTCAATTTATTATTAAAAGAGTAGGAGAACTTACTTTTATGGCAGATTTCGATCGAAGCAAAGCCGCACGTCAACGTCGGTACCATGGGACACGTTGACCACGGTAAAACAACCCTAACTGCAGCGATTACCGCTGTGCTTGCTAAGAAACTTCCAAGCGACGTCAACAAACCAATTGCGTACGACCAGAATCGACAACGCACCAGAAGAGCGAACTCGTGGTATTACCATTGCTTCATTCTCACCAAGAATACGAATCAGAAAAGCGTCACTACGCTCACGTCGACATGCCTGGACACGCCGACTACGTCAAGAACATGATCACTGGTGCTGCCCAGATCGACGGCGCTATCCTCGTGGTTGCTGCAAACGACGGCCCATTGCCACAGACTCGTGAGCACGTACTGCTTGCTCACCAGGTTGGTGTACCAAAGATCGTTGTCTTCCTCAACAAGATGGACCTCGCTGACCCAGAGCTCGTCGAACTTGTTGAAATGGACGTTCGCGAACTACTAACCAAGAACGGTTACGACGGCGACAACGCGCCAATCATCAAGGGTTCTGCTACGAAAGCTCTCGAAGGCGACGCAGAAAGCGAAGACGCTGTTATGGAACTCGTAAAAGCACTTGATGACTACGTCGAAGAGCCAGTACGTGACCTCGACAAGCCATTCCTTATGCCTATCGAAGACGTCTTCTCAATTAAAGGTCGTGGTACGGTTGCAACTGGTCGTATCGAACAAGGTATCGTAAAGATCAACGACCCAGTCGAAATCGTTGGTATCAAAGATACTCAGAACATCAGTTGTGACTGGTATCGAAGCGTTTAAGAAGAACCTCGACCAAGGTCAAGCTGGTGACAACGCTGGTCTCTTGCTCCGTGGTATCGAACGCGAACAAATCGAACGCGGTCAAGTGGTTGTAAAGCCAGGTAGCCTTACCCCACACACCGAATTTGAAGCTGAAGTCTACATCCTGAAGAAAGAAGAAGGCGGTCGCCACACTCCATTCTCTAAGGGCTACAAACCACAGTTCTACTTCCGTACCACTGACGTTACGGGTGAAGTTGAACTTCCAGCTGACAAAGAAATGGTCATGCCAGGCGACACCGTAACCTTCAAGGTTAAGCTGCTCGCTCCAATCGCTATGGAACAAGGTCTAAACTTCGCTATCCGCGAAGGTGGCCGAACTGTCGGTGCTGGTGTGGCAACCAGCATCACGAAATAGCACTTGCTACTTCGTAACATAAACGAGCCTCGTAACTGAGGCTCGTTTTGTTATAGATGATTATTGTAGCGATAGAAGCTATAGGTAAGCGACCAAGTGCACAGCGGGAAGCACGCCGAACGCATTGACGCTAACAGAATGCACTGCAATGTCGTGATGAGCGAGATGTTCTGAAGCGGCGAGGGCCATAAAAACTTCATCAGCTTCACCTGAGAGCAGTAATCGCTCCGTAGGGACGTCAAATTCAACACGCTGGGGCTCCACGCCCTCTTCATGCATAGCCATAAGCTCCTGGCCGATAGCGAGCGCCACGCTTTGCGTAATGGTTAGTGTGTCGTGGGTTGGCTCATGCTCCATAGTGGCTGTAAATATAGCATATATCACGCTCATTTACAAATTACACCAGATGCGGTATACTACCACTACACATTAATTATTATGTTGAGAACTTGACCGAACACTTCTAGTGGCGGCACAAGGTTACAGCATTGTACAAAGGAGTAACAAGTATGGCAGACGCCAAACCAGCCGCAGAAGGCCTGCGTATTCGTATTCGCCTAAAGGCATACGATCACAAGGTGATCGACCAATCAGCAAAACAAATTATCGACACTGCGATCCGTACGGGCGCGAGTGTATCTGGCCCCGTGCCGCTACCAACACGCCGTAGCACGTATACCGTAAACAAGAGCCCGCACGTCTATAAAATGGGTGGTGAAGCCTTTGAAATGCGCGTTCACAAACGTTTAATTGATATTACGAATGCGACACCAAAGACGATTGATAACCTGCAAAACCTCAGCCTCCCCGCTGGTGTTGATGCAGAAATCCGAATGTAATTACACTTATCAGCAAAAAAATACCCGGTTATAACGACCGGGTATTTTTTGCATTAGAATTGCTACTTTTTAACTTTTTCCACAGGTAGTTCAAGTGATTGCGACGCGATACGTGCTGAATCCACTTCATCGTAGAGTCGTTGGATACGATCATTCATGGACAGTACCCACGCACCGAACATGAGAACGATAAGTGACAGAATAAGCCAGTAGAGTGTTTGTTCAGTAATCCTGAATGTCATAAACGGCTGTGCTGGCTGTACCCGTTTAAACGATTGAGTGCGCTTTGGTGCTGAGCGGCGTGCAACCTTAGTGCGAGAGGCAGATTTTGCCGGTGCGCGCTTTGTGCGAGTTGCTGCTTTTTTTGCTGGTTTCTTCTTAGTGCTCGTTGCCATTATTAATTCTCCTCATTTGCTAGCTTCCATTATGCTATAGCTTACTCATGCTTGCAACACCTAGTGCGTTCTATGCTGAATCAAGCTTTGCTGAATGCGTCGTGAAAGATGGATTGATTTCCTCGGTAGAACCTCTTGACTTACCGTTAAAAATTTGATACGATTAATTAGTAACTTATTACGTAATACAAACTCGTCCCAGCGTGAATCGGTAAGTCCACATACGGATACTGCCTGTCACCGGGGATATTTAAATGGGAGCAAAAGGGCTATGAAAGCACTTCTCGGTACCAAAATTGGTATGACCCAGATCATCGGTGAAGATGGCGCGGCAATTCCTGTCACGTTAATCCAAGCCGGCCCTGCACTGTGACTCAGGTGAAGTCTGTCGAAACAGACGGATACAACGCGGTACAGGTGGCATTTGGTCAGGGTAAGAACCTGAGCAAGGCCGTGGCTGGACATGTAAAATCAGCCAAAGTGATCCCGAAGGAAATTCGGGAATTTCGTGTTGACGAGCTGCCTGAGGATGTGAAAGTCGGTGATACTATCGATCTCACCAACCTCGAGCTTGGCGATCATCGTCGACGCAACCGGCGTTAGTAAAGGTAAAGGGTTTGCCGGCACAATTAAGCGGCACAACTTTAAACGCCAGCAAGAAAACGCACGGTGGTAAGGGTAACACGCGTAAGCCGGGTTCAATCGGTAGTATGTACCCACAAAAGATCTTTAAAGGTAAGCGCATGGCAGGCCACATGGGGTATGAGCAAGTAACTGTCAAGAACCTCGTCGTCAGCTACCTTTCTGCCGAGGACAACTTGGTAGGAGTAAAAGGCGCTGTTCCTGGCCCTAAAAAAGGTCTCATCATTTTGAAAGGAGCTAAGTAATGGCTACGTCAGCAACAAAAGCTACGCCAGCAAAAGCTACCTTGCCTAAGAGTGTATTCGGTGTTGACGTGCCGAATCACGAACTACTAAAGCTTGCCTATGATGCCTACTTGGCAAATAGCCGACAAGCGAGCGCAACCACACTGCAACGCGGTGAAGTGCGCGGTGGTGGCAAGAAGCCATGGCGTCAAAAAGGCACCGGCCGTGCGCGTTTCGGGAGTACCCGTAACCCAATCTGGCGTGGTGGTGGTGTGGTATTTGGCCCTCGCGGTAACGAAAACTATACCAAAAAGCTTTCAACCACAACTAAGCGTGTGGCACTTCGCCAAGCACTCACTGTGGCTGATCGAGCAAAGAAAATCGTGGTAAGCGATGTAAAGACAACCGGCAAAACGAGTGAAGTTGCGAAATTTATCGCCGATCAGAAGTTCCACGCCGACGCGAAGGTACTACTGGTGGTAGATGAAAAGACTCCTGAACTACTGCGTGCAACCGCTAACCTACAGCAAGTACTGTTAGTACGCGCACAATACCTGAGTGTGTATTACATCCTTAACGCAGATAAAATCGTCATAACACCCGCTGCGGTAAAAGCAGTTGAGGCATGGCTGGGAGGTGCTAAGTAATGAGTACACTTCTTATTAGCCCACGCGCAACAGAAAAAGCTTACCGCCTGGTAACTGGCCAAAACACCTACATCTTTGATGTACCAATGAACGCCAACAAGCAGCAAATTGCTGAAGCAGTTGAAGCGCAATTTGATGGTGTAAAAGTAGCCAGTGTCAAAACCGTTGTCCAAAGCGGTAAAGCGGTTCGCTACAGCCGCGGCAAACACCGTTACCCTGGCACTACTTACCGTAAAGACTCGAAAAAGGCCTATGTGACCTTAAGCGAAGGTGCAATTAAAGTCTTCGAACAAGAAGAGCAGAAGAAGGAGGAGAAGTAATATGCCGATTAAAGCCTATAACCCAACTACTCCTGCTCGTCGTGGCATGACCAGCCAAGACATGAGTGAAATTACAACCCGTAAGCCGCTCAAGAGCCTCGTAAAGAGCAAGAAGCAAAACGCTGGCCGCAACAATACTGGCCGTATCACTGTCCGCCACCGTGGTGGTGGGGTGCGTCGCCATTATCGTTTGCTTAATCACCGCATGGCTGCTGGGTTGACGCTGACGGTGGAAGAAATCGAGTACGACCCAAACCGTTCTGCGCGTATTGCACGTGTAAAAGATCAGCATGGCTTGTATCACTATATTTTGGCTGACACCGAAATGATGAAGGGCAAAGTCCTGAAAACTGGTGATAAAGCTGGTGTTGAAGCGGGTAACCGCCTGAGCCTTGCTAAGATCCCTGTCGGTAGTCAAGATTTACGCTATCGAAATTAACCCGGGTAAGGGTTCTCAAATGGTACGCGCAGCTGGTACGAAGGCCCAGTTGATGGCAAAAGAAGGTGATTACGCCATGGTGCGTATGCCATGTGGCGAAGTTCGCCGCTTCCGCCTTGAATGCCAAGCAACACTTGGTATCGTTGGTAACGTTCAGCACCAAAACGTCAAGGTAGGTTCAGCTGGACGTAATCGCCGCAAGGGTATTCGCCCAGGCGTTCGTGGTGTTGTCATGAACGCTGCCGATCACCCTCACGGTGGTGGTGATGGTGGCCGCCATGGTACCGGTAAACCACCACGTACTCCGTGGGGTCAGCTGACACTTGGGTACCGTACCCGTCGCCGTAAATCAACTAATAAGATGATTGTTCGCAGTCGTCACGAAGCTAAGAGGAAGAGGTAAGATATGCCGGGATATCACGCAAACACCCCAGAGCTAGGTAGCCGCAAGTTATTTATCGGTGACTTAGTTGGCCCTACTGCTATCGAATTTGCAGTCCTGCAGGCTCAAATCGATGGTATCTTGCCTCGTGATGAAGAGTACCAACTCAGCGATATCGACGTCGAGAAATTACTGGAAGGTCCAGAACAACCATTTGATCGCGAGAATGACGATAAGGAGAGTGAATAATGAGTCGATCACTGAAAAAAGGTCCGTTCGTCGATGCCAAGCTCGCAAAGAAAGTTGCAGCTCTCGGCCCAAGACGACCGTACCGTTATCAAAACATGGGCACGTGCCAGCACGATTACACCAGAAATGGTTGGTCGTACCATCGCTGTACATAACGGCCGCATGCACGTACCTGTACTTATTAGCGAAAACATGGTTGGTCACAAACTCGGTGAGTTTAGCCCAACACGCAAGTTCCGTAAACACGGGGGCAAGGAGCGGTAATCATGGCTGAAAGTAATGTATATTCTGTCCGCGCATTTATCAAAGGTGTTGATCAAACTCCACGCAAAGTTGAGTTTGGTTGCCGGCTTGGTGCGTGGCCGCAGTGTCGCCGATGCGCTGGTGATCTTAGATCACACGCCAAAGCGTGCCGCACTACCCGTCAAGAAAGCGATTGCCAGCGCTGCATGCAAACGCTACCAATAACCATGGCCTTGACGGTAAAACACTTGAAATTACGACACTGAGCGTAACGGCTGGGCCACGCCTTAAGCGCTTTAAGCCAGCAAGTCGTGGTCGTGCGCTGCCATTCCAGAAGACGCTCAAGCCACATCTTGGTTGACGTCACTGGTACCGAAAAGCCAAAGAAGAAGCCTGCTGCTAAGCCAGCTGCGACTAACGCTAAGGAGGAGAAGAATAATGGGCCAAAAAGTAAACCCAATTAGCTTCCGCCTGCAAGTCCACAAGAACTGGAATTCACGCTGGTTCGCCGGTAAAAAGAGATTTTGCCACGTGGCTGGCGGAGGACATTCGAGATCCGTGAATTGATTGAAAAGCGCTTTGCAAGTCCGCCCAACAATCAACCGTATCGAAATCGAACGTTCTGCAAACCTCATTACCATTACGATTCACACTGCAAAAGCAGGTGTTGTGATTGGACGTGGTGGTGCTGGTGTAACAGAACTCAAGGGCGATATCGAAAAGATCGTAAGCCTTCCAGTACGAATTAACATTGAAGAAGTTAAGCGCCCAGAACTAGCTGCTAAGCTGGTTGCTGAAAACATCGCTCGTCAACTTGAACGTCGTGCGAACTTCCGCCGCGCCATCAAGATGGCTGCACAAAACACCATGAATGCTGGCGCCAAAGGTATCCGTATCGAGGTAGCAGGCCGTCTTAACAACGCAGAGATGGCACGCCGCGAAAAGGTTATCGAAGGTTCCGTACCACTGCACACCCTGCGCGCTGATATTGACTTCCACACTGCACGTGCGAACGCTCCAGGCGTTGGTATTATCGGTGTGAAGGTCTGGATCTACAAAGGTGAAAGGAACGACGGGTAATTGACATGCTACTACCAAAGAAGACTAAATTCCGAAAAGTTCGCATCGGCAAAAACGAAGGTATCGCCACTCGTGGTCACTACGTTGCCTTTGGTGACTACGGTCTGCAAAGCCTCGAAAACGAGCGTATTACCAGTCGTCAAATCGAAGCAGCTCGTCAGGCGATGACTCGTTACATTAAGCGTGGTGGTAAGATCTGGATTCGTATCTTTCCCCATACTCCTGTGACGCGTAAACCACTCGGCCTTAAGATGGGCGGTGGTAAAGGCAACCCAGAGTTCTTCGTTGCAAAGGTGAAATCCGGTACTGTACTGTTTGAGATGAAAGGTGTCCCAGAAGAAGTTGCCCGCGAAGCAATGCGCCTTGCCGGTCATAAACTGCCTGTGAAGACACGTTTCGTGAAACGAGAGGAAGCATAAGATGGCTAACGACAAAGAAAGCAACCACAACCAAGAAGCCCGCTGCAGTACCAAAGGCTGCTGAAGGCCGATCGCACAGGCAGAACTTGCAAGCAAGCGCGCCGAACTATTGGAAGCTCAAGTCGTTCACATCGTGCTGGCGAACTCGTAAACCCACGTGTACTCCGCGAACGTCGTAAAGATATCGCACGTTCATGACCGCAATTAACGCTAAGAAAAGGAGACAAAATAAATGGCAGTCAAGACACTTGACCGGTATCGTGACTTCTGATTCGCGGACAAGACTATTACCGTCACCGTGACGAGTCGCGAAACTCACCCTATTTACGGCAAACAGTACACTGTAGCCGTAAATATCAGCACACGACGAAAATAACGACGCTCACAAAGGTGACAAAGTGATTATCGCTGAAATCCGCCCGTTATCAAAGACAAAGCGTTTGCACTAAAGAGATCGTTGAACGATCGAAGGGCTCGGTTGAGCTCAAAGAAGAACCAGAATTCGTAGAGCAAAAGGATGCTCCGACCTACTACCGAAGAAGGTAAGGAGGCGTAACCTATGATTCAACAAGAATCCGCCTAAAAGTCACCGACAACAGTGGTGCAAAGGAAATCCTTTGTATCCGTGTGCTCGGTGGTACTCGCCGTCGCTATGCACGAGTTGGTGACATTATCGTTGCCAGCGTCAAAGACGCTAACCCAACTGGCAACGTCAAGAAAAAGTCCGTCCATAAAAGCCGTGGTTGTACGCACCCGTGACCAAATCCATCGTAAAGATGGCAGCACGATCGCCTTTGACGACAATGCTGTCGGTAATCATCAACGATGACAAAACACCAAAGGCTACTCGTGTATTCGGTCCAGTGCCTCGCGAACTTCGCGACATGGGTTATGCAAAGATTATTAGCCTTGCACCGGAGGTACTCTATATGGCACAAGCATTCATAAAGATGACATCGTAAAGATTATCAGCCGGCAAGCACAAAGGCACCACCGGCAAGGTTCTGACGGTCTTACCCAAAGAACGACTCAGCACTTGTTGAAGGTGTCGGCACCGGTACACGCACGTCAAACCAAGCCAGCTTAACCCACGTGGTGGCAACAAAGATATCCATGTTCCTGTGACACTCACAAACTTGCGCTTGTGGCTGACGAAAAGACCGGCAAAACCAGCCGTGTTGGCTTTGTGAAGAACGCTGACGGCGACAAAGTACGCGTCGCCCGCCAATTAAAGAATAAGGAGATTAAGTAATGGCAAAAGCTACCAAAAGCTAGCTACTTACCGCTCCTCGCTTGAAAGCCTTGTATACCGGTACAGTACCGCAAGGAACTACAAGCCGAATTGAAGCTCGACAACATTCACCAAGTTCCAAAGCTCGAGAAAATTATCGTAAGCGTAGGAACCGGCAAAGCAAAGGACGACAAGCGTCATGCTTGAAACCGTTAAAAACACGCTTACCAAAGTCACCGGTCAAGCAGCCAATCGAACGCCTCGCAAAGAAATCTATTGCAGGCTTCAAGATTCGTGCAGGCATGGGCGCGCCAGTCGGTGTCATCGGTGACACTTCGTGGTGCACGCATGTACGAATTCCTTGACCGTTTCGTTAACGTCGCACTGCCACGTGTTCGTGACTTTCACGGCGTAGGCGCTAAGTTCGACCGCGGTGGTAACTACAACCTTGGCATCACCGAACAATCAATTTTCCCAGAACTTACGTTCGAAGAAACTCAGCTACTTCACGGCATGCAAATTACATTTACTATCAGAAATGGCAGACAAGGCACACAGTCACGCGCACTGCTCGAGAAATTTGGTATACCGTTTGAGAAAGAAGGAGGCCAGAAGTAATATGGCTAAGAAATCAATGATCGCACGCGATGAAAAGCGACAGAAAATGATCGCAAAATACGCTGAAAAGCGTGCCGAGCTCAAAGAGCTGGTGACCTAGAAGGCCTGCAGAAGCTACCACGCAACTAGCAGCCCAACTCGCTGGAAGAACCGCGATGTATCTCAGTGGCCGCCCACGTGGCTACATGCGCAAGTTCGGCCTCAACCGTATCAACTTCCGTGAAAAAGCAAGTAAGGGCGAAATCCCTGGCATAACGAAGAGTAGCTGGTAAAGGAAAGGAGAAAAGAATATGAGTTTACAATCTACAGACCCAATCGCTGATCTCCTGACCCGCATCAGGAACGCAAGCTGCGTCGGCAAGACAGAAGTACGTGTGCCAACAAGCAAAATAAAGAAGTCGTTGCAGAACAGCTGGTAAAGAATCGGCTATCTTGCTGACGTTAAGCTAGAAGCTGGCAAGCCACGTGGCACTCTGGTTATTACGATCAACAAACCATGGCGAAAACTGCGACATTTACCGAAATTACTCGCTGAGAAGCCTGGCCGTCGTGTGTACGTCAAAGCGCAAGCGACATTCCAAAAGTAAAAGCGGCCGTGGTATCGTGCTTGTCAGCACCTGTAAGGGTGTGATGACTGGCGGTGAAGCCGTCAAGCAGCAAGCTTGGCGGTGAAGTACTCCTGAAGGTTTATTAAATAATGTTTCTGGACTTCATTTATTTCATACAAGGACTGTTTGAAAAACGTAGTCAAAAGAAGCAATAAGAAAGGATAATTATGAGTCGAATCGGAAAACTACCAATTGAAATTCCATCTGGCGTGACAATCACGGTCGACTCAGATGTTATCACTGTCAAAGGCGCCAAAGGCGAACTGACTGTGCCACATCTGAGCGACGTGACTGTCAAAGAAGACGATGGGAAACTCGTCGTCACCCGCAAAGATGACGAAAAAATCGCCAAGAGCCAACATGGCCTGCAGCGCGCACTGCTACAAAACGCAGTTACCGGTGTCACAGAAGGCTTTGAAAAGAAGCTCGAAGTAAACGGCGTCGGTTTCCGCGTTGCAACGGTAGCAACAACGAACTCGACATGAGCCTTGGCTTTAGTCACACCCAGTAAATACAAAGCGCCAGAAGGCGTTCAATTAACAATGAACAAGATGGAAATCACCGTCAGGGTATCGACAAGCAACAAGTCGGTCAAGCTGCAGCTGAAATCCGTTCGCTCAAGAAACCTGAACCATACAAGGGTAAGGGTATTAAATACGCCGGCGAACAAATTCTGCGTAAAGCAGGAAAGGCAGGTAAGTAATCATGGCAAGTAATCTCGCTAAAAAACTACTCAACCGCTCCTGCGCAAAAACCGCGTTCGTGCAAAAGTTCACGGTACTGCTGAGCGCCCACGCCTGAGCGTCACTATTTCAGCAATATGCACGTATCAGTGCTCAACTGATCGATGACGATAAAGTGCAACACTTTGCTGCTGCCACGACTGTTGGCAAAAAGCAACAGGCACTATGAGCTGAAAAATGTGCTGCAATCGGTACCGAAATCGCAAAGAAAGCAAAGAAAGCGAAAATAACCACGGTAGTATTCGACCGCAATGGCCGCCAGTATGCTGGTCGCCTTCAGTGCATTCGCCGACGCTGCACGTAAAGAAGGATTGGAGTTTTAGTATGGCTGAACAAGCTGCACAATACTACACCACGAGCCGGCAGCGTGCACCGCGCGCTAGCGGCCGTGGTGGTCGTCGCGATGACCGACGCAATCGCAGCCCCAGAAGCGCCAAAAGAATTTGAAGAAGTTGTCATCAACATCGACCGTGTCGCACGTGTCGTAAAAGGTGGACGCCGCTTCCGCTTTAAGGCACTTGTCGTGGTCGGTAACCGCAAAAACAAGGTTGGCGTTGGTGTTTCAAAGGGCGCTGACGTGCAGACCGCTATCGCCAAAGCAACCGATGTTGCAAAGAAAAACCTGATTACTATTCCAATTGTCAACGAAACAATTCCACATGATGCAGAAGTCAAAGTCTCTGGCGCACGCGTACTGATCAAGCCTGCTGCACCTGGTACGGGTATTATCGCTGGTGGTGTTGTCCGCTCAGTTATTGGTGTCACTGGTATCCGCAACATGCTTTCAAAGAGCCTCGGCAGCACCAACAAGGTGAATATTGCCTATGCAACTGTCGAAGCACTCGCGAGCTCGTGCCACGTGACCAGTGGGTTGGCGCAGAAGACAAAAAAGCTGCTGCTAAGAAGCCTGCTGCCAAAAAGGCACCTGCAAAGAAGGAGACTAAGTAATGAAATACAATGAACTCCAAGCAACAGCCAACAAAGACCGCAAGCGTGTAGGTCGTGGTATTAGCGCTGGTGGCGGTAAGACTGCTGGTCGCGGTACCAAGGGTCAGAACTCTCGTACCGGTAAAAAGCTTTCACCGATGTTCCAGGGTGGCCAGAACGGTCTAAAAAGCGCTATTCCAAAGTCTCGTGGCTTTAAGAGTATGCGTACACCTGCACAAGTGGTGTATCTTGATCACCTCAACGCACTTAAAGGTACTGTTGACAACTTCAAACTGTTTGAAGCAGGCCTTATCGCAACACCATTCCATACCGTAAAGGTAATTGCACGTGGTGAATTGACTGCTAAGCTTACCTTGAAGACTCAAGGTGCATCTAAGTCAGTAAAAGAAGCACTAACAAAAGCTGGCGGTAGTTTTGAAAAGACTGCAACTCCACTGCAAAAAAGCGCCAAAGAAGCTGAAGCGAGCGAAAAGAAATAAGCTCTCGTTTTAGCTAAAAAATACCTCCGAATTCGGGGGTATTTTTTATGCTCATGGTTGCAGCCTGTCACAGTTGGAAGTAGGCTAGTAAGTGCATGAGCTGGAAAGAAATGCTTTTCGGCCACGCTCCATGAGAGAGGTGATGTTCGTGACTGAGCCGAACGTTCAGTATATCCCTCTGCCGCGCTTGCTTGTATTAACACAGACTAAAGACGAGCGAGCGAGCAGCTTCACCGCCCTGGTGCGGTACGCATACGACCGCCAGCCATGGTTGTCGATCAACCCGCTTACAGGTGAAACGACGACTGAAGCGAGCATCCATGTCGATACAACGATGACCGAACGCTACCATGGTAATGGCATTGCGATTCGCCTATGTTACCCATATGCGCTGAGCTACCCTCGGCTTACCGACCATTGGAATCACCTGCGTGGCATCGAGCGCGACGTACGAGCGATGCTTGAAACGGATCACGTTGACGCTGAAGTTATGATGATCATCGGCTATGCGTTTGGGCCAGATGACGTAAACGACTGCATGGAGTGCTAGAACGCTGCACGTTACATAGAGCCAACACACCTCTGCTCATGGTTGCCCCCTTGTATTGGGGGCATTTTTATAAGAATCAATTTCAAGGCTGTATGGTATAATTGAGTGAAAAGGAACGACTGTAACCACGACGGGAAGTATTACGAATGAACTGGAAACTTATCCTACGATCACTTAAGAATCGCGACATGCAAAAACGACTCGCGATCGTTTTTGGGCTGTTAATTGCCTTTCGCTTTTTAGCGCACGTTCCCGTGCCGCTGGCTGAACCAAGTAAGCTGAAAGATATTATCGACACAGTGTTGAGCGGTAGTGACTTCGGTGGCTTTTTGAACCTTATTAGTGGTGGTGCCCTCGCGCAGCTTTCAATTGTGCTGGTAGGTATGAGTCCATTCATTACTGCGAGTATTATCACGCAGCTTCTTACCAAGGCCATTCCCAAACTGGAAGAACTTCACAAGGACGGCGAATCCGGCCGGCGTAAGATTAACCAGTGGACACGTATTATCACCCTGCCGCTCGCAATCATGCAGTCGATTGCTTTTATTTATATCTTACGCCAAAGCGTGTTAGCCGGCAGTACAGCCGGGGAGGTTACTACCACCCCGATTGAGTGGATTGTGGCCGTAGCCGCCATGACCGCTGGTTCAATGCTTTTAATGTGGATTGGTGAGTTAATTACCGAGCAGGGGATTGGTAACGGTATTAGCCTGGTAATTTTTGCCGGTATTGTCAGTCAGCTGCCGCAAACCTTTAGCACCATTGTTACGTCACTCTTCGATACGTCAGCGGGCAGTTTAAGCGTGTTCGGTTGGTTTGACTTAGCGGTGAATCCTACGGTGTTCTGGCTGGTCTTAAGTATCTCTGCGTTCGGGTTATTTGTGTTATACATGCTGGTTAAAATTAATGAAGCCCAGCGCATTGTCACGATCAATTATGCTAAGCGCGTGAGTGGTAATAGTAGCTATGGCGGTGTAAAAAGTATCCTTCCTGTTAAGTTGATTGCAGCAGGAGTGATTCCTGTCATCTTTGCGGTTGCCTTCCTGAGCTTGCCGGCATTCGTTGGCCAGGTGATTAAAGCGACCGGCAATGCTGATTACTCACAGCTTGCCGATAACCTTATCAAATGGTTCCAGGCGCCGACTGCTAGCTCTTATGCTGCCAACGACCCAGCTGTACTTATTTACCCAATCGCGTACTTCTTACTTGTTATTTTGTTTACGTATTTCTACACGGGTATTGTCTTCAACTCAAACGAGATTTCTGAAAACCTACAAAAGCAAGGCGGCTTTATTGAAGGCGTACGCCCCGGTGCCCAGACTGAAACATATCTTTCAACCATGGTAAATCGCTTGATATTGTTCGGATCACTTGCGCTCGGTGTAATCGCCGTGATGCCATTTGCTGTTGATTATGTCTTTGCGCAGCTCGGAGTTAGTGCCGCCAACCTTTCAATCGGTGGTACCGGGCTCTTGATTGTGGTGACTGTTGGGCTTGAAACGCTCCGTCAGATCAACTCGCGTGCATTGATGGTCACCTACGACGATTATCAATAATTTCGGGGAATAAAAAATGAGCCCTGGCTCAAACGCTTGATTAGCGGAGCGAGGACTCTTCTAAGGATGACCCTGCTAGACCCATTCGTATTGCTGGCATTCCCACGCCGGCATGCCGCACGTCGGGTAAAACGGGTCGCTCGTGCACGAGTGCTCATAGACTTCGCGAATGAAGACGGGTTGCCGCTGAAGGGCGATCACATCATCTTCGGCGCTAAAGGTGCTGTAGAACCGTTTCGCGGTGTGAGGCTCTTCCCACACCAGGCGTCCATCATGCGTCATGAGTGCCACGGGATACTCTGGAGCTTCGTATCGCCGCCTGGTGAGGCGGGAGCTGTCGCCAGAGTTGTCGCCGAAGGGTGTGGGCGTATTTGACGAGCCCCAGTGATCAACGCGCTGGACGCGTGGCTGCGAACCACGTCCCTGTGCGTTCTGGCGACGGCGTTCTTGCGCCGCTCGGCCACGTCGGGTGTGCGCCACAACTCACCCCCTTATCTCGTAGTAGGGATAGGAACGAGAGAGACTCTCTAAATAGTTATTATACTTATATTGTCAAATATTGTCAATATACTTTACCAGTACTTCATTTGCCATAAAGTACTTGACCATATTGCACGCTGCGATACAATGTAAGCATGACGTGTTAACGAATACACGAGTTAACACTTTCTTGTTTACTTTTGCGTAGACATTGGTGTATAATGTACTACTGTATATCTATGGCGAGTCAAAAGGAAGTAATTAAGATGAAAGGAAAGGTGGTGGAAGCACTACCTAATACTCAATTTAAGGTCGAACTGGAGAATGGCCATAGTATTATCGCCCACATTAGCGGTAAGATGCGCAAGCATTATATCCGTCTTGGTGCCGGGCGATAAGGTAGAAGTCGAGTTGACCCCTTACGATCTTACGAAGGGCAGAATCGTCTTCCGCCTGCGAGATGAACAACCAGACCTTACACGGCTGCTTAAATGGTTAATCTACCTAGGAAGGTTTTTGACGCTCATGAAAGTTCGTGCGAGTGTCAAAAAAATCAGTCCTGATGACCAGCTTGTGCGCCGTAAGGGCCGCTTCGTGTTATCAACAAGAAAAAACCTAAGAATAAGCAAAGGCAGGGTTAAGCATGGCTCGAATTGCTGGGGTAGTAATCCCATCAGAAAAGCAAGTGCATGATCGCTTTGACGTATATTTACGGCATTGGCCCGAAGCACTCTTCGACCATCCTTGCGGCGGCAAATATTGAGCCGACCACTCGGGTGAAAGATCTCACCGAGGCTGAAGAACAACGACTTCGTGAAGTAATCGATCGTGATTACACCACCGAAGGCGATCTCCAACGTCTGGTGACAAACAATATTAAACGCTTAAGGATATCAATGCATACCGTGGTCTTCGCCACAAAGCTGGCTTGCCAGTACACGGCCAACGAACTCGTACGAATGCACGAACTCGTAAGGGTAAAGCAGTCGCAGTTGGTGGCGCACAACCTAAAGCAGCAAGTAAGACGTAGGAAAGGAAATAGGTTATGGCAGAAGCGAAAACTCTCAACCGCAAGTAAAAAGCAGCGCCGTTCAGTCCCGGCTGGTCAGCTGCATATTCAAGCAACATTTAATAACACCATTGTTACGCTTTGCCGACAAAAAAGGCAACGTACTTGCAGCTTCAGCGCTGGTGCCTGTGGTTTCCGTGGAAGCAAAAAGGGTACTGCGTATGCAGCCCAAGTTGCCGCTGAAAAAGCAGCGAAGCAGTCGAAAAGTCGGCTACGGCCTTGGCAGCCGTTGATGTATTTGTTAAAGGTGTTGGCCTGGGGCGTGACGCCGCAATCCGTGCACTCGGCAACTTTGACATCACTGTTGACAGCATCCACGATGTAACGGGCGTGCCACACGGTGGCGTTCGTCCACGAAAGGCAAGGAGGGCTTAAATGGCACGAGATACTTCACCAATTGTGAAGCAAAGCCGCCGCGAAGGCTACGCACTTCACCCGAAAGCCCACAAAATCATGGCTCGCAAGAGCTGGCATTCCAGGCCAACACGCAAATGGCCGCCAGAGCGAAGCCAAGCTATGTACTCAACTACAGCTGCGCGAAAAGCAAAAAGTACGCCGAATGTACGGCCTACTTGAAAAGCAGTTCGCAAAGCTTATGAAGGAAGCAACCTCGCAAGCCAGGTCTCGCAGGTGAAAACTTGCTGCAGCTACCTGAACGCCGCCTTGATAATGCTGTATACCGTGCTGGGTTTGCAACCAGCCGCCGTGGCGCCCGCCAACTGGTCAGCCATGGTCACTTTATGCTCAACGGTCGTCGTGTTGACATCCCATCAATCCGCCTCAAAGCTGGCGACGTAATCACTGTTCGCCCTAAGAGCGCGAAATCTGGCTACTTTACGCACATTAGACGATGTGTACGCTAATACCTCTCAGGGACCACTGAGCTGGCTAAAAAGCGATGTGAAAAAACTGAAAATTGAAGTTACCGGTGTGCCGAAGCGCGAAGAAGCTGAAGCCGATATCAATGAACAACTAATTGTTGAGTACTACTCACGCTAAAAAGGGTAAGGAGATACATAGTATGTGCAAAAGTAATTCACAACCCAGCACTAGCACGCGTCGACGAACAGACGGTGCAAACGCAGCACTTTGTTATCGAACCTCTTCACGCTGGGTACGGCAACACGCTCGGCAACAGTATGCGTCGCGTACTGCTTTCGAGCATCCGTGGTGGTGCAATCGTTGCATTCCGTATCGAAGGTGCAACTCACGAATTTACAACCGTTGCAGGTATCAAAGAAGATGTTGTTGACATCATGCTCAACCTCAAGGATGTAAACGTTAAAGGTTCACAGCGACGAACCAGTTGAACTTCGCCTTGAAAAAAAGGGCGCCGGTGCCGTTACCGCTGCTGACATCAAGACAACTGCAGATGTTGAAGTCATCAACCCAGACCAAGTTATCTGCAACGTTGACGATCCAAAGAAAACGGTCGTTATCGACCTCGTTGTTGAAGCAGGCCGTGGCTACCGCACTATTGAAGAATCAAGCGTAGACCGTGTTCACAGTGACATGATCGCCCTTGATGCCGTGTTCAGCCCAGTTACTTCGTGTACGCTACAAAGTTGACCCAACTCGTGTTGGCCAAGAAACCAACCTCGATAAGCTTCGACTAACTATCGAAACCGATGGCTCACTCAGCCCAACGCGAAGCATTCGAAGAAGCAGCAGCTATTCTGGTTAACCAATACACTGCACTGGCTGGTAGCACAACCGTTGAGGCTGCTCCAGCACTTGGTCAAGACGAAGAAGAAGAGGCAAGCGAACTGAACACGCCAATCGAAGAGCTTAACCTGAGCGCACGTACTGCGAACGCGCTTGTTAACAACGAAATCCGCACTGTTCACGACCTTGTGACCCTGAGCGAGCAAGAACTGCGTGAGCTCAAAGGCTTTGGTTCAAAGGCGCTTGATGAAGTTAAAGATAAACTAGCGGAGCTGGAACTGTAATATGCATCGACACGGATATCAAAGGACGTAAATTTGGCCGAGAACGCGATCAGCGCCGTGCCCTTATTAAAGGCCTCGCTACCAGCTTGGTCGAGCACGGTAAGTATCGAAACAACCTTGCCAAAGGCAAAGAGCTCGTTCGCTACATTGAAAAACTAATTACGAAAGCTAAAAAGGGTGACCTCGCCAACCGTCGCCGCGTGATTGCTGGCTTGTCTACCCAAGTCGCAGCCACCAAACTGGTTGACGAGATCGCCCCACAGCTTTCAGGCCGCACCAGTGGTCATGTACGTGTTGAACGTACCCGTCTACGTGTTGGTGACGGCGCCCAAATGGCACGTGTTGAGTTCGTTGACGAACTAAAGGCGATGCCAAAGGCCACAAAGGAGGCTAAGTAGTCATGAAGACGTTTTCACAAAAATCTGCTGACGTGACTCGCCGATGGATCCTCATCGATGCATCGACCGCTTCACTCGGCCGCGTATCAACTGAAGTAGCAAAGTATTTGATTGGTAAGTACAAGCCAACCTATACCCCTCATGTTGACGGTGGTGACTATGTGGTAGTGATTAACGCCGAAAAAGCTGTGCTAACCGGTGCAAAGAACGACGACAAGAGCTACTACCGCCACTGCGGATTCCCTGGTGGTATCAAAGACATGACAGCGCAAGAACTCCGCGAAAAGTTCCCAGAACGACTCATTGAGTACGCCGTAAAGGGTATGCTCCCTAAGAACAAACTTTCTGACGAGCGTATGGCTCGCCTGAAGGTGTTTGCTGGGGCTGAGCACGCTCACACAGCTCAGAAACCAGAGAAAGTAGAGGTAAACTAATGGCCGCTGATAAGAAATACGACTACGGCCTTGGCCGCCGCAAAAGTGCAACCGCACGTGCTCGCCTAGTAAAAGGTAAGGGCACCGTAACGATTAACGACAAACCAGCTGCTGAATACCTATCGGGTAACAAATCACTGCTTGCTGAAATCACCGATCCTCTTGCACTCGCGGGTAAGCAAAAGGACTTCGATGTAACCGTACGCGTGAGTGGTGGTGGCCTCGCGGTCAGGTTGACGCAATTAAGATGGCAATTGCTAAGGCAATCACTGTTGGCGCACCTGATCTTCGTAGCGTGCTTAAGAAGGCAGAACTCCTTCGCCGCGATCCACGCGAAAAGGAACGCAAGAAGTATGGTCTGCGTAGTGCACGTAAGCGCGAACAATACTCAAAGCGCTAATATATCGCTTTATACAAAATACACCGTCATTCAGGCGGTGTATTTTTATGGTATAATACATATTGATAAGTGGCGAAAACCCACTTCGTACCAGAGGAGGAGCGCATGTTCGACGTTGCCCATTGGCGCAGTACATGGAGTGCGGTACTTATTGCACTGAACCAGTACGATCCAGCAGCCCATGAATGGAGCGACCCGGGTGGCCGCGTGGAGGCTGAAAAAATCGCACGGCACATTGCTGATGTAGCAGATTCCTATCGTGAGCGAAACTTCGGGTCGGACAGCATGGCCATCTACGACCTTACTGAGGTGATTGTTGGCTACTACGACACCCATAAGGTGGGTGCAGATCCGTACATCACCCGTTTTGCCGGAGACGATGAACCAATGTGGGGGGTCGCCCAAACTATGCGAATCGATCAAATCGGCAACATGTTGGAGCGTACGCTTGGTGATAACGGTGTGGCTGCCTGGATTGTGAGTGCGCTGAAGGCCGAGTCCCTCGCGCTCGATCTCGCTCTCATGCGACTCGGTCGTCGTATGCAAGCGATTGTCGACCAGTTCCCCCGTAATACATGGTTTACCAACTCGCGACCAATCGGCTCAATCAGCCAGTTCGACCTGACGGTTGGCAACAACTCATACCGGCATGAACTGATTGAGCTGTCACTGTGGCCGACAGGCGATAACCCTGAATCCAACCGAATCATCCTGCGTTCGTCGATTGATCACCCGAGCGAGCTCTACATCGTCAAGTGCTGGACGCCGCTCGGCGTCTCGCTAACTATGATCGAAGACCTCACGAAGTTTTGGCCCCAGTCGAAGAACGATGTCGACGAGCTGATGGTTCCAATGTCACGCTAACTCTGGTATGTACCGGCGATTAAACCATCGCCGGATTTTTATTGATTACCGCCAGCAATTCTCTGAACACATGCTTCCTGCATGGTACGTGAAATGCCAATAATTTCTTCGAACAATCCTTCAAGATCTTCTTTTGGTATGGGGCCGTTATTAACCACTTTCACGTGGTCAATAATTTCCCGATCTCGCCCAGAGTCAACAACGGGCAGCCTTAAATCAACCCTTAGCTTAGTAATCTCAAGTACCTTGTTACCCCTAAGTGAAAGTAATGCGATGATCTGTTCATCGATCTCGTCGATTTCTTGCCTGAGTACGCTTAACTCGGGATTAACTCTAACCATAGCATTTCCTTGTAGTCTACTATACGCTTAGTTATTTCTACGATAAATTGTAATGAAATGTCATCGATCAAGGTCCCAGCGAAATACGTATGCATCACCCTGATGGGGATCAATTTTTTCAAAATCATGATGCTCTTTACTGTGTTGAACTTCGCGGGTAAGCATCCCCGATGGATACGCGTGGCGCATAATAATAGCCTTTGCCATGCGGTAGCCGCGTATTTTACGAACTGCTAATAGGCGCTCGACACCGTGAGTAAGACCATCCAAAACTCGAGGATTTTGGGTACGGGTATAGAGAAAATCTATTTCAGGGTCCTCTAATGCGTAGCGGGCACGTCGATCAAATAATTGGTGATATAATCCGTGCGATTGATGATCCGCAGCGATGGCAGATCCTGCAAAATACCCACCAATTCGCGCATCATGAGATGAATCATTAAACGCATCTGCCGGAGACGCAAGAACCGTTGCTGAAAATCCGGCGACTTCGCGGTATGGATCCAATCCGGGAACTTGCGCAACCAGTACCTGTCCACCGCTCACATGTTCGTATAAATCTTGCTCTTCGATTGTGCCGCCAAATCCGCTCTGAATGCACTCAGCCACGCGCTCTACGAGCTGGCTCGGTAGCTGGCTGTAGTGTTCAACGTCCCTGTACTCTGTGATTTCATATTTACTCATATACCCTCATCCCTCCATATATATACTACGTAGTCGTTCGTCGTTGATATTCGGCAACACGTTCTGGGTTGGCTTGAACGCGTTTAAATAACGCCATTACATCGGTAAAGAAATTTACAATCTCATCATCTGTGAGTGGCCCATCGTTTACTGACTGCACGTGATCGTATACATCAAGCTCACGTTTTGGATCGAAAATCATCTGACCATTAGCGTGCTTGATTGCCCCAACCGCTAATACATATCGCGCGCGGCGATTGAGCAGGGCAACCAGCTCTTCGTCAATTTCATCAATCGCTTCGCGTGGGCTTTTCTTTGCAAATTCTCGGTCAGTGGCACTCATGGTGATGCATCATTCTCCGTATTATTTAGCCCACCGTTATCTTAATCTTATCATAAAAACAAACACTTCTTGCGCTGTCAACTGCCCGGGCTCACACTAAACGTATTATCGAGCTCATCGTCATTATACGTCTGGGTGATTTCACCAGTGGCTTCATGAAAACTCTTTATCGGTCCATAAGGTGCGGGTATATCCGTAATACCGTCAACAGTATGTGCTGTTGCATCACCCGCACACAGGTGCCAATCTTCAAACGGATACATAGCAAGGTCTGCTCGTAGGGCAACACCGTGAAGGAGCATTCGGTTATGCCACTGCTGCTGGGTTACATAGGGTGTATCGAGCCGCACAACTTCGCCACCCTCAGGGTATTCGTGACCAATATCAAGGAGTGTGCCGTCGCGAAGATCGCGTAGTCGCACATCAACAGCAGCACCAGCTTTATGGGCTGCAAAGCGGGGAGTAAAGGCAGTTTTTGATTGCGCCTCGATCAGGAGTTCTTCATGCGACCAGTCAGGGTGTTCGTGTTTCGCCATTTCGTAACGCCTGGTGAACAAGCCCTCTTGCACACCTGTTGGGCGAAAGGCATCTTCAAAATGAACTCCGAAATCAGCGCCAATAAGCTCGGTCGAAAGGGAAGCTAAGCGATTTGCAATCGTACGACGCACCCAGAAAAGCCTGGGCCGTCCCGCCCATTCGCCACACGCAGAGTGATACGGCGTTTGGCTAAATGTCCAGGAAAACTCGTTTTCGTCAGCAATCTGTTGCAACGATACGAGCGGCTCAAGCTGGTCGCGAATTGCCACACTGGCGAGTTGCTCGCGAAACACCACGGCTTCTCGAGCACCGTGTAATGTCTCGCCATTGTTCACTGCGTTCTTTTCATTTTCATCAAGCGGCCGCGCGAGAAACTCATCGTTCACACGCCGCCTACTTAGCGCAATGACATCATCAGCCATGGCCGTGCCCTCAAGCCGCTGGCGGAACATTTCCTCAATATCTTCTGAATAGGGGGCTGTATCGAGCCCATATCTAGTAAAGCTACTGCGAGACATCATACCCCCATCCCTTTTTCGGGTTAAACACGATATTCCCACTGCCGTCATATTCTAATCGCTCATCGACTAAATCATCACTTAAACGCTCTTGAGGTAACGATAGATCCCCTGGAATCGTAAATCCGAGCCCCATACAGTAGGCGGCAAGTGTGGTCGTAGCATACCGTCCTGGGGTTGCTTCAAACATACCTCCAACCATCACCTGCTTACCTCGTTTGCGTGCGTATTCCGCAACACGTACACAACTCATAAATGAACCCATTCTCCCAGGTTTTAGATTAACCGCGTCAGCGAGACTTTCATTTAATGCTTCCTCTGCATCGGATAATGTTTTGATTGCATCATCAATAGTGATGGGTGTGTCGAACTGTTTGCGTGATTGTAGTGCGCGATGAGCATCTAGGCCGCGAAGCACCCCAACCCGCGACACCGGTTCTTCAATCGTCATTAATCCCATCTGATCAAGTTCATCAAGCATTGCAAGATGCTCCTGATTATCGCTGTCATACATCCCATTCGCATCCACCATAAACGCATGTTCCGGGTAGTCACGCATGAGCGTTATTAGGGTAGACACTACCGCAGTATGGCTACTGGGTGATATTTTGAACTTTAATCGTGATGCGCCAGCCCGAACGGCGTCATCACAGGCTTGTACCAGCACTTGCGGATCTACTTCCGTAATACTCTTACCGTACGGAACATATAGTGTATCGCTTACGTTTGGCTGGAGTAGTTTTAAGACCGTTGTGTTGCGTGATCGCGAGTATGCATCAAGAATGCTTGCCTCTAATGCATAGCGTGCGGTAGCATAAGTGCCCCCAACCTCGGCGCGAGCAATACGCTCAAAAATATTGCGAAGCGGTTGCGGGTCGGTATCGGATAACTCCTGGGAAAGTCGCGTGACATTTTCTGTTAAATTACCACTCCAATCATCATAAAGTGGGATTTGAATAGGAAGCGACGTACCTTCAGCCATGCCGGTTGCACGCCCGCTTGCGGTTTCTAGCTCTGTGGTAACAATCACCGATGGTCGAGTGGTAATTTCGCCAAATGGCAAATGAACCGGTGAGGTAAAGGGGAGTTCCTGGGTCACCGCATCGACGCGTGAAACTTGCACCCTATCTGCAAGCCATTCTTCGTTACTGCGCATGGTGGACTCCCTTACTATGCGTTAATGATACTATCTATAGCACATTCAACTGGATCGAGCAAATCGCGCTTTTCCAAATACGGGTATAGCATCGACAACTCGGTGCAACCCAAAATAACCCGGGTTGCACCACGCGCCTTTAAGTTTTTTACGATTTCGTGAAGATCTTTTGCTACACCCACAGGGTCTTCATTAGCAATTAAGCGCCTGATGATTCGCTCTGCGTCCTCTTGCTCGCTTTGGTTTGGCAAGATACCTACTTCATATAGCTTCGAACGAACCGTCGAAGGTGTCGCGAGGAGGCCCACAGAAGATTTGTCGGTGCCGAGCTCCTGGATTTTCGAAAAGGTTGCATCGATAAGCGACACCATTCGTTTTGCGCCAACCACACCGGCTATATCATCAAACAAGATGTGTGCAGTGTTGCATGCGATAAAAGCGTGCGTAACAGAGGCAGTATCCACTCCTTTTAGTGATTCGAGTAACATATCTCTGGCGCGATCGCGTTCGTCCATGTTAGAGATAAAATCAGGAACATTGACAGAAAGGTGGGTAACCTTCGGATAGTCTTCGTTGTCTTGCGCACCAAGACGACCCGCGGCGTCGATGAGCCGCCGGTGAGCATGCACACTTGCTTGAGGGCCCATACCACCAATGATTAATACGTGTTTCATGATTACGTCATATTATACCACTGTTATGAACCATACGTTATTTTGCTTTTTCTATCGATTGCGGGGTACAATAGAGATATATGAAAATACTACTTATTGGTGCTACTCATGGCAATGAGCAGCTGGGTACAAAGTTATACCCCTACATCATAAAAAAACACCCCGAACTGCTTGAGCACGTCGACTTTATAATTGGTAATCCGCGCGCCTATGCCAAGCGCGTGCGATTTACTGAGTCGGATTTAAATCGTAGCTACACGGTCGGTAATGGTACTTACGAACAACAGCGTGCCAACGAAATTCAGCAGCACATTAATCAAACCAAGCCAGATATTGTGCTTGATATGCATACCACCAGCTGCACCCAGCCTGATTGTTTAATCATAGGGGATACCCACAACGAAATGGTTCGCAGGTTTATGCGCGCTTCAAGTACGCATGCAATTTTGCAGGTGAAACCGATGAACGACGTACTAACCATCGCCGATGCAGTTATTGCCTACGAAATCCCTAATCCGCGGGTAAAAAGCGATATCTTCGAAGCAATTTGCCAAGACTTATTGCGCTTTATCGCCAACGAGGCATACACGCACACCAAGCAGCTCTATGTCATGGAAGATAAAATCTATAAAAAAGACGTTACCCATGCTGATACAAAGCAATTTGTGAACTTCGAAATGAGCCCCTTAGGCTTTATTCCTATCATGACCGGCAATAACTCTTATAAAAAACAGACTGACTACCTTGGCTTTAAGGCAAGCAAAGTCACCGAGATTAGGCTATAATAAGGAGTATTATGAGTAAACCCGTCATCCTGACCGGCATTCGTGCGAACAACGACCTCCATATTGGCAACTATTTTGGTGCAATGCTACCGATGATTGATATGGCGAAGGAGCGTTCAGACGAATACGACGTTCACATGTTTATACCCGACCTCCATAGCTTCACGACGCCCATCGATCACGATCAGTTATACGAATCAATTTTAAATAATGCGCGGGTATATACCGCTGCTGGTTTGCCGCTCGATAACGAAAGTATTTTCGTCTATCGCCAAAGCCACGTGCCTGCACACAGTGAGCTTGCGTGGATATTCGACTGCTTCACCGGTATGGGTGAAATGCAGCGCATGACACAATACAAGGACAAATCAGCCAAGCTTGGCGATGATCGAACATCGGTTGGCCTATTCAATTACCCAGTACTTATGGCCGCAGATATCTTAATTTACGGATCAAAATATATTCCGGTTGGTGAAGACCAAACCCAGCATCTTGAGTTCACCCGCGATATTGCCGAGCGCATGAATAATCGTTTTGGAGAGCTGTTCGTCGTGCCTGAACCAGTCGCGAAACAACATGAATTTTTCGGCAAAGATCAAGGACTCCGCATCAAAGACTTAGTCGACCCAACCAAGAAAATGAGTAAAAGTGATGATACGGGCAAAGGCGTCATTTTCCTTAGCGACACCCCAGACGAAGCCCGCAGCAAGATCATGAGCGCCACAACCGACAACGTGGGCGCCATCCATTACGACCGCGAACATCAGCCCGGGATCACTAACTTGCTTGATATTTTAGCCTTGATTCGCAAACAGCGCGTCGCGGACGTCGCTGCCGAATTTGCAGGACAAGAACGCTACGGTGATTTCAAAAAGATTGTTGCCGACGAAATGGCAAACTTTTTAGAAACCTTCCAGTCACGTCTTGCAGCAGTCGACGATTCACAAGTCCTCTCGAAGCTCGAAGCATCTGAAGCTGTGATGAACGAACGAGCCAATATATGCCTCTACCGTACGCAACAAGCGGTAGGTCTCCGAAAAAAGGAAGACTAAATGAAGGCGACCACGCGTGATATTTTAACGGTACTTCGTAAATTCAGTATCGCAACTGAAAACCACGTACCACGTGACATCACACGAGTGTCACGCAGTAATCCTTCACCAACCAATTTACTCGCAACCTTTTATTTCAATGGCCAACACTACGGGCTACTGTTTGATGATATTGCTGAAGACAACGTGGAATATATCATGAACCAGGTTCGTGTATCTGTGCCGAATACTGAAGGGCAGCCATTAGAAAACCCTCTTCCCGAAATGACAACATACGGCATGCCATTTGAAGGTAAGGATTGCTACTTGGTGCGCCTTGGTAAACAAACCCGTCGGCTCGATAGCGAACTTGCCGAGCGCTATCCAGAATACTCACGCAGTACGTGGCAAAAGCATATCAAAGCCGGACATGTGAGTGTTGATGGCGTTGTTGCAACAAGTACCAAACAACATGTGGCTGATGAGTCCACAATTAGCATTGATGTGCCAGAAGCAGACTTTTCAGGGAGCAGCCTGCCCGTTATTTTTGAAGATGACGATGTGATTGTAGTGAATAAGCCTGAAGGCGTGCTCACGCACAGTAAGGGCGAAATCACCGAAGAATTTACTGTTGCAGAATTCTTTCGCTCCCATACTACTGCAGGGAGCGATACGAATCGCCCCGGGATTATCCACCGGCTTGACCGCGACACAAGCGGCGTGATTATTGGCGCACGAAGCGAAGAGTCAGCTGCGTGGCTTACACAGCGATTTGCACGACGGCAAGTGAATAAAACGTATATCGCCGTTGTTGATGGTGTGCCAAAACTTACAAAAGCGGTTATCGATGTGCCGATTGGTCGTAATCCATCAGCACCAAGTACCTTCCGTGCCGATACAAATGGCAAGTCGGCTGAAACATACTATGAAGTTATTACCACCGATGGCGTACGAAGTTTAGTCGAATTGCACCCCCGAACCGGCCGCACCCACCAGCTACGTGTGCATATGGCGCATATCGGTACACCAATTTGTGGGGATCGGGTGTATGGCAAAGAAGACGATAGGCTGTTTTTACACGCCTACAAGCTTGGCATTAGCCTGCCGAGTGGTGACGACCACGAATTTATCGCCAGCCTACCGAAAAGCTTTACAAAATATTTTAACGAAGATCTCCATGATCGATACCAAGTACAGTAACGTTTCGCTGAAACGTATACACACTGTGCAGCAGCACTTGCCCCATGCACTTCTGCTAGATGGCCAACCTGGCGTCGGGCTCTTGCATATTGCTAAAGAAATTGGCGGAAAAGATGTTGTTGAGGTGATCCAGCCAACAAATGCGAACGGTGATATTGATGAAGTGACGGGCTCAATCAAAATTAAGCAAATTCGTGCGCTTCATAACGCTACTCGCTCAAAATCCCGTGGTCGCATCATTGTCATTATTGATAACGCCGACACTATGATGCCGCAAGCACAAAACGCCTTTTTAAAGTTACTAGAAGAGCCAAACGCGCATGTCCATTTTATTCTTACCAGCCACGCATCGCACGTACTTCTGCCAACCATCCGCTCGCGCGTACAGCAGGTAGTTATTTCGCCCATTAGCCTCGCTCAATCTAACGAATTACTCGATGAGCTCGGGGTGCACGATACATCAACCCGCACGAAAATGTTATTTTTAGCTGCAGGTAAACCCGCACAGTTAATCCGCTATCATAATAACCAGCAATTATTCGAACGTGACGCCGAATTTATGATTGCTGCCCGCAGCTTATTGAGTGGTAGCACTGTTGAGCGACTAAAAACCGTGCAGCGCTATAGCGACGACCGCGACGCAAGTTCACGACTGTTAACGAGCGCAGCAGCTATCTTAGAACGCAGTCTCCACGATCATCCAAGTAACGCAACCGCACATAAAGTTGACGCGATACTCACAGCACACCAAAACGTCCGCGCAAACGCAAACATCCGGCTACAACTCCTATCCCTTGTGATATAATCATTAGAGTATGTTCGGACTATTATTAGTGTTCGCATTCGGTCTGTGGGCTGTCTGGCGGCAGCAAACCATCAACGAAAACGCTGCCGACCTGACTCAGAAACTTTCTTCACGACTCGACAAACTGTGGAGTATTGCTCAAGAATCGTTAAGCGATAAGCGATATTTACGTGCTGAAAAGGCACTCTTAACTATTTTGCGTGTTGATGAGCGCAATGCCACCGCTTACAACCGGTTGGGTATTCTATACGCAAAACAGCAAGCATACAGCGACGCAATCGAGTGTTTTGAAATCGCTCAAAGCCTGGAACCAAGCGCCTCAAGCCTACACAACGTGGGGCTCATCTATTTCGAAACGGGCAAGTACGACAAGGCCGCCCTTGCGTTCGAACAAGCACTCGGTATGGATGACACCATCGCTTCGCGCCATATCGCCTATGCGAAGGTGCAAGAGAAGCTAGGCCACACCAAACAAATGGTAGCCTCACTCGAAACGGCCGTGAAAATGGAACCAAGTATTCAATCGTTCCATATCTTGGCCGACGCATATGATCGTGTAGGCGAAGAAGAAAAAGCTGCAAAAATCCGTTCCCACATCGAGCGCGCTGTTGCCAGCAAAAACCCTCCGCAGAAAACGGTCAAGCAAACTCGCAAAGTGATCATGTAACCCTTGTTATTTTGCCCCTGTTCGGATAGAATGAGGAATGTACTTTTCATGGTATAGATATGCCGCTTTAGCTCAGTTGGTTAGAGCAACTGTTTTGTAAACAGTAGGTCCTCGGTTCGAGTCCGAGAAGCGGCTCCAAATACAGTATTCATGCTGGGGTAGTGAAGCGGTCAAACACAACAGACTGTAAATCTGTCGGCATTCGCCTTCGTAGGTTCGAATCCTGCCCCCAGTACCAATGTAAACGCCCCGACGAAAGTTGGGGTTTTTACGTGCGTGCCGAGAAGATTGCTATCTAGCTCATGCTATACTTAAGATAATGCGAATGTTACTGAAGGGGAGTAAGTAAGTTTGGCACGCAATGAATGGCCCGGTCTTGATCGTGAGGGGATGACCAGGCTTTTTTTGTATCATGACTTTCGCCCTGTTGAAAAACAGCCTCAGGTAGGCGATGTTATTTGTGCCTGGCCGCGTCACATTACCCTTGGTATTATTGCTACCCACTACCCGATGACTGCGTACCAAACAATTTCACGCGTTGCCAGCGAGCATCACCCAATTACCGTTTCGAGTGGTGAGATGTTTATTTCTGGTACGAAGCGCAATAAGCCGCTCCTTCGCATCGATGACCCAAGCGGTGATTTGCATCGGTTGCATACCGATTTAATTGATAGCTTATACGAAGAAACTGATGCAGTGGTACACATGCACTGGAATGCCGGGGCCGCTTATGATCCCCACGTATCGTTGCACATGCAGTACGAAAGTGGCATGCCGCTGATACCAAAAACTTTTGATATCACCCATGTCACCGTTGCACAAAATCACATGAGCCACGAGCGCCATCATAATGGCACCATACGTCTGATTGCCGAGCTTGGTAGCCATGCTACCGACATGCATACTAATCCTATGCAAGGATAGTACTATTCAACATACTCCATACTCACTGGGTTAGATATATACTGACGTTGCCTGCCAATATCAACCGGATATTCACCGGTAAATGGTGCCAAGTTGAAATATGATGCAGGCATGCCTGTTGCTTCAACCATCTTATCTACCGTTAAAAACCCTAAGTAGTCTGCGCCGATTTCTTTGCGCATTTCTTCGACGGTCATATTCGCTGCCATCAAATCGCTCTGCTTTGGTGTATCAATCCCGTAAAAGTCAGGAAAACGAACCGGCGGTGATGAGACAAGCACTGTTACAGAGAGTGCGCCAGACGAGCGGGCGAGCTCGACGAGTCGTGGCATCGTATTACCGCGCACAATAGAATCATCGACTAAATACACATGACGGCCTTTAACGCGTTCGGTTATCATGGTGTGCTTTCGGCCTAAATCACGTTTTCGTTCATCTTGGCTTGGCTGCATAAACGTACGGCCAACGTAGCGGTTTTTAATAATTGCCGCCTCGTGGGGAAGCCCTGTGGCACTTGCATAGCCTTCGGCGGCAGGGGTAGAGGTATCTGGCACGGGCACAACAACAGTATGCTCAGGGCCATGAACGGGTGGATGAAGCTCGGCGAGTGATTCTCCAAACCGACGCCGCACTTCGTTGACACGCTGCCCAGCAAGGTAACTGTCGTGACGAGCAAAATATACTAGCTCAAACATGTCAAAATGTGGTGTTGGTTCGGCCATTTTGTGCGTCGATTCAATCACGCCGTTTCGAGCAATTACTAATTCGCCAGGCGCCACACTACGTAGCCATTCGGCTCCAATACTATCTAGCGCACAACTTTCGCTGGCTATCGTAATACCTGATTCAGTGTGGCCAATTTCCAGTGGCCGAATCCCGTGCGGGTCACGAAAGGCGAATAGCGTATCATCGTATGCAGCTACACATGCGTAGGCACCAATCGCCATATCTTGCACCTCCGCTACGGCTTCTTCAATCGAACGGCCGCCGTGCAACTTGCTCGCCAGTGCTTTACCAAACATTTCTGAATCGTTGAACCGCGCGGTGCGATACCTGCGCTTCTCTAAATAGTCTTCTAGGTGCGTTGTGTCGGGAATATTGCCGTTATGCGCGAATGCAAAACCTATGTCGCTACTTTTTACCGGCTGAATATGCGCATTGCGGCCACCGCTCGTCGAGTAGCGGTTATGACCCACCACGATATCGCCTTCGAGCCCTGCAAGGTTCTGCAGCGTATACACATCGCGTACCATACCAGGTGCACGAATGTGGCTGAGTGTTCCGTGTTTGTTTAAAGCAGCCATACCAGAGCCTTCAACGCCGCGATGCTGCAACGCAAACAACAACCGATATCCCTGCTGTGCGGCGTCACCCTCATCTTCGCGCAATGACACGCCAGCCACGGCGCATTTTTCGTGTAAACTACCCATTTATCTTTACTATAGCAAAACATTACGCTTACGGCTATTGCACGCGGTTTCATCTGTTATATTACGAAAATCCATGCTATACTGAGTATCGCTGCAGTGATGTAGCATACATCGCGACAGCTCCTGCGTGAAACGCACATAATCGTAGAGCGCATGTATGCGAGCCACCATAGGCAGCAACGCGATAGATACGTACAATATAACTATATGCCGCGATAGCTCAGTTGGTAGAGCGCATCCATGGTAAGGATGAGGTCTCGGGTTCAAGCCCCGATCGTGGCTCCATTTTTTTTGCTTTCAAATAATGCTCATCCTTTGATTATCTCTGCCCCAGAACTATACTGATGGTATGAAAGAGCCGATTCCAAACAATATTTCTGTGTTAGCGTTTGACTGGGATAATACGCTTGTTGATTCTCGTGCAAAGCTTGCACAAAACCTCGATATCGCGCATCATTTTGGTAACACGGCGATGACACTTGATGACGTTCGGGTTCACTGGAACGAATCAGCTGGGTTCGCTGACTTAATGGCACGGCTCACCAGCGGCACAGATATGGCTGAAGTGATGGACTACGTTACACCGCGCTACGATCTGCCCGAATATGCGAAACAATCATTCGCTTTCACCATCCCAGCCCTTGGCCGCGCAGCCGAGCAGGGCTATCAACTCGCAATTGTCAGCAACGTCGCCGATAATTTACTCAAAAAAGACGCCGAGTCACTCGGTATTAGCCTTGATGAATTTTCATTTGTACAAACGTCGGACGATGGTAAAACCGTTCATAAAAAACCCGACCCTCGAGTGTTTAACCCTCTCCTCCGTGCGCTCCAGGTGCACCCTGGGCAGGTGCTGTATGTCGGCGACGAACTGAAAGACTACTATGCGGCTCACCGCGCAGGCCTATCATTTATTGGTGTCGAATCTGGCATGGCTACAAGCGATGAATTCACTACCGCAGGCGCACGGTCGGTTCCCACGATTGAAAATCTCATATAGAATAGAACTATGGCACAATTTAGTTATGATATCATCAGCAGTTACGATAAAGCTGAAATGAACAATGTATTCCAGCAAACCGAAAAAGAAATCGCCAGCCGATATGATTTTCGCGGCACAGCGGCCGGCATCGAATGGCTAGCTGATAAAAAGGGCATAAAAGCAACCGCCGACAATACCTGGCAGCTCGAACAAGTAATCGATTTGTTCGGCAAAAAACTAGCAGCCCGGAATATGACCAGCAAGGTGCTCGATACCACCGGAAATGTGACCGAAGCTAATATGCGCGCCTGGCAAGATATTCCGTTTCGTGATGGCTTAAGCCAGGACAACGCCAAAAAGATTACCAAGCTATTAAAACAATCGCACCCCAAACTTAAAACACAGATTCAGGGTGATGAAGTGCGCGTAAGTGGCGCCAGTAAAGATGAGCTACAGGCGGCTATGCAAACATTAAAGGCAGCTGACTTCGACTTCCCACTACTGTTTACTAACTACCGCTAGTAGTCTTCTGCGTCGAACGCGAAGGTGTGCTCGAGCCACACAGCCGTTTTGCTATCATGGCTTGTTTTTGTGCGGTTGGCTAGGCCGAACTTTTTGCCATGGTTTTCATATGTTTTTATATCTACCCAGAAGTTACGGACACCGTCTGTTGAATCAATCAGTTCACCCGAAGGCTTTTGCCCGTCGATAATAAAAAAGTATTTATCTTCTAACAGGCCGCCACTACGGTCTTTGTCGAGGCGATGCTCAATACCACGCACGCTCAGCTCGGCCGTGAGCCCTGCTTCTTCCATCAGCTCACGCGCTGCCGCTTCGAGCACCTCTTCACCCCAGCGAATCTTGCCAGTAGGATGCGACCAGTACCCAAAGTAGGGCTGCTTCAAACGCTCCTGCATGAGCCGCTCGCCCTTACTATTTTCAAGTAAAATCACAACTGAAAGCTTCGGTTGCTTTTCAATCATAATTTCATCGGTGTCCATACGATTGGCGTATTCCTTACCGCTACGCGTCAGGCGATATTTACCATATTCCTTCGGAATTCGCTCGATAAAGCCTTCACTAACCAATTTTTTTACATGGAAGTTTGCATGGTCGCTCGCCAAGCCAGCGGCATGGGCAAGGGTAGTGAAGTTAACGGAATCGGCTAATAATAATGCGCGCAGCATTTTCATCTGTGCATCGTGAGCATTTGGATTATAGCTGTTCGATTTCACCACGCCTTAGCTCCTCTCGTAGGTTCATCCATATCTTACCAAGTTCATTACGACCTTGTCGATTCTCGCCCCAACCCCAGAAGGCATCCTTTGGGCTATCTTCGATAATATCAAGATTGCCTGTTCTTATTAAACTAGACCGCACATAGGCATGTTGGCCAAGCTTCAACCGACAAATCTGCTCCATGGTCGCCACTTTTTCCGCATCCCAGCTTGGTCGCTGGCGCTCGATGTTCTTACCACGGCGCACCACCTTGAACGCTTCGTGTGCCGATGCAGCCGTCCATACTTCCTCGAATAATTCATCATCAGCTTCGAAAAAACGTGCGCCATGATAAGCATGCTCGCTGGTTGGCCAGCTGCGCCCAAGCCAGTCGTCAAGCCTAAACGCAGCGAAGTTACTAAGTGCATAAAACTCGCCAGGGTAAAATCCTACCGCTGCAATCGCCTCAGGCGATACACCTGCGTTATGTAGCAAGTGAGGGTCTCGGTACTGTTCCTTTGTAATCATTATTCCTCCTTTTTTACTAGCTATAGCATATACCTAGCAGGATGGGGCTCGCTAGTGAAGTTAACTTACGTAAATAGTGCCACTGCGTTCGGCGCTGACCCGGCATTGATTCTAAGTTAAAAATATTGTATGATAGATATGCTCTACACCAACGGCGGTGTACCCGACTAGCAAGGAGGCAACCTGTTGCAGGCACACACTGAGAACACTTCCGTACCGGAAATGACGGCTCACGACTTTTTCACGCATGTGCACGACACCCTTAGGCGAGTGCACGGTGGCAATCGCTTCGCCCTGACGTCACGCGTGCACGAACCGTGCTTGCTGCGCCCCGTCAACGACGACGATCGCATCGCTGGGTACCGGATCATGCTCGGGAGCGAGCTGTACTTCAACCTTGCTGCCACGCTCCGGCGTGTTGCCAGCGAAGGCACGCGCGTGCTGCTGGTGCAGAACCACAAGCCAATCGCCGTGCTTGAGCCGGCGCCCGAAGAGCTCATCGAAAGCATCAATCGGAGCAGAGCAGAGGGGGAGCTCCTCACCGTGCAAGGCGACCTGCCAATGCCAATGAACCCGGCAGGGCCGATTGGTCCGACCGTGACACGCATGAGCGGTGCGGTGCGCTAAGAGCAAAAAATCTATGGCGGTACGATGTGCACAGCATGTCGACCGCCAATTTTATTTTGATATCACCCAATATTATTGTATAATCATACTGTTCGCTGTTACCGGATGAGAGGAAAGCCCGATGCCGACTACCGAGAACCCTCGACAAGTCAAGACCATCTCTGCGAAGGCTCTGCGTGATCATCCTGCGTCGACGTTGATCGATGTTGCTGAGCGAAAGACCGCATACCTCATCACTCTTCGCGGGCGGCTAACTGCTGTCATCATGCCTCTCCCGGACAACATCGAAGGGGAGCTAATTGGCAGAATGATCGAAAGCGGTGAGCTGACGCTTCCTGACCTCGAGGACGGTGTCGCGAACGGGCGCAACGTCCGGGACGTCATCGACGAGATGGCCGCAGAGGAGCGTGCACAGGCAGATGAGGCCTGAGACTGCTATGGTAGTAACTGGGTGAAACAACCTGGAAGCTACCATTTTTTATGCCCGCGAAACACCCCTTGAAATAAGCAACCAACACTGTTATAATGAACAATTGAATTCGAGTTAAAGGATTATTTAGTAATGGCAAAGAAAACGAATACAAAGCGGAAGATTATCGCGCTCGTCAGTGACCTGACCGGGCATCGTACGTATGTGACTCGTAAAAATACGATGAACACACCCGACAAGCTGACGCTTCGTAAGTACGATCCAAAAGCCCGCAAGCATGCGACGTACACCGAGACTAAAAAGAGTCTTGGCCGTAACGAAGTTAAACCACGCAAGGGTTAGTCACTCGCTCAACGTACCAATAAAATACACCTCTGCTATGAAGGTGTATTTTGCTGTGCGTCGATTGCTTCTGCTAACCAGACGCCGTTAGCAATCATCTTTTCAATTAGTGCTTCGCTTGGGCGTTTACTTTCGATATAAAGAAACAACGTGTTATCTTCAATTTCAAAACTTGCCTGGCTAAAATGCGCAGTAATCACGTCAGCGACGCTTGGGGTAATGATTGATTCAATCGTTAAAGCGTGAGTAGGCCGGCCAAACACGTTGTATTGCTTTAAGAAATTTGCAGGATAGCTTGCGTAGGCACCAACATCAAGCGTATGAAGGCGTTCGAAGGCTGCACGAAACACACTATCGCGCGATTTATGACCGATATACAGATGAGGAATATCGCGCACCGTATGCAGGTCAATGGTGACAATAAGCCAGTGGCAACGCTCTTCCTTTGAACGAGCAGTCCGTATTACGTCGTTACGAAGTAACAATAAAATATCATAGCCCTTTAGCGTCCCTACACAGTAATGATCGTCGATATGCGTCGGCGACACCGTATGCCCGCGCACCAAGCGGTGCTCATCATCGTTTTGGTTCACGTAGCCAAAGTACACAAAACCAAGCTTATCAGCCACGTCCTGGAAGGTACGCCGTGTTACCTGAGTCCGTGCCATATGCATGGGTGTCATGTGGCGCAAGGCACGTTTTGCAACCCGCTTAAAGCGACCATTACGCCCCACGCGTCGCCTCTGCTGCATCTAATAATGTCGCAATATATTCGGCCTGGCTCCATGCCAATGGGGCAATCGACGCATCCTTGCCGGTTGCTGGGTCAATCTGTTCACTCATGACGCCGCTCGCCCAAGCGCTATCGCGCACCCAGTCAATCACTGCCCATGCCTTATCTTCATCTTTTGCTTCTAGGTAATACTGCGCCATCCATAACGACGCAATATACCACCAGTTACCGAGTCGTGATTGATCGGCCAGGTGGTAATCATCATGTTCGAAGCGTGGTGTTTTACCAAGCGAATCAGCTAACCCAAAGGTATCTTCCACCGTGCGGACGGCTGAAACCATTTCATGCCCATCAGTAGGGAACAATCCATACATAAATGCACCGTAAATGCTTGATAGATCGATCGTCTCATCATATTCACAGTCACCTTGGCCATTTGTACGATAGCCCTTAAAGAGCGCCTTACGTGAATCGTTATATAGCTGCTTTTGCGCTGAAGCACGAATATCTTCAGCAGCAGAGCGCCAGCGTACCGCAGAATCCGCGTCTTCTTTGACATCGGCTAAATCTGCCGCGGCATATAACGCCGCCTGTGTTACCGCAACCGTGTAGGTGGTGACCATAAATTGCTGCTCCCATAAATCATAGCTCGGCTTCGGCAATCCCGTGTGTTGGTCGACAAACGATGCCAAGAAATCTGCCATCGGCACAACGAGTTCTTCATAAAAATCACGGAGTAATTTATCATCACGCTGCACATGATAAAACTGTGCGAACACAAACAAACTCACCGCAGTTTCATCCTCTTGAATCGGTGGCGAGGTGACACCATGATCGTGAACATACGGATGCCAACTACTTCCGAGGGCACCATCTGCCCGGTACTTGTGCATCAGGTAGCCGCCAGAAGTCAGTGTGCGTCGGATAAACTCGAAGTAGCGACGAGGTTCATCAACATAACCCATACGAATGAGGGGCCACAGCGCGTAGGCGGCATCACGTGGCCAGCAGTAGGCATAGGCATCGCGCGAATAATTAAGCATACTCGAATCGGTGCTTGCCATTACCGCGCCACGTTTATCAATCATCGACTTAATAATCATCGCGCTACGAAGGAACGTTTTTTGGTGATCGGGCTTAATTCGCCGTGATGCACGGCGTGCTGGCGTCAGCCATGAGTACCACCAGCTAATGGTCTTCTTCATACGTTTATGAATACCTTGCGACTGCACATGACGATGAATATACAGGGCCTCGCGTGGTGATGTACCACACGCAATCCAGTATTGTAAGCGGCTTGAACTGTGCGCGTCGAGCGTTAACTTGAACCGAAGCACCGAATCAACCCGGCCGTGTTCCACGGGGCACATACTAAGCTCGCCGTCGTCGGCGTCACGGTAGGTGCCTTCATGGCCTTCAATATCAAATAACCCCGTAGTATATTGATCGAACACCTCACCTTTGTCGGTCATAGCCGAAATCACAAATGCGCGGCGACCACGGTAGTGCAAAATAGCGTCAACATCTGGCAAGTACTGCGCAGTGTCGGTGTTACTCTGCGAATCGCCAATCACAAATGCCTGATGGAAAAACACCCGTACTTCACGTTTATCGGCGTGCATATTTACCACATGCACATTACGCATAAACGCACTGTATTCAGCGTCAACTAAGTCATCGAATTCAAGGATAATGCCAATTGAACGGTTAACGGCAATAGTGTGGCCAATCAGTACTTCATGCGGATAACTAAAACTTAATTGCCAGTTACCATCATCAAGCCAGCTGATCGCACCGTCAACCCATACGCCAACGCGGTGGCGCAGCGAGTGGCCGATCGTGTGGTTTTCTTACCCAACATAGGGGTAAAAAAAGTCGTGGACTAACCCAAATGTGTTAATCCCTACGTGTAGTTCGCCGTTCCCGAGAACAATTGGTCTCGCCATCTACAAGCCCCCATGATGATGATGCTCCATCAGGCGGAAGCGAATGTCGCGAAGCGCATTCATAAAGTACAAGAAGGCATCGTACGGTGAATCGTACGGGCTAAAGTAGGCGTGCACATCGCCATCGGTGAACCATTTCGTACACATGTAGTAGGCGTGGTCGCTCGTACTTAGGCGCCGCCAGTCACGGATAAGCTGTTCGTCACCAGAGCGCATCACGTCGCCCTGCATGGCGTACAAGTGGCGCATCGCTTCGTGCTGCATGCTGTTACCTAGCCATGCGGTCAAATCGCGTTCGGTGTCCGCCCAAGTAATGGTATATGGCGCACTGACGTCATCTTTTGCTTCGAACGTATCGGCAGCTTCGCTTACCGTATAAAAGCGGTTAGCGCCTTCTTTTAGCCAACGGCTCACGAAATCTTCGAAGAACTGGAAGATCCCTGTGTCTTCCCACTGGTGCTCACCAAATGTTTCGTAGTCCATAAACAAGTTCAATATATTACCGTCATCACCCAGCGCGCTATTTGCCCAATCATTATAGGTACCAGCCTGCAATGGGTACTGCTCCCAGGCCTGATTACTAAAGCGGAAGGCTAAGTCGTCACTTAAGCGATAATTCTTCATCAATAGCTTGATGTTTTTCGTGCCGGTAGGGCGATAGGCGTAATTCGGACTACGCCAGCCGAGTACTGGGTCCCAGCCTTCAGCCAAAATGGCCTTATAGCCGTTATCATCCGCCCACGCTGCCAGCTCGTCATTATAGGCAAGTTCTGTATTACGAAATGCCGTAACATCCACGCCAAATAATTCTTTAACCTTGGTGCGATGGGCTTCAACTTGGGCTTCAAATTCATCACGATTGTAGAAAAAGGCAAGCGAATGGTGATACGTTTCGTTGACAATTTCAACGCGGCCCGTATCAACTAATGCCTTAAAGCTTTCCAGTACATCGGGGCCCCATTGTTCGGCTTGCTCGATAAACGTACCCGTAATACTAAGTGAAACTTTGAATTCAGGGTGAGTATCAAGCATCTGTTGCAGCAAGCGGTTCATCGGGCGGTACGATTTTTCAGCTACTTTTTCAAAGATTGCTTTATTTTCGCGCCCTGCGTCTTTAGTTGGGCTAAAGTATTCGTGTGACTCTGCCGTATCGAAAATGCTGTATTCACGCACACGCCAAGGCTGGTGAACGTGCAAATACAGTACAATGCCTCGGCCGATCATGCCGTTACCCCTAGGTGAGAGCGCTTGTACAAATCGATACATTTGGTTGCCACATCACCCCATGAAAGTCGTGCATATTCGCGCTTTACATTTTCGGTGAGCGTATCGCGCAGCGCTGGTGAAGCGGCAATGCCCACCAACTGGTCGGCCAACTTATCAACATCCCAAAAATCGTAGCGGAATACGTTATCTAACACTTCAAACAATATGTGTTAAATCAGTGTATACAT